>JBEKMO010000039.1:0-45720 GCA_050008465.1 Bryobacteraceae bacterium
GACTGGCCGAACGAACGGCAGCATCACACCGCAATGCTACCGCCGACTGCGTTACGGCGCAATCGTCCTGACAAAGCACGCTGTGGCATTCGGCACTGCCGCAAAGCGGCTTCGTTCAAGTCCGCTTCTGGGAGATGTCCCCGGGGGGCGAGTGGCGTTCGCTGTTTCCAGTTCCGGCCTCCGCCGGAAGCGCTTTGCGGACGTAGACCTCGAAGCGGCGCGGAGTCAATCACATGGGCAGGTTACGGCGGATTCGGACCGACAAACGCGGTAGCCTCCTGAAAACACGCTGGTTCGCTGTCAGACCAGACATAGATCCCGCGAAGTCCCCGTGCAGGAAACCCGCCGGGAGGCGCGCCGCAGGGTACGGCAACATCTTGGATTCCGGGTCGAAGGAATAGCCCGTGTCATCCGTCGGGTTTCGGTGAGAGGATTCCGGCCGGAGCCATGCAACGTTTCTAGACGGGAGGCCGGGGCGGCAATCGCGTTCTGTTGGCCCTCAGGCGGCGCGCTCTCGCTCGAAGAACTGGGGGCCGTTCTCCCGGAAATCGTCCAGGGAGGTGAACTGCTTGTCGGCGGCGCTGGTGATCCGGATGCGGTCCTTCTTGCTGATGCCGCTCTCGAAATCCTGGTGGACCATTACGCTCTTGAAGGGAAGGCGCCGGCGCAGGAACTCCAGGCAGGAGATGGTGGCCAGGCGGGCCTTGTTGTTGGCCTTGACTCCGAAAAGATAGAGCGGGCGCGGGCCGGCGTCGAACTGGTAGTCGACTTCGTACTCGTCGTGGTCGAGGATGGGGACGGCGCGCGGCCGCGGGTTGTACTCGGCCAACCGCTCCTCGATGAACTCCGCCAGTTGCTCCTAGAACAGGCTCTGGATAACCTCGCGCTTGAAGAACTCCATGCGGCAAACGTTGGCCACGTTCCGGTGTCGAGATCGTAACTGTAGGTAAGGCGCATCAGCGTCATGCCGTGGTCGCTGACGCGGACCTTCTGGGTACCGTTCGCAGGTTCGTCCAGAAAAATGTCCACCATGTCGCCATCTTCGTGGAACAAGGGGGCGAGGACCTGGAGCACGCCCGGACGGCGTTCACTGCAGCCGGCCCTGGGCGATGTCCGCGAAATGCAGAGCTTCGTCGCTCACGGCTGCAAGTCGGGGGGCAGTCGGGTGAGCACGGCTTCGACGGCCCCACGCGCCGCGGCGAGCGCCTCGTTAGCCTCCTCCGGCGTCGGCTCGTACGGCTCGCCGGGATAGCGGAACTGCCAGGCGTACTCGCTGAGGGGCGCGGCGCGATCAATCACTGCGCGCAAGGACGGATCGATGGCCAGGCACTGCTCGCCGATCTCCTCCAAGTTGTGGGTCTTCCGGAAGGTCTGGCCGTTCCATGTCAGAAAGGCCTTCAGCGACTTTTCGGCTGCCTGCTGACAGTGGAAGACAGCCTCGTCCAGCAAAGGCGGAGATGCTGCCGCCAGCGTTTCCGCGGCACGGAGATCGTTGAAGGCCTTGACGCACCACGCCCGCGCCTCGGCAACCAGTTCGGGATCAACTGGCATAGAGCAGTACGCCTTCGCGCGACACGGCTGCGGGCAGGGAAGTGATTACTCTGGACCGGCGCTCGAAGCTGGACTTCGGCCAGACCACGACGTCGGCGGCGGTCCCAGTTCCTCTCAACGCCTGGTACGCCAGACGGCTTCGCAATCGGTCCGGCTGTGCGTCGTCGGGCACCACCAGCAGGATGTCATAGTCGCTGTCCGGGCCGGCGTCTCCACGGGCGACCGAACCGAAGAGGTAGATGCGCTCCGGCCGGTAGGCTTCGACCAGACGGCGCACGACCTCGGCCAAGACCGGATCGCCGGCCGTCGGCGTCTTGAAGACAGTGGCCCGCTCGGTCGCCATAGCTCGTCCCCACCAGTTTGGCACAGTCTAGACGGCCTGGAGGCCGGCCTTACGCGCCCGGCACAGGCTGAATGCCTGTGCCACGATGCAGAATCATCGGGTTGCTGGATCGCGTTCGTGTCGAGAAGATAAACCACGGTCGACTCAGTCCGGGAAGAGCTCGCGGGTTTGAATGGGCAACCGGCCATCCGCTATGGCCGCTTCGAGCTGGTCGACATCCGGCCCACTCGGGTGAGGCGGCTCGTTTATGGCCTGCAAGACCGCAGCGGCGGAACCCACGCCACACTCAGGGCCGACTTCCATGAGCGAGCTCAAACGCTCAATGGCGAGTTGCTGAATGCTCTTGTGCTGCGCCGCCGCGATCCCCGCTCGACCGGATGACCGATGAGGATTTTGAGCGGCATGCCCTGGCGGTTTTGCAGCGCGAATTGGGCTTGGATGGACTCGCGCGCTTCCTCCGCGTATATCGAGCGGGAACCGGCGATTACACCCGCGACCGCCATCGCTGGCTTGACGGCGCGACGGTTGAGGACGTCATGGCCGAAGTGAAGCGCCGGGATCGTCCGCCTGCGTAAACCACGCGCAGCACCCTGGGCAGCGCAACTGCATGGAGCATGATGTAACCGCCGCCCTGAGTCTGCGCCGTGTCGCGCCCCGCGCAACGACTTGCCGATGCGGTGCTCCTTGTAGGACACTACCGACACAACTCTCCTCCTGCTTCCTCTTAGCAGGCAGGAGAAGCTGAAGAGGGCACGACGACCCTCGAATCCAGGTTCACCGAACGGCTTGGCGGCTACTTCTTGGGGGCGGGCAGCGCGTACTCGCCCTCAACGTCGCAAGTGTAAGCCGAGCCCGGCTCGTCGCTCTTCATCTTGCAGGTGTAGGTTCCTCCGCCCTTGATGCCGCGCAACTTGCCGGTTCCGCCCGAGAATGTCCACTTGCCGGAAGAGGTCATCGCTTTTACGTCGGCGGTTCCCGAGGTGTGCGTGTAGCCTTTGTCGCCGCTACCGTAGGTAGTGACGCCCGAACCTGTGGTACGTGCAGAGGCGCCCATCACGTCATAGAATACGGTGTTGACAAACCCCTTGCCTTCGAGCCCTTCGATAACGATGGGTTTGGTCCAGGTGCATTTGTTCTGGCCGATCACATAGGCGTGATCCTTGTGATCGGGGATCGGAATCACGTGCCTCGGGTCCGACTTGTCGCAGTCGAGGGAACCCGAGGTCTTGGTCTGCGCGAAAGCGCTCAGCGTAAGAGCAATCGCGGAAGCGAACAGGAGGAAACATCTGGTCATATGCCCCTAGCCCTTCCTTCCAGCCAGGATTTACGTCTTGCGATCCTGGCCCGCATCGATTGTACCTCCAACTGCCTCCATTGGAGCTATTTTTCTCATTTCTTCCATCCCGAGCGACTCCAGCGGCCCAGGAAGGGGCCAACTCCGCCATCGCTGGCTTGACGGCGCCACGGTTGAGGACATCATGGCCGAAGTGAAGCGCCGGGACCGTCCGCCTGCGTAGCCCACGCACTCCACCTTCAGGGACTCGAGTATTCTGGGTGTATGCTGCGGTACCACGTGGCGTTTTATCTTCCGCGGGATGGCGGCAAGATGGTCGTGGCGGAGGCTCTGGATTTCCCGGGGGCGGTAAGCCAGGGGTTCGATCTGGCGGACGCTCGACTCATGATTTCCAGCGCGCTGGAAGACCTGGCGCACTTGCTGTTGGAGGAGGGCAAACCGCTGCCACGGGCGAATCCGGATGCGTTCGCGCCAGAGGCCGACTTGGTTGAATTGATGCCGCTTTCGGTCGAGGTTGGGACATCGCGGCCGTGAAGCGCCACTCACTGCTTCCCCGTCACTCTGAGATGCACGAGCGACTGGCGCTGCTGAGTAAGTCGCGTGCGGCAGGAGCAGGTGAAAACCCCGGGCGTCGGCTGGAGAGCCGGGCCCAGAGGGCACCCCGCACGCTGAAGCGTGCGCCACGAGAGTACCGCGTGGCCTGATCGGTCGCCATAGCTTGTGGCCGACCTGGAGGTCGGCCGCGGACCTGGAGGTCCGCCCTACGGAGGCGTCACCACGAGTAGTGAACGGTGTAGGTGATGACGGCCTCGGCGCCGGGGGAGATGGTTGGGCGGAACTCGATGGTGCGGGCGTCTTTCTTGGTGGAGCTCATGGACTTGGTGGTGAGTTGCCATTGGAGCCAGCGGTACAGGTGCTCGACTACGCGCACTTCGACCGCCTCTTTCTTGTGGTTGCGCACCTTGATTTCGAAGGACTCGTCGGCCCAGTGCGCGGAGGTGTCCAGCCGGAAGCTGGTCTGGCGGCGCTCGCCGACGACGTCGAAAGCGTTGCCCGTATACAGGCGCACGGTCTCGTCCCGCGGAGTGTGATCGACGGCGTCCTCGCCGATGAACTCGTTCCGGGCGTCCAAATCGCGCCGGTAGATTTTGACCTTGCCCTTGGGCAGCGGCATCCCCAGTTGCGACTTCTCGGAATTGCGGAACTCCAGCATGGCCCAGACCTTGGTGTTGCACACCGTGCCGTACTCGGCGTTGGTGCGGATGCTCTCGTAGTTCCACCCGCGATACTGGGGGTCCACCTTGAAACCGTCATAGACGTAGATGCGCTGAGCCGGAACATTCGCCGCGCGCACGAACTCGACCTGCTTGACTTCCCGATCCAGCACCGTAGTGGGACGCGGCAGGGTGTAGAGATGATACTCGTCGAAGGCGCGTTCGCTCACGGGTTCGGGAAAGCCGGCTAACTCGGCGCTCTTAGCCATGATCATCCTGTCTTCGCGGTCGCCTTCCTGGCGCGCACGCGCTACGTCACCGGCCATGAGCTTGACGCGGGCGTCCTCGAAATCCTTGCCGCTCATGTTCTCCAGCGTCACCCAGCCGATGAGGTCGAGCGCGTTGCCTTTCTCCTGGGCGACGGCGTTGTAAGTGGCCTCCCAGCGCATGCCGCCGGTCAGGTAGGAGAACTCGGCCTCGTGAGCGCCGGCCTGGTCGGTCCACAGCCGCCACAGGAGCGTCGGCTTGAGGAATCCTTTGGGATCGAGGGCGTCGAAGATGGGCTTGCCGGGCAGCCCAAACTGGATCTTGCCGGCCACCTCGACAATGGGCTGGCCAGCGGCGCCGGCCATCGCCATCTGGGACTGGTAGTATTGCTGGCCGTAACGCCCGAACGCCGCGGTGTGCGGGACGTAGCCGCTGCGCAGGATGCGGCCTTGGACGATGCGTTTGGTCCCGCCCGGGAGGTCGATTTCGAAATCCAGCAGCTTGCCCTCGGACTTGCGGAGCAGAAGCCCTTCGCTCAGCGGATCGCTCTCGTAGTTCTGTTCCAGAATCCGGATGGAGCCCGGCTGCTTCAGATCGCGCAACACCACGGAATCGGGCTCGAGATGCGCGCTGAGGTCGGCGACGCGGACTTCGTTCTCGCCGGCCTTCAATTGGAAGGAGCGGGGCTCCTTGACGAGGGCGAAGTTCTGGTTGTAGATGGTCAACTGCGTCTGGGAGAAGGCGGCGCAGGCCGCCAGGATGGTGAGCAAGGGAAGTCGTGTCATGCCTGGATAATGCCGCGGCGAGCCGATGCCTTTCAGCGGTGTTCCGGTGTTTCCACCGGATCGGCAAGCCACTCATCGAGAACTCTGGAGAGGGTTTCGAGGTTGACGGGCTTGCTGATGTAATCGTCCATCCCGGACTCGAGGCAACGCGCGCGATCGCCCGCGAGCGCGCTGGCAGTGAGCGCGATGATGGGAGGACGGCGGCCGGGATGATCTTGTTGGCGCATGAGGCGCGTGGCCTCGTAGCCACTCATTTCGGGCATGTGACAATCCATGAGAATCGCGTCGTAGCAGCCTCGGCCGGCGGCCGCGACCGCCTCGCGGCCGTTGGATACGATGTCGACGGAATGCCCCAGGTGGCTCAGCAGGTGGGCGATCACTTTTTGATTGACGAGGTTGTCTTCGGCCAGCAGGATGTGTGCAGGCCGGGCAGGCGTCCGCGGTGGCGTTTCCCGGTGGTCGGTCTCGGCCACGGAATCGGCGGGCGCCGGCTCCAGGGCGACGGTGAAGCGAAACGTACTCCCTCGCCCAGGGACGCTGGCCGCCTGGATGCGGCCATGCATGAGTTCGACCAGTTGCTTGCTGATGGCCAACCCCAGGCCCGTCCCCCCGTAGCGCCGGGTGGTGGATTCGTCGGCTTGCATGAAGGGGCGAAACAACGAGTGGATGACCGCGGGGTCGATGCCCACGCCGGTGTCGCCGATTTCGAACTCGATGCCAATGCGTGCCGAATCGTCCGGAACGCGCCGGCAGCGCAGGCGAACCCCTCCGCGCTCGGTGAACTTGAGGGCATTGCCAAGCAGGTTGACCAGCACCTGGCGCAACCGTCCCGGATCTCCCGCCACCCGCGAGGGCACGTCGGGGGCGATCTCGATGGCCATCGAGAGGTGTTTGTTCGCCGTGGTGAACGCGAACAGGTCCACGGTCTGCCGCAAGACTCCGTGCAGGTCAAAGGGCGTGCATTCGATTTGCAGCTCTCCCGCTTCGATCTTGGAGAAGTCGAGGATATCGTTGAGGATCGCGAGGAGCGCCTCGCTGGAACCGTGGATGATCTCGGCGTATCCGCGCTGCTGGTCATCGCGAGCGGTCTTGAGCAGCAGCTCGGAGATTCCGATGATGCCGTTCATGGGCGTCCGGATCTCGTGGCTCATGTTGGCGAGAAAAGCGGACTTGGCCCGGGAAGCCGCCAGAGCCGCGTCTCGCGCCTGGGCCAGAGCAACCGCGAGTTGTTTCTGTTCCGTAACGTCCAGGTGGGTGCCGGCAACACGGGCGGGCGAACCGTCGGCATCCCGGGTGACCACCTTTCCGCGCGCCTGTATCCAGCGCCAACCGCCGTCCTTGGTCCGCATGCGAAACTCCGCGTGGTAAGTCTCCAAACGGCCCTCTATGTGGTCCTGGAGTTTCTGCATGACTGGGGCCAGGTCTTCCGGGTGGACCAGTCGCTCCCAAATCTCGACTGAGTTGCCGATCTCTTCCGGGGAAAAGCCCAGCATCTGAGACCAGCGTTCACTGTAGTAGGTCCGGTTCTCCTTGACGTTCCAGTCCCAGAGCGCCTCGCCGGCCCCGTCGAGCGCTAATTGAAGCCGCTCCCGGCCTTCTTCGAGCTGTCTGGCGGCCAGCTTGAAGGCGGCCGCTTCCGCTCGCAACCTGGCGCGCAGCCGGAGGATGGACAGGACCGCCGCGAGCGCGACCGCGACGAGCAGATAATGGACGGCTTGCATGGGCCTGCCGAGCACGACACGAGCGGCCATGCTCCTCTTATTCCACTCATCGGCTGGTTGGGCCGGTCCTTGCAGTCGTTTGAGGCGGGACTAAACAAGATCTACTGCGGCGCGCGATGAGCCCATGTCTACTTCGTTGCGCTCGGGCGACGTCCTCGACCCGTTAGCGGGCCTCCGGGCGTCGCCTCTCGCACGCCTCGTATCCACTGGCTCCTCACGCGCCTCGTCACGATCCTGCGTGAGAAGGGCGGGTTAGCGGCTGATGCCCAGCGCCCGGATGCGCTTGTGGAGGTTGGTGCGCTCCATGCCCAGGGCGCGGGCGGCCGAGGAGACGTTCCACTGGTTCTGCTCGAGCGTCCGCAGGATGTGCTCGCGCTCGGCGGCGTGGCGGGCGTCCTGAAGGCTGGATCGGGCCGCGGACTCCTTCGGCAGCCGGATCTCCAGCGGCACCGAATCCAGACCCAGCCGCTCCCCCGGCGTGAGGATAGCCATGCGCTCGATCACATTTTTAAGCTCGCGCGCGTTGCCGGGCCAGGCGAACTTCTCCAGCGCCGGGAAGACCTCGCCGTCCAGCGCTTTCGGCTTGAAGTTGTTGCGGCGGCAGAATTCGTCCAGGAAGTACTCCGCGAGCAAGCGGATGTCCGGGACGCGCTCGCGCAGCGGCGGCACGCGGATGGGCACCACGCACAGGCGGTAGTACAGGTCCTCGCGGAATTGTTTTTGCGCCACCAGCCCCGCCAGGTCGCGGTTGGTGGCCGAGATCACCCGGACGGCCACGCGGATGCGGTGTTCCCCTCCCACCCGGTGGAATTCCCCATCCTGGAGCACGCGCAGCAGCTTCGCTTGAGCGGTCTCGTGAAGGTCGCCCACCTCGTCCAGGAACAGCGTCCCCCCGTCCGCCGTTTCGAACTTACCGCGCCGCGCCACGCCCGCGCCGGTGAAGGCGCCCTTCTCGTGCCCGAACATTTCGCTCTCGAGCAGCTCCGTGGGGATGGCGGCGCAGTTCATTTTGACGAAGGGGCCCGGGGCGAAGGGGCTTTCACGGTGGATGTAAGCGGCCAGCAGCTCCTTGCCGGTTCCCGATTCTCCGGCCAGGAGCACGCGGGCGTCCGAGCGGGCAACCCGGGTGGCCTGCTCCAGCATGGCAAGGAACGCCGGGCTGGCCCCGATCATCCTGGGGCCCTCGCCCACCAGTTCGCGCAGGCGCTCGTTCTCCTGGCGCAGCGCGGCCTGTTCCAGGGCGTTCTTGAGCGCCAGCAGCACGCGCTCGCGGGTGAGCGGTTTCTCGAGAAAATCGAAGGCGCCCGCGCGGGTCGCCTCGACCGCGTCGGCGATCGTGCCGTGACCCGAAATCATGATCGCCGCCCCCCGGCTGTCGGTCTGCCGCAGCCAGCGCAGAGCGTCGATCCCGCTGCCATCCGGCAGCAGCACGTCGAGCAGATAGGCGTCGGCGCGGGGGACCTCCGGATGCGCGCGGAATTCGCCCGCCGAGCGGCAGATGGTCACCGCGTAGCCTTCCCGTTCCAGGATCAGCCGCAGGGAGTTCCCGACATTGACCTCGTCGTCCAGAATGGCGATGCGAGCCATACACACAGGCTAACAGCAAAGGGCCGACGAGGACGTCGGCCCGCGGACCAGGAGGTCCGCCCTACGAAGGCGCCAGCTAACAGCTATCAGCTACCGGCGCTGGCCCGCCCCAGCGGCCGGCCGCGGAACGGAAGGCTGTATGGGTAGGGGAGACTCCGGTCCATGGACGCGCTGGGGCGCATCCGGTAGCTGATAGCTGTTAGCTGGCGCCTCGGGGAGCACCACCCGGAACGCCGCGCCGCCCAGCTCTCCCGCGATCAGCAGGATGTCGCCGCCCGAGAGCAGCGCGTTCTTGCGCGCGATCGACAGGCCCAGGCCCATGCCGCGCTCCTTGAAGGAGATGGTGGGCTCGAACAACGACTTGCGCGCTTGCTCGCTCAGGCCCGGGCCGGAGTCGTGCACCTCGACCGACACCTGGCCGTTGGCCAGCGACGTTCGCGCCAGCACCGAGCCTCCCGCGCCTGCGGCGTCCGCGGCGTTCTCGAGCAGGTTGGTGAGGATGCCCTTGAGCAGGTCCTGGTCCGCGAGTGCGACCGGCTTGCTCCCGTCGAGCCGCAGCGCGTAGCGCAACTCCGGGTGGCCGGTTTTCAAGAACCCGATGCGCTCTTCGACCGCCTCGTTCACATCCAGTGCCACGCGCCGCACGGGCGGTTCGGAGGCGAACTCCGAGAACGCGCGCACGCGTCTCTCCAGGCTCTCCACCTCCTCGACCACGATCCGGGCGGCCTGCTCGATGAATGCCTGGTCGTTTTCGTCCCGCCGGGCCAGGATCTCTTCCATGGTGAGGCGGATGGGCGTCAGCGAGTTTTTCAGTTCGTGCGCCATTTTCCGGGCCAGCGCCTGCCAGCTCGCGAGCTGCGCCAGGTAGACCAGGCGGTCGCGGCTCTGCTGGAGTTGGGCGGCCATATGATTGAAGGCGGCGATGGCGCGGCCGATCTCGTCGGTGCGCGTGGTTTCCAGACGCGTCGCCAGGTCGCCCGAGGCCAGTTGCGCGAGGCCCGCCGTCAATTGCCGGATGGGCCGGCTGATCCGGTGCGCCAGATAGACCAGCAGCGCCAGCGAGAGCAGCCAGATCGCGGCGGCCAGCGAGGCGAAGGTGTAGAGCAAGCCGCGCCGCAGATCGCGCCCCCGGTCGCGGTCGATGGCCTCGCGCGCCTGCCGGTATTGGTCGGCAAGCTGCGCCATGCTGAGGCCGAACTGGCTGGTATACAGCCACACGCCCTCCGGCCGGCGCAGCATGTATTTCAGGACGCTGCCCTCCTGGGCCAGCGCGAAGCGCTCCGCATCGCCGCTGTCCCAGAACTCGCGAACATCGCCGGGCCAGCCCGTCTGGCTGCCGATCCCATAGATCCGCGGGACGGCCTGCGCCGTCTGTGCTTCGCGCTTCAGCGACTCGCGGGCGCGCTGGTACAGCTCCCGCCCGGTCCTCTCCAGCGTCTTCGAGAGGCTGTCGAGTCGATCGGTAGAGGAATACGTGAGGCTGTGCTCGAGCAGCGAGGTGGTAATCCACCAGGTGGCGGCCAGGGGCGCCAGGGTGGCCGCCAGGAACACCAGGATCAGCCGGTTGCGCAGGCGGTTCACGGCCGGACTCCTGGAGCAGCCTGCCTCAGCTCGGCCAGGCGCACCGGCCCGGCCTCGGCCACCCAGCGCGTCTGCTCCCCCCGCGCGCGCCGGCTGAAGATCTCGATCAGGCGGGTGAGGCTGACGCTTTCCTGGCGCTCGAGCTCGGCCTGCTCGGCCGGGTTCTCAGCCCTCACTTCCAGGCGTACCCAAAAGGATTGCCGCTCAGCGATCCTGCCGGGCGCCACCGAGAGGTCATCCACGCACCAGGTCTCGGCCGCGCGGGCCGTCAGGTGCGACACCGACCTGCGCGGATGCCCCATCTTGGCGATCGAGAAGCGCTCTTCCCAGAGATCGTAGCTGAGCACGAAACGCTCGATGTCGCGGTCCAGCACGCTGGTCCAGTGGTCGGTCGACACGGCCAACTGGAAGGCGAACGGCACCGGCGCACCGTTGCGGAGCCGCTCCAGCGGCTTGCCGGCGACGAATCGCAGCCGCGGGGCCACCACCCAGATGCGCTCGCTCGCCAGGCGTACTTCCAGGCCATCGCTCTCCGCGGTCATCGCAAGGCAGACTCGGGAGGCCGGCAACAGCCAGCCCACGAAACTCCGGCGCGTGACGTGGCTTGGCATCAGAGGTTCAGACCCGCGATGAAGACCGGTTCCACCCGGCCGTTCCGGATGGGGAACGCCACTAGGAGCGCCAGGTCTCCGATGTGCACGCCGGCGCCCGCCGAGTGTTTGAGGGTCGCGTCCTGGCCGCGGGTCCAGACGGCGCCCGCGTCGTAGAAGATCTGGAACGCCCGGTAGCGGTACTCGACCGAGTTGTGCGCCATGCGGCTGCCTCCCAGCGGGGCGAGGTCGAACTTGTTCCACCCGCGCAGGGTGGAGCTGTTCCCCAGCACGAAGCGCTCGAACAAGGGCGCGTTTCCGGAGATCGCGCCGGCTTGCCACCGCTCGCTGAGCTTGTGATTGCCGCGCCACAAGGTGTAGCCGAAGTCCCAGATGTGGCGGGTGTAGACGAAGTCGCTATCCAGGGTCCTGGTGGCCGCGCGCAGGCCGTAACCTGCCTCCAGCCGGTGCTTGCTGGGGCCCGATTCCTCCAACAGCCGATCATAGCGCAGAGTAACGATGACCGCGTTGGCCGCCTCGGTGCGCGCGGCCGGAACCTGTGTTTGGAAGCGCTGGAAGCTCGCTCCCACCGAGAGCTTCAGAGGGCGGGCCAGCACCACCGTGGCCAGCGGCTCGAAGCTCTGCCGCGTCCGGTAGATGTCCGCAGGCGCGTCCCCCGCACTCTGGTTCCCGGAGGCAGCCAGCGTCGCGCCGTTCCAGATCTGGTGGAAACTGTCGAACTCGAAGGCCAGCCGGAGGCGGTCGGTGCCCACCTTCCTGTTCTCATACCGCGCCTTGAAGCCGGCGAACCGCTCTACCAGCGTGTCGTTGTCGCTCAGGACGCCGAGCGTGAACACATTCGAATGCTCCTGGACGGAGGCGTCCAGCTCGCCGCTCCAGCCTTGCCGTGCGTGGTACACCGCCTTGGGGGCCGTCAGATCGAAGCGCTTCGAGCGGCCTCCTACGGCGAAGGTGACCTTCACTTGTTCGGGCGTGCTGCCGCGGCTCACCTGGATGGAAACCGGGCGGCCCGGAAACGCCTTGTGAATCAGCTTCGACAGTTCCTCGAGCTTCTCCTGGCTGAACTTCTGTCCCACCAGCTTGCGGAGGTTGTCGCGAACCGGCTGGTCCAGCTTGGACTGATCGGCGCCGGAGATCTCGATGCTCTCCACCGTGTAGCGCTCGTTGACATTGACCTCCGGTTCCTGCGCCCGAACCGGCAACGCCGCCGCCCAGAGCAGCGCAGCGACCCAAACGTGTCTCATGCGGCCCGAAGAGGCAATTCCGTTGCCATTCGCATCGTGTTGAGTCGCCAGCGGCCTGCCACCGCCGGACCTGTGCCGTGGATTCACACTGTGTTGGATAAGGCTCTGCCTTGTCCTAGCTGCGAACCGGATGCGACCAGGACAAGGCGGAGCCTTATCCTACAAAACATTTGCTACGAGGCACGTTCGGAGGTATGCTTCTGTCACGGAGTACTCACATGACAAAGCGGGTTTATCGCCTGATAGCCCTCGTTCTTCTGAGTCTGCCGGCGGTTGTTTTAGGACAGGAGTTTAGACGTTATCGAGGGACGAAGGTCGATCGGGCCGCTACCGAGCAGGCCCAACGGGCGGCGGCCACGGACCCGGGCCTCGAGGTCACCGTTTATGTGACGGCGGACTCCTTCGACAAGGTGTACGTCTTCTACAAGAGCTTCGCGCGCGAATACAACATGCTCGGGAAGCGGGTACGCAAGCTGCCCACGGGCCAAGAGTTGAGAGACGCCTTCTTCCTGCTGGACGACGCCAAGGACCTGGTCAACTCGAAAATGTGGGTCAAAATCCAGCGCCCGTACATAGGGGCCGGCCTGGCGCGCGGAGCTTCCGTGGCGGAGACCCGCGACGTCACCGCCATCGTGGTCTCGCAGCGGAAATAGTCACCGCCCGCGCGGCTGCTTCAGGCGGGCTGCGAAGTCGTTGGCCGCGCGGAAAGCGTCCTCGGTTCGCTCGGAGCCGAGCCCCGCGCGCAACTCCTCGATCTGCGCGATGAATGCTGCCAGCGCCGCGTCGATCTGGGCGGTGTTGGTGGCCAGGATGTCTCCCCAGATCTCATAGGAACTGGCTGCCAGGCGCAGCGTGTCGGCCAGGCCCGGTCCCGCCACCTGCAAGTGGTCTGCCGATTCGAGCTGGCCGACCAGCGTCATAGCCAGTGCGGTCGAGAGCAGTTGCGGCAGGTGCGAGGTGCGGGCCACCACGCGATCGTGCTCCTGCGGCTCCAGCGCGATCGTCACGGCCCCGATGGCTCGGAGCCAGCCCAGGAACTCCCGCGCCGCGGGAGTTTCCAGTTCCTCGGGCGCGGAGGGCGTGAGCACGTAGGTCCGGCCCGCGAACAGGCCGGGATCCGCCTCTGCCGCGCCACGCTTTTCCTTGCCCGCCATGGGATGGCCGCCCAGGAACTGGCCTCGGCGAATGTTTTGCCGGCCCTGCTCGACAATCCTCGCCTTGGTGCTGCCGGCATCGGTGACCAGGCTGCCTGGGCGGAGCCACGGGTCCAGCGCGGCCAGCGTCTCCAGGATGCGGCGGATGGGCTGCGCCAGGTAGACCAGGTCGGCCCGCGCGACGCCCTCGGCCAGTGGCAGGGCTTCGTCGATGGCGCCGCGCTCGAGCGCGTCGCGGATCGCGCCGGGGGAGCTCACGCCGATCAGTCTCCCGCGGAATCCGGCTTTCCGGAGAGCCAGCCCGAACGAGCCGCCGATCAGCCCGACGCCGACAATGGTTACCGTGTCCATGGGCTCAGATCGTCCGGCCGACCGCCGGCGCGATGATGCGCAGTTGGGCCATCAGTTCGGCGAATTGCTCCGGCCGCAGCGACTGCGCCCCGTCGCTCAAGGCGCGCTCCGGGTCGTGGTGGACCTCGATGAGCAGGCCGTCGGCGCCCGCCGCCACCGCCGCGCGCGCCATCGGAATCACCTTGTCGCGGCGCCCGGTGCCGTGCGACGGGTCGGCGATGATGGGCAGATGCGAAAGCTTCTTCACCACCGGAATCGCCGAGATGTCCATGGTGTTCCGGGTGTAGCTCTCGAAGGTGCGGATGCCGCGCTCGCACAGGATCACGTCGTAGTTGCCCGCCGACATCACGTATTCCGCCGAAAGCAGCAGCTCCTCGATGGTGGCCGAGATGCCGCGCTTGAGCAGCACGGGCTTGGGCTGCTTGCCCAGCTCCCGCAGCAGGTTGTAGTTCTGCATGTTGCGGGCGCCGACTTGCAGGATGTCGGCATAGCCCGCCACCAGCGGGATCTGGGTGTGGTCCATGACCTCGCTGACCGCCAGCAGGCCGTGGCGGTCGGCGGCCTCGCGCAGGAGGGCCAGCCCCTCCTCTCCCATTCCCTGAAAGCTGTACGGGGAGGTGCGGGGCTTGTACGCGCCGCCACGAAGCACCTTGGCGCCCGCCTGGGCCACCAGTTCCGCGATGCGCAGGATCTGGTCGCGGCTCTCCACGCTGCACGGCCCGGCCATCATCACCACGGCGTTGCCGCCGATCTCCACGCCGCCCACCTGGATCACCGTTCCGGCCGGCCGGAAATGCCGGCTGGCCAGCTTGTACGGCGACATGATGCGGTGGACCTCTTTGACTCCGTCGAGCACCTCGAAGTCGGCGGGATCGTACTGTTCCGCCGGACCGACCCCGCCCAGCACGGTATGTACCACGCCCGTGGACCGGTGCACAGTGAAGCCCAGCGATACCAGCCGGTCGATCGCCCCCTGGATCTGCTGCTCGGTCGCGCCTTCCTGCATGACGACTATCATTGAGAACTCCTTAGTTGGCTTGTGGCTTGTGGCTTGTGGCCTGTTGATCCCGCGACGGCGCACCTGCTGTCGCCCCAGAGGCGAAGCCCACGCGCGGCAATCTGGATCTACAGGCCACAAGCCACACGCTACAAGCCAGTCTCTTTTCCATCCCGCTCCAGCATGCGCAGCCGCTGCACGTTGCGCATCTCGTCGATGATGCGTTCGAAGACCCGCTTTACGCCATCCGGAGTCAGCGGGCCGGGGTTGTTGCCGGTGACGTTTTCGAACACCTCGTCCTCGCGCTTGGGCTCGTAGATCGGCATGCCCAGGTGGTACTTCAGGCGGCCGATCTCCTCTACGATCTTGGTGCGATCGTTGAGCAGTTCCAGGATGCGCCGGTCCAGCTCGTCGATGCGGTCGCGGCACTCGCGCAGCGCTTTCAGGCCCTCTTCCTGCGTCATGACGGTCTCAGGTGGAATCCGTGCTTGAGTTCGCGAGCCAGGGATTCCAGTTGGAGTTCCAGTGCGGCATTGGCGGCGTTCTGCTCGATGAGCCGCACGAAGGCGCTGCCCACAACCACGGCGTCCGCCAGGCGGCCCACCGCGGCGACATGCTCGGGCCGCGAGATGCCGAATCCCACCGCCAGCGGCAGGTCCGTCACCCGGCGCACGGCCTCGACCAGCGGCGCTACCGACCCAGACAGCGAATCGCGTTCCCCGGTCACTCCGGTCCGCGAGACCAGGTACACGAATCCCGTCGAGTACTCGGCAATCAGGCGCAGGCGGCGTTCGGTCGAAGTTGGGGCGGCCAGGAAAACGGTGTCCAGACCGTGCCGCCACATGGCCTCGACGTGGACGCCCGCCTCCTCGACGCTCAGGTCGGTGAGCAGCACCCCGTCGATTCCCACGCCGGCGGCATCGCGCGCCAGCGCCTCGAGGCCGTACCGCAGGACCGGGTTCATGTAGGTGAACAGCAGCAGCGGGACCTCGGAGCTGCGCCGGATTTCGACTGCCACCTCGAGCACCTTCCTCAGGCTGGTCCCCCCGCGCAAGGCCCGCTCGGCGGCGCGCTGGATCACCGGGCCGTCGGCAATCGGATCGGAGAAGGGCACCCCCAGCTCGACCAGGTCCACCCCGCCGCGCTCGAGCGCGAGGGCGAGCCCGGCGGTCCGGTCCAGCGACGGATCGCCGGCGGTCAAGTAGCCGATGAAACCCTTGCTAGCCTCGCGGCGCAGGCGGTCGAACCGCCGGGTGATGCGGGAGGGGTGGTCAGCTTGCATCGAGTTCGGGGAAGTTCTCGCGGTAGATATCCATGTCCTTATCTCCGCGTCCTGAGATGTTTACGATGAATATCTCATCCTTAGCTTGAGGTGCGCGCCGGAGCCCCTCCGCCACCGCGTGCGCCGACTCGAGCGCCGGGATGATCCCCTCGGTTCGCGACAGCACACGGGCTGCTTCCAGCGCCTCCCGGTCCCCGATGGAGACGTATTCCGCCCGGCCTTCATCGTGCAGCCAGGCGTGCTCGGGACCGACTAGCGCGTAGTCCAGGCCCGCCGACACCGAATGCGTCAGGGCCACCTGGCCGTCGGCATCCTGCAGCAGGTAACTGTAGGCGCCTTGAAGAACCCCCGGCGAGCCTCCCGAAAACCGCGCCGCGTGCTGGCCCAGCGCGGAGCCTCGGCCCCCCGCCTCGACGCCGATCAGCCGCACTTTTTCGTCGGGAATGAAGGGGTGGAAGATGCCGATGGCGTTGCTGCCGCCGCCCACGCACGCCAGGATCGCGTCCGGCAGGCGGCCCTCGGCTTCGAGAATCTGCCGGCGCGACTCCTGGCCGATCACGCTCTGGAAGTCGCGAACCATGAGCGGGTAGGGGTGCGTGCCCAGGGCCGAGCCGAGCAGGTAGTAAGTGGTGGCGACGTTGGTGACCCAGTCGCGCATGGCCTCGCTGATGGCGTCTTTGAGCGTCCGGCTGCCGCTGGCCACTCCCGCGACGCGCGCGCCCAGCAAGCGCATGCGGAAGACATTCAGCCGCTGCCGCCGCATGTCCTCCTCGCCCATGTAGACCACGCACTCGAGCCCGAACAGCGCGCAGACCGTCGCGGTGGCCACCCCGTGCTGCCCAGCGCCGGTCTCGGCGATGATGCGCCTTTTCCCCATCCGCCGGGCCAACAGAACTTGGCCCAAGCAGTTGTTGATCTTGTGCGCTCCGGTGTGCAGCAGATCCTCGCGCTTCAAGTAAATGCGCGCGCCACCGAGGGATTCGCTCAGGCGCCGGGCGTAGTACAGGGGAGTGGGCCGGCCGGCGTAGTTGCGCAGCAGATCGTCGAGCTCCTTCCGGAACGCGGGGTCCTCCCGGGCCTCGAAATACGCTTTCTCGAGATCCTCCAGGGGCGACATCAGCGTCTCGGGGACGAATCGCCCGCCGTAGGGACCGTAGTGCCCGCCCGCATCCGGTAGCGGCCCGATCATGAGAGGGCCGCCTTCAGGAAGCGCGCCAGCTTGAGGTGGTCCTTGCGCCCGGGCATGGCTTCCAGGCGCGAGCATGCGTCCACGCCCCAGGGCATCGCCTCCTCGATGGCCTGGCGCACGTTGTTCTCATCCAGCCCGCCGGCGATGATCACCTTGCGCGGCGCGCCGCGCGCCAGCTTCCAGTCGAAGGTTTGGCCGGTCCCGCCGTGGAGCGTTTCCGAGGGCGTGTCCAGCAGGAAAGCCTCGGCGTGGGGCGCATCCAGCTCGGCGAACTGGAAATCGGGGCCGACGCGCACCGCTTTCCATAGCCGGATTCCGGCCGGAAATTGTTCGGCGTTGCCGTGAACCTGCAAGATGTCCATGCCCGTTTGGGCCGCAATGCCCAGCGCCGCTTCGGGCCGCTCGTTCACGAACAGCCCAACCTTCCAAACATGTTCGGGAACAATGCCGGCGATGCTCTGAGCTTGGGCCGGCGTCACATAGCGCGGACTCGGCGGGTAGAAGTTGAACCCGAGAGCCGTCGCGCCGCCATCCACCGCCACCAGCGCGTCCTCGCGGTTGGTGATCCCGCAGATCTTCACGATCATCGGAGCAAAGCCCGCAACGCTCCGAGCGGATCCCTCGACCTCATCAAGTGCTCGCCCACCAGGAATGCGTGGTAGCCCTCGACCCGCAGCCTGCGGACGTCCTCGGCGGTGCGGATTCCGCTTTCGCTCACCCGCACGATGCCCGGGGGGATGAGCGGGGCCAGCCGCAGCGAGGTCTCGATGACGCACTCGAACGTGCGCAGGTTGCGGTTGTTGACGCCGATCAACTGCGCACCGGAGTCGATGGCGGTCTTCAGTTCCGTCTCGTCGTGCACCTCGACCAGGGCGGCCATCCCGAAGCGCGCTGCGTACTCGCGCAGGTGCCGGAGCTGTTTCGGGGACAGGATCGTGGCAATCAGCAGGATGGCATCGGCGCAATACGCGGCCGCCTCCGCCACGTGGTACTCGTCGAAGGTGAAGTCCTTGCGCAGCACCGGCAGGCCTACCGCGCCGCGGGCCATGGCCATGTCGTCGAGGCTGCCGTGGAAAAACTTCTCGTCGGTGACCACCGACAGCGCGGCCGCGCCGCCCAACTCGTAGGCGCGGGCAATGGCGATCGGATCGATGCGGTCCGCCAGCACGCCCTTGCTGGGAGACGCCCTCTTGATCTCGGCAATGATGGCCGGCTGGCGCCCGGCCAGCGCCGCGCGGAAATCCCGGCGGTGCCGGCGCGTCTCGTCGCCCAGCAGCTCCAGCTCCATGCGCGGCACCATGGCGTCGGCGAGGTCCGCCTTCTTGTACTCCACGATGCGCGCCAGTATGTCTGGAATGCTCCCGGTCATATGTGCTTGGGATCTATTATGGTAGCACGCCGCCAGCGACCATTCTCACTCAGTGAGCACGAAGTTCACCTCGACTGACGTGATGACCTCGATCGGTCTTCCGTTGAGCAGCGTGGGACGATAGACCCACTGCCTGACTGCCTCCTGGGCCGCCGGAACCAGCAGCGGATGACCCGAGATGAGCTGGAGGTTCTGAACATGGCCGTCCCTGCCGATGATGGCGGTGAATCGGACCGTGCCCTGAATCCGCGCCTCCCTGGCGAGCGGCGGATAGACCGGGTCCACCTTCTCGAGGAGGTTGGCGGACTGGACGTTCCCGCCCACCCGGATTCTCGTTGGCGCTTGCGGGGGCGGTGGAGCCGCACTGAGTTCTCCGCCGAGAACCGAACCCTCGACACCCACGGTAAACGTGTTCGCCTCGGCCCGCTTCAGCAGACGCTCCCTGGTCGCGCCGTCGCTGCCCGGTTGTGAGAAGAATCTCAGCGCGTTGGCCCACACGCGGCGATCCTTCGGATGCCGCTCGGTTTGTTCCAGCCAGAGGCCCTTGGCGCGCGCATAGTCGGCTTCATCGCTCAGCGCACCGGCGGATGGGGAGATACTCGCGAAGTTGAAGCCGGCGATCGGGGACTCCGGATGGTGCTCAATCAACCAGAACACGTGCCTCGACCAAGGCTCGCGAGCCAGGTTCACGAAGTAGTGCGCGATCAGCTTCCCCCGCGCCGCCAAGTCCTCTGGGTCTATCCGCAGGCAATCCTCCAGAGCCCGGGCCTCCGCGGCGGTCAGCCGGTTGCCCTGAGACAGAAGATCGAGGTACGTGTCGCCCGGAGCAGGGGACTGCGCTGCCGCACCCGTCAGAAGCAGTGCGGCAAGCGATACAAGGATTGACGGGAACGAACGGAAATCCATTTCTGCTTCAGTATAAAGCAGAATGATCGGTCCGGCGTGAAGCCCGGCTCCCTACTGGGCAAGGGCGAAGTTCACATCGATCTGCGTGACCACCTCGACCGGCTCGCCGTTCATCAACGTCGGCCGGTAGACCCACTGCCGGACCGCGTCCTGGGCCGCGGGTACCAGCAGGGGGTGACCCGAGACGATCTGAAGGTTTTGCACGCGGCCATCCTTGCCAACGATGGCCGTGAATCGGACCATGCCCTGAATGCGCGTGCGCCTGGCGAGCGGCGGGTAGACCGGTTTCACCATCGTGAGAAGGTTGGAGGACTGGACGTTGCCGCCTACCAGGATTCTCGTCGGGGGCCCTGAGGGCGCAGGGGTCTCGGCGGGAGGCGGGGGCGGAGCGGCACTGGTTGCTCGCCCGGAGACGGTGCCGGCCACGCCGGTAGAAACCGCGGACGCCTCGGAAGGCGGCGGCGCGAGGGCGGCGAGCTCCTCGGCCCGCTTCAGCAGGCGCTCCCTGGCGGTAGCATCGCTGCCGGGTTGTGAGAAGAATCTCAGTGCGTTGGCCAGCACGCGGGAATCCTTTGGGTAAAGCACCGTTTGCGCCAGCCAGAGGTTCTTGACGCGGGCGTAGTCGGCTTCGTCGTTCAGCAGGTTGGGGAAAGGGGACAGGCTGGCGAAGTTGAAGCCCGCGATCGGGGATTCCGGATGGTGCTCAATCAGCCACAAGACGTGGCGTGACCAAGCCTCGCGAGCCGGGTTCACGAAGTAGTACGCGATCAGCCTCCCGCGCGCCGCCAGGTCCTCTGGGTTTGCCCGCAGGGAATCCTCCAGAGCCTGGGCCTCCGCGGCGGTCAGCC
The DNA here is from genome assembly GCA_050008465.1 of Bryobacteraceae bacterium. GTDB lineage: Bacteria > Acidobacteriota > Terriglobia > Bryobacterales > Bryobacteraceae > Fen-330. The sequence goes on from JBEKMO010000039.1 coordinate 20,295, forward strand.
GGTTGCCCTGCGACAGAGTGTCGAGGTACAGGTCGCCGGAAGTAAGGGACTGCGCTGCCGCACCCGTCAGAAGCAGTGCGGCAAGCGATACAAGGATTGACGGGAACAAACGGGAGTCCATATCTGCCCAAGTATAGAGCAGGATGAGCGGTCCGGCGTCGCCTTATTCCGCGAGGGTGAACTTCACCTCGACCACGATGATGACCTCGACCCGGCGGAACGCCGCGAGCGCGCTAACGCTGCCCAACCCGGACCTGGGCGGACGCAGACGCGCTCTTTCCCTCCCGGGAGACCACCTCCAGCCGGAACTGGACGTCAGCGGTGAGGGGGGCATAGACAATCGAGCCGGACCGTAGCGTGGCCAGGTCCAAGGGTACGTCTTCCGTGTGGTCACCGTCGATGATCGTGAGAGTGGCGCGTTGCGCGTCCCGCAGCAGGTCGCCTTCGTCGTTCCACTTCAACAGCAACTGGCCGTCGGATTGTTCTATCTTGAGCCCCAGCGAAGGTGTGAGGGTGAAGTTGACGTCAACCTGCGTGACGACCTCCACCGGCTTGCCATCCAGCAGCGCCGGCCGGTACACCCACTGTATGACTGCCTCCACCGCCGCCTGTCTCAGCAACGGGGGGCCGCTGATCGCCGCCGCCTTTCTCACCCGCCCGTCGGCGCCGATAGTGGCCTCCACTCGGACCACGCCGGTCACCCTATCCTGCCGCGCCAGCAGGGGATATGCCGGCGGAACGCGGTGGATCACCTGGGCCTCCGTGGAGGGCGCCCCGCCGGCTACACCACCGGAGATACCACCGGAGATGCCACTGGAGATGCCGCCGCTCACGCCGCCGGTTTTACCGACCCCCAACTCCTCGGTCCGCTTCCTGGGCTGCCCAACCAGGACCCGGGCGGACGCAGACGCGCTCTTTCCCTCCCTGGAGACCACCTCCAGCCGGAACTGGACGTCATCGGTGGCGGGGGCGTAAACAACCGAGCCGGATCGCAGTTGGGCCGGGTCCAGAGGTACGTGTTCCGTGTGGTCACCGTCGATAATCGTGAGAGTGGCTCGTTGCGGGTCCCGCAGCAGGTCGCCTTCGTCGTTCCACTTCAACAGCAACTGGCCCTCGGACCGTTCTACCTCGAGCCCCAGCGAAGCTGTGAGGGTGAAGTTCACATCAACCTGCGTGGTGACCTCCACCGGCTGGCCGCGGTGCAATGCAGGCTCAAAGACCCATTTCGTTACCGCCTGCTCGGCCGCCAATCTGAGCAGCGGGGGGCCGCTGATCGCCGCCGCCTTTCTTACCCGCCCGTCCACGCCGACTGTGGCCTCCACTCGGACCACCCCCGTCACCCTCGCCTGCCGTGCCAGCGGGGGATATGCAGGCGGAACGCGATGGATCAGCTTGGCGCCCTGGACGGCTGCCTCCGGGGTCTTCGGCGCCGCGCTCGCCGGCGGCGCGGGCGCCTGTGCTGGCGCGGATTGCAGGTGGATGGCCGCCACGCTAGCGACCAGCGGAACGCCGCACAGCAGCATCGCCGCCCAGCGCGCCTTGGTCATCCCCCGCGAAATGCGGCGGCGTTCGTCGAGCACCGTCTCGATCCGCTGCCGCACTTGCGAGCGCCGCGCCATGGCCACCGCTTGCGATGTCAGCCGGCCGTTGGCCGAGCGCACCGCCTCCGCCATTTCCAGCAGCACCTCGGCGTAGCGCTCGCGGTTGCCGGTCGCCTCGAGCGACGATTCGTCGCAGGCTTCCTCGGCCAGCGCGGTCAGCCGGCGCTCCATCCACCAGGCCAGCGGGTGAAACCAGAACAGGCTGCGGTTCACGCCGGCGAGCATGGCTACCAGCCAGTCCGACCGGCGCACGTGTGCGATCTCGTGGGCCAGCACCGCTTCCATCTTGGTTCGATCCCAGGTCCGCCAGCCCGGGGGCAGCAGGATGTACGGCTCGATCCAGCCGAGCGTGAGTGGAACCGAGATCGATTCCGATTCCGCCAGCGCAGGGGCCGGCATGGCTCTCAGGCGCTCCAGCGCCTCGCTCACCAGCGGGTCGCGGATGGGCGTGCTCCCGCGCACCAGCCTGCGGGACCCGGCGTAGCCGAGCACCAACCGGCCCAGAGACGCCAGGGCCACCAGGAGCCAGGCCGGAAACGCGATCGACGTCCAATCCCGCTGAGGGCGGGGAGGCGCCGGAGCGGGAGCGGCCTGGATTTGCGCTCGGCCGGATAGCTCGGCCGGCGCTGCCGGCAGAGCGATCTCCGGCGCGGCCGGAAGGATGCGCAACGGAATCGAGGGCAAGGCCACGCTCAACACGGGCAGCAATAGCATGGCGCAAGTTACCGCGGTCCAGACGGCATGCCGAAACGGGGCCGAACGCGCGCGCGCCAGCCACATCGCGGCCAGCGCCGCTAACGCCAGAACCAGCGAGCGAACCGAGGCATCCGCCAGGGTCTTGAATACGAGCGAGTGGAGTTCCATTCAGTCCTCCCGTTTCTTCCGCCGCGCGATGCGCTGGGCCAGCCGTTGTAGTTCCCGCTCATCGACGACGTCGTTATTCACCATGCCCACCAGCAATTGCTCCAGCGAGCCACCGCAGAACCGATCGATGATCTGGCGCACGGCGCCCGCGGCCACACTCTGGGGAGCTTCGAGGCCGGCATAGATATAGGTGCGCCCTTCGACGCGGTGCGTGAGATAGCCCTTTCCTTCCAGCCGTCGCAGGATCGTGCGCACCGTCGAATCCTTCAGCGGCCGGCGGAGAGCGAGCGCTTCCCGGACCTGCTCGGCGCTGGCCGGACCGTGGGCCCACAGGAACTGCATGGCCAGGTGCTCGAGCCCGCTGAGGGGTTTGGGCTGACGCCGAATGTTAAGCATCGTAACGCTACAAACTGTAACACTAGCCGCCCGCCGTGTCAAGAAGAACATTCGGGATATAATCGGACGCGGGACGCTTCCGTCTGTCCCCTCGATCATGGATCTCAAGTCACTGTGTTTCGTCGACATGCCGTTTGGCAAGAAGAAGGATCCGGCCAGCGGCATCGAAATCGATTTCGATCAGGTCTACGAGAAGGCCATCAAGCCGGCCATCCAGGACGCCGGTCTGGACGCGCTGCGGGGCGACGAAGAGCGCACCGGCGGCATCATTCATGCGCCCATGTTCGCCCGGCTGCTGCTGGCCGAGTTCGTGGTCGCCGACCTGACCCTGGCCAATCCGAACGTCTTCTACGAACTGGGAATCCGCCATGCGGCCAGGCCGTTCACTACCGTGCCGATCTATGCCGGCATTCACCCGCTGCCCTTCGATCTGGCAATGGTGCGCGCCATCGGGTACGGGCTAGAGGACGGCAAGCTGAGCGACGCGGCCGCCGCGACGTTGAAGGCGGGCATCCAGGCGCGCCTCGAGGCCGGCATCCAGGGCCCGGCGGCACAGGACAGCCCGTTGTTCCAGCTCATCCCCAGCTTCCCCGGCATCGACCTGCCGCATGAGGTCACCGAGGCCTTTCAGGAGCGCGTGAAGCACGAACAGGAGTTTCGCGAGATTCTTGCGGCCGCACGCTTGAAGCCCACCGATCCGGAGAGAACGCAGGCCCTGCTCGAGGTTCAGCGGAACCTGGGAAATCTGAAAGCCGCGCAGCCCGCTGTGCTGGTGGATCTGATGCTGTCCTACCGCGACTCGAGCGCCTGGGACGAAATGGTGCGCCTCTGCGAGGCCTTCCCCGACTACCTGAAGGACCAGGTCATGGTGCGGCAGCAATGGGCGCTGGCCTGGAACCGCAGAAACGCGCCCGGCGACCGCGACAAAGCCGTTCGAACGCTCTCGGACGTGCTCCGGCAGCGGGGATTCGATCCCGAGACCCTGGGCATCCTGGGGCGCGTGCACAAGGACCGCTACAAGGAGCTGAAGAAGGCCGGCAGCATCATGGCGGCCGCCGCCCTCGACGATGCGATCGGCGCCTACAGCAAGGGTTTCGAGTCGGATCCCCGCGACTACTACCCCGGGGTCAACGCCATCAACCTGCTCATCGAGAAGGGGGATCTGAAGGAGGCGGATCGCCTGGTTCCGCTGGTCGCCTTTGCCGTAGCGCGGCGCGGCGGGGCCACCTCGAGCGACTACTGGGACCTGGCCACCGTGCTCGAGTTGGCCGCCATCGGGAATGACTGGACAACCGCCGCGCGGGTGTTGCCGAAGGTGCTGGCCGCGGCCGGGAAATCCTGGGTCGCCAAGACCACCCGCGACAATCTCGCGCTTCTGCGGGAGGCCCGGCGCCGTGACGGACAGGAACTGCCCCAGCTCGAAGAAATCATCCGCCATCTGGAAGCCCGAGCCACCGAGTTGGGATAGGCGCTCCTGTGGGACATGCTTCAGCTTGTCCCGCTCCTGCCTCGCCCGCATTGGCTGCGCAAGCGCTCGACCAGGGCCAGTTCTCAATTCGGTCCACCAGCCCCGCAGCCACCGGATTGAGTTCGATGTAGCGCACGATCTGCTGAAACTCCTTTTCGTTCCGCACCCAGTGATCGTAGGATTCGTGCTGCCAGAACGGCCCGCCCACCCGGCCCAGCAGTTGGTTGGCCTCTCGGGCGGTGGTTCCCTTGATCCACTGCGTGATTCTCGCCACCGGCGCGATCGGTTCGAGCAACACATGCACGTGGTTGGACATCACCACAAAGGCAGCCAGCCGGTACAAGTTCCTCTCGCTCTCGCCTCGTCGCAGAATCGAGACCACCAGGGCGGCTACGCGCGGGTTGCTCAACCACACGGGACCGTTCGGTGCGGCATCCAGCAGAGAATCCAGTGCGCGAAACACTTGGCCGGCCGTCGCCTGCTTGAGCGATGCCGGCTGCTGCTCCAGGGCGCTCGCCGGCAGCGAGCCGTCTAGCCTCCACGTAATGAACAAAGCGGCACCCTCAGGGTGCCAATGGGGCAAGTGTCGCCGGTAGTACTGCATTGGGGAGGGACAAGCTGAAGCATGTCCCACAGATTCTGTGGCCGGGAGTCCAGTCAATTCTCACGAGGAATGCAGAAACTCGGGCCGATGAGGCGGGCCTGGCTCCAGCCCGCTTCGGCCATCAGGTCGGCGCCGGCGGCTGTGAATACGATCTGGCAACTGCTCTCATCCAGGGGCGAGATGGTGGGCTTGCGCCGGCCGGGCGCGACCGTCGCCAGATACCTGAGGATCGTATAGACGTCTCCGCCTTCCGGGATCGAGACGTCGAACTCTTGCGTGCCGAAGCGGACGCGCGCCCCGCGCTCGGCCATGCGCCACAGCAGGAATGCGCAGGCGTCCACGGCCTGCTCGAACCACGCCTCGAGCGCCGGGGGCGCGTTCAGGTCCAGGAAGATCTCCAGCAGCCGCTCCTGTTCCCGGGCAAACTCGCGCACCTGCATCGAACCGACCTTGGCCGTGGCCTTCCAGTCCACGTGCCGCGCGCTCTCCAGGGCCTCGTAGGGCCGAATGCGATGGAAATCGTGGCCGCGGCCGCGGGCCTGCGTCTCCAGGTCGCCCCGGATGGCCGCCAGCAGATCCTCGAACCCCGGCTGCGGATCGATGGAGGGGAAAACCAGAACGTCGCGCCGCAAAGTCACCTGGGCGCGGCGCTCCACGAAGCCGAACGGAAATCCGGTCGAGAACAGGAACCCATTCTCGCGGCAGACGCCGCGCCTTCGGAAGCACACCTCGACGGTCTCATCCAGCACCGCGCCGCCGGGAATCACCAGGAAGTACAGCGCCGTCAAGACGCTTTCCTCGGACCCGCTGAGGTGAATCGAGAACGACGGCAGCCACACCTTCGAGTTGCGGACGTAGACCCGTCCGGCCAGCGTGCGGCCCGCGGCAATGTGCTCGGGCAGCACGAAATCCAGCTCCAGTCCGGCCAGCGACAACCGGCTGATCAGGCCGGAGACCATCAGCGTCGAGACCATCGCCGCCAGGATCAGGAACAGCAGGTTGTTGCCAGAGGCGACCGCCGCCACGCCGACCAGCAGCGTGGCCAGCGTGAACATCAGCCCGCCGTGCGTCACCGAGCGCCGGGAGGCGCGGTTCAGAACGGATCGGAATTTTTGCCAGGCCCTCGACACCGTCGTCTCGATCATGCCACAACCCGCCACCCGGTGTTCCGAGCCGCGCGCGCAAGCAAGCGGCGGGCCGGTCCAGGTAGAATCGTAAGCGATGAAGGCACTCGCTGTATTCCTCCTCGGCACCCTGTGTTTCGCGGGCGACTGGCGGCAGCTCTACAACGGCAAGGATCTCTCGGGATGGAAGATGGTTGGGCCCGGCCGGTTCGTCGTCGAAGATGGGCTCATGAAGACCGAGGGCGGAATGGGGCTGCTCTACTATACCGGCGAGAAGATCGGCAACGCCACGCTGCGCGTGGTCTTCAAGACCGCCTCGAAGAACGCCAACTCCGGGGTCTTCATCCGGCTGCCCGAGGAGCCCAAGGACCCCTGGTACGCCGTCCACAACGGCTACGAGGTACAGATCGACGCGGGCGGCGACGACTGGCACTGCACCGGCTCGCTCTACTCGCTGAGCAAGGTCACCAAGCGCACCCAGAAGCCTATGGGCGACTGGAACACCATGGACATCGTGCTCCAGGGCCAGGAGACCATCGTGTATCTCAACGGCGAGAAGGTGGACGACTTCTTCGGCTTCCAGCCGGTGCCGCCGCGCAAGGAGTGGTACGAGCCGATGCGAGGCCCGCGGCCCGACAGCGGCTACTTCGGCCTCCAGAACCACGACCAGCGCTCGGTGGTCTACTTCCGCGAAGTCAGCGTCAGGAAAGATTGATCGTATCCTGGAGAAGAGTGCCCTCGGACAACGCGATTGAGACATTCGGGCTGACCAAGGTCTTCCGCACCTTCTGGAGGCGGAGTGAAGTGCGCGCGCTCCAGGGAGTCTCGCTTCAGGTTCCACGTGGAACAACCTTCGGCCTGCTGGGGCCGAACGGGGCGGGGAAGACGACCTTCGTCAAGCTGGTGCTTTCGTGCATGCACCCGACCGAAGGCGGCGCCCGGATCTTCGGCCGCAACGTGTGGGAGACCGGCGCCCGGCGGCCGGTCGGGTACCTTCCCGAGAACCATCGTTTCCCCACCTACATGACCGGCGCGGGGATGCTGGACTTCTACGCCGCGCTCGCGGGCATGGAAGCGCGGGCGCGCAAGAAACGCATCCCGGAGTTGCTCGAGCTGGTGGACCTGGCGAAGTGGGGCGGCGTGCGCCTGGGCAAGTACTCCAAAGGCATGCTGCAACGGATCGGGCTGGCGCAGGCGCTGATGCACTCGCCCAAGCTGATGATCCTCGACGAACCCTCCGACGGAGTCGATCCGGTTGGGCGCCGCATGATCCGGGAGATCCTCCGCGCGCTCGAAGAGAAGGGCGTCACCATCTTCATCAACTCGCACTTGCTGGCTGAGGTCGAGTTGTTCTGCCGCGAGGTGGCCATTCTGCACCGCGGGAAGGTGGCGCTGGTCGGCAAGGTGAAGGAGCTGACCGCCGGGAAGGGGTATCGTCTGACGGCCAGCGGCGTGGCGGAGAAGCTCGAGTCGGAGCTGCGCGAGAAGGCCATGGCGGCCGCCTCGAGGGACGGCCTGCTCGAGTTCCAGTTCGCGGACCGCGAGCTGCTGAACCAGGCCATCGATGCGCTGCGCGCCGGGGGCGCCGACATCGAAAGCATCGCTCCCACCACCAGCACGCTCGAAGAGGTTTTCTTCCGGACGGTGCAGTCGTGACCACTGTCGTCGCAACCGCCGCGCTGGTGCGGGACACATTTCGCGAGGTCTTCGCGCGCAAGCTGTTCTGGGGGCTGTTCGGTCTCTCCACCTTCCTTATCCTCTTCTTCGTGTTCATCATGAAGATCGACTTGGTCGAGGGCGCCCTGGCCACGGTCTCGCTGTTCGGGCAGACCGTCGGCCACTCCGTCGACGTAACGCGCCTGGTGCGCCAGGTACATGCCGTCATCTCCTCGTTCCTATATACCTGGCTGATGTTCCTGGCTTTGTTCGCGTCCGCGGGCCTGATCGCGTCGGTGTTCGAGCCGGGACGCATCGAACTGCTGCTCTCCAAGCCGGTCTCGCGCCACCACATCCTGCTGGGGCGGTATCTCGGCAACCTGCTGGTGGTGGGGCTGAACGCGTGCTACCTGGTCCTCGGCGTCTGGCTCATTTTCGGATCGAAGACCGGGGTGTGGAACTCGACTTTCCTCGCGGTGATCGGAACGACGGTGTTCATGTTCGGGGTGCTGCTCAGCGCGATGATGCTGGTCGCCGTGCTCAGCGAGAGCGGAGCGCTGGCCCTCATGGTTGCGTTCGCCCTGATGATCATGAGCGCCATCCTGGCTCAGCGCAGCCTCGCCGAGCGCCTGCTCTCGTCGGAGTGGTCGCGCAACGTCTGGAGGGGCCTGTACTGGGTGATCCCGAAGGTTTTCGACGTTGGCCGCATGAACATGGACTTCGTACAAGGGCGCGCGGTTGGCGCGCTCGATCCCATCTGGAGCTCGGCCGCCTTTGCCGCCGTGATGCTCGCCACCAGTATCTACTGTTTTGCGAAAAGGAACTTCTGATGCGTCGCTTACTCGTACTCCTGTGCTTGACTCTTGCGGGCTGCGGAACCTCGCGAACCGCAGGGGGCCGCGTCGACCCGGCCCTCGCCAGTTTGGTCCCCGGCGACACCGTCGTGCTGGCGGGTGTCAAAATGGACGAACTCCGTGCTACTTCCTGGTACAAGAAGACGGTGGCCGAGAAGCCCTTGCCAGAGCTGGATTCCTTCGCCAAGGACACCGGCCTCGATCCGCGCAAGGACATCGCGGAACTGCTCATCGTCTCCGACGGCGCCAAGATGGCCGTGCTGACGCGGGGGAAGTTTTCGCAGTCCAGTATCGAGGCGCGCCTGGAGCGGGACGGCGGGAAGCGGACACCCTACAAGGGCCTCGTGCTGATCGGCGACGAGCAGAACGCGGTGGCGTTCCTGAACTCGACCACCGCGGTGGCGGGGCAGCCAGCCGCCGTCCGCTCGATCATCGATCAGCGCGGGCGCTCGACGGGGCTCTCGCCCTCGTTGCGGCAGAAGCTCGACTCGATTCCCGCGCAGAACCAGATCTGGGTGGTGGTTACCGGAGGCTTCGGAGATGCCGCAAAGGCCGTTCCGCGGTCGGGGAACCTTGCCAACCTGGGCCGGGTGCTCTCGATGATCGAGAGCCTGACCGCGGGCATCGACCTCCGCTCCGGTCTGCACGCGTCCGTCGTCGGCGTCTGCCGCTCGGAGCAGGATGCCCGCTCGCTGGGCGACGCCGCGCGCGGCTTGGTGGGCATGGCGCGGCTCAGCGCGCCGCCCGACGATCCCGACCTGCTGAAGGCCATCGACGGCATCCAGGTCGAGCAGCAGCAGCGCACCGTGCGCCTGACCGTGGCGATCCCGCAGGCAGTCATGGACAAGAATCTCGAGAGATTCGGTGGTTCCGGCTCCAGGTAGGGACCTCGACCGTAACGTCTCCGTGGACTACCGCCTGACACCCTAGCCGTGAATGCAACGTCAGCCCCGCGGCCAGGTCCAGGCGGTCGGCCTCGTCATCCTCGATCGGCGAGAGGTTCGCCTCGCCCTGGTGAACGATGACGTGGCAGGTGGTACAGGCGCAGTTGCCGCCGCAGGAATGCTGGAGGGCGACGCCGAAATTCAACGCTACGTCGAGGATCGATCCGGGTTTTCCGTGGCCCTGGTAGGGAAAGCTCTCGAACTCCACCGTCACGTTGCTCGGGAGGAAGGTTACCCGGGGCACCGCAACCGATTATAGCCCGTGGTCAGTGCCGCAGACGCTCACCTGGATTCCCAGCGCCTTGAACGCCGCCGCCTTGGCCGCCAGCGCCAGGTTCGCGCCCTCGGCGTCCGGCGCGTAAGCCACCTGGATGTGGTTGGATTTGTGGCGCGCCATGAACTGGTCGCGGCTGACTCCGTACATGACCGCGTGCATGATCGGCCACTGCGGTGTGGTGGAATTCCAGCGCCGCTCGGTCTCATCGCGGGGCAGCTCGACCACCTTGGCGCGGCCTACGTCCGCTTTCAGCCTGCCGCCATCCACGAAGATACGGCTCCACACGATTTCGCCCGGCTTGCTGATGCCTTTCAGCGTCCCGCCGCCCAGGGGGAAGTACATCGGGGGTTGGCGCTCGCTCACCGCGCCCGCGAACCCGTCGATGAAGTGCTGGGGCGGCGCCGAGCCCGAGATCTCGAACACCCAGACGAATTCTTCGCGCCCGTTGGAGCGGTAGGGCTCGCCGTAGCGCACGTCGTGCAGCGTGGTTTCCGGATCGAAGCCCAGCTTGCGCCAAACGCGGTTGGTGACCAGCGCGTCCAGCCCGGCGCATTCGTCCACTTCGTTGAAGTGCGGCAGCGCCTGGTTTTCGTACAGCACGCGTCCGGTCTTCGGGTCCGCCACCGGCGGCCGGTCGACGTTGTTCAGCAGGCCCTCAACCAGGTCTGAAGCCGGCGTGAGGTCCTTCAACCCCTGCTGGTACTGGATGCCGATCAGGTCGCATCCGAAGTCGTCGGCGATCCGCAGCGCCGCGATGTACATCTTGCACTGCGCCAGGATCTGGTCGTCGGTCAGGTCGGTCTCCGGATTCGGCCCGGTGAGGAAGCGCATGCCCTTGTGGTCCAGCCAGGAGCGGACCGCCCGCGCCTCCTCGTCGGACACGCGCAGCATGGCGGCGTAGAGCGCCGACTGGCTCAAGCGCTCCTTGAACACGCCGGTCTTGTGAAGCAGTTCGTCGGGAATGATTCCGTTGTACATTCCCATGCAGCCCTCGTCGAAGACGCCCAGGATGACCTTGTCTTTCTTGAGCTGCCTGGCCACCTGGCCACCGGTTTTTGCGGCGCGCGCGGGCAGCTTGAATTCGCCGAGCGGCCGCACGTGGCTGGTATCGTGGACCAGGGTTTCGCCCGCCAGCCAGCGGCGCAGGCCCTGGGTGAAGAAATCGTCCTGGAAATCGCCGCTCCACAGCGTGCTGAACTTCACGCCGGCTTTGGTGAGGCAGGCGTTCAGGTTCAACATGCCGACCAGCCCCGGCCACTCGCCGCTCCAGTTGGCGACTGTCAGGATCGGCCCGCGGTGCGTCAGCAGGCCGCCGAAGATGTGCTGGCTGTACTGCCAAACCGCTTCCACCACCACCAGCGGCGCGCTCGTCGGAATCTTGCGGAACACCTGCAACCCGAGCTTCTGACTATCGATGAAGCCGTGTTCTTTCTCGGGGTCGTATACGTGGCCCCGCTCGACCTCGCGGCCCTCGCGCCGGATGGCCGCCATGACGGCCTCCTCGACGCGCTGCTGCGCCGGCCAGCACTTCTGGTTGGCGGAAAGCCGCAAATCTCCATTGGCTATAACGATAACTTTGTCGGGCATGAACCCATTGTGGCATGAACCGCGCGGGGCGCGGGGAGCGTCGGGCGCGCTATGGTATGGTGAAGGTGCAGCCTTCCTGTTTCGCTCGCCAGGGCCGGTAGCTCAGGAGGTAGAGCATCTGCCTTTTAAGCAGAGGGTCGCGGGTTCGAGTCCCGCCCGGCTCACCAAATAAATCGTTTAGAATCAGCAGCAAATTAACCACTTCAAGCCGCTCTCATGATTGTCTAACGCTAACGATGGCAGAATACGGCCACGTTGAGACCTGTGCGCCGTCTATTGGCGATTGTGGAGCATTCCGGGCGGCGATCCGGCGCAAGTTCGGAATCCGAACCGCCCCGTTCACTTCATTCCTACATGGCAGAGCAAAGCGTCGTAAGCGGCCTGCTCAAGGACAACACCACGGTTTTGCATCCTTTGTCCCGGATCATGACCGAACCATTGAGTCCAGAACCCGTCATCCACGGTTGGCGGCTCACGGAGTTCCAAGAACAAAGACTCGCATGAAAAGCATTTGACGCACTGGCGTGCTCTCGGCACGTAGACCGCCCGGTCCCAGACGTTCGAGTCTGTGAACTTCGCCGTTGCCCGAGTCATCTTCGGGTCTGTCATGAGGATCGGCAAGGGCGGGTTGCCCGGCACGATGCAACTGTAAGGAATGCGCTGACCGGCAGATTGATAAGCCGCCGCCGCAGACCGATGCGAGTCGAACTGCTGATCGAGTCTAAGCACCGCCACGAGCCGACGCCCCTCACGATGGATTGGCCGTTTGTTCGTGACGTAGACAATCACACTGGGAGCGTCAAGGGTGGCGACAAAGTAGGGGCGGCACAATCCCGAGATGAAGGGTTGAGCCAACTCGAAATCCGGTTCCCGGCGACACGAAGCATCAACGTAGGGTGGAATTCCATTTCGGGCCGCTACGCCTCTGCCATGCGTCGAGTTCGCCAGCGGGGAGTATGAAAGCAGGTAGGTCATTTGCTTTCCAGTCGGACATTGCCCCGATCAATCGAACGAACGGACTCTAAGGGCCGGGTCGTCTTCATGAATTCCATCGCATACTGGAACGCCATGTTCTCGATGTTGGCCGTCAGATGCACCAGTCGGTCGTTGGTCCTCACGGAACAGAGCAGCGGCACGATGGGCGGCACGAAACAGCCCATGAAGAGCGCAAACATGATCCCCGGAATGAGGAAACGGAACGAGTAGTGTCCGTCGTGGAAACCGCCGTACGGTGGGAACACGGTGAGCGCCAGCGGGGAATCCGCTGGCTCCGAAACTGAAATCCACAGATACGTGTCGGCAGGGAAGGCCCTCTTCTGCAACAGGAATTGGCGCAGTTCTTCAAGTTGGTCGTCTCGGATGTCGATGGGCTTCAGTTCGTGCCTGTCAATCACCCACTTGTGAACCCCGGCCCTCCAGATGACACTGGAGGCAAAGTAGGCCAACTTCTCAATCTCCATGCCCGGAACGAGACGGGTGGGAATCAGTTTCGCCTGTGAAATCGGGAACACCACAGGTCGAATCCCGGCGATCATCTGACGCAAATGGAAACGGCCCTTGCCCCGGTAGCACTGCCGCAGAACCCAATCCTCTCCATTCTTGTGGAAGAGTTGTTCGCAATCGGAGCAGAGCAGTTCGTCTGCAAGCTGCGTGGATGAGGTCCATGCAGCTTTGCGACTGAACCAGACGGGATCGGCATTCTTGGTACTTTGCGTCCGGAGAAGCCGGAACAGGGCCTTGGGCAGCAGGTGACTCTTCTGAAGCGGCTTCCTCTCCAAGCACAGACGGCATCGAGTCTCTTCCATAGGCTTCGTGCGCCCAATTCTCATGGTACCCGAAATCAAACAAAAGCAGTAAAATACGTCTTGCAGTCCGGGGCGATTCCGAAATGCCCGAGAGCAATCCGAAGAAGCTGTCCCGCCGTCATCACTACCTGCCGCAGATGTATCTGCGCGGCTTCGCCGATGAAGCTGATCTCGTGTGGGTCTTTGACCGCCAAAACAACACCTACCTCCACCAAGGCGTCCTGAACACTGCGGTGAAAAGGGATTTCTACACCGTCACTGGCCCGGATGGTCACAAGACGGACGCCGTTGAAACGATGATGGCGAACATGGTGGAAGCGCCCATGAAGCGCATCATCGAGCGGCTGGACGAGCGCAACCTGACGTGGGAAGGCGAAGACCGTGAGATTCTGGCTCTCTTCGTAGCGCTGCTGAGAACACGCAACCCGGCGTTCGACAGAGATCAAAATGAATTCACGGAGCAATTCCACCGCTGGTGGGCAAAGGCGACACATTCCACACCAGAAGCAGTCGAGCAATCCATATGTAAGTACGAACAGGAAACCGGGGAAGAGATGTCGGACATCTCGGCTCAGGAACTTTTCGAGATGATCCGTGACGATCACTATGAACTGAAGAATCCCCGCCAGAACAACATCAAGGCAATGCTGTCATTGTCGCTGGAAGTAGCGAAGGCAGTCTTCCGGCTGAATTGGGAAATCCTTTCCGCCCCGAAGGGTACGTCATTCATCACGTGCGACAACCCGTTCACCGTTGTACCGCCGCCGTTTTTTGATGACACGGTTGAGGGATACGGCATCTTGACTCCCGGAGCGTCCACCGTGGTTCCTTTGAGCTGCAAGACAGCCATTTGTTTTCACGGCGAGGGTGAGCGCATCCGGGGCGCAGTAGTCCGGAGGGACTTCCTGCGAAACGTCAATGCTGTGGTGGCGGCGAACAGCGAACGATTCGTGATCGCCAGAGATGAACCGTTATTGCGGAGCATCGTGCGGAAAACAAAACTGGATCAGTGGCAACCGAGGCCACGGTTCCAGATGATCGCTCCGGACCCGTATGGGCTGAAGCCGTCCGAACCGGAACCCGAGTAGAGATGGTGTGGATCAGGAGATGGCAGACAAGCTCCTCGAGACGTTCGAGTGCGGTGTGCCTCTCGACAAACGGAAGGCGGTTCCCGGCATGACTGAAGAGTTGTTGGCTCGCATTCAAAGGTGCTTCGTCATCAAGCCGGAACCGGAGGATCTGAACATGTAGTGGCTTGGAAGGCTTGCCCGGGTTCAGCCGGAATGCGGGGCGGCTCGAACGCGCCAGTCGCCTCTCGGAATCCCGTTCCGGTCCCGGGCGACTATGCTGCGTACCGGAGAATCTCCACCTCGGCCCCGCTGTTGACGGCTGCTTCGGCCCGTTCCAGGACCTGCCCCGCCACCTCGTCGGACAGGTAGTATTCGCCGCAGTTCTGGCACACGTCGGCAGGAACGCCCTTCAAGATGATGGTAGTTGCGCCGCGCTGGAGCGTCACGGTCGCCTCTCCGGGACGCGTCTCCCCGTGCTTGCACAGGACGCACTTCATTGTGTCCTCCTGGTCCTGAAGTCGAGATGCTACTCCCCGGAAACCTGTCCGGTGGGAGTCTTGGTTGAGCCGGTCTCCTGCCACAACGACGCGAAATACTCCATCAACATCCGATGCACGAAGATGTACCCGCCACCGACCTTGCGCAGGAAGATGCGCTCGGCCGCGTAGTCGAGGAAGTCGACATAATGGCGAGGAGTATACCCATAGCACCACAGCAGCAGCCGCGTGGTCCAATGCTGGACGCAGAAGGCGCCACCCTTTGACAGCCCGCCGAGAAGACCGCCGACCAGCCCGCCCGCCAGTCCGCTGCCCAGCCCGAAGCGCTGCTCGCCGAACAGCCCGCCGACTACCCCTAAGAGCAGCCCGAAGACCGGCGCGGCGAGCATCGAGTTCCGCGCTGAGCAACGGGTTCCCATGTTCGGGGATCCGCGCACGGTGATTTCTCCGCTGACTAGTCCAACGTCAAGGTACAAGAGGAGCCCGGTGCTCAGCCCCACGAACAGCCCGCCGGGCAGCGCGTGGCCCAGCCCTAAGACCAGCCCTCCCACGAGCCCGGCACCCGGCGCGGCAACCAGCGAGAAGACGGAGATTCCGGCCACCTGTCGTTTCGTTGGCCAGCGCCAGAGTAGTGTATCCGTTGGTGCCCGTGTGCTCAGCCCGAGGACCAGCCCGAGGAACAGCCCGCAGACCAGCCCGTAAACCAACCCAAAGACCAACCAGACGACCAGCCCGACGACCAGCCCAAGGACCAGTCCGTAGGTCATGCTGACAACACGAACGCCTAGGCCTGGATCCACTCGCTGAGATCGAATGGCTAGCCAGTAGCCGTTCAAGCCCTCCAACTGGAACGAGGTCAAGCGGAGCCTGAGCATCGAGGATGACAGCCACGCGAGCCAGCGGACGGTCTCGTCGCGCGTGTACCGAATCACCCTGGTCCGCCGCTTGAACATCGCATCGACGTACATCGCAAATAACCGCGCACGCCGATCAGCGAGGGCGCCAGTCGCAGGGACTGCTTTTCCGTCCGCGCCGCGGTACGCGAGCATCGCGATGCTGACCATCAGCGGGTTGTCCAACAGCTCCCACAGGAGTGGATCGTGGTCGAGCGCTTCTTGGAGCGCTCCGAGACGCCCCTTGGCGAGCCTGAGGTACTCCTCGACCTCCGGCCTGGTAAGCGGCTGGATGACGACGGCGCCCGACAAGTGCAACTGCTGATCCAGCGTCTCGTAGTCTGCGACCCGGCTGGCGACGGCCAGTGGGACCAGTCCGTGTTCTTTCCGAAAGCCATTGATGGCCGTGACACACCCGCTACGATGCTCCTCGGCGACCTCATCGAGGCCGTCGAGCAGCACCAGAAGCTCGTCGCGTGCCACCCAGTCTTGGGCCGTCTTTCGGGGAACGTCGTAGCTGCGGTTCAGTTCCTCGACCAGCCATTCAGCCAGCGGCGGCCGCCTGACTGCCCAGGAGGACAGGTTGAAGACAACGGGGATTGCGTGGATTTCGTCCTTCTCCGCCCGGTCCAACAGGTCGCGAGCCAACTCCAGCAGCAGTGTAGTCTTGCCGGAACCCGGGGCGCCCAGGACGAGCAGCGCGCTCGCATGCTTGTCGAAGACCTCGACCAACCTCGTGCGGGGGGGCAGCGGCCGGGCTGGTTGGCCGGACTCCTGAACAACCAGGCGCAATGGATTCTCGATGGCATCTGGCCTCTCCTCCAACCCCAGATCCATCCGCGCCACTTGGTATAGCGATTTCTCGAGTACACCCTCAATCCAGTCGTGACGCACTCGCTGGAGCATCCGCTGGCGATTGCGTTTCTCCTGCGCTATCGACGCGGCGGAGGGAGCGGCATCGGAGCGGTGCTTCCGGACAGCATTGGCAACGCTCACTACCAGCAGAACGATCAAGACGAACCCAACTAGCTTTAGGGAATACCACGGCTGGGCTTCCAGCCATTTCTGGACTTTGTCATTTACCGCTAGCCTGATGATGATCGCAATCAAGACGGTGCACACCACCGCTACGACGGTCGGAAGTACGTTTGTGCGGCTGCGACGCATTGGTTTCGGAAAACCGGCTGTTGTGACCAGAAATTATACTGGATTCGAAGACTGGCGCGGGCCGCCTGGTGTAGAATACTCGCTGCCTATGCCAGGAACAGCCCTTGTGATCTTGATTGTCGCCGTGCTCTTGCTCGGCGTGGGGATCTTCTTCCTGTCCCGGCCGGGCTGGGAACTGATCGGTTCTCTCTATTTCAAGCTGAGGCCCACGCCGAAGATGCAGCTTGTCTTGCAGGTTCAGGTCCAGGATGCCGTCAAAGAGGAGGCCGACCTGGTCGTCGGCAGCCTTCAGGAGGAACTGCGGAAGGCGCAGATCGACTGCACTGCCGTCGATCGCAACGACCCCACCACGATCGAACAAGCGGACACCATCCGGATCGACCTGAAGGGTGTGCCTGCTGCGAGGCTGGGCGACTTACGCGGTCTCATCAGCCGCAGCTTTCCCGGCTGGACCCTGACGCCGGTCAGCCAGACCGACTACAGGTTGACTCCGGCTGCGGCCGAGCTGGCCGTGCTGACGCGGGACACCGTCGAGCAGACGCTTGCCACGATTCAGACGAGGCTGCGGTATCTCGGGGTGATCGGGCGCGCATTCCTGCGATCGGGCAGCGGAACTGCCGCCTACGAAATCGTCGTGCAGATCGCGGCCCGTGTGGATGATCCGGCGCGCCTCAGGGAGATCCTGATTACCCGTGCCCGCCTGGAGTTCACTCCAGTCATAGATGGCCCCTTCCGCAGCCGTGAGGAGGCGCTGGCCAAGTATGGCGGAGGTCTGCCGCTCGCGAGCAGGTTCGCCCCGGCGGTAGCGCGCGGCGGCCAGGACGGCGAGAAGTGGTACCTGCTGAGCCGCACGCCGGTCATCACCGGCCGCGATCTGCGCAGCACACACGCCAGCCAGGACCAGATCGACAGGTGGCAAACCTCCTTCACGCTGAGTAGGGATGCCGCCCACCGCTTCGCCCGGTACACCGAGGCCAATGTCGGCAGCCGACTGGCGATCGTGCTGGACGAGCAGGTACGCAGCGTCCCCACCATCACGTCCCGCGTCGAGGATTGGGGCCTGATCACCGGCGTCGCTACGACCCATCAGGAAGCCCACGATCTGGGATTGGTCCTGCGCAGCGGCTCGCTCCCCGCCGGGATCGTCGTGCTCTAGGCACGATCACGTCTCGCGGAGCCCGATAAGTGGCTCAGAATCAATCCGCTGCAAGCAGCCACGCCCCCTGCTGTCCGGGCCTCCGTGCCATTCTGGTGGCAGGAGGGGCTTCGAGCCGCCGTACCCTGGCGGTCCAGCGGCTCGAAGTCCTTTGTTGTCACCACAAGCTGTCGAAAAACCGCCTGGGTCCAGGCGGTCTTCCGGAGGATCGACATGGATCAGAGCATCGCTCCGCTGCCCGAGGAGGGTGGCCGGCAGGGCCTGGAATTGGGCGCCTGGCTCGGCCGAGGGCAAGCCTTCAGCCTCATCGCCAACAAGTGCGGCGCCGCCCAAGCCCAGTGCCTGAAGAGAATCCGCGAGGAGGGGGCCTACAAGTCCCTGGGCTGCACCTGGGAAGACTTCTGCCGCCAGCACCTCGGCCTCAGCCGCTCCCATGCCGATCAACTCATCCGCCAACTGGACGAGTTCGGAGCGGCCTACTTTCACCTTGCCGAAATCATGCAGATCTCGGGAGATTCCTATCGCCGCATCGCCAGCGCCGTCCACGACGACTCGCTGGAAATCGGCGGCCAGTCGCTGCCCATTACGCCGGAGAATGCGCCCAGAATACGAGAGGCGGTCCGCGAATTGCAGAAGGAGAGCGAACGGGCCCGCGCCGAGCTGGCGAAAGTGCAAAGCCTCCACCCCAGCATCACCAGCCTCAAGATCCGGCTGGACGCCTGCTTCGAGGAAGTTTCCGCCATGGCCAACGGCTCCCGCGACCCCGGTGAACAAGCCGCCCTCCGCGGCCTGGCCCGCTACAGCCTCAACAAGGCGAAGCGCCTTCTGCGAATCCTGTAGCGCGCGGCCGCGCGCGTTACCATGTCGTAGAGAGAACGCCAATGAACGCGGCCCGGTATTGGGTGGCTTTGTTTCTTGTTGCCTACATTCCGGGGATCTTTCTGTATTGGTTCTCCGTGCATCCGTTTGTGCGGTTCTGGCGGCGCGTGGGAGCGCGGCGGACGATGGCGATCCACAGCGCATTGATGCTGCTTCTGGCGGCGGCCATCTTTATGGTGCGCCGGCCGTTGCTCGCGGTGGAATTCGGCACAAAGCCGGTGCTGATCGCGGTGGCGATTTCGCTTCTCGCAGTCTGCGTGGCTGGGCGGGTGGTGGTGTCGAAGCAGTTGAAGAGCAGGATCCTCACCGGGCTGCCCGAGCTCGCGCCGGAGGCTTACGGGAGCCGGCTGCTCACCGAAGGGGTTTACGCGCGCGTCCGTCACCCCAGATACGTGCAAATCGTCGTGCTGATGCTGGCCTTCGCCCTGTTCGCGAACTACCTGGCAGCGTATGTTCTGTTCGTGCTGGTCGTGGCTGCGATATTCCCGCTCGTGCGAATCGAGGAGCGGGAACTGCGCGACCGGTTTGGCGAGGAATACGAGGCCTATTGCGCGCGGGTGCCGCGATTTATTCCGAAATTCTAGGCGCGGGCGAGCCTGAGTTCGGGCATGATGTCGCTTGCCGAGGGCGACCTCGCGCGAGCCTCGGAGAGCCTCGCGGCTGGCCGCAAGATGGTCGAGGAAACGGGCTATCACCGCCGCGACGCCGAGGTCGCGGAGCTCGAAAAGGAACTGTCAGCGCCTCAGGAACATGTATAGAGCGGCCAGGCCGAACAGCAGGAATGCGGCGCCGCCGCCTGGCAGGTACCAGGCTTCAGGATTGATTCCGGATTCGAGGGCGGCCACGTCGGGATCGGTGGGGCAGTAGGTCACGGGCACCTGAGTACCAGTGGGATGGCGCTTGAGGATGGCGTCCGCCCAATTCTCCTTGGATTCGGCGAATTGACCGAAGTGGCGCACGTTCGAGAAGTGTTTTTCGCCGTTCACCTCGTACTCATAAGCTAGCGGAACGCGGCTGTCGGTCCCATCCTGCTCGGAGAAGACGATGACGCCGTTCACGGTCGGCCAGTTTTCGCTCGCCTTCGCGCGCCATAGGCTCAGCAGCCCGGGCGTCAGCATTCCGACTCCGAAGAAGATGAAGATGAACCACATCAGGCCCATCACACGGCGGAACTCGAAAAGCTCCCATTCGGAGCCGATATACGCCAAGAGGACCACGACTCCAAACAGAATGAAGACCAGGCCCGCCATCAGGTACCAGACCACGACCGAATTCACGCCGGATTGGACCACGCCCAGAGCTGGGTCGCTCGGATGATAGCGGATCGAGACCTTGGCGCCGACCGGGTAACGCAGCATCAGCACGGCGGCCTCGGAGGCGTCGCCCGACCCCTCGGCCCGCCCGAACTGGAGGTTTTTGGTGGTGTAGTCCCGCCCCTTCACCTGGTAGCCAAAGGACAGCTCGGGCACGTAGAAGGTGTACGTGCTCAAGGTGTAGGTGCCTGATTTCTGGCTGGCCTCGGTTTCCGACACGGCGGACTTCAAAACCACGCCGGGTGCGGTGGGCCAGCGAGTGCTGGCCAGGCCACGCCAGACGAAGCGCAGTCCCATCCAGAGCGGAATCCCTCCGACCCCGACCAGGAACAGCGTTCCAAAAGAGGTGGTGGCGAGGATGACCCATTTCATAATGCCTCCCGCGGCTGATGCGCGCTAGAGAATTATACACGCTTCCGGTCGTGCGCAGGGCGCTCCCGGATGGTGCTATTCTATGCTCTGTCTTTTCACTTGACGGAGGATTGCGGATGGGACTCAACGAAAGACGGAAGATCAAGGAACTGCAAGAAGTCACGTTTCCGGGGCGCGTAAAGGAGATCGAGGAGATCTGCGGCGCTCCGATACCCTATGAAGTCGACTGGGAGAGCCTCAGCGACGACATGGAGGGGCTCAACTTCATCGACAACCTTTCCTGCCATCGGCTCAACATGGCGCTGCGGGTGATCTGCCAAGACGATATGGGCAAGGAAGCGGTGCGCGAGGGACTGAAGAAGATCCAACTAAAGAACGTCAAGGACAAGGCCGCCATGAAGATGACTTTCGAGGGCGGAGTCCTGGCGATGCATTGCGCCTACGCGCTGCGCACGGAAGGGATGTTCCGCGACGACGACATCCGCAAGCTGCTGGTGGAGAAACTGTAAGTAGTGTGCTGTCCCGCGTAACTGCGGACCGCTTGCTGGCGCGCGCGGCTCGGTCAGACCGGGACAGGCCGCTAGCGCTGCCAGGCGCGCAGGTGCAGGCCGGGCGGCAGTTGCGCGTGGACGAGATCCAGATCGTCGCCGGCAAGCGGAATGCGCGCCTCGACCGTAACGGGCTCGGCGGGATAGGACGGCGTGAACGAGATCCGGATGGTGCGCGACGTCAGGGAGACTGTGCGCGTCTCGTCCGAATAGGAACGCAGGAGCCGCGCGCGCTTGGGATCGTCGCAGGTGATGAGCGCCTCCCGAATCACCCGCTCGGCGGAGGCGTAGATCAGGACGCCCACGACGTGCGGCTCCTTGAGCCGCGCATCCGCAGTATCGTCGGGAGGCACTTCGAGGCCGAGGTAACGCGGGGTCAGGATCTCACGCGAGATGGAGAAGTCTAGAACCGGGACATAGGTGTCGAAGAGGCGCTGGCCGTTGCCGAGCTTGTGGACCGACCACCAGCTTACTTCCTCCGTGCCGCGTTCGACCACCAGGAGAGCGTTGTCCGTCACCCGGACGTCGACGCCTCCGAGGGTGAGGGCGTAGAGCGGCTTCTGCTCGAGGCCGGCGCCGAGCGGCCAGGCCTCGAGCGTCACGGTGGCTTCCATGCCTATGTCGCCGAGGACTTCCTTGATGTGCACGGTCTTGCGCAGCACCAGCCGCTCTTCGGGCGGCCGGCCGGGGATCTGGTCCCCGGTGACCTCGTAGCCGACATTGTGGATCTCGACCGTCTCCTCTCCGTTGCTTACGCCGTAAACGATGGTCGAGGAGGATTGCGCCTGGAATGGTTTGCGCGCGGTCTTGGTATCGGCCGCCGCTGCGAGCAGCGCCGGCGCAGCAGCGATAGCGATCAATGTGCGAAACATGCGGAATGCCTCTCCCAAGAGTACACCAGGTAAAACTAGAACCGGACGAGGCGGCGATCCAGTCCCTCCACCACGTGCAGGCTGCGGATCTTACGGTTCTGGCCGTAGACGATGGTCTGGCCGTCGGCTGCCACCAGCACCTGGGTGATTTCCGATACCCCGGTGGGGTAGACGGGATTCAGTTCCTTCCACAGCTTGCGCTCGCCGCTCGAAACATCGACCTCATAAAGCCGCGCCGGAGCGGGGCTGAGCGCCGCCACCAGGAGCTTCCGCCCATCCATGGTCCATCGGACCAGGCGCATGGAGGAATCCAGGCCGGGCGCCTCGCGGGCCGCTCCGCCAGCCAGCGGATACAAGCGGAGCACGCCGTCCGGTCCCTTGGCCGCGGCCAGCTTGGCGTCCGGCGACAGGCAGTCGCCCTCGAAAGACACACCTTCCGGTGTGAAAGGCACAGGAGCGCCGCCCGCCGTGTCTTGAAGCCAGAGGCGCGGGCCGTGTCCGGGCTCGTTGCCGGCAAAGACGATGCGCCGCGAGTCGGGCAGCCAGCGGAGGTTCTGCTGATAGTCGACTCCCGAGGCGGGCAGCACGCGCGGAGTGCCCTCGCCGGTCGGCAGCAGCGCCAGTTGCGGCGGCGAGAAGTAGAGTACGGCCGCGGCCCACTTCCCGTCCGGCGACAACGCGGCCGCATCGCCCTCACCGAGCCGCGTTGGCAGAGAGCCATCCAGCTTGCGGAGGTAAACCGCGTAGTTGGTCCCGACTGCCCGGCCGTACTGCGAGAAGAGCAGCAGCTTTCCATCCGCGGAGAGGTCGGCGGGGAAGGACGGCCCCAACCAATCGACGGGGCGGTCGCGAGTTTCGGCTGGCAGCCGGGCGTACATTTCGCTGCGGTTATCGTTGAACTCCGCGAGGAGCAGTTTGCCGCCGGGCGTCAGGTCGTGGAGTTTGACCCCTCCGGGGAACCGTGCGATGACGCGCTGCTTTCCACCCAGGGTGACGGCGTAGATGGTGTTGGCATCGCCGCTCTGGGCGGCTGCGTACCAGATCTCACCCGATCCGCTGGCCCACACGAGTCCCTCGACGGACTCCCACTCCTGGCTCAGCTTGCGCCTCTGGCCGGCGAGATCGGTGACCATGATCCAGCCGCGATCGTCTCCATACTGCGGATGCTCGGAGAACGCGATACGCCCGCCTTGCGGAGAGAAGCGCAGGTCGCCGATCCAGTGGGCAGTGCGGTAGAGGACTCTGCCGACGGGGTACTCCAGGCGCTGCATCCCATCCACGGTGTGCACGACGGCCAGCCCACTGCCTTCGGGGTCCCAGTCCGCCTCGGAAACGCCGGTCAGCAGAATACGCGGCGAACCGCCCTGAAGGGGCAGGACAGCCAGCGTGCCCATCTGGCTGTTGCCGCCGATGAAGCGGCATTCCAAGGCCACGGCAAGCTCTTCGTGCTTGGAAAGCGAGAACAGGTGGGCGCCCCGCAGGCCCAGGGCCCGGGCCTCGGGCGCCGAGATGTGCGCGGAGAACAGGTCCGCGGGTTCGGCGTTCCACTGAGCGCTGTAGACGATGTTGTCGCCGCTGGTGGTGAAGCGGCCGGCGGACACGAATCCGCGCTGGAACGTAACCTGCCGGTAGGAGGGCAACTCAGTCCGGTTCGCCCACCAGCCGGCGGCCAGGCCGGCCGCCAGGGCCAGCAACATCCCCGCGGCGGCGAGCAGGCGCGCGCGAGTCCGCTTCGGCTTGGCCGGCGGCGCGGAGATCGGCTGGAGGGGTTGCGATCCGGTCGAGAGCGCACGCAGGCTGACGCTGAGATCCCGCGCGGATTCGCAGCGCCGGTTGGGATCCTTCTCCAGGCAGTGGGATACCAGCACGGCGACGGAAGGTGGCACGGAGGGAGGCAGCGGCGGCGGATCATCCTTGAGGATGGCACTCATGACCTCGGCCGCCGAGTCGGCCGAGAACGCCTTCCGGCCCGTAAGCATCTCGTGCAGCACGAGGCCCAAACTGAAGATGTCGGACCGCCGGTCGAGCGGCAAGCCGCGGATCTGCTCCGGCGACATGTAGCTGGCCGTGCCCATGACCATGCCAGGCTGGGTGGCCACCATGGCAGCCGCTCCAACCTCCGAGGCCGAGAAGTCGCGTTTGGCGATGCCGAAATCCAGGATCTTGGCCCGGCCGTCCTTCGTCACCATGACGTTTTCCGGCTTGACGTCGCGGTGGACGATCCCGATCGAGTGAGCGGCGGCGAGCCCCTCCGCAATCTGAGCCGCCAGCTCCAGGGTGTGGCGGAGCGGCTGCGGACCCAGCTTCCGCAGAACTACGCCATCGACCAGCTCCGAGACGATGTAGCCGGGGCCGACGTCGTAGACTACGACGATGTTGGGGTGATTCAGAGCGGCAACCGCCCGCGCCTCCTGCTCGAAGCGGAGACGGAAGGAGGCGTCGGACTCAAATCCTGCCAAGACCACTTTGAGGGCCACGTCGCGGCCGAGACGGGCATCGCGGGCCCTGTACACCTCGCCCATGCCTCCGGCGCCCAACAGCGCACAAATCTCGTAGGGGCCGAGACGGCTTCCAGGTTTGAGCGGCATGTGTGAGGGTCCTCTCTCCGGTTGCTTCGGCAGTATTCGCAGGCCTTGAATAGGCCAGAGGCCATTATATTGCAACTGACCCACCCCGGAAGCCGCGTGCGGTGGGCTCGGTAGCAGACTCCAGCCGGAAGAGTTGCCGGATGAGTTCGCGCCGCTTCACGCTTGTAGTTCGATCTCTTTGGTTGCCACCGGAGCGGAGATGGGGGTTTGCGGCTGCTGTTGGAAACGAAGAGAATGAGAAGCCGTATGATTCCTCGTGGTGGAGGCGGCGGGAGTCGAACCCGCGTCCGAGAGAGTCCGCTGTGGGAGCCTACGTGCGTAGCCGATTCGGTGTATTCGGGCACCGCCGTCGGAACCGGCAAGACGGCCTGGGGCTTCGGACCGGAGCCCCAGTTGGCGCAGGATCAGGCCACACAATGAGTCGGGCACCTCAGTGTGGCGTGGCACGGGAGCACAGCGGTTCGCCGCCGGATTGAAGTAGATGTCGTGGCGGCTTCCCCTCCGTTTCAGAACACAGCCGGCCGCTTCCAGTTGCCGGATGAGTTCGCGCCGCTTCACGCCTGAAGTTCGATCTCTTTGGTTTCCACCGGAGCGGAAATGGGAGTTTGCGACTGCTCTTCCATCATGAGTTGGTAGGCGTCGCGGATGTTCTCCTCCAGTTCGTCCAGTGTGGCGCCTTGGCTGAACACTCCGGGGACCTGGGGCAACCGGCCGACGAACCAGTCGCCATCTTTCCAATACTCCAACCGGAAACGAAGAGAATGAGACACCGTATGATTCCTCGTGGTGGAGGCGGCGGGAGTCGAACCCGCGTCCGAGAGAGTCCGCTGTGGGAGCCTACGTGCGTAGCCGATTCGGTGTATTCGGGCACCGCCGTCGGAACCGGCAAGA
>JBEKMO010000004.1:0-103643 GCA_050008465.1 Bryobacteraceae bacterium
TTCACCTATGACGGCGACACGCCGCAAGACGCCCGCAAAGCCATCCGCGAGCGCGCCAACATCGTCCTGACCAACCCGGACATGCTGCACGCCGGCATCCTGCCGCACCACACGCGCTGGGCGAAGCTGTTCGAGCGGCTGCGCTATTTCGTCATCGACGAGCTGCACTACTGCCGGGGCGTCTACGGCAGCCACCTGGCGAACGTCATTCGGCGTCTGAAGCGGATCTGCGCGTTCTACGGGTCTTCGCCGCAGTTCATCTGCTGCTCGGCCACCATCGCCAACCCGCGAGAGCTGGCCGAGACGCTCACCGGGGAACGCTTCGAGCTGATCGGCCAGAGCGGCGCGCCAGTCGGGGAGAAGTACTTCATCTTCTATAACCCGCCCTTCGTGAACCGGCAGCTCGGCATCCGGCGCAGCTACCTTCAGGAATCCAAGCGGGTGGCGCTCGAGTTTCTCGAACGGCGGCTGCAAACGCTGGTGTTCGCCAACAACCGGCTGGCCACCGAGGTGCTCATCACCTACCTTAAGGACGCGTGCGCGCGACGCCCGATGGGGCAGGATGCGGTGCGCGGATACCGGGGCGGCTACCTGCCTCGAGAACGGCGCGAGATCGAACGCAAGCTGCGCGAGGCGGACATCCGCTGCGTGGTGGCCACCAACGCGCTCGAGCTGGGCATCGACATCGGGTCGCTGGACGCCGTGGTGATGGCCGGCTATCCCGGTACAATTGCCTCGACCTGGCAACGGGCGGGCCGCTCCGGGCGGCGGCAGTCCACCTCGGCGGCCGTGCTGGTAGCCTCCAGCGCCCCGCTGGATCAGTACGTCATCGAGCATCCCGACTACTTTTTCGGCCGCTCGCCCGAGCACGCCCACATCAACCCGAACAACCTGGAGATCCTGCTCAATCACGTCAAGTGCGCGGCCTTCGAGCTACCGATTCGCGACGGGGAGAAGTTCGGGCCGCACGACACCGGCGAACTTTGCCGGTTCCTGGAGGAGCTGAAACTCCTGCACCACTCGGCCGGAGCCTGGCACTGGACCTCGGACACGTATCCGGCCGACGCCATCAGCCTGCGCTCGATCACCAGCGACAACTTCGTGGTGGTGGATACGACGGGTGAGCCGAAGGTCATCGCCGAGGTGGATTTCCCCTCCGCGCTGACCACGCTGCACGAGAAGGCGATCTACTTGCACGAAGCGCGCCAATACCAGGTGGAGCGGTTCGACTACGAGGGCCGCAAGGCCTACGTCCGCCAGGTGCAGTGCGACTACTTCACCGACGCGATCGACTACACGCAGGTGAAGGTGCTCGAGGAGTTCGAGTCGGTCGCGATCGCGGGCGCGCGCGGCGTGCATGGCGAGGTCCGTGTGAACCGCCAGGTGGTTGGATTCAAGAAGGTGAAGTTCTACACCATGGAGAACGTCGGGGCGGGCAACCTCTCGATGCCGGAACAGGAGATGCACACCACCGCGTTCTGGCTGCACTTCCCGGAGAGCTTCCTGGCGCGGTTCCCCGACCTCTCGCCGACCGAAAAACAGAATGCGCTCACCGGACTGGGCAACGCGCTGCGCACCGTGGCGGCGTTCCTGCTGATGTGCGACCCGCGCGACCTCGGCGTGGCCTTCGGCGAGGACATCTCGAAGGGCCTGAAAACCTACGAGCCGGATTTGTTTCTGTACGACAACTACCCGGGCGGGGTGGGGCAGAGCGCGCCGCTCTACCGGATGGCCGCCAAGCTGCTCGAACACGCCGCCGCGCTGCTGGCCGCCTGCCCGTGCGACGCGGGCTGCCCAAGCTGCGTCGGCCCGGTGGGCGAAATCGGCGAGCGCGGCAAAGAAGCCGCATCGCGCATCTTGGCGGAACTACTGGCAGCGCCTCCCTCGTCTGAGTAGTACATTGGGAGTTTCGAGGCTGCCTACTCGCCTATGCCGAAAAAGCCACCGCTTTCGCTTTCCAGCCCACCCCCGGTACCAGCGGAGCTTGTCGCGCGAAGGATCTACCTCATTCGGGGCCAGAAGGTAATGCTCGACAGCGACCTGGCTGAGCTGTATCAAATTGAGACCTTCAATCTGAACAAGGCCGTGAAACGCAACCTGGACCGCTTTCCGGAGGACTTCATGTTTCGGCTCTCGAAAGAAGAGGCCGAGTCATTGAGATTCCAGATTGGAATGTCAAAGCCCAGTGGGCGTGGTGGTCGGCGGTACCTGCCCTGCGCCTTCACTGAACATGGCGTGGCCATGCTGTCTTCGGTGCTCAACAGCGAACGGGCCGTCCAGGTGAACATCCACATCATCCGCGCTTTCGTGAAACTCCGGGAGGTCATGGCTACTCACAAGGACCTTGCGCAGAAGATCGAGGCGTTGGAGCGGAAGTACAAGAACCACGACCAAGAGATCCAGGTGATTTTCACGGCGATCAAGAAGCTGCTGGAGCCCTCGCCGCAGCCGCCCCAGCGCCGCATCGGCTTCGCGGTGGACGAGAAAAGCTGATCCCGCCGGATCCGTCAGTCTTGACCAACGTTCCATCCCCGTCGTCTGAAGCTCGAACAAAGCAGGCGCTGGCCCGGCGCGGCACGCGGCACGGCTCACGGCTTGTTGAGGTCCTCGGGGAACACCGCGTAGCCGGTGGGCGGCGGGAAGCCGTCGTGCAGCAGTTGGAGGCGCTTGCGAAGGTAGCGGCTGGGGATCTGGCGCGGGCCGGTCTCGACGTCGATATCGCAGCAGATCCCGTGGAGGTACAGGGTCAGGGTATCGATCAGGGACTGGCGGGCGTAGTTGCGGAACAGCTTGGTCTCGCGGCGTACATCCGCCTGCCGCTGCAACAGCGCTTGCTTCAACTGCCAGCCTTCCTCGTCGATCTCCCCGTGGACGCGGCCGCGCAACTCCTCGCGCAGGATCTCGGGGTAGCGTTCCAGCGGCTCGCTGTCGATGTGGTCGGCAAGCAACGTGGCGATGGCGCGGTAGAAGACGTAGTGGTAGTCGGCCACCGGCCGGTCCTTGATCGCGAACACCAGCATCGCCTCGGGACCCGACATGAACTGCGCGCTCCAGGCTTGCCCCTTTTCCTCGGGCCGGTCGAAGGTCACCAGTTCTCCGCCCTTCCCGGTGGGCTTCTCGAGGTACGGAACCAGGAATACGAACACCTTGGCAAAAGCGGCCTGAACCGCGGGTGGAAGCGCCGCGATGGGTTCCTCGAGGTATTCCTTCGTCTCTTCTTCACCCAGTGGCAGCGCGGAAAAATAGGCAAAGGTGTTGCTCAGCGGGATCATCTCCTGGCGGAAGCGCTGGGCGAAATCCTGCACACTGATCTTGGCGAGGTCTGCCTGGGTAGACATCGGGTCCTGGAATTATTCTACAGCTTGTGGCTTGTGGCTTGTGGCCTCTGGATTCGACGGCGATTCACCTGCTGTCGCTCCTGCCGCGAGCCCAGGTGCGCCAGCGGGTGCGCGGTTGTGGATTCCACAGGCCACAAGCCACTGGCCACAAACTGTTCCGGATTGCCCGGAACACCGTCCATTGATGTATGATTCGGGCTTAAACCGATGACACCCCACATCCCGCGAACGACGGAAACTCCCTGGTGGGCCGAGATACGGTGGATTTTTCTGGCGGCGCTGGGCCTGTTGATAATGGCCGGGCTTGCGCTACGCATGGTGCGGAACCTTGTTCCGAACCTGGTGAGAGCCAGCTCCTCGGTCTTCCGGCATGCGGCAACGGGCTGGGTGGAGGCGGCCCGGCCGGCTGGAGCAGTCTGGCGGCTCCGGGTGACGCGCGGCGGAACCGTATGGGCGCTGACCTGGATTCCGAGCGGCCTCAGCCGGCTCGAAGGCGCCTCCTGGAAGCAGTTCGGCGGCGACCTGTGCCGAGTGTTTGCCGTGGACGGCGAGCAGGTTTGGTGCGCCGCCAGCAACGGTGTGGCCCACTTCGACGGCCAACGTTGGCGCTGGTGGCGGGAGGCGGTGACGACGCCAGACGCCGCGAGCATCGTGGCGGCCAAGGGAGAGGCTTGGGTGGTCGACGAGGCCGGCAACCTGTCGCATTACGCAGGCGGCGGGTGGCACATCGGCAAGCTGGCACTGCCGGGCGTGAGCTGGGACAACAAAGCAGCGGCACGGTTCCCGGAGCTGGCGCTGGCGCCGGACGGTTCCCTGTGGTTGATCAGGAGCGGCGTTTGGCGCTTCGATGGGGCGGAGTGGGCCCCGATCTCGTTTCCGGGGCGGCGGATCGAAGACGCCGCGCTGCTAGGCACCGCGCGCGGCCGCCTGTGGCTGGCCGGGAAAGACGAGGTGTTGTCGGTCGGCTGGGATGGGCGCTGGTGGACGCGGCACACACTGGGCGAGATGGGGTTGCCCGCCAAGACCCTGGTCCACGAAGTCGACGGCGCGGACACGGCCTGGTTTGCGACCAGCGCAGGACTGGTGTCCTTCGACGGCGCCGCCTGGCATCTCATCCCGCCGCCGCGGCCGGGGATGCGGACGCTACGGAGCGTGGGGGCGGGGCCGGATGGGACGGTCTGGGTGGCCGGAACCCAGACCGCCAGACTCTCGACTCTGCGTTTCGCTTTCTACGCGCTCACGGTCCTCGTTGTGCTCGCGCTATTGGCACTGCTTGTGTGGATGTGGAAGGCGATGAAGTACCGGGCAAAGCGGGAGCAGGAGCTGATACGGCGGGCTGTCGAGCCTGTGCCGGTGGCGCGATCTCGGTCGAGCGTCGCGGAGCAAGTCCTTCCGTTGATTCTGGCGCTGGTCGCGGTATTCCTGCTCCGGCGTGTCTGGCCGCAGCCGGGATGGTTCAGCAGCGTCCTGGCCGTGTTAATCGCCTACGAGTTGTTCGGCGGCGTTCTGCACTCGCTCAAGCGCCGCGAGGCCAAGTCTTCGGATCTGATCGGGCCGGGCGCGCCCCCGAAGTACGATTGGCGAAAATGCATTCTTCCGACGGTCTGGACGCTGCTGCTGTTTGCGGCAATGCGGCTGCATTGGATGCTGGAGAAACTGCACCTGAGTTCGTCCGAGCTGGTGTTCCTCCTACCGCTGGCACTGCTTGGGCTCGCCGCTGGCGGCTTGCAGCAGATTCTGGGCTGGCTTATCGACCGCGCCGTGGCCCGCTGCAATTATGACGGGGCGCTGCGGCTGTCCCACCTGTTCTTCTGGAAGAAGGGAGAAGCGCCGTTTGTGCGTGGCGAGGTTTTGCTGACGGCAGGGCGCTACCCCGAGGCGGAGGCGGTCCTGCGCGAGGGCCTCGGCGGCGCGTGGCCGCTGACGGGCCTCTTCCCGATGCTGGAAGACCTGGGCAATGTGCTGATGGACACCGGAAGGAACGAAGAGGCCCGGCGGTGTTTCGAGAGCGCGCGCGATTTGAAGCCGGACCGGAGCGTCGCCCGCCAGGCCATGGCGGAGCTGCTGCTGCGGCAGGGGACGGAGACCGAGCGTGCGCTCGAGCTGGCCGGCCGCGCGCTGAAAGTGTACCGAGGCAGCCTGCTTGAGCGCATGACCTGTCCCGAACGCCTCGGAGAGACTCTGGCCGTGCACGCCTGGGCGCTGGCCCTGCAGGGGACCACTGCCGAGGCAACAAGGCAGATCGAGCAGGCGCTTCAAGGGCGGGTCCGGAAGAACCGGCCGGCGTTCGCCCATGTGCGCTTCCTGGCCGGAATGACGATGAAAGCGCTGGGCCGGAGCACCGAGGCCGCCGAACATTTCCGGGGCGGCCACGAGGCCGATCCCGCGGGTCGCTGGGGCATGCTCTGCGCGGCGGCGCTGCGGGAATCGGGTTCCTCCGGCGCGGAACCCCTTGGTGTTCCAATTCACTGAGGCTTATAGCTTGTGGCCTGTAGATTCGCCGGCGATTCACCTGCTGGCGCTCCTACCGCTAGCCCAGGTGCGCCAGCGGGTGCGCGACCGTGGAATCCACAGACCACAAGCCACAGGCCACAAGCCATTCCTATACACTGATGCAAGGTGACGGAGAAGATCCTGATCTCGGCGGGGGAGGCTTCCGGCGACCTGTACGCGGCAAGCCTGGTCGAGACGTTGCGCGGGCGCTTCCCCGAGATCGAGTTCTTCGGATGCGCGGGGCCGCGGATGCGCCGGGCGGGGGTTCGGGCCGTGGTGGAGTCGGAACGCCTGTCGGTGGTCGGGCTGGTCGAGGTGTTGGCGCACATCCCGCGGATCTACGGCCAATACCGCAAGCTGGTCGAGGCCGCGCGAAGGGAACGTCCGCGCCTGGCGATCCTTACCGACAGCCCGGACTTCCACCTGAGGGTGGCGCGCCGCGTGAAACGGCTCGGCGTTCCGGTGGTGTACCTGGTTGCGCCGCAGGTGTGGGCCTGGCGCAAGGGCCGTATCCCGCTGATGCGCCGCGTCATCGACCACCTGCTGTGCATCTTTCCGTTCGAGGAGGAGTTCTTCCGGCACCATGGCATTCCGGCGACCTACATCGGCCACCCGCTCTCGCGCCTGATCCGGCCGTCGCTCTCGAAGGAGGATTTCCTGAAGAAGCACGGCCTTGCGGCGGACCGGCCGATTGTGGCGCTGCTTGCGGGCAGCCGCGGCGGGGAGGCGGCACGCCACCTGCCGGCATTGCTCGAGGCCGCCGGCGCCATCCTACGGAAGCAGGCGGCCCAGTTCGTGCTTGCCACGCCCGCCCCCGGTTTTGCACTTTTTCGGGAACGCATTTCGGGCGCGCCCATCCAAGTAATTGAAGGTGAAACGTGGGACGTGTTGGCCCATGCCGATCTGGCTCTGGCCGCCAGCGGCACGGTGACCATCGAGGCGGCCCTCCTCGGCACTCCCATGGTTACCTTCTATAAGGTGACGGGGCTGAGTTGGTTTTTGGGCCGGTTCCTGGTCCGAGTGCCTTACTATTCCATGGTCAACCTGGTGGCGGGGCGGACGGTCGTCCCCGAATTGATGCAGAATGAAATGAAGGGGGAGCGCCTGGCCGCCGAAGCGTTGCGGCTGCTGAACGATCCCGGCGCGCGCGACCAAATGCGGCAAGGCCTCGCAGAGGTTGCGGCTGCGCTCTCGGGCGGCGACGATCCGATGGACCGGGCGACCCGTATAATCCAAGAGTTCCTGAGGTGATTGGGGGAGAGAGCGAATGGCTCGCAATACATGGATTGGGCTGGCATTCCTGATGACTGCGGCGGCGGCATCGGCCCAGCAGCGCCAGCCGCGCATCGAGGTGGCACACTACCAGATCGACGCGGAAGTCAACCCGCGCATGCAGACACTTGCCGCCAAGGTGCTGGTCCGGTTCGTTCCGCAGGACGATTACACCACCTCGGCCGAGTTTGAGCTGAACAACGCGCTGAATGTTTCGAAGGTCGAAGATGAGAGCGGGCGGCAGGTCTCGGCGACCCGCGCGCCGCAGACCTCGTCGGTGAGCGTGAGCTTTGCCGAGCCGCTGGCGAAGGCCAGGCCGACCAGCCTGGTTTTCCAATACGACGGGCGGCTCACGGGAAACGAGGACTCTCCGGTGTTCGGCATCAAGTTCGCCACGATCCATCCGGATTTCGCCTACCTGCTGTATCCCGGGCGCTGGTTCCCGGTGGCCGGCTACAGCGCCAACCGGTACACCGCCGACATCCGCATCACGGTTCCCTCGGGCTACAAGGTTATTGCTCCGGGGATCGCCAGGCAGGAGCCGCTGGCCGGCGACAAGGTGCTGTACAGCTTTCAGTTCACCAAGCCTGCGTTCCCGGGGAGCATCGCCGTGGTGCAAGGCGACCCGGCGCAGATCTCCAGCGAAGGCGTCACCACCTGGCTGTACTTCCGCGGCACGGAGAAAGCGATGGCGGGGCCGTATGGCCAGGAGACCGGCAAGGTGATGTCCTACCTGACCAGCCTTTACGGCCTGCCGCTTCAGGCCAACCTGACCCTGATCGAGACCGAGGAGGGCGCACCGAACGGTTACTCCGCGCCGGGGATCCTGTTCCTGTCCCCGCAAGGCATTGGCAAGCAGCCGAACACGCGGTTGCTGGCCAACCAGATTTCACGGCAGTGGTGGGGATCGCTGGTCTCCGCAGCCACGCGCAATCATCTCTGGCTCACCAACGGCATGGCGCGGTACTCCGAGATCCTGTACCTGGAGCACGTCAACGGCCCGTCGGCGCTGGAGGCCGAAGCGCGCGACGTTTACATCGACGCGCTCACCATGAACGATATCCCCGTAATCCAGACGCCTCGCCTGGAGGACTATTCGCCCGAGTTTTGGGCCGTCACCGCCAGCAAGGGCGCGGCGGTCCTGCACATGCTCCGCTACGTGATGGGTGATGCGAACTTCCAGAAGCTGCTGAACCAGTTCCCGGACAAGTACGCTTGGAAGCCGGTCCGGACGGAGGATTTCGAGAAAGTCGCCGAAGCCGTTTCGGGGCAGAACCTGAAGTACTTTTTCCTCCAATGGATCGAGTCGAGCGGCGCCCCGGAGTTCAAGCTCGAGTACACGATCTACCGGACGCAGAAGGGTTTCCGCGTGATGGGCAAGGTCTCGCAGGACCTCGATATCTTCCGCATGCCGGTGGAGTTGAAGATCGAGACCGAGGGCAACCCGGAGCAGAAGACGGTCGAAGTGGTGGGCACCTCCTCCGAGTTCGTGGTGGACACCTTCGGCAAGCCCAAGACGCTCGCGCTCGACCCGAACAACCGCGTGCTGCGGTTCAGCGATCCCATTCGCGTGGCGGTGGGCATCCGCCACGGCGAGCAGTTCGCCGAGGTCAGCGACTTCAACGAGTCGCTGAAGGAATACCAGAAGGCGCTCGAAGTCAACCGCAACAGCTCGCTGGCGCATTACCGCATCGGCGAGGTGTTCTTCCTCCAGAACAACTACCAGTCGGCGGCGAACGAATTCCGCGAAGCGCTCAACGGCGACCTCGATCCCAAGTGGACCGAGGTCTGGGCCCACATCAACCTGGGCAAGATCTTCGACATCACCAGCCAGCGCGACCGCGCGGTGAACGAATACACGCTCGCCATGCGCACCAAAGACAATACCCAGCGCGCCCAGGAAGAAGCGGCGAAGTACCTCAAGCAGCCCTACGAGAAGAAGCGGACGGCGGAATAGGGCGCTGGTCCCGCTGGTCAGAGGTCCAGGGGCGTGAGTGTGCCGGCTTTCTTGACTCCCAGGCGGATGGGGCGCGGCGGACCCTTCTTCGGTACGGTGACCTCGACCCAGAGTTCCTCACCGGCGGCGCGGCGCGAGGGATCGGGGACATGCTCGGGGATGAAGTAGGCGACCGGCTCCTGAAGCCGCGCCACGGGCGAGCCTTGGCGGGTCGTCAGCCAGGCAGGCTGACCCGTGCCTGGAGCGGCGGGGTGTGCTGCCAGTTGACCGTTCTCGACCGAGAGCGTCACAGTGGTCCACTCTGTCGTAGTGTTTTTCACGACCATGGCGGAGGCCTCGATGCCGATGCTGACATAGCGGCCACGGATCGGCAGGTTGGGGTCTATGGGCGCGCTCCGCACCCACACCCGGGGGAGCGTCGCGCGATCGTAGAGCAGCTTGCCACCGATGCTCAGCACCAGCGCCAGGTGAACACCCGCCAACACCAGGCCTTTCTGCACGCTGTTCATAGTCTCTCCCCCCGGGCGCGGACGATCAGCCGCCGGCGCGTCCGTTCGAGCGCCCAGCCGCCGGCCAGGAACAGCAGGCCCAGTCCGATCAGGCTGGCGGAGCGGCCCAGCTTGTCCATCAGGGCGGAGAAGTAGAAGAACAACACAGTGAGAGCGAAGCCCGCGACTCCCAGGTTCACGCGCTCGGATCGGCCTTCGAAAACGCCCCAGGCGGCAAGGGCGGCCGAACCGAGCGCGCACCAGATGTAGACCAACCAGGCATCCGTGTCGAATCCGCGTTCCGTGATGGCAAACAAAACGGCGACCCAGAGCGCGGCAACGCCGTTCATCCAGGCGGCCTGACGGCGCAAGAGAATTGCCACTGCCAGGGGGAGGCCGATCGCGGCCACCCAACCGAGGATCTCCATCGATAGATCCCGCGGATCGGTGCTGTTCCACCTGTAGAAGGCGTGAGATACAACCGCGATGACAGTGCAGGGGAACAGGGCCAAACCGCCGATCCAGGCCAGGGCCCGGCGGCCGGGGCTGTCCTGGGAACTCGTGCGCGCGGAGAGATAGGTGAAGGCCAGCAGCAAGAGGCCGGCCATGAGAATCCGGTCTGTACGATGCGCGGACTCAGTCCGCACCAGCCATTCGCCCGCCAGCCAATACGGCGTCAGCAGCGCAGCCAGTGTCATCTGCACCCAGTCGCGGCGCAACAGCCAACCGGCCCAGGCGCCCACTGCCCAAAGCAGGACGCCGGTGGGCCAGTGCTCGGCGAGATTGAATGTCTGCCCGAACAGGTAGATGCCGGCGCCCAGGGCGACCGTGCCGAGTCCGTGAAACAGGATCGCAAAAGCGTTCGAGCGCGGGGAGGAGAACGCGCCGGCCACATGGAAGAGTGCGACCATCGCCAGGATGAGCGAGACCCGGGCGGCAGGCGAGAGTCCATCCCAGTGAGCGGCCACGAACAGCAGCAGACCGGCGGCGAACAGCAGTCCTCCAAAGGCCACCGCCAGCGCCGTCGGCCAGCGCAGACGGCCCGCCGCGCCGGCGCGGCTCTCCTCGAAAGCGCGGATGCGAGCCGCTACGTCCTCGTCGATGAGCTCCGCTTTCCGCCAGCGGTCGAGCGCGCGCGCCAGTTCAGGAGACATCGGCTCAGCGTCCTTCGGCCTCGAGGAACCGCTCGGCTTCGATGGCGGCGCGGCAGCCGGCTCCGGCGGCGGTGATGGCCTGGCGGTAGGTGCGGTCCTCGACGTCGCCGGCATGGAAGACGCCCTCGACGCTGGTTCGGGCGCCGCCTTTCGAGACGATGTAGCCGTCGGCGTCCAACTCGATCTGCCCCTTGAACACGGCTGTGTTGGGGATGTGCCCGAGGGCCAGGAACAAGCCGTCGACCGGCCGCTGCCAGGTCTTGCCGCTCCTCACATCGCGCAATTCGACGCCCGTGACATGGCCTTGTTCGACGTCAAACACCTGGTCGACGACCGCGCTGGTGACCCACAGAATCTTCGGATTCTGCTGCGCGCGCTCGAGCATGATTCGCGACGCGCGGAACTGGTCGCGCCGGTGGACGATGGCGACCTCCTCGCCGAAGCGCGTGAGGAAGATGGCTTCTTCCATCGCCGAGTCGCCGCCGCCGATCACCATAATCTTCTTCCCGCGGAAAAAGAAGCCGTCGCAAGTGGCGCACGAGCTGACGCCGTGCCCGATGAGTTTCCGCTCGGAATCCAGACCCAGCCAGCGCGCCGAGGCCCCGGAGGCGACGATCAGCGTGCGCGTCTCAACCCACTCACCCTCGATGTTGAGCCGGAATGGCCGTCTCGAGAGGTCCGCTTCGATCACCGAACCGTGGACGTATTCGGCGCCGAAGTGCTGCGCCTGCTGCTTCATGTTCTCAACCAGCACCGGGCCGTCGATGCCTTCGGGAAACCCGGGAAAGTTCTCGACCAGCGTGGTGATCGACAGTTGGCCGCCTGGCTCGCGACCTGATACGACCAGCGGCTTCAGGTTGGCTCGGGCAGCGTAGATGGCGGCGGTGTTCCCGGCGCAGCCGGATCCGACGACGACGACGTTGCGCATAGGGGGCCCTTCGCACCTCCATGCTAGCGCGGCTGAGGAGACCGTGCGCGAGGTGGTCGCAGGACGCGCGGCGGCAGTGGCCTGGTCGTGGGAGGACCGCTATGACATGGGCACGCGCCCATCAGGTGTCTTGCGGCCTGGGTGTCGTTCTGATCGGTGTAGCCGTGTGGGGAGTGAGCAGACGCTGGCGGTTTCGGTCGGCTGCCCAAGCGTGGAGAACAGGAGGGCTTTGGCTCGCTCTGACGGTGGCGTGGGAGTTCGACTTTTTCCACTTTGTGATGGGCCATTCGTGGGAGAGGCTCCTTCACGAGTACGCGATCTGGCAAGGCCGCCTGTGGGTGTTGGTGCTGGAGGGCATTCTCCTGGCGCCGGTCCTGGTTCACACTGCGGACCGGGCCTGGCTCAAGCGCAAACCGGCGGTTGGCGCGGCTGCGTTCTGGGCTCTCGCCGGCTGGGCGGCCTGCGGACTTGCGATGGGCGTGTGCCGGGCGGTCGGGGGCCTACCGGTCGCCTTGTGGGTCCATCTGGCGTTGGCGCCAGTTATTTTCTTCATCGTGCCCGTCTTCTACTGGAACCACCCCAGACATCTCCGGGCGGGGCCCACGGCCGCGCTGTTCCTGGCGCTGGTGTTCGGCATGGACCTCCGGGTGGTGGCGCCTTTCTTCGAGAGAAGCTTGGGGATGTTTACCAGCGCGATCGGAACGTGGATCCCCTTCGGCCCGATATTCCTCGGGTCTCTCGCGGTGGGTATGCTTCTGTCTGCCGCGCCCCAGAGACGGCCCTTGCTCAAGTGAATGCAGCGGAAGCAGCTTCCGACTCTCAAGCGACGGGCGTCACTCGCCCCAAGCGATATCGCTTTCCGGATCAAGTAACAACGGGTTGACGGCCTCGGTCAATACCTGGGCCACGAGTTCGCTGGCAGCCGGCGCCGAGAGCCATTCCGCACAGCGCCGTTCGACCACCAACTGTTCGTCCGCCGAAAACAAGTCCTTCCATTGGTCGGATCGCGCCAAGGCCTCGATGGCGAGATCACCTCTTCCGCGGGCCCAGAGCTGTAGGGAGTCGTCGGAGACCGGATCGGCGAGGAGTCGCTTCGCGGCCTGCAACCCGCCATACCGGCCGACCAGAAGCAGGTACGTCTCCGGTTCGTAGTCGCACTGCTGGACGGCACGGTGGATGTTTTCGCGCACTGCGAGGTCGAAACGGTCGTGGCGCGAGAAGCAGCGATCTGTGCCCATCGATTCCCAGCGTAGGCCTCTTCCCGCGACGCGTCCAATCGAAACTTTGTATCAGTTCCATTCAGGAATCCCATAGCCCGGTATAAGCGGCCGGACGCTCGGGGGCCGGCGGCGGCGCGGCCCATCTCGCGGCACCTCTTTCCCGGCGTAGTCAAAATAGCGTGTCCGGTGTCTTAGCAACAGGAG
This sequence comes from Bryobacteraceae bacterium, assembly GCA_050008465.1. GTDB lineage: Bacteria > Acidobacteriota > Terriglobia > Bryobacterales > Bryobacteraceae > Fen-330. The sequence continues at coordinate 13,055 of JBEKMO010000004.1, forward strand.
GCAGGACTGAATATATGCGCACAGATATCACTTACTCTACTTTCCGGCCAGATGTTACCTGGCGAGACAAGCGTCGCACTGGCGGAGATCGAAACCCCTCGCTCCGCGCCGCCGTGCTCCTGCTGAGCCTGTTTGGCAGCCTCGCGGCAGCCCCTAAGCTGCGGCTCAGCACCAGCACTATCGGGCCGTACTCGATCGCGGTTGGCGCGAACGGCTCGGCACAGACGGTTGAGACCTGGAACGCAGGCGACGGGGCGTTGTCGCTCCAGGTTTCGTCCTCGGCTCCGTGGGCCGTGGCCACTGCCGGGGCCGCGCGGCCGTGCGCCAGCCGCGTGGGCACATGTTTGCCGATTCAGGTCGCGTTCCAGACCGCGTCGCTGGCTAGCGGCACGTACACCGGCACGGTCACGGTTGGCGATCCGAACGCCATCGATGCCCCGCAGACGATCACGGTGACGGCGCAGATTGGCGGCGGCGTGCCGGACCGCCTGGAGATGTACGTCGCGCCCAGCGGCTCGGCGGCGGCCAAGATGACCACGGATCAGTTCGTTTCCATGTCGGTGACGACGCTGGACGGGCAGCCGTGGCTGGCTGTGGCCAGTGAGGGCGGGGGGAGCTTCAGGTTCGGTGTGACGTATACGGTGAACGTGGCTCCGTTGAGCGGGATGTTCGTCGGGGACTACCGCGGGGCAATCGCCGTCGGCAATTCGGACTTTGCTCCGGACAACAAGACGGTGGACGTCCGCCTGCACGTGACCACGCAGCCGATTGCCCAGGCCTCATCGTCAGGCCTCGCTTTCCGTATCGCGCAGAGCACCCAGCGGCAGACGCAAAACGTTTTCATCACGAATCGCGGTTTGAGCGCCCTGGAGGTGTCCGGCGTGAGGACCGCTACCGCATTGGGTGGAAACTGGCTCTCGGCGGGCGGTCCCGGAGCGGTCGTCTCAGTCACGGCCGATCCCGCGGGCCTGGCCCCGGGCGTGTACGAGGGTTCGCTCGAGGTCACCACCAACGCTGTGAATGGCGCGCTGACCGTTCCGGTGCGGATGGAAGTGGTCTCGCAATCGCCGCCACTGGCTTACTATCGAGGCACGGTGAATGCCGCCACTTTCTTGCCAGACGACCCGGTTGCGCAGGGCGACATCATGGCGCTGTTCGGGGAGCAACTCGCCTACGATGGCCCGCAGCCGGCCACGGTTATTCCACTCGCGACCAAGCTCGGCAACACCCGCGTTCTGGTGAACGGGCAAGCCGCGCCGCTCTATTACAGCTCGTACGGGCAGATCAATTTCCAGATGCCGTTCGAGACGCCCGTGGGCGAGGCGCTGGTGCGGGTCGAGCGCGACGGCCAGGCAGGCAACACGATTTCCGTGCAGGTGTCCAGCCGGGGGCCGCGCATCCCCGTATTTGGCGAGTACGGCGTCATCCAGAACTACACCCAGGGGAACAAGCTGCCGATGCCACCCAGGCCGGATGTGCCTTCCGCGCGCGCCAGGCCGGGCGATATTCTCGTGATCTACGCCTTCGGACTCGGCGCCACGTCGCCGGCGATTCCGACCGGCGCCGCCGCGCCTGCCGCGGAACCGCTGCCGCGGGTCACCGTGCCGGTGACCGTGCATTTTGGCCTGCGCACAATCTTCAGCGAAGGGGTTCCGGCGATTCCCGACTACGCCGGTCTGACGCCGACCCTGGTGGGCGTGTATCAACTGAACGTGAGAATTCCGGACGATGCGCCGAGAGGCGATCGTGTTCCGCTGTGGTTGCGGGCCGGCGAGAACTCCGACATCAGCAACACCGTGCTGATCGCGATTGAATGACGGGGTGGCGATCGGCGGTCGCACGTTTTGGTAGACTCATCGGTGGAGTATGCCGGCGACTCTCTCATCCGTCTTGCGGACACTCAGGGATCACGAGGACGACCTGCGCCGGCGTGGGGTGCGTCATGCCTCCGTGTTCGGTTCGGTTGCTCGGGGAGAAGCCCGAGATGCAAGTGACGTTGACGTGCTGGTAGATCTTGACCCGGACCGGCCGATGGGGATATTCGAATACAGCCGCCTCAAGCTCTATGCTGGGGAACTCCTCGACGGGGCGGGGGACGTGGTGAATCGCAAGACGTTGAAGCCGCTCCTGCGAGACGCGATCTTGCGCGAAGCCATCGATGCCTTCTAAGAAGGCCGCCCAACGGTTGAGCGACATCCTGGACAGCATCGAAGCCATCCGCGAGTTCAGCACCGGGATGAGCTTCGAAGAGTTCGTTCGCGACCGCAAGACTGTGTACGCCGTCACCAGAGCCTTGGGTAATTATCTCCGAGGCCTCACGCAGATTGCCTGAGGAGCTGAAGGATCGGCATCCCGAAATCGATTGGCTCGGCGTGGGAGCCGCCGGCAACGTCTACCGGCACGAGTATGAAGCCGTGGATGATGCTCTTCTCTGGCACAGCGTGGAACTTTTCGCCAGCTTGATCGTAGAGCAGTCGCCTGTTGGCCAGATGGTCGTAGCTTCGAGTCCTGCCTGGGGAGCCAGGAGTCCGGTATGACGCCCGGGGAACCGTACGAGGCCATCGGCCGGAGCTGGCAGGCAGTTGGTGACAGCGGTGTTGTCGCTGGCCCCGATCGGAAACGGCTCGGCGGTGCAGAAGCTGGGTCGAAGACGATGCGCGCGGCGCGATCTGTGGCGCCGAGTTCCGAACGTCGAGAGGTCCTGGAATCCGGCGTGCTACGGGATCTTGCCGGCCGCGGCAGCGACAACGTCCGAAGCGACCGGCTGCAGCTCGACGGAGCGGTTCGCCTTGGCGTCTAGCTGCACCTTTTCCGCCGAGCCATCGAACTGCACACAGAACGGGCGATGCGAGGACAGGGAGGGCTCAATGTCCTCCCAGGCGGCAATCCGGTACTCGCCGGGTTCGAGGCCGGCAAAACGGAACGTCCCGGTCTGATCGGCAGGAGTGGCTCTGGGCGGCTCCGCGTACATCTCAGCGGCCTGACCCGATCGCCACACCGAGACCCACGTTCCGGGAAGCGCGCGGCGATTCGCGTCACGCACCACGCCGGCGATTGTGCCGCCGTCGGGGGACAGAACCACCTCCAACGCGCCGGCGGCGCCCGAAGTCAAGTCGAGAACGGTGTGCGTGACCTCCTGGCCGTTGTAAGCGATCGACTTCAGGAACACGCCTTCGGGGAGGCGCGCGACGTCAACCCGGTAGCGGCCCAGCGGTGTCTTGCGGATATCGAACGTCCCGTCTGCCCGGCTGACGGCGCGGGGCGAGTTCACAGAGACCCCCTCGGCGGCGTGCAGACCCACGGTAATCCCGGCCAACGAAACCGGGCCGGCGGTCTGCGGCGCCGTCTGAATGGCGACCGCGTGGCCGGCAGGTGGCGCGACAGCCGCTGGCGCGGCGGCTTCGTGGCCGGACGGCTCGACATGCCCTGGCGGAGGCGGCACTACTGCCGCCTTCGGGGGTTCTGCGGTGGACTTGCTGGGCGGGGACGCCGCTTTGGGGCCCGCCCCCTGCACGAAGGCGGGCGGCTGGGTATCGGCCGGCGTATCCGAGGAACCGGACTCCAGGCGAATCCGCCCAGCCAGATCGGGCGCTTTCGTCAGGTGGATCTCGATCCGCTCGACGTCCCGATCCCTCACGCTCACCTCTGCGAACCCGGCGACGGAGTCGTCCCCGCGGAATAGTCTCTCCGGCTGGAGAAAGTAGTCCCCCGCGGAAACTTGGTCGAACTCGAACGTTCCGCCGGCGCGCACCTGCGCTGTGGGATGACTGAATACCCGCGTCAGGTCCGCGGTTGCCGGCATGAGCGCCAGCCGAACCGGGCCGGCGTTCGCCAGATCGCTGGCCTTGGCCGTGCCGCGGACGGCGTACATCAGCGACTTACGCAGGCGAATGTCGACTCCAGGGGTCACCTGGCCGGCCTGCACCTTCACGGGCAGGGCGGTCGAACTCTCCGCGTCCTCGGGGTAGTAGGTCGTCAGATACACGCCCTTGGGCGGCTCGCCGCGCTTCTCCTGAGTTGCGCCTGCCCGGAGGAAGCGCGTTGCCGCTCGCACGCCGACCAGATACCGGCCTGCTGGGAGGTTCCGGATCAGAAACTCGCCCTGCGCGTTGACGTCCGCAAAGCCCGTCGGAATCAACGAGCGGGCGCCGCCGGAGTAGGCCACCTTCCAGGCCGTGGCTTCCGCATCCCGAACGGGCCCGCGGTCGTCCGCGTCAAGGGCGCGTCCGGAGATCCCGCCCTGCGGCGGCAACCTCAGCGTCAGGTCTTTGACCGTTTGGCCTGCCTCCACCCGCAGAACGGTCCAGCCGTTACCCGACGGGGAGGCGCCATAGAACTGGCGGACGTGGCCGGCCGCGTCTCCGAACAGCAAATACGACCCCGGGTCTGTATCCTGGAACACGAAATGGCCCTCCGCATCGCTGCTGGCCGTATACGCGGCGGCGTCGGGATTAGGCGGCGAATAGCGGTCCAGGTCCGCCGGTCTCAACCGCAAGGTCGCGTTGTTCAGGGGCGTCTTGGAGTCCCCGCTCACGACGGTTCCTTCGATCCGGGCCTTGGTCTTATCCGCTTCCACGGGAGCGGCGGCCTCTTGTGCAACCCGCTTCAAGCCGGCGGCCGCGACGAACATGGTGGCAAGTACGGAAGCGCACAGCCGTTGCGGGTGAGTCATCGATCCTCCGGTTTAGTGAGCGGCCCGGTCTGCGTGGACGATCGTGACGATTACCCCACCCGCCTGTCCCAGATTCACCCGAAACCGGTATGAATCGCTCACGCTTCGAATCTCTTTCGCGGTCCGAGCCCATGCCTCTTTGGTCAGACGCATGCCAGGCCGCAGGGTGATGGCCTTCTTGAATCGCCTGGAGAGTTCCTTCGGCGTCTCCCCGAAATCGATCTTCTCCACGGTAGCGCCGAAAGGGGGCCCGGGCGGAGGTGGCGGGCCCTGAGGGCGATCTTCGGAGGCCACTCCAGCAACAAACCGCGCCAGCGCCCGCCCGGGATTCGCGGACCAGGCGGTTGTTTCGGGCCGGCGCCAATGCCCCTCCCAGCGGGGACTATTCAAACTGGCGGCGCCGGTGGTTGGGCCGGGCGCCCCGGCCCAAACGAGCGCTAGCGCTCCGGCAGTCCATAGCACAAGCATGGCAGTACCCTCCCGTCATCTGCAATAGACACCGGTAGGGAGAGTGAAGTTCCCGGAGATGCACTCCCCCGAATTTCCATTGGCCTGCGTGTCCCTTTCACATCAAAACCCCGGCTTCGGGCTCGCTGTCCAACTTGGCGCGCTGGAGTTCCAGAGTCGTCCAGACTGGGGAGCCAAGCTTCTGGCCCGCCGGCGCCGCATCGGTGCATACTGAGATCTGAGGCGCGCCTCGAATGAAACGAACGATTCAAGTGCGTATCAGCAGAGGCGAGCGCAAGTTTGTGGCCGAGTGCCTGGACCTGCCCGTGGTTGCTCAAGCGGCGACCCTCGATGAACTGGCGCTCAATATCCGCGAGGCCATCGGTCTGCACCTCGAGGGCGAGAATCTCTCGGATCTCGTTTTTTCGGGCAACCCAACGATCCTCGCGACCATGGAACTCGAAGCCGTAGCCTGATGAGGAAGCTGCGAGTACTCCCCGGGCGCTGGTGCTGAAGATCCTAGCCGAACTTGATTCCATGACAGCGCGCAGCGGGGGAGTCACATCAAGCTCCGCCGGGTTCTGGAGGGTGGGCGATCCCAGACCCTCACCGTTCCCAACCATGACGAGATCGATCGGGGAACGCTGCACGCGATTTACCGGCAGGCATCCCGATTCATCCCGGACTCCGAACTCCGCCCGAAATTTTCCACGGACTGAGCAGAAGAATCTCCGGGCGAGTTCCAAAGTCGTCCAGGATGGGGAGCCAACTCTCTCAGCAAACGCCGTGCTCATGATGAGCGGGCGCGTGATGCTGCAACCTGGAACAGTCCTGGCGGCGCGATAGGCGCCACCATTCGCGGTGGCGCTGGCAACTCGGGGGAGACTCCCCGATCTCTTCTTCCCTTGGTCAGTCATCTTGAACCGGGCCTGGGCGAGGCGCTCAGTCCGCCCGCAGGGCCTGTTCCAGATCCGAGGCGAAGGCGTGCAGCGCTTCCACCTGGGCGGCGGAGGCTGGCAGCTCGACTCCCTTGCGCACGAAGAACGGCTGGCCGCCGCGCCAGATCAGTGCTGCGAAGCCGCCCTCGGTCAGGAGTCCCGCGCTGCCCACACTCCCAAAGCCCTCCGGTGTTCGCGCCACCAGCGCGGCGAACCCGGCGCCTTCGAACACGTAGTGGGTGGGGATGTGGGAAAGGGGCAGAAGTTGAATCCCGGCGGCGGCCAGGCGTTCGAGTTGAAGCTGACGCATCTACATCTTGTACCGCCCCAGATCCTCGTCGTTGAGGCCTTCCAGCCAGCGCCGCAGTTCCTCGTTGTTGACCTTCTCGGAGACCGAGGAGGCCATTTTCGAGGACTTCAGCACCGACTCCTCGACGTAGATCGGGCAGTCCAGCCGGAGCGCCAGGGCCAGGGCGTCGCTCGGTCGCGAATCCACGCTGATGATCTCGCCGTCCCGCTCCAGCCAGATCACGGCATAGAAGGTGTCGTCCTTGAGTTCGCTCACGACCACCTTCTTCATGCCCGTGTTGAGGCCCAGCAGCAGGCTTTTGATCAGGTCGTGCGTCATCGGCCGTGGCGTCGAGACTCGTTCGATCTCCAGGGCGATGGCGTTGGCCTCGTAGACCCCTACCCAGATCGGCAGGATGGCGTTGCCGTTCACGTCCTTCAGGATGACGATCGGCATGTTGGTGACCGGATCCATCATCAAGCCGCGGATCTTCATCTCGACTTCCATAGCGTCTCCCTCAGTTCCACTATACGCTTTCCCGAGACCGCCCATCCGCCGGAGGCGGCAGGCTGGCGCGGCCCGCGCTTTCCCCAACCAGGGAATTGGGGCCGGCGCGCGTCACACGGACCGGGAGGTATTCTCCCAGCAGCGAGTGGCCGTTGCCGCTCGTGTGAGTGAAGTTCAGGATCCGGTTCTGGGCCGTGCGCCCGATCCACTGTCCGGTAGCCTGATTGTAGCCCTCGACAAGCACTTCCTCGACCCTGCCCACCAGTTCCGAATTGCGCCGGATCTGGATGGCCCGCTGCTTCTCCTGCACGATCGTCAGCCGCCTGCCCTTCTCCTCCTCCGCCACCTGTCCGTCCAGGCCCAACGCCGGGGTGTTCGGGCGCGGCGAGTATTTGAAGCTGAAAATCGAATCGTACTGGACGTGGTCGAGCAGCGAAAGCGTCTGCTCGAAGTCCGCCTCGGTCTCGCCCGGGAAACCGACGATGATGTCCGTGGAGATCGCGATGTTGCGCCGCGCAGCCTTGATCCATTCGATCCGCTGGAGGTACTCCTTGCGGGTGTACAGCCGCGACATGCGCTCGAGCACGCGGCTCGACCCGGACTGCACCGGCAAGTGAATGTGGTTGGCCAGCACGGGATTGGCATCGATCGAGTCCACGATCCGGTGGACGAAATCGCGCGGATGCGAAGTGGTGAAACGCACGCGGCGCAGGCCCGGAATCTCCGCCACGCGGGCGAGCAGCGCGGCGAAGTCCCACCCGGCCGGGGACGGGTCGCGGTAGCTGTTGACGTTCTGGCCGAGCAACTGGACTTCGGTATAGCCCGTTTCAGCCAGCCGCCGCGCCTCGTCCATCACGCTCTGGCTGGTCCGGCCGCGCTCGCGTCCGCGGGTGAACGGCACCACGCAGTAAGCGCACGACTTGTCGCACCCTTCCATGATGGTCACGTAGGCTTGGTGCGGATTCTCGCGGCGGGTGAAGGGAGTCTCGAAGGTCTCGTCCGTATCCAGGTCCAGGCCGGTGACGCGCCGACCGCCCGCTTCGAGTTGCACCAGCATCGCGGGCAGCCGCGTGTAGCTCGCCGACCCGCACACCAGGCTCACGTGCGGCGCCCTTTGGAAGATCCTCACGCCTTCCTGCTGCGCCACGCAGCCCAGCACGGCGAACACTTTGCCTTTGCCCGCCTCGCGTTTGAACTGCTGTAGCCGGCTGAACACCTTCTGCTCGGCCTTATCGCGGATGCTGCAAGTGTTATAGAGCACCAGGTCGGCCTGCCCCGGCTCCTCGACCTGGGAGTACCCCTGGGCCAGAAGCGTGCCGGCCACCTTTTCGGAGTCGTGCACATTCATCTGGCAGCCAAAGGTCTCGATGTAGAAAGTCTTCATGGCAAACGGGCCGACAGCCTGGTTGCCTTTCATTATAGACCGGGCGCGTTTCAGATCCCGGAGTCCGGGAGAGAGGGCCCTATTGGGGTTGCCAGGCGAAGTCCCAGGTCTGGATGTTGCCCTTGCCCGGCGTGAACTCGACGACCGCGTATTCGCCGGGGTCGAGCGGGGCCGTCGGCCAGATCTTGTACAGCCCGTCGTCGACTTGCTTACGGAAGATCTCGACCTCGTCCTGCTCCTCAATCATCTCTTTGCTCACCGGGATGATGGTCCAGGTCTGAACGACGCGCGCGCCCTTCTTGGTTGGCTTCAAACGGACCATGCCGAAGTGCTCTTCCCTCGACAGGCGGATGTAGAACTCCGGCCGGTTGCCGGCCACGAGCATGGCCGAATGCTCGCCATCGAGCTCGACGGTAACCTTGCCGGTCACCGCCGGAATCGGGGAGAGGACCTTCAAAATCGCGCGGCCTTTGTTGGTTACGGATTTGGACTCCGCCGCCTTGACGGTCTTCAGTTCCTTGCCCTCCACCAGGTAGACGCCGGGTTGCTCGGGAACGCGCTCGCGCTCCTCGCGCTGCTCGCGCTCGAACTTCTCTTCCGCCGCGATCTCGGCGGCCTCTTTGCGGACGCTTTCTTCGCGAGCCCGCCGCTCGGTCTCGGTGCGCTTGAGGTCCACCAGCTTGAGCGGGACCTCCTCCCACTCGCTGCGCTCAACGCTATAGAACCGCACGCGATCGCCGTCGACCTTGTACTCACGCACGAGGTGGAATGCGCCGTCGTTCAGGTACAAGTTGAAATTCGCGGCCAACAGCGTGAGGGCCGAGACCAGGACGGCGAAGATTAGCCGGGCCATTCGACACCTAGATTGTAACGTGGGGCAGGCCATCGACCCGCGTGGCCTGCCATCTTGGCGGACGACACAAACCGATCGTCCGCCCCACTAGAGGACTCGCTCCGGTGACTGCATGATATCCAGCGCCTCGCCGGCGGAGATGCCCTGGTGCACCAGACCGTGGATCGCGCGGAGCGCGGGCGGCTCGGCGAGTGCGCGGTCCCGCAGCACCACGCCCTGAGCGGCGCCCTGCATCAGGTCGTAGATCATCTCCAGGAGGCCAGGCATCACGGGCAGATCCTCGGCCAGACTGGCCAGGAATGGCCGGCCGGTCATGCGCACGAAGTGGCGGTCGTTGACCAGTTCGGGAACGAAGCGGGCCTGGATGACGTCAGCTCCGAACTCGGCGACGAGGCGCGCAACCTCGATCCATGCTTCCCCAGACACCTCGGCGATGACCGGCATACCCAAGCGGCGGGCATCCTCGGTGACGCGGCCGAGACGATCGAGACCCTCGCTGGGCTCGCGGCAAGACGCCTCCACGCTGACCAGCACCGCCTCGGCGCCCATCTCGAGGGCGGCCTGCACGCTCAAGAGCTGCTGCGCCCTGCGCAACCCGCCATCGATGCGCAGGATGACCGAAAGTCCGGCCAGTTCCTCAGCCACCATGTCCAGCAGCCCCGGAGTGAGCACGACCGCGTCCGCGCCGGCGCGCGCCAACTGGCGCACCTTGCCCAGCCGGTCACCGGCCAGGGGGCCGCAATCCACGATCAAAGCCCGGCCATTGGCGAAGATACGCCTCAGCCGCAGCGACTTGCCTAGCCTCATTCCCCCTATCATACGGCCAGAAGGGAGAGGAGGAAGGTCTTTTTATCGGGAAACGCTCTTGGTCATCCTGTCCAGGACGTCGCGGTCGATCTCGTAGCCGAGCCCTGGTTTGGTGGGCGCGTAGACGTATCCGTCCGGGGCGATGCGGATGCGGTCCTTGAAATAGGGACGGTCGCCGACGCCCTGGGGTACCGTCATTTCGAACCACACATTGTTGGGCATCGCCAGCTCGCAGTGGAAGTGCACCGCGTGATCCAGCACTTCGCCCCAGTTGTGCGGCGCGCACTCCAGGCCGAAACACTCCGCCAGGCGGGCGACCTTTATCCCGCCGGTAATCCCGCCCACGTTGTCCACGATGAAGCGCACGACATCGACCGCTCCCCTGCGGATGTACTCAGCAAAGTCGTAAATCGAGAAGATGAACTCCCCGATGTGGATTGGAACGTCCAGCGCCCGGCACAGCTCCACCAGGCCCTCGATGTCGCTGGTGGGGATCGGATCTTCGTAAGCCACGAAGTTCAACTCGTCCATCAAGCGGCCGACTTTGAGGGCCTCCTCGCGCGTGTAGACGCCTACGGGGTCCATCAGCAGGATGAAATCGTCTCCCGTTGCCCCGCGGACCGCCTTGGAGACCTCCATGTCCAGCCTGTAGTCGTGGCCACCGTCCGGCAGGCTGGGCGGATGGATCTTGTATGCCTTGAAACCTTCGGCCTTGCACTTCCGGACCTCGGCGACGAAGGCGTCCACGGTCTTGTGGTGCTGAGAGCTCGCATAAGCCAGCACCCGGTTCCTGTACGCTCCAAGAATCCGATAAACCGGGAGGCCCACCGCTTTGCCGAGGATGTCCCACAGGCAGTTGTCGATGGCCGAGGCATAGGAAAGCTGCCCCAAGCGACGCCTGCTCGGGTCCCACTGGGAGGTAAGTGCGGGAAGGTCGAGAGTGCTCTTGCCGGCCAGCGCGGCCTTGGCGTAGTCCAGCCAGCCCAGGTTGCTCCAGTTGGGATGGAAATAGCGGTTGGCGAGGGTGTAGTTGCCCTCGATCCCGCTCGCGGTCACGATGGCAGCGACCTGATTGTACCCGCGGTTGGTCACGCCGGAGACCGGAGGCTCCAGGTTGTAGACCTTGACTTCCTTGATGGAGAGGTCGGGGAGGTCCGCCGGCTTGACTCCGGCTGCCTGGGCGGCCGCGCGGGCCGGTTCAGTCACTGCCGAAGCTCCCGCCAGCGCGCCCAGTGTGGAAGCGCCGAAGAAACGGCGCCGCGACACGCTACGTTGCGCCATGGAAGCTCTCCTCCTACGCCCTCAACCAGGGCTTGACGAAATCCAGCATCTCACGGAGCACCTGCTTGCCGGTCGAGTCCAGAACCTGCGACATCTCCCTCTGCCGCTCGCGCGTGCCGTAGGTCTTGAACACTCCGCGAAGGTACAGAATGTACTTCAGCGCTTCGATGCCATAGGCCCCGACTTCGGTGATGAACAGGGCCGCCTTGGCGAACACCTCCATGGCATCCTTCCGCCGGCCGGCGTGCCAGAGGTCCCACGCGGCGGCGTAGAGATCGGCGAACGCGGCGGCGGGCATGCTGCCGGAGAAGCCCCGCTGCATCTCGTCGATGAGGGTTCGGCCGTGAGATCCCGTAAACACCTTGAGCTGACCGGAGGTCTTCTCACGCAGCGGTGCGATGCGCGCGAGCGGCTGTCCCGCTTCGTCCTTGACGTAGCGCAGCGTGGGAACGGTCTTGTACATCTCCAGGATCGCCTCCACGCCGATGTCTCCCACCGCCTGCAAGAACAGCGGCAACTCGGTGGCTTTGCCAACCTCCTTGAAGTACTCCAGGACCGCCTTGGGATCGCTCTGCCTGGCTGGAGGAAGCGAGATGATGGCGTCGGCGCCGGCCTTCTCGGCGTGTTTGGCGTAGCGGACCGCCGTGGCGAGGTCGGGGCCTTGTACGCCGAGCACGATCGCGGGCCGCAACTTCTTCCCCACGGAAGCGACCGCCTCGGCGCCCTCCAGGCGCTCCGCTTCGGTCAGGGTCGACCACTCGCTGGCGATCTGGGGCCAGACGAAGCCATGCACCCGCCCGCGGTCGATGAAACGCACCTGCTCCACCAGCGCGTCCAGATCGAGCTTGTCCGATTCGGTGAAAGGCGTCTGCCCGATGGGGAAGATTCCGCGCAACGGTTTGGAACCGGTTCCCTGGGCCGGCAGCGCGAGCGAGAACGCTCCCGCGCTCAAAAACTGGAGGAATTCCCGCCTCTGCATGATTTGCCTCCTCGATCCGGGATCGGAGGGATTATACTGGCATTCCCTGCCGCCCTGCAAACAAAACATGTCGTCTGGAACAAATGACTGGGCGCGACATCGCCCGCCCGGCCGGGCTGGGCTCTCTTAGCCGTCCCGGGCTTGGATGTGCAATTTCTGGCCGGTGACGCGCGCGGGACCTCTCAGGGCACGGTGCAATAGCGGATACCGGCAACCGGGTCGGCCCATATCGCCCAGACGGACCCGCGGCCGAGCACTACCAGCCGCAAGGAGGTAACGGATGAGGCGTGATCCGCCAGGGTGGACCAGCCGGCGCCGCCGGCCAGCCGTCGGACGAGCAGCTTGCCATCGAGCTTGACCAGCACCGCCGGGTTTTCGAGCGGCGGCGCGGTGATGGCCCAATCGGTCGGGCGTGCCCTATCCGGGCTCGCGGGGCCATCGAAGGCCCATTCGGCCGCCTTCGCCCCGGGATCGAGCGGCAGGCGCAGGTAGAGCATCTTCGCTTGTTCGCCGACAGGGCCAAACAGGGCATCCACCATTCCGGGGCTCGAACCGGCCACCGGAGCAACGGCGAGTGCCGCGAGCGGCTCGTTGCGCTCGACCAGCAGGGAGGGCGGTTCCGTCGTGCCCGCTTCGGGCGACACCACCTGGCGGCGGATACGTGTCCCACCCGCTTCGCTGGCGGCCCAGATCATGTCGAACTGCGGCGGCTCTTGCCAGGACCGGCGGCGCACCGCCCAGTGGACGGGCAGGGCCGTTGCGGCCAGAGGCGCCCGCTTTACGCTTACGCTCCCGGAGGCGGCGAAGGTCGCGGCGGCCAACGCCACCCGCCCCCCCGGGTCCAGGCCGAGGGCGGCAAAAGTAGCCGATTCCTGCGTGGGCTGCCACCCCACCTGCTGGAGCGCGGGTTCCCGCAAGCCGAGCGGCACAGCGTCCACCCGCTTGTAGAGCGTGGCATATTCGGCCACCCCAGCCCCGGCGGCATCCCCCTGCAGCCAGGCGAACCAGCGCACGCCGCGGCTCCGCTCGAACTCGATCGCTACGCCCACGCCGCCGACCTTGGCCGGCGGAGCAACTTCCCCGCGGCGGTACCAGACTCCATCGTCGGGGGCGTCGGCGCGGCTCTCGCGCTGCAGCAGGGCCGTCCGGCCGCCCGCCTCGGCATGGGCAATGACCTGTCCCATTTGACCGGCGCTGGAGCCTGCCACGGTGGCCATGGCCAGAACCCGGGGTGGCACCACCGCAAGCGGCGTGCCCGGCGACTCGATCGGCCCGCCCTCCGCACGGAGGACCACCGAGAGCTGGTACTGCCCCGGAGCGAGCGGCGACACCGCATAGCGCGCGATGTCGTCCTCGTACCGCTGCGAAGCCCCAGCAGCCAGCCCCAGCATCGGCGTCCGCCTGGTCGGCCTGGGATCGGACGACCGCGCCGCCAGCGCCGCGCCGGCGCTCAGCGTGCATCGCAGCGTCCCGTCGGCCGCGGACCGAAGGTTGAACTCGAACGCGCTCGGCGCCCGCGGGCTCGGCGCCTGCTCCGGGGCCGGCCCTGCGTTGACAATTTCCACCACCACCGGAATAGTCTCGCCAGCGATTACTTGCGCGTGCCGCGGCGAGACCGACAATTGCAGTTGCATTCTGGCCCTTCCTTTCCCCCGAGCGTCCACCGCGGGATCGGTCTGGCGCCCGCAGGAGCCGCCTCCAGGCAGGCAAACCATCGCCACCGCCATCCACCGGAGCAGCGCGAGGTGCGGAGCCGGTATCCGCCTCATGGGTCACCGTCGCCGGCAGCCGGCCAGCCGAGGTTTGTCACCCGCCATCCGCGATTGCGCAGCACACAACGCCCGCACAGGCAGCCATATTCCGTATACCAGGCGTCCGAGTAGCTCATGATGCAGCGGCGGTCCCATTGCGTGGCCGCCGCCACGCCGCTGGCTTGCAGCGGAGGCGGTCCCGCCCAGTTGGCCTTCGTGTTGGACTCGCTATCGTGGAGATCCGGCGCCGCCCCGGGGGCATTGGCCGAGTGTTGCAGGTGGCGGTGGTGGCCCACCTCGTGTACCCACACCACCTTCAGACGATCGGGGGCCTCACCGCGCCAGAAGAGCCACGTGCCACCCATCGCGCCCCCGACCGCCGGGAGGCCCAGAGCAGCCCTCGCCTCCTGGGAACCGGCTACGGCGGTCAGCGTGTAGTTGGGCGGGGCGCTTCCGCAGCCGGGCGCCGGACACCTCTGGCCATTCATCCGCCCGCCCGCCCCCGTCGCATTCTCGATGTACCAATAGCTATGCGCCCCGCCTGGGTTGTTGCAGGAATACTCCTCCATGAAGAAAGCCGTCGAAGCATCGAACTCGACGAGCAGGTGGCCGCGGAAGTAACCCTTCTTCTCCGCCTCTTTCACCAGCGCCAGCAACAGTGCGTAGCGGAACTTGCGCCAGGTCGGATCATACACGGAACACGCCTGCCCACTCGCGTCCAGCCAGTCGTCGTCGAGTGAAGCCGCGGCCATACCCTGGGGTGAGGGATCCTCCCAGCCGAAGTTCCGCTGATCGGTCCAGGGCCAGATGCACGCCGCTTTCAGGGTCATCTTGGTCTGGTCCTGGAGCGCCGCCAGCGTGGTATTGTTCGCGATGATCTTCTTGTACCGGTCCACGTGACCGGCAACCGTGGCATCGAAGACGCTGGTGACCGGGAAGGCGTTGGCGGCCCCTCCCTCGTGGACGAAATAGACGTGAGCGCAACGGTAGTGCGCGCGAAACTCGTTGAGGAACGCCGCCGCGAAATTGCCGGTGGCGGCGCCCCAGCATGTGTACCCCCGGAAAGAAGACTTCCTCCACATGCGAAAGCCGGCGCTATGCGCCTGCGGCGCTACGGGGTAGCGCGCCGCCAGGGCCGTCAGATTGGGAAAATCGTACGCCAGCCCGTTCTCTCCCGTGAATTTCGCGAACTGCACTTCCGCGCGGGCGCGGTATCCGTCGCCGGCAATCCGCGAGGGATTCAGATACGCCCCGGAGGCGCCGAGCAGCGGCTCGAACAAGTCGGTCTTGGCCACCTGCGCGGCCAGCAGATGATCGTGCACCACCGTCGCGATCGATTCGGTGTCCTTCACCGCCGACGCCCGCCACGGAGCCAGGCTGAAGTCGTCCGCGCCATCGTCGAACCCGAACACTTTCTGGTAGTACGTCTGAAGGCCGGCCGCGGTATCCGGCCGGCTTCCCGCCACCTTCTTCCCGCCGACCGTCGTCTGCTTGCAGTTGGTGTAGAAGGCGTCCCGGCCGGTA
This sequence comes from Bryobacteraceae bacterium, assembly GCA_050008465.1. Taxonomy (GTDB): domain Bacteria; phylum Acidobacteriota; class Terriglobia; order Bryobacterales; family Bryobacteraceae; genus Fen-330. Next base: position 28,487 of record JBEKMO010000004.1, read on the forward strand.
TCTTTCCGGGTGTACTTGGCCTTGTTGCCTTCGATGGCCCAGGCGACGTAGTAGCGGGAGCGCACGAAGTTCTTGTCGTAGTTGGCCAGGGTGGTGTCGATGGTAGAGACGTCGGGCGGCAGCTCCGAGAAGGTCCAGTCCACTCGCAGCGGGCCGATGGCGCGGCGCATGGCCTGCTTCCGATCCTCGCTGGCGGGTGCCGCGACCACGTCGTAGAGTCCGTCGCCCTTGCCCAACAGCCACATCTCGATCTTCAAGGGAATCCACGGGCGCGGGATCGTGGCGGCGTCGAGCGCCGCCAGGTCGTCGCCGCACGACATGCCGCCGCGGAGATTCCCCAAGTCGAACGGCGAAGCCTGGTAGCTGACATTGTTCTCGTCTTTGGCGGCATCGCTGAGCGTGTAGTACTGCCGGTCGTCCACCCACACGATCAACTCCTTGGAAACATCCGGCAGCCAGCTCGCGACGTCGGCGTCGCTGAGGTTTGGGTCCTCTTGGTTCCCGAGCACGTTGGTTCGATCGCCGAACCACTTACGCTGGTCGCTCGCCCGGATGCTTTCAATCGCCGCCTGGGTGTCCGCCGTCTCGGTGTCGTCGATGGTCAAACGCTCGTAGTCGGCCCCGGCGGCCCTCTTCTTGGGGACGGAGCGTTTGAACTCACGCAGGGCCAGTTTGTAGTGATCGTGGGCGGAACCATTCACCGGGCCGGGGTGGAATCCGCACTGGGCCAGCTTGTACTGATACCAGTTGGTCGGGCGCGGCGCCGCCCCCTCGGGGGGTGGATCGCCCGGCGTCAGCAGACCGAGTCCCAGCGTGAAACTCTGCGGCGCCGTACCCGGATCGTACACTGGCTCCTTGGGAGCGATCGTGCTGGGGTGCACGTAGAGCCGGACTTCGGTGTGCATGGCCGCCACCGCGAGCCCTTTCGGCTCGTCGACATCGGTGTGCCCCTGGATCTGGACCCGGTAAGGCATATCCTCCGGGATGGCCGAGTCTCCGCCCTGGCTGTTGGTCAGGCCCGCCGAGTACTTGCCATCCCAGGTGAAATCCCGCTTGTCGCTGTCGCTGCCCGATTTCTTCAGCTTGTCCTTGGGGAGAGCCGCCCGGAAGACCACGTTGCCGGAGCCATTCAGGATCACCAGTTCGCCGCGCACCAGGCGGTCCGTGTTCCTCACCAGCCACTCGATTTTCAGGGGATCCGGGTCCCCCGCCGCAGCCGGGCGCTTCAGCTTGCGGACCCAGGTGATCACTTGGTAAGCATAGGGCTTGTCACCGTTAATGTACTCCTGTGTGAGTTGACTGTTCCAGGCGTCGCCGCGATACTTCCGGTCCCAGTCCACATCCTGCGCGCCCGCGGCCAGCTTGGCCGCAGGCAGCGCCGCCGCGTATACCAGTTGTCCCGCCTTGTCCTTCACCACCAGCACGCCTCCATCGGCCTTGGCGGCGTTGTTCCACTTCACGGTGATCTTGGCGGCCGCCTCGAGTACGTCGGCTGCGCCGGGCGTCAACGGGGTTTTGGTCTGATCCCACTGCGGCCAGAACGGCAGCAGCTCGATGCGGGCGTCCTTATCGCCCGCGTCCTTGAAGTACCGCAGGTGTACGGTGTAGGGCGAAAAGGCCACGTTGACGAAGCGGTCTGTACCCGCCGCCTTCACGCCCAGGATTCCCTTCGCGGCGTTCACCTGGCCCTTCCAACTCCCCTTTTTCTTCTTCGTGGCGTCCGCCGGGTCCGGGCCCTCGACCTCAATCGAGTAGGGCTGCCGCTCGTCCGCGCCGTTGCCGTCGGCTTTCTCGAAGACCGGCGTGTTGGCCAGCACCGTGTACTTGCCGAGCCCCTTGTTCCAGTCGGAACACTCGCAGTACTGGCTCCCGTATACCTGGAGAACCACTGTGTCCGCGGACTCCTTCAAACCCTCGAGCTGATAACTGATGTCGCACTCTTGGACGCTGGGTATGAACCACCGGTCGAGCTTCGTGATGCCGATTGCATTCGCGGGCTTGATCAGCCTCAGCTTGAAGACGTGCATCTTGTCGGGAGGGAGTTCGGCGCCCAGTTCGGTGCTGGTCCAGGGTTTCGGGATCAGGATCTCCCGGGTCTCTCCCGTGGGCGGCGTGAGCGTGCTCTTCTGGGGATCGGCGTTCACCTGGGAGCAGCCGATGCACTCGATCAGCGCACGGCTGACCTCGTCTTTGACATCCGTGCCCCAGTTGTATTGCGCCAGTTCCTGCCAGCCGGTCAGGCCGTAGTCCGGCTTGGCGGCGATGCTCTCCAGGGTGTCGCCGGCAGCGACGGTGTGCTTCGCCTTCTCGGCCGCCGGCTTCTTCTTCGCTTCTTCGCGAGAAATCCGGACCTGGATCGCGCCACCCGCCACCGCCGCCCCGAACGCGTCGGCGGGAATCGCCTCGGCGGCGTGGCTGATGAATTCGTACATCTTGCCGCCGCTGATGCCCAGGACCTGGAAAGTGCCGTCCGGCAGGCCGTCCAGCAACATCCTGCCCTGGTTGTCGGTCCTCTTCTTGTCGAGCTCCTTTCCCAATTGCTTCAGGGAGATTTCCATGCCCGGGAGCGGCTGGTCCCGGTCGTCCAACACCTTGAAGCAGACCCGGTGGGCGGGCGGAGCAACGTTGTTTACGGCCTCGGAGCCGTCCGCTTTTGGTGCCGCGTGTTCATCAGCCATTAACCGACCTGCAAGTCACTCAACACTGGTGTCGTTGGAGCAGTGCCTGCCTGGTGGTCTCGTCCGCCTGGCCGGTCACTGGCAGGCCCTCTCTCTGCTGGAATCTGCGTATGGCCTCCTGGGTCGCTTGGTCCACCTGGTTCGTGAGATTGCCCGTGTAGAAGCCGAGGTTCTTCAGTCTTGCCTGAACCCCGCTCGTGTATTCGATCGGGTTCAGATGACCGATGTCGAAGCTGTGCATCTCGTCGCCGCCCGGTGCATGGACGACCAGCTTCGCCGTTTTCGCTTTCGGGGATATGACCGCCGAGATCAGGCCGTCGTCCGGTACCAGGCCGGAGGCCGCCGCCTTGCCGTCCACCGACAGCGTGTACCGGACGCCGGCCCTGGGCTGATGCGCCTCATTGAGCAGGCGAAAGTTGAGGCGGATCGGCACTCCCTTGAGCCGGAACGTGTGCACCTTGCCGGTTTCTCCCGACTCCTCTTTCGGCGTCTTCTCCGGGATAAACACACGATCTCGCGCCATCAGGACATTGGGGTTGCCGCGCGACTCCCTCAGCGCCGTGTTCTTGGGATGGTTCCATACCGTGTTCCAGAAAAAGCCATAGAGATCGGCAATCGATGCCATGCTCTCCCCCTGCTTTACCTCGTGGTACGGCACACCAGCCCTCCCGGTTCGCGCACCGAGGCGATTATAACATATCGTTTGAAAAGGGCCGGCTGCGGCGGACACTGCGGCGGACACTGCGGCGGACACTGCGGCGAACACTGCGGCGCCCCCCAGAAACCCGGCAGCAGCGTCGGCGGACTGTGCTGGCAGCCGGTGGATGTTCCCGGCCTTGTGAAGCGCCGGACGAGCGTGTAGAGTGGGAACTTCACCGGCTCGCATGGTTAAGAAACTGGAAGGGATCTTCACTCCGACGCTGGTTCCGCTGGATGATCGAGGCGAGATCAACGAGGCGGAGCTGAGGCGCTTTCTGTCGTGGCTGATCGCCAAGGGCGTACACGGACTGTACCCCAATGGCTCGTGCGGAGAGTTCACGCGGTTCACCCCGGAGGAGCGCCGGCGAATTGTGAAGATCACCTGCGAGGAGGCCGCCGGGCGGGTGCCGGTGCTGGCCGGCGCCGCGGAGGCCAATGTCCGCGAGACCCTGGCGGCGTGCGAGGCCTACGCCGGGTTTGGGGCCCGGGCGGTGGCCATCGTCCCTCCGTACTATTACAGGCTCGGCGCCGAGAGTGTGTTCGCCTACTTCGCCGAGATCGCCCGGAATGCCCCGATCGACGTCACGCTGTACAACATCCCGATGTTCGCTAGCCCGATCGACGTGCCGACCATCCGCCGGCTGGCGGAGTTTCCCCGCATCATCGGCATCAAGGACTCCTGCGGCGACGTGGCCGTCATGATGCGGATGATCGGCGCGATCCGCCCCCTCCGGCCCGACTTCGTGTTCCTTACGGGCTGGGAGGCGGTGCTGGCGCCGATGCTGATGATCGGGTGCGATGGCGGCACGCACGCCTCGAGCAACGTTGTGCCGGAGCTGACGCGGCAGATCTTCGAGCTAACGCGCGCCGGGTTCTTCGATGAGGCCATCCAGCTGCAATACCGCATCCTGGAGCTGTTCGACGCCATGTTGTATCCGTTCGAGTTTCCGGACGGGTTCCGCGCGGCCGCCCAGATGCGGGGGTTCCGTTTCGGCCGGGGACGCCAGCCTCAGACGGCTTCGCAGGAGGTGGACGCCTCGGCGCTTCAGTCCGTACTCCGGTGCATCCTGGCGGACTTTGGCCTGGTGGAGCCTCCGGCCGGGGGCTGCGCGCCGCGCACGGGACAGGCGAGCCATGACAAGGTGGTGCAGCTCGTTGTGGAGGTGCTCAACGAGCTCGAACAGCGAGGTGTGATCTGCACGAAGGGGTAGCATTCGTCGAGGTGCCCGGGTGGTCGCCGGCCATGGTCATCCTGGACGCCATGGAGAAGCGAGCCCGTGTGCGCGTGCTTCAGACGGAACTGAACGACAGTCCCGGAGTCTGCATGAAGCTGGTTGGGCCCCTGAGCGACCTCCAGGAAGCGGTGGGGGTCGCCGAGTCCACCAGCCGGCAGATGCAGGTCCCGATTGTGGCGCAGGTCATCCCGGCGCCGGCATCCCGGCCGGCGTACGAGGCGGCGCCGGACTTCAGTCCGCTCATCGAACAGGCAACCGTCCAGGCGCCGCGCAGCACGGACAGGAAGGAGACACGCGTGGAACAGCAGGCGAGCTTTGCCGTAGGATTCATCGAAACCCAGGGCTTCACCGCCGTTTTTGAGGCGATTGATACGGCCGTGAAAACCGCGGCTGTCGAGGTGTTGGCGCGTGAGAAGCTGGGCGGCGGGTACATCACCGTGGTGATCAAGGGGGATGTGGCGGCCGTTACCAGCGCCATCGATGCCGGGAAGGCCAAGGTGAACGGGCTCGGCAAGCTCATCGCGGCGCACGTCATCCCAAGCCCTTCCCAAGGCGTTCTCTCACTTCTGCCGAAATGATCCGGGGGGAGTCATGAAGAGAAGGACATTTCTACAGATACCGACGGTTGCGCTGGGCGCGCAGATGGCCCGCGCTGCCGGCGTCCCGATGCCGATGGCCACTCTGGGCAAGAGCGGCCTGCCCGTGTCCAGGTTCGTCCTCGGCGGCTTCCATATGGCGAGCCGCGGGGAGGAGAACGCAATTCGGATGATTCACCGGGCGATCGATCTCGGCGTCACGTTCTTCGATTGCGCGCATCTGTATCACGGCGGCCGGAGCGAGGAATATTACGGCAAGGCGCTCCAGGGAGACCTCAGGAATAGGGTTCTGCTGATGTCCAAAGCCCACCTGCGCGATCGGGCGAGCGCCATGAGCCAGCTTGAAGAGAGCCTCAAGCGCATGCAAACCGACTACCTGGATCTGTGGCAGTGCCACCAGGTGGTCACGCAAGCGGAGGTCGACCAGATCCTCGGACCGAACGGCGCGCTGGAGGCGTTCGTCCAGGCCAAGCAGCAGGGCAAGGTGCGCCACATCGGCTTTACCGGCCACCGCGATCCCGAGGTCCTCCAGCGCATGCTGGACTCCTACGACGGCTGGGAGACGGTGCAGCACCCGGTGAATCTCGTCGACCCGCACTACCTGAGCTTCCTCAATTCCGTGGTCCCGAACATCCGCAAGAAGAAGCTCGGCCTGCTGGCGATGAAGAGCAACGCCATGGGACCCATCCTCAGGAACAAGATCGCGACGATTCAGGAGTGCCTCCGCTTCACTTTGAGCCAGGACGTCGACGCCGTGGTTTCCGGCCCAGAAACCGTGGAGCAACTGGAAGAGAATGTTGCTGCTGTCAAGACCTTCCGGAAGATGACTGCGGAAGAAATCAGCGCCCTGCTGGCGCGCACCAGGAAGGGGCCGCACGGGACCGAGATCGAGCAGTACAAAAGGGCAGTGACAGGCGCCATGCATCACCTCCATCAGGACGGCGAGATGGTGTAGCGACACGGAGGCCCGCATGAAAGCGTACGACTGCACCAGACGATCTTTTCTGGCCGCGGCTGTTGGTGGCGCGGCCCTGGCTCCGGCATTAGCCCAGACCGGGCGCGATTGGAGCGGCAAGCAGCCAGTCCACTACCCGGACCCGGACGTGGTGGTCCTGGACAAACGCTGGAGGGGCAAGATCGGCAACACGCCCATTCAGAAGCTGTACACGGGAACGCTGTGGGCCGAGGGACCCGCCTGGAGCGCGCAGGGCCGCTACCTGCTGTGGAGCGACATCCCGAACAACCGTCAGATGCGGTGGCTGGAAGAGGACGGCCACGCCGGCGTGTTCCGCGAACCGTCCGGCTACAGCAACGGCAACACCTTCGACTTTGAGGGCCGGCAGCTCTCCTGCCAGCACGGCAACCGGCGCGTGGTCCGCTACGAACACAACGGCGCAGTCACTGTGATCGCCGACAAGTGGCAGGGCAAGCCGCTGAACTCCCCAAACGACATCGTGGTCGATCCCGACGGCGCCATCTGGTTCACCGACCCGAGCTATGGGATTCGCGGCAACTACGAGGGCTTCCAGGCCGCGCAGGAACTGAAAGAGGTGGTCTACCGGGTGGACTCGAAGACCGGGAAGATGGAGATCGCCACCGACGAACTCGCTACGCCCAACGGCCTGTGCTTTTCGCCCGACTACAAGCGGCTGTACATCACCGACACCTCCGAGGCCCGGGACATCAAGGTGTGCGACGTCGTCGATGGCAGGACCCTACGAAACGTCCGCCGATTCACCTCAATGGAGATGCCCGGGAAGGGCTCGGGGCTCGCCGACGGCATCCGTGCCGACATCGACGGCAATCTCTGGGCCGGCGCGGGCTGGGCGGGTCCCGGCTATGACGGCGTGCACGTCTTCGCACCCACGGGCGAACGTGTCGGGATGATCCTGTTGCCGGAAGTCTGCGCCAACGTGTGTTTTGGCGGGGCCAGGCGCAACCGACTGTTCATGGCCGCCAGCCAGTCTCTTTACGCAGTCTACGTAGAGACGCGGGGCGCGCACATCACCTGACGCGCAGGCCTCAGAGGCTCTCGGGCAGCCGGTCCTTGCACATCTCCAACACCTCGATGAGGGTTAGAGAAGTCTGCGCGGCGCCGTTGGTCCCGGCGCCTGGCGATTCGTCGATCGGGTTCAACACTTCCGGGCCTTCTACCCTTCGCATCGAGCCCCCGGGCATCGGCCTTCCACCGCCCAACACCCCGGCCAAGGCCCGCTGCAAAAACGCCGGATTCCCGGTCCGCATGTAGGCGTAAGCCGCGGGGCGGCCACGGCCGGCGTAAGATCCGTCGGCGCCTTCCTCGCCCGTAGTCATATCCTTGGCCACCACTTCCTTCGGCGCTTCGGTCAGCCGACAGTATTGCAGCCAGGCCTTGTGCCAGCCGGGATGGTCGATCAGGCCGTTCAATTCGAAGACCAGCTCCGCGCCGCCCTGAATGATTTGCAGGTTGTAGGTGCCAAACGGGTCGTCCGCGAGCGTGTAGAGTATCCCGGTCTTGGGATCGTAGCCGAACAGGTTGCTCGGTCCCGACATGAAGCCATACGGCATCTTCGAAATCGACTCCATGCCGGCAAGGATCTTGTCGCGGTAGCGGGTGTTGCCCGTGCGCTCCCACTCGGTCATCCAGTTGCCGGCGCAGGCCAGCCAGTCCGGCCCGCCGCGGATGCGGCCGGGATAGGGAATCGGCTGGGTGCGCGGCGCGGCCAGGCGCATCGGGTCGATTTCCATGATCTTGTAGTCCACGTCCACGACTTCGCGCATCATGTCGCCGGTGCGCTCGTCGGTGGTGAGGTAGTAATAGAAGCGGCGGGCGAAGGCCTGGCTGATGCGCGCCTCCTTGGCGCCACAGCCCCAGTGGCGCACGTTGTGGCGCGAGCCCAGCCCGGCGAAGCGCCCCGAGTGATACGTGTCCACTTCGCTGGTGTGGCGGCACATCGCCTCGGCCATGCGGAAGACATCCGCCCGCCCGGTGCGCAGGAAGCTGTACCACAGCCACAAGTCGCTGGCCAGCTCGGTGTTGTCCCAGGCGTAGCCGCCGATGTCGTAGCGCCAGACGTGGCGCTGGGTATCGTAGGCGTGCATGACGTCGCCGTAGTTCCAGAAGCCGTACCAGTGCCGCTGCTCGACCTCCTTTTCATAGAAGGCCAGGACCTTGTCCAGCCGGTCTTCGGCCGCGCGTTTGAGCGGGGTCGAGCGGTCCGGTAAGCTCCAGATGCCGAACGCCCGCACCGCGTGCAGATACTCGGGCGTCGACACCAACAGCGGCGGGTGGCTCGCCGCCTGCGCCTGTTGCACGGTCTCCTGTCTGGAGGGAACGTCGGTGCTGGGATAAAGCATCAGCTCGCTGGTTCTTCCGACGCCGTTCGGCGTGCTGAAGCCCGGTTGCACGTCTTCGTAGCTCGAAGCCAGCTTATGTGCCCGGGTGTCGTAATGGCGCAGGTCCATGGCCGGCGCATCCCGCGACCACAGCCACACGCGCAGTTCGGCCGCCTCGCTGGTCGCGTTGCGCACCTCGAGCGAGGATGGAAACGACTGCCAGAAGTCCTTGACCGTCACCGCCAGGCCGCGCGTGACGTCGCCCACGAACACCAGCCCCGAGGCGCGCTTTCCGGAGCCGGCCTCAAGCCAACAGCTCTCGGGATTGGTGCGCTTGTGGATCGTGAACCCGTCGGCCGTGGCCTGAACCAGCTTGAAGGAATCCCACACCGCCCAGTCGCTCAACAGAGTTTGTCCCGACTGGTTGAACTCTTCCTTGTTGGGAATGCGTTTGCCCTCGAGTTGGTCGGCATAGAGATTGCCCCGGCTGGGCATGCCCAGGAAGCGGGCTCCGGTGGCCGGCTCGATCGGCTCGGCCCACAAGCCCAGGCCCTCGCCCGAAAACCGCACGTGCCGGTTGTGGATCTGCTCGCGCATCGGCACGTCGAAAATCAAACCTAAGCCGCGAATGAAGTCCTTTTGCTCGTCGCCATCGAAAATGATCGAGTGAACCAGCCGCACCGCCGCCTGGCCGCTGTAGAAATACAGCCGCACCGAAAACGGGAGCCACTCGCGGCCGCTCTTCTGCGATTTGTGCACGCCCTGGATTCTGACCACGGCGCGCACCGGTCCGGTCTGCTCGGCGGTGACCTTCCGGATCTGACTCGAGAAGCTCTCGACCCGCACGGCGCCGTCGCCGTCGAGTTCCGGGCGGTCCGCGACGGTGGCGATCAGCCGCCCCTGGCGCGCCACCACGCGACCGTCCATGGTCATGGCCTCGATGAGGAATGATCCCTGGCGCGGAATGCGACACTGCAATACTCCCGTGTCGATGTCGATCGCCGGCCCGCTTTCCTTCACCATGACCGCCGCCGAACCCGCGGCAGCCGGGGCGCTAGCCGGCGCCAGGCGAAACGGCCCCGCGCCACTGGCGGGCGCCACGGTGGCGAAGCCGCTCCACTTGAGCGACCCGTCGGGCCAGTAAGCCAGCGGCCAGGTTTGCAGCGGCAGGACCTTGCCATCCGCGGCGGTGAGCGTAAACGCCTGCTCCTTTCGGATGGTCCCGCGCGCCCAGGGCACGCCCCAGCTCACGCCGCTCGCGAGCGCCGGTAGAGCGCCACCCAACCAGCCAACCGATACGGCGCCGTCTTGCGAGTCGGCGATACCTCGCGTGGCCAGAGAGATTCCCGCCGCCGCGGAAGTAGTGAGAAACGTTCTGCGTCGCATATTAGTTCTCCGCGAGCCCCGTGACGCCCCGACTGTCTTTCACCGTGACCCGACTGCCGTCAGCGGTCTTGATCAGCGTGTTCACGAAGCTCCAGTTCACGGCATCCTGAATGCTGCCGGCTGTCTGGGCCTCGATCTCCAGGTCCTTGAACTTAAAGTTCTCCAGGGGCGCGTCCACGTAGGCGGCCGCGGCAATGGCCCGCCGCGCCCCGGTTGCCTTAATGTCGGAAATCCGGACGTTCCGGAAATGCGGCAGTCCCTTCTCCGGGGGCACCCGCTCGGTCAGCGCCTTCCAATAGTCGGGCATGTCCTTGAGTCCCTCCGGCGGCGTGGCATAGCTGTAGCTGGGGTTCCAATTCAAGTTGATGCTGATCGGCGTAGCCACGCCCTCCAGGTCGAGGTCGTGGATCACGATGTTCTCGACCCTGCCGCCCCGCGTCCTCGCCGACTTGAACAGGACGCCGTTGGGCACTGGCGGCAAGACCTTGAGCCGGTATACCTCGACGTCGCGGACTCCGCCGGAGGTTTCGCTGCCGATGGTGACGCCGGCTGCCCCTGCCCGAACCGTGCAATCCCGAATCACAACCTTGCGCGTCGGGCGGTTCACCCGCAAGCCGTCGGCGTCCCGGCCGGCCTTGAGGCACAGCGCGTCATCGTTGCATTCGATGTCGCAACGCTCGACCAGCACATTGGAGGAAGAATCCACGTCGATCCCGTCCGTGCTGGGGCCGCGCCCGCCGATGTTGTTGCGGATGGTGAGTCCACCCACGGTCACCTTTCGGGAGAAGCAGATGTGCACCGTCCAGAAGCCGGAACGCTTCAGCGTCAGGCCCTGCAAGTCCACGTTCGATGACTTGTAGATCTGGATCAGCCGCGGGCGCATGCAGTCGTAGTCCGCGGCCCAGCGCAGCTTCTTGGGCTCGTACTCCTTGCGCAGGTTCCAGTACTTGTCCCACCAGATTTTTCCGTCGCCGTCGATGACGCCTTTTCCGAAGATCTTCACCCCGGATTGCTGATACACGTTGATCAACGCCGACGGCCAGTTCATCTCGATGCCGGCAACACGGGTGAACAGGACCGGATAGGCCGAAAGGTCCTGCACGCCCCGGATCTCGACGCCCTCGTCCACGCGCAGGTGCGAGCCCGACTTCAGGAACAGCGACCCGCTCAGATACACGCCGGGCTGGAAGACAACCGTGCCGCTAGCCGCCCCGGCCGCGTCGATGGCCTTCTGAATCGCCGCCGTATCGATTGTCTTGCCGTCTCCCTTGGCGCCGTAATCGGCGACTCGAAACTCGGCCGCCTGGGCGGTGGCCAGCGTCAGTGCAACCGCGACCACGATCCCTGATGTTGCTCTCATGGCTCAGGTCCAATTCTAGTCAAAGGGTGCACGGCCTTCACCGAACCAGAATCGCCTCGTCCCGCTCGGGGTGCGCCGCTTCGCCGGTGAATTGCGTTAGCGCCAGGCCGGTCACCTGTTCCGCCTCCAGCGCGTGCGTGAAATAGTCCGGCCGGTTCGCGCCCCACGCCACGCTGCAATGCTTCAGCACCACGTTGTCCGCGTGGCGGATGCTGAATCCCGGATTGCCGTGCGGCTCTACACCCGAGTGCGCCGTGGTCGGCCGGTTGTCGAACAAACCGCCGCGGTACCTGGTCCACCGATCCAGCGTCACCGCCACGTTCTCCAGCCGGACGTCGCGAATCCGGCTCTGGGGAGTCCCACTCACGCGCACGCTGTTCTCCGCCCGGCCGCTGACGTTGCGGATGCGCACGTCGTGGATCTTGCCCACCTTGGTCTCGGGCGTGCGCGGGATCGCCGTCAGCGAAACGGCCTCTCCTCTCCCCCACCACGGATCGGAGTGGTATCGCGAGACGAACTTGATGTCGCGAAAATCGATGTTGCAGACATCGGCCTCGTCCCGGAGCTGGATTGTGAGACCCCGGCTGCTCGAGCGGATCTCGCAGCGCTCGAAGCGGATGTCGTGGATGTCCGAGGTAGTCTCCGTCCCGATCTTCAGCCCGGAGTCCTGCGTCTCGATCACGCAGTCCTTCACCGTGATGTTGGCCGACGGCCCATAGTCCGCGCTCTGCCGCGTGGCCTTCACCACGATCGCATCGTCGCCGCAAACGATGTGGCAGTTGCGGATTTCGACGTCCCGGCAGTGATCGGGATCGATGCCGTCGCAATTCGGCACGTCCAGCAGGTTGCGAATCTTGAGGTTGTCCACCAGGACGCCCTCGCAGCCCACCATGTGCAGCCCCCACTCGGGCGCCTCGCTGAAACTGATGTCGCGGATCTCGAGGCCCTTGCAGGCGGCCAGGACGAAAATCTTGGGCCGGAATGCCGCTGGCAGCCACCATTCGTTCTCTTTGTCGAAGCCGGTCATGAACTCCCGCGCCCGGCCGTTGATCTTGCCGGTTCCCGAGATGCGCAGGCCGTGGGCTTCGCGCGCTGTGATCACGGCGCCGCCGGTGTAGTGTTCCTGGCGGGTGCTGACCACCAACTCCGCGTCATCCGCCAGGTGGAAATCGATGCCGCCCTTCAGCTCGAGCGTGCCAGTCAGGTACTTGCGGCCGCCTCGCAGCAGCACCTGCGCGCCCCCGCCCGCCGCCGCGGCTTCGTTGACCGCGCGCTGGATGGCGGCCGTGTCCAGGGCCACTCCATCACCCACAGCGCCGTAATCGCGGACGTCGAAAACCCGCGCCGGACGCGCCGAAAGCACGGCTCGGAGGCCCACCGCGCCCGCGCCCAAACGCAACGCCTGGCGCCGGCTGAAATCCGTTCCCATATTCCGCTCCTTCTTGGATGGCTTGCTGTGGCGCACGCACTCGTGCGTGCCGCGTCGAGACTCATCTCGACGCCAGGGTGCCGGCACGAGTGCCGGCACGGCAGGCTGAAGCCCACGCCACGGGTACCTACAGGCCGCATTACACTCATTGCGCACGCTTCAGGCGTTCGCGGCGGCGCCGGCGGCCACTTCGGCCAGCGCCGTCAGCGCGCGCGCGCAGTCCTCGCGGCTCGCGTCGAGGTGCGTCACCAGCCGCATGCGCGTGCCGCCAATCCCGTTGATCAGCACGCCGCGGGATTTCAGCCGGGCGCTGAACTCGGCCGTCTTCAGTCCCGTGCCGCCGATGTCGAAGATCACGATGTTGGTCTGGACCTCGTGCGGTACCGTAATGCCCGCCATCTGCGACAGGGCGCCGGCGAGGAACTGCGCGTTCTCGTGGTCCTGTCCCAGCCGCGCCGGCATTTCCTCAAGCGCGATGAGGCCGGCCGCCGCCAGCACGCCCACCTGCCGCATGCCGCCGCCCAGCCGCTTGCGGAATAGCCGCCCGCGAGCCATGGCCTCGGCCGTACCCACCAGCAGCGAACCCACCGGAGCCCCCAATCCCTTCGACAGGCAGAACATCACCGTGTCGCACCGGGCCGTGATCTCGGCCACCGGCCGGCATAAGAAGGTGGCCGCGTTGAACACCCGCGCCCCGTCCAGATGCACCTTCAAGCCCAACTGGTGCGCGCCGTCGCAAATCTCGTTGAGCACTTCCGCCGGGTACACCGAACCGCCCGCCATGTTGTGCGTGTTCTCGATCTCGACCAGGCCCGTCGGCGCAAAGTGCGGGTGCAGCGGCCGCACCTCCCGGCGGATCGCGTCCCAGGCGAGGATGCCGTCCTCGGCGTGAATCGGCCGCGCCACGCAGCCCGAAAACCACGCCATCATCGAGAGCTCGTAGTTGAACACATGGGAGCGCGCCTCGCAGATCACCTCCTGCCCGTGCTGGGTGTGCAGCTTCACCGCGATGGTGTTTCCCATCGTGCCGGTGGGCACGAAGAGGCCCGCCTCTTTGCCGAAAATCGTGGCTGCGCGCTGCTCCAGCCGGTTGACGGTCGGGTCTTCCCCGTATACGTCGTCGCCGACCTCGGCCTCCGCCATCGCTCGCCGCATGGCGGGGGTCGGTTTGGTCACGGTATCGCTGCGCAGATCGACGATGTGCATCTCGCTGGGGTCCGCGCCCCCCAGTCCGTGCGGTGCGAATCGTGCTTTCATAGGATGAATTCCCGAAACACTTCATTGGACAACAAAACGCCGCGCCGTGTGAGGCGCAAGGTTCCGTCGGCGGCTTCGAGCAGGCCCGCCTCGAGGAATCGGCGGATCGGCGCCTCGAATCGGAGCCACTCCTCGGGCGCCGGCCGGATGCCCGCGCGCAGGCGCAGGCCGAGGAAGAACCGCTCCTCCTCCGGGCGCGCCGCCGTCTCTTCGACACAGGGCGTGTCGCCCCGCGCGAGGTACTCCTCCGGCGATTCCGCGTTCCGCCGCCGCATCGCGCCGTCGAAGGAGTGCGCGTCGGCGCCAAACCCCACATAAGGCAGCAAGCGCCAGTACTTCAGGTTGTGCAGCGACTCGCAGCTTGGCCGGGCGAAGTTCGAGATCTCGTACCGCGGGATCCCCATGACCCCGAGCCGGTCCACGGCGCTCTCGTACAGTTCGACCATCGCTTCTTCGGAAGGGACGCGGTTCGCGCCGTAGCGCGCGCCGCCTTTCAGGATCTCGCTGCCGAGGCGGCTGTCCTGGTCCGCCTCCAGCATGTAGACGGAAACGTGCGGCGCCGCCAGTCGCTCCACCCAGTCCAGCGATTCCTGCCAGCTCTCCGCCGTCTGGCCCGGCAGCCCGGCGATGAGGTCGACGTTGAAGTTCGCGATGCCCGCTTCGCGGAGCAGTTTCACCTCCTCCGCGACGATCTCCGCCGTGTGCCTGCGGCCCGTGCCGGCGATCTCCGCCCGCACGAACGACTGCACACCGAGGCTCACGCGATTGAGGCCGGCCTCCCGCCACGCGCGCGCTTTCTCCGGCGTCACGCTGCCGGGCGCGGCCTCGATGGTGGCTTCCTTCCAGGGCCGGCCGGGGACCAGCGCCAGCAACTTCGCCAGGCTTTCCTCGAGGATGCGGCTCGGGGTGCCCCCGCCCAGGTAGACGGTCTCCGGCCGCCAGCTCCATTCGAAACGCGAGATCTCCGCCCGCAGCGCGTCCAGGTACTGCCGCTCCAGTTCGCGCGCGAACACGCCCGAGGCAAAGTTGCAGAAGGTGCACTTCTGCGCGCAGAACGGATAGGAAAGGTAAACGCCCGCCAAGTTCCATTCTCCTCTGTTACGCTGGGGACTGGTGATGGAACCCGCCTGCGTCCGTCAGGACGAATTGCCCCAAACGTCCAAGTTGTTCGCGGATTTTCTCTATCACTTCGAGCGGGTGGCTGCATTCTACGCCTGGTCGCCACACGATCCTGCCTCCTACGCCGCGGCGGCCGCGCGCATCGAATACCCCCTCGAGCGGCGCGCCGCGCTGGTGGCGGCCCTGCGGGAGCAGAACGGACAAAGCCCGGAGCTGGATGTGCTGGCGCAGCCGGGCGCTGTTGCGGTCGTGACGGGCCAACAGGTCGGGCTGTTCTCCGGTCCCTGCTACGCGATCTACAAGGCGCTCACCGCCGTCCAACTCGCCCGCCGGCTCACGAACGCCGGCATCCTCGCGGTTCCTATTTTCTGGTTGGCGACCGAGGACCACGATTTCGTCGAGGTCAATCACTGCTGGGTCTTCGACGCGGCCCACCGCCCCCTCCGCCTCGAGATTCCAGGGACGAATCCCGAGCGCCGGCCGGTCGGCGAGATCCTCGCCGCGGACCCGCCCGTCACCGGTCTGCGTCAAGCCTTGCGCGATTTCGCGTTCGGGGAGGAGATCGTCACGGCCGTCGAGGACGCCTATGCGCCCGGCGCCACCTTCGGTTCCGCATTCGCCTCCCTGCTGCGGCAACTCTTGCCAGGACTTCTCTATCTGAACCCACTCGATCCGGCCTTGCGCCGGCTGGCGGCGCCGCTGCTCGGGCAAGCGGTCGAGGCGGCGCCGCTACTCGCCGCACGCCTGGCCGAGCGCAGCCGCCAGTTGACCGCTGCCGGCTACCACACGCAGGTCCACTTGGAGGAACACACTTCCCTGGTGTTCCTGCTCGAGAACGGCCGGCGGCTCACCCTGGATCGCCGTGACGGCGGGTACTCCGCTCTGAGCAGTCGCGCCGAGCAACTGTCTCCCAACGCGTTGCTGCGGCCGGTGGTGCAGGACTACATGCTGCCCACGCTCGCTTACGTGGGCGGGCCCGGAGAAGTCGCCTACCTCGCCCAGACTCAGGTCCTCTACGAGGAGTTGCGGCGCCCCATGCCGGTGGCGGTGCCGCGCCAGAGCGCGACGCTGCTCGATGCGCGGTCCGGAAAGCTGATGCAGCGCTATGGGCTCGCCCTGCCGGACTTCTTCCAGGGCGAGGAGCGTTTGCGGGAGCGCATCGCGCGGACGCTGGTTCCAGCCGCGCTGGCCGCAACGATCGAGGACACGAAGTCGAAGTCGGCCCGCGCGCTCGACTTGCTCGACGCCTCGCTCGAGGGATTCGATCCGACGCTTGCAGCAGCGCTCGCCACGAGCCGCCGCAAGATCGCCTGGCAGCTTTCCAAGATCGAGCGGAAGGTGGCGCGTGAAGCACTGCGCCGCGACCAGCGTGCCGCCGGCGACGCCGCCTGGCTTAGCAGCCTCGTTTTCCCAGAGAAGCACTTGCAGGAGCGCTTCTACTCCATCCTGCCGTTCCTGGCACGCCACGGCCTCGGCCTGATCGAGCGCCTTTCCGAGGAATTGACGCCCGACTGCCGCGACCACCGCATCATAGTGCCGTAATGAGCCTCGCAGAACACGGTGGCTGAGTTCCCTGTCCCAAGGCGCGTTTTTCGGGCCGCGCGCTCCCTACTTCTGTAACAGGAAGTTGCCCACGAACATGGCGTCGATGCCGGAGGAGTAGAAACTGCGGACGGCGTCGCGCGGGGTCGCCACCAGCGGGTCGCCGAAAAGGTTGAAGGAGGTGTTGTAGAGAACCGGCAGGCCAGTGGACTTTCCGGCCGCGTGCAGGAGGCTCCAGTACAGGGGATTGTCCTCTTTCGAGACCGTGTGGACGCGGATGAGGTCGCGGACCAGGATCGCGCTGTCGAAAGTGGCGCGGTAGGCGGGGCGAACGCGGCCGACCGTGGCCAGGAAACGCGCGTTCGCGCCGGTCTCGAAGTACTCGGAACCGACTTCGGCGGGGACCGAGGCGGCGAACTTGCGAAACGGCTCGCGGTGCTTGATGTAGATGTTCAGGTTCTCGGTGGAATAGGGGTTGAGCGGGGAAGCCAGAATACTGCGGTTACCGAGGGCGCGGGGGCCGAACTCGGTGCGGCCCTGCATCCAGGCGACGATCTTGTGGTCGTCGAGCTCTCGGACGGCGGTGTCGATGAGTTCCTCGGAGGTGAGCAGGTAACGGAAGCGCAGCTTGCAGTTCTCCAGCACGCGCTTGATTTCCTCGGCGTCGAAGCCCGGGCCGAGGCAGAGGTTGCCCATGCCGGTGCGCGCGGTCTGCTGATAGACGTTGTGCCAGGTGTAGAAGACAGCGCCCAGCGCGGTGCCCGCGTTGCCGGCGGCGGGCTGCACGAAGACATTCTCCCAATTCGGGGAGGACTCGATGCTCGAGACCAGCAGGGCGTTGAGCGCGAGACCTCCGGCGAGGCAGAGGTTGCGGCCAGCGCCCGCCATGTCGAGTACGGTTTTCTCGATGGCGCGTTGCAGGCCGGCGGCGACCTCGGGTTTCACGGCGCCAGGGACGGGCGACTCGTCGGCGAGGCCGAGGCGCTTGTAGAACCTCGCGCTGAAACCGCCGTGGCCGAGGCGCTCCGCGTCGAAGAACGAGCGGTCGATGCGCGGCCACTCCCCTTCCTTGCCGCCCAGGATCTCCAGGAACAAAGGGGCGAGCGCGTCGGAACCCGCGGCGGAGAGCCACTGGACTTTGTGGGCGTCGGCGTTGGGGTCGAAACCAAGGAGCGCGGTGACGCGGCCGTAGAGGTCGCCGAGCGAATCCGGGTAGTACTGCTCCTGCTCGAGCGCGAGTTGGCCCGCGGAGGCGCGCCAGCGCGCGCCGCAGCGGAAGTCGCCGGCGCGGTCGAGGGTGAGGACGGTGGCCTCGGAGAACGGCGATGGATAGAAGGCCGAAGCGGCGTGCGCGGTGTGGTGGTCGACGAGCACCACGCGGCTGTTGGGGAACTTTGCGCGCAGCGCGAGGTGGAGCGCGGTCTCGGGACCGGAAGCGAAGGGGCGCACAATCGCGACCGCGTCCACCTGCTCGTGCGTGGCACCGGCCAGGCTCAGGCAGGTGCCAATGGCCTGATCCGGGAACTCGCCGGGGTGGAACTGCCTCGCCAGCTTCCGCTCTTCGCAGGCGCCGACCAGCACACCGTCCTTCAGAATCGCCGCGGCGGCCTCGCTGAGGATGCCGCCGATGCCCAGGATGATCATGCACCCTTTCCCTTCTGGGCCTTCTCGATCTTGGCCCAGGCATCGCGCAGCGCCACCGTGCGGTTAAACACCAGGTTCTCCGGCTTCGAGTCCGGATCCACGCAGAAATAGCCCAGCCGCTCGAACTGGTACCGGCTGCCCGGCGCGGCGCCGCGCAGGCTGGGCTCGAGCTTGCAGGCGCTCAGCACTTCGAGCGAGTTCGGATTGAGAGACGCCGTGAAATCAAGGCCTTCGCTCTCATCCCCCGGATTCTCCCGAAGGAAGAGGTTGTCATACAGGCGCGCCTCAGCGTCAATGGCGTGGGCGGCCGAGACCCAGTGGATGGTCGATTTCACCCTGCGCCCGTCCGGGGCATTGCCTCCACGGGTCGCCGGATCGTAGGTGCAGTGCAGCTCGACGATCTCACCGGTGTTCTCGTCTTTGACCACGCCGGTACAGGTAATGAAGTACGCATAGCGCAGCCGCACCTCGCGGCCCGGGGCCAGCCGGAAGTACTGCTTGGGAGGGTCTTCCCGGAAGTCGTCCTGTTCGATGTACAAGACCCGGGAGAATGGCACTTTCCGCGTGCCCATGCCGGCATCTTCGGGGTTGTTGACGGCCTCCGCCTCTTCGACCAGGTTCTCGGGGTAGTTGTCAATGACCACCCGCAGCGGCCGCAACACGGCCATGACCCGCGGCGCCCGCTTGTTCAGATCCTCCCGGACGAAGTGCTCCAGCAGGGAAAGCTCCGTTGTTCCGTTGGTCTTGGACACGCCGACCCGGCCGCAGAAATTACGAATCGCCTCGGGAGTGTAACCGCGCCGCCGGATTCCGCAGAGGGTCGGCATACGGGGATCGTCCCAGCCGTGCACGTAGCCGTTTTGAACCAGCGTGAGCAGTTTGCGCTTACTCAGGACCGTGTAAGTGATGTTGAGACGGTCGAACTCGATCTGCTGCGGATGATAGATGCCTAGTTGCTCGACATACCAGTCGTACAGCGGACGGTGATCCTCGAACTCGAGCGTACAGATGGAGTGGGTGATTCGCTCGATGGAATCGGACTCGCCGTGGGTGTAATCGTACATCGGGTAGATACACCACTTATCGCCCGTGCGGTGGTGATCGGCGTGCAGGATCCGGTACATCACGGGGTCCCGCATGTTCAGGTTATTCGAGGCCATGTCGATCTTGGCCCGCAGGGTTCGGGCGCCGTCCGGAAACTCGCCGGCTCGCATGCGCTCGAACAGGTCCAGGTTCTCCTCCACGTAGCGGTTTCGATACGGGCTCTCCCGGCCGGGTTCTGTCAAGGTGCCCCGGTAGTCCCGAACCTGGTCCGCGGTCAGATCGCAGACGTAGGCCTTGCCGGCTTTGATCAACTCGACGGCCCACCCATGCAACTGATCGAAGTAGTCGGAGGCGTAGAACAGGCGGTCTTCCCAATCGAAACCGAGCCAGCGAACATCCGCAATGATCGAGTCGACGTACTCGGTTTCTTCCTTGCACGGATTGGTATCGTCGAACCGCAGGTTGCACTTTCCGCCGAACTCAGCCGCCAGGCCGAAGTTGAGGCAAATCGACTTGGCGTGGCCGATGTGCAGGTAGCCGTTCGGCTCGGGCGGAAAGCGCGTATGGACGCGCCCGCCATACTTGTTGGTCTCTAAGTCCTGAATGATGATGTCGCGAATGAAATGGGAAGGGGCGGCTGGATCAGGAATCGACATGACTTACAGCCTCGTTTCTGGATTCGAGGAGGTGAATGGCCCGGTCAATCCGGTTGAGACAGGTTTCCCGGCCAAGCACCTCGAGAGTTTCAAACAGGGGCGGCGCCGCTTTGCGGCCACACACCGCCACTCGGATGGGCTGAAACATCTGGCCTGCCTTGACACCCAGGCGCTGCGCCTCGGCCCGCAACGCCGCATCGAGGGCAGGGTGGGTGAACTCGGCCGCCGCCAGGACCGGGCGGGCCGACCGCAGGACCGATAGGGCCATGGCCGCATCCCCTTTCTGGGGGATCAGCTCCGAACTGTCATAAGGCGCCAGTTCACCGGCAAAGAAGAAATCGGCCACGGTGGCCACATCGCGCAAGGTCTTGATGCGCTCCCGGATCAAGGGCACAACCCGGAGTACCTTGCGTGGCTCGGCCTCGAAACCGGCGGCACGCAGAAAGGGCAATAATCGCCCGGCGAGGTCTTCGGGCGCGAGCGCCATCAAGTGCTGCGCGTTCAGCCAAACGGCCTTGGGGTCGAACGGGTCGTCCTCGCGGAAGTTGACGATGGCGTTGGAGCGGTTGATGCCCTCGAAGGAGAACGCATCGACCAGCTCTGGGAGGGACATCCGGTCGCGGTCGTCCTTGGGGGACCAGCCCAGCAGGCAAACGAAGTTGACGAATGCCTGGGGAAGGAAGCCGGCGTCGCGGTAGGTGGTGACGCTGACCACCGGGCCGTGGCGCCGCTTGGAAAGCTTGGAGCCGTCCGGAGCGATGAGCAAGGGCAGGTGGGCGAACTCGGGGATCGCCGCGCCAGCCGCTTCGAAGATGAGGACGTGCTTGAAGGTGTTCGTGAGATGGTCCTGCCCGCGGATGATGTGGCTGATTCCGAGGTCGATGTCGTCGGCGCAGGAAGCCATGTGGTAGGTGGGCAGGCCGTTGCTGCGCAGCAGGGCGAAATCCTCGATGTCGGCCGTGGACTTGGACTGCTCTCCGTAGACGGCGTCGCGGAAGCGCACGTCGCGCGGGGTGTCGCGGGAAACGCGAAAGCGCAGGACAAACGGCTCGCCAGCGGCGGCGCGGCGGTCGCTGTCCTCGGGGCTCAACTCGCGCATGTCTGCATTGAAGAGCCAGGCGCCTTCCTGGCGGGACTTCTCCTCGTCGCCGCCGGCGGGGGTGAAATCGCGGTAGGCCGGGCCCTTCCGGAAGATGGCTTGGGCGGCCCGGCCATGGAGTTCCAGGCGCTCGGATTGCCGGTACTCCTCGTCCCAGTCCAGATCCAGCCATTTCAGTCCTTCGAAAATGGAAGCTTCGGACTCGCGAGTGTTGCGGTCCGCGTCGGTGTCGTCGATGCGCAGAATCATCGTGCCGCGATGGTGGCGCGCGTACAGCCAGTTGAAGATAAAGGTGCGCGCGCTTCCAATGTGCAGGAAGCCAGTGGGAGACGGCGCGAACCGGACTCTGGGCATGGAGAATACCAGTATAAGCTATCGACTCTTGGCGATAAGCCCGCGGCAGCAGCGTCCGCGGACAAGCGAGGCGGCCAATGGCTTATCCTAGGAAAACATGAGCAGTTTTGGACTATCCCGCGGAGCGGAGGTGCGGCCATTCAAGCCGGCGACGGCGACCCACTCCGCCCAAGACAGCGAGACCGCTGTCGGCCGGGCCATCCATTCGGCGGCTCAGGCACTCAGTGATCGGCAACATCAGGACGGTTACTGGTGCGGGGACCTGACGGCCGATTCCACGCTTGAATCCGACTACGTCCTGCTCCAGCTTTGGCTGCACCGCCCGGAGGGCAGTTCCTGGAATCCGCCCACGCGCGGCAGGATCGACCAGTGTTGCCGGGCGATCCTGGAGATGCAGTTGCCAGACGGTGGCTGGAACATATATCCGAACGGGCCCTCCGACGTGAACGCCTCTGCAAAGGCATACAGCGCATTGAGAATTGCGGGCGCCGACGCGGACTCTCCCGAACTGCTGCGCGCCCGAGCGCGCATCCTGGAACTGGGCGGGCTTCAGGCCTGCAACAGTTACGTGAGGATCAACCTCAGCCTCTTCGGCCTCTACCCGCGGCGCCGCGTGCCCACGGTACCCCCAGAGATGATGTTGCTCCCGGGCGACCTCCTGTACGAAATGTCCTCGTGGACGCGCGCCATTGTTGTGCCGCTCTCGATTGTCCAGGCTGCGGGGAAGCACCGGCCGGCACCCGAGGGCTTGAGCCTGGACGAACTGCTGGTGCCCGGCAAGCGCTTGTCGCTCGGCAGGCGCGACGGTTTGGCGATCCTGTTCCACCACCTGGACCGGCTGCTCAAGATTTGGGAACGGACGGCGCCCCGCGACATCCGCGCGGCCGCGATTCGCGAAGCCGAACATTGGATTGTCGATCGCACGCGAAACAGCGAGGGGCTGGGCGCCATTTACCCGGCCATGATGTACCAGATCATGGCCTTTGACAGCCTGGGCTACCCGGCCGATCATCCCGACCTGATCGAGGCGATCAGGCACTTCGAGAACCTCGTGATCAACCGGGAAGACCGCTTCTGTTTCCAGCCGTGCGCCTCGCCGGTTTGGGACACGGCGATCACCGCGTTTGCGCTGGGCGAAGCGGGGCTGGCGGACCCCGCCGCGCTCACACGAGCAGCCGACTGGCTGATCCGGAAAGAGGTGCGGCGAAGGGGCGACTGGTCGGTCAAGCGGCCCAAACTGGAGCCCTCGGGTTGGGCCTTCGAATTCGCCAACGAGCATTATCCGGACATTGACGATACGGCGATGGTTCTGCTGACCTTCTGCCACGCCCGAGCGTCGGATGCGGCGGCCCAGCAGCGATGCACCGGGCGGGCGCTGAAATGGCTGCTGGGCATGCAGTCGCGCGACGGAGGCTGGGCGGCGTTCGACGTGGACAACAACTGGACGATATTGAACAAGGTGCCGTTTGCCGATCACAACGCCATGCTCGACCCCACCTGTCCGGACATCACGGGCCGGGTCCTGGATGCCCTGGCGCACCACGGCTACACGCATGGACACTCCGCCGTCGATTCCGCGGTCCGCTACCTTCTGAAGCACCAGAGTCCGGAGGGTTGCTGGTACGGACGGTGGGGCGTGAACTACCTGTACGGGACCTTTCTGGCGCTTCGTGGGCTATGCGCGAGCGGGCACCCCGGGGCGCGCGCGGCCGTCAAGCGTGGCGCCGAATGGCTCCATTCCGTGCAGAACCAGGATGGCGGCTGGGGCGAGAGTTGCGCGGGCTATCAGGCGAAGCACTTTGTCGAGGCTCCCAGCACACCGTCGCAGACCGCGTGGGCGCTGCTGGGACTGGTTGCGGCCGGAGATGGAGAATCGGCCGCGGCTAGGCGGGGAGTTCGGTACTTATTGGACACCCAACTGCCGGACGGAACCTGGGAGGAGCACCTGGCAACCGGCACGGGCTTCCCAGGCGTGTTCTTCCTGTCGTATCACCTCTACAGGCAGTACTTCCCGCTGCTGGCGTTGGCATCCTGCCACCCCACGAACTCGTGAAACCAACTTTCCGCTTCCGTGTAGCCATTTTTCTTAGTGCGTTCCTGCTGTTCCAGGTGCAGCCTATGGTGGGGCGGCGCCTCCTGCCCTGGTTCGGAGGCGGTCCCGCGATCTGGACTGACTGCCTGCTGTTTTTCCAGGTGCTGCTTCTGGCTGGATACGCGTACGCCCACTGGCTGGGGTCGCGCCGGAGCACGCGGCTGGGAGGGGGGGTGCACATCGGGCTGCTGGCGGCATCGCTCGTGTTCCTGCCGATCGCCCGGCATGCCGACATCTGGAAGCCACTGACGAGTGGCGATCCCTCCGGCCGGATTCTGTTGCTGCTGGCTGCGACGGTCGGTGGACCGTACTTCATGTTGTCGGCTACGGGTCCTCTCTTACAGCGCTGGTACAGCCTGAGCCGGCCGGGCGAGTCGCCATGGCGCTTGTACGCGCTATCGAACCTGGGATCGTTTCTGGCGCTGCTCAGCTACCCTTTCGCGGTGGAGCCTTACCTGCGCCTCCGCACGCAGGCGTGGATATGGTCGGCCCTGTACGCCGGGTTCGCGGCAGTCTGCGGATGGACGGCCTGGCGGCTTTGTCCCGCGACCCCGGCTGCCGAAACGGAGGATAGGGGGGCCGGCTCCGCGCCGCGGCCCACGTTTTGGAACGTTCTGCTGTGGCTCGGGCTTTCCGCCTGCGGCTCGACCCTGCTGCTGGCGACGACGAACCAGATTTCGCAGGGAATTGCGGTGATCCCCTTCCTGTGGGTAGCACCGCTCTCGCTCTACCTGCTCACGTTCATCCTGACCTTCCACCACGAGCGCTGGTACCGGCGGCCGCTATTCGCCGTGGCCGCCGGCGTGTTCGCTCCAGTCGCCTGCGCGACTGCCGGCCTGGCGCTGATCGTTCCCGTGTGGGGCCAACTCGGCATCCATCTGTCTACATTGTTCGTCCTATGCATGGTCTGCCATGGGGAGCTGGCACTCGCGCGCCCGTCCCCCCGATATCTCACGGCCTTCTACCTCACCATTGCCACAGGCGGCGCGTTGGGCGGCGCGTTCGTCGCTCTGGCCGCTCCGCGCTTGTTTGTCGAATTCAGCGAGTACCCTATCGGACTGGCGGCGGCCTGCCTGCTGGGGTTTGCCGGATGGCTGCGCACGGGCGCTCTGGGCCAATGGACGGCCCGGAACTTCGCCGTGCGCGTCCCCTTGATGGCACTCCTCGTCGGGGGAATCACATCGCTCGCGGCGACGGTGGCCAACAGCAGCCGGCCTGCCCTGGTGGACTTACGCAACTTCTACGGCATCCTGCGGGTCAGCGAGCGCACCGACCTCAATGGCCCGCTGCGCCAACTCACGCACGGGCGCGTCCGGCACGGCTTCCAGTACTTGCGGGATCCGGAACGCGCCTGGCCAACCTGTTACTACGGGCCGCACAGCGGCGTTGCGATCGCGCTCAACGCCTTCGCGAGCCCCAACCGGCGCGTTGCGGTCATCGGACTCGGCACCGGCACGCTGGCGGCCTGGGGCCGCCCCGGCGACACGTTTCGTTTCTATGAAATCAACCCGGACGTCCAAGTGATCGCCACCACCTGGTTTTCCTTCCTGAGGGACTCGAAGGCGCGAACGGAAACCGTGCTTGGCGATGCGCGCGTGCAGATGGAGCGCGAACTGGCCACCGGCCATTCGCAGGATTTCGACGCCATCGCGGTGGACGCCTTCTCGGGAGACGCCATCCCGATGCACCTGCTCACGGCCGAGTGCGGCGACCTCTACCGGCGGCGCCTCGCGCCGGGAGGCCTTCTGTTGCTCCATATCTCGAACCGCTCGCTAGACCTCGAGCCGGTGGCCCGCGGGTTGGCGCGGCACCTCGGCTGGAAAGCAGTCCTGTTCCTCTCGGGGCAACATGACGAAACGGGTGAACTCAGCTCGAAATGGGTGCTCATCACCACCAATTCTGCATTCCTGGAACAGCCCCGCATCGCCGATCGGGTCTCGGCGTGGCCCGACGCGAAGCGTTCCCCCATCACCTGGACCGACGACTTCGCCAGCCTCTGGCATGTTCTGAGATTCTGAACGGTGGCGGCGGGATCATCCCGCTGGATCGGACCGAGCGGCGCGCCGGTAGAGATCGAGCAGTTGCTCGAGGGAAAGTTGCTCTGCCCGGAGCCGGGCCTCGGGCCAGGCGGCTGCCTGCTTGCCGTAGAAGGGCTGGAGGTTGTTGCGGAGGGTCTTTCGTTTGTGCTGGAAGGCGCGACCCGCGAACTCCAGGAAGGCCGCGGGATTGGGGAGATCCAGGGCGGGCGGCCGGGGCGTGAAGCGGACGGCGGCTGAATCCACCTTGGGAGGAGGGGAGAAGGCGCCCGGCGGGACTCGGAACAGGATTTCCGGCGCTGTGAATAGGTTCGTCAGGACAGTATGGTAGCCGTATTCGCGGGTGCCGGGACGGGCGGTAAGCCGTTCGGCAACCTCCCTTTGCGTCAGCACGACAGCGCGGCGCAGCAGCGGGCCGAGGGCGAAGATTCTCTCCAGGATCGGCGAAGTGATGTAGTAGGGGAGGTTGCCTGCGACGACCGCGGGTCCCCACTGGGAAAGGTCGCTATCCAGAACGTCCGCCTCGAGGACGGTCAGTCCGGGGGCGTCCCGGAACCGTTCGCGGAGGGATTCCGCGAGGCGCGGGTCGATTTCGATGGCGACGACGCGAGCCGCGCGGACCAGGAGGAATTCGGTGAGCGCGCCGCGCCCGGGACCGATTTCAACAACCAGCGGTTCCGGGAGGGGACACGCAGCCTCGGCCAGGCGTTGAAGAGTAAGCCGGCGGATCAGAAAATGCTGTCCGAGTCTGCGGCCGGAGCGCTGGGTGGCGGTCGCGGTTCGGTTCGGGGCCACTAGCCTTTCACGGTGACCAGGCTCCGGTGGAGCGACAGGCGTATCTTGCCGAACCTTGGCGCGCCCCACGCAGTGGCCGGGGTGAACTCCATGAACAGCAGCTTGTTCTCGATGGCGCTCCTCAGTTCGTTGTTCTTGCCGAGGCTGGGACCCTGGGTGACAGCGTAATCGATCATCCGGCCCTGCCCGTCAACCAGGACTTCGACCACGAAGTCCTCTTCGGGAAGGGCGAACGAATTCTGGTCCTTCACGGTGGGCTCGGTGAACAGAGCAACCTGAACGTCGTTGCTGAGATTGCGCTGGAATGCAAAGGTGGGCATGAGCATGCTGAACAACAGCATGGCGGAGATCAGCCCCCCGGCCAGCGGAATCGCAAGCGGTCGCATCAGATTCTCCACCCAGAGGTGGAACTGCTCGGCAAAACGCCGGAAGGGATGCTTCCGGGCAAGCAACCGGCTGCGCTCCTGGGAGGCCATCACACGCAAGACACTGCTCAAGCGGGCAGGAGGGGCGACCGCAGGCAATTCCCCCACCGCGTCCCGAACGCGGGTCAACTCCCGGAACTGAACTTCGCAAGCCGGACAGCCAGCCAGGTGCTCCAACACGTCCCGCCTCTCCTCACCAGAGAGGCAACCATCGAGATGAGCGGAGAGTGAATACTGTACGTTTCTGCAAGTCATACGTTCACTCAGCCGGTTGTGGCGTCCAACGTAGGGCCGGCTCCGGCTCCAGCCGGCCCGCCAGTTCTTTGCGCAAGGCCTCGCGCCCGCGCAGAATGCGGGACTTCACGGTCCCCATCGCAACCTGAAGAATATCCGCTATTTCCTCGTAACTGAGCTCCTCGATATCCCGCAAGACAACGGCGGTACGGAAGCTCGGGTTCAAATGGTTGAGCGCCGCCTCTACCAGGGCGTGCCGCTCCCGATCCGCAGCGCAGTCATAAGGGGAACGACCGGGGTCGGGCACGGTCTGGTAATAGCCCAGGCTGCCCTCTTCCTCGCTCTCCAAGCCGACTTCCTGCCGGCGATGGCGGCCATACCATCGCTGGTAGTTGTAGGCCTCATTGACTGCAACCCGGTAGATCCAAGTCTTCAGGCTGCTATCGCCGCGAAAAGCGCCTATCTTGCGAAAGATCTTTAAGAAAACCTCCTGGACGACATCGCAGGCGTCGGCAGGGTCGCTCAGCAAACGGGAGACGAGATTATAGACCGGCTGCTGAAAATCCGTAATCAGGACCTCGTAAGCCTTTTCCTCGCCCCTCCTGAGGCCCTCTACCAGCCACTTGTGGTCATAAGTATCCCCGCGATCCAGCGGGACCGCGACCGGCTCAACAAAAGCCGGTTCGCCGAGATGAAGGGAAGTATCCGCCACGATGGCGCCTCGATGGCAAATTCACCTTCAACGTTAGCAGGTAATCGGACTTCCTTCAATCCTATAGACACCGCTGGGGCGCGTAAAGTTCCCCCCAAGTACCAGTGGCTGACCGGCACGGGAAGCGGGCGAGTACCGGGAGTACCTGGGGAGGCCAGGAACAGCAGGGAGCGGACAGGCCCTTACTTCCGCAGCACGCTGTTGTTGGGATCCAGCAGCACCTTGGTGGGCGCCTGCTTCAGCGTCACGCTGAACGAGACCGGTTCGCTGGCGGTCCGGACCCAGCGCACCAGCGGCTTGCCCTTCGCCACCTGGATTTCGACCGGCACGAGCGCGCTGAAGTCCTCGTCCACCTCGCTCTGCGTGATGGTGCCATTCAGTTGGACGGCCGGCGCTTTGCCGGTCACCTTGTAGCTGAGCTTCAGCGCCGGGATGCCCGTGCCATATATCCACTGGTCGAAGAACGCCTCCAGTTGAGCGTCGAGGGACCTTGGGGGGAGACTCTCGGCAACCGCGCGCCGGAACTGGTCGGTGGTAACCGCCTGGAACTGGTAACGTTGCCGGAACTGGCCGAGCATCGCCAAGAAGCGCTCCTCGCCCATTCGCTGGCGGAGCATGTGCATGATCCACGACCCTTTCTCGTAAGTGATCACCCGCCAGCCGTCCGGCGCCTGAGAGTTGTGGAGGCGTGGCCCCCAGATGATAGGTCCGATGGAATCCACGGCGTTTCCGCCGCCGGTCTTCGCGAGCAGGTGGGTCCTGTAATTGGCCAGCACCGTGTCCACGGCGCGGATGCCCTTGCGCTTCTCCAGGTACAGCAGCGCCGAGTAATTGGCCAGCGCCTCCATAATCCAGTCATCTTCGTAGCTGGCCGTCGTCACCACGTTGCCCCACCATTGATGGGCGGTTTCGTGGGCGTGCAGGATCTCGGAGTAGAACAACTCGGCAACCTCACTGCGCGCGGCGGCGGGCCTCTGTTTCGGGTCGAGATATACCAGGGTCGAGAGGTAAATCAGGCCGGGAAAGCCCTGGCCGAACGTCCCGGGAATCGGCGCGATCGTCAAATGTTTCTGCACGGGCGGCCCGAAATGCGACGCCATGAACTCGAGGGCGCCCGTGATCTCCAGCGCCAGATGCTGCAGCCGCGCCGCCGGGTCGATCTCGGGCATGTCCAGAGGGTAGGGAGCCAAGTCCACGGTCCAGCGCTGATTGCCGGGCGGCCCGATCCTCGGCTGGGGTAGCAGAATGGTCCGTTGCTGGGAATTGCGGGCGAGCGCGGTTTCGACAGTCCGGTTCGCGTAAACGTCCACGGTGTAACCGCTCCGAGCCACCGTCTGCCGGTCATATCTGCCGAGGTTGAACCCCGCCATGCGCACTGCGGAGTCCGTGCGGTGGCGTGTGACATGCCAGGGGCTGGAAACGCTGTCTTCCACGATCTTCCCGGTGGCGACCAGATCCAGGTCCTCGGGGTAACGGAATGTCAGGTCGTAGCGGGCGAACTGACCCGGGCGGTGGGGGTACCAGGAGCCGCGGGCGCCGACGAAATACACGTGGTTGCCGGCATCCGAGATCACGTCGCCCTCGTGCTGGAACTCGACTTGGTATTCGCGCCCGGGTTGCAACGGCTTGGCCGGCACCACCAGGAAGGTCTCGTTGAGATCGCCCCGGATCAGGTTCGAGCGCAGCGAACTGGGTTGGAACACCTCGGCAGGCTCGCCGTCGATGCGCGCCTCGGTCACGCGCATCTGCACGGAAATGTCGAAGGACAAAGCGCGCCGGGCTTCCACGCCCGGGCTGACGGTGGCCTGCGTGACGACGCGGAGGTGAAGGTTGGGATTCAGGGTGGCATCGATGTGGTAGCTGGTCACGCGCAGATCTTCGTCCGGCAGGACCCGGGTCCGGTTCCGGAAGGACCGCGCCTGGAACCGAGTCCAGGTGTCGAAGTACGCCTGATCCTGCCGGAATGCCACTTGGCCAAGGCTGATCTGCTCGCGTGCCCGCGGGTCGTAGGTTGCATCGAAATTGCCAAGCTTGCGCCCACTCACCGCCATGTAGAGGAATCCCAGCGCAGCCCGGTTCTCGGCGAGCAAGTCCTTCACCAGCCGGATCTGGAAGCTGGAGGAGAAGTTCCGCATCGCGGGGGCCCAGGATTGCGCGAGCAGCAGGCCGCGCTCGGCGCTCTTGCGGGGCTCGCCGCTTGCCTGGATCTGCTTCACGAGCTGGGCGTAGGTATCGTCGGTGAAAACCAGTATGGCGCCGTCGAAGTGCTCGCTCAGGTTGGGTGCACGGGCGTAAGAAGCCAGCGACATCCGCTCGGAACGCGTCGGGGGGAGCACCAGCAGCTCGGCGTCGCCCCCCTCGATGTCGCCGCTGAACACGGCGGAGAGCCGTACGCCGTTCACCGCCGCTCCGAAGATCAGGTAGCCTTCGGTGAGGTATACGTGCAGGTCTTCCTTATCGAAGCGCAGATTTCGGACTTGATAGCACTCCGTGGGATCCAGACCCGCAT
This sequence comes from Bryobacteraceae bacterium, assembly GCA_050008465.1. Lineage (GTDB taxonomy): Bacteria > Acidobacteriota > Terriglobia > Bryobacterales > Bryobacteraceae > Fen-330. Next base: position 58,703 of record JBEKMO010000004.1, read on the forward strand.
CGAGAATCCGGCGGCCGAGTTCCGCCGTCGGGCCGTCTGCCGCCCGGAGCATAGGGACAAGAAGGGCAAAGAGGATCGCGAATCGGTGCACCCCTATAGGGTAGGATATCCCCTCGGTCCTTTCCAGGGGCACTTTCGCGGGCCGATTCGGTCGGCCCAGGGCTCTACTTGGCGGCGGTCTTCTGATACCCGGCGGGAGGAGCGAACTCCGCAGCCGGAATCGTGGCCGTGGAGAAGCCGCTCGATTCGATGGTCATCTCCATCATGCTGCCCCCCGAGGACCCCGCCCCGCCCATCCTTGCCAGGGCCGCTTCAGCCATTTTCGCCTGCTCGCCGCCCTTCGCCTTCATGGCCTCCAACTGAGCCCGCGCCTGAGCCATCCCCTGCTGCATCTGCGCGGTTTGGGCCGCATCGCCCGCCGCACCCATCTTCATGATCTGCAATACCGGGACGCCATTCAGGTTGGCCATCTTCCTCTGCAATTCGGCCATGTTCTTCTGCATTCCCGCGCCGCTCCCGCGCATCATTGCCGCCCACCCGGGTCCGCTGGAAATCCTCTGATGTAAGGAGCGCAGCTCCTGGTAGCCCGGCACGTCGGGCGAGACCCAGAGTTCCATGGTCATGCGCATTTTCATAGCGGCGCCCTGCTGCCGCGCCTGGGGGCTGTCCATTTCCATGGTCATGATGACCTGGCGGCAGTTGAAGCCGCTGATTACCTTGCGCTGGCCTGTTTCCTGGACATCGACGTTCACCTCGACGCCGGCCTGGCCCGCCTGGGACGCAACCTCGCCGAAAGGCATCACGGAGTACGTCTTCTGAGCGTGATTGATGTGGGTAATGGTCTGCGAGCCGAAGTCCATGATCATGGCGTGGTCCCCGGTATCGACCTTCATCTTGTCGCCCTTGATCAGAGTATGCGTTGGGCGGGCCGCACTGGCCGGCATCATTCCCCCGCCCTTCATCGTTGAGGTGTACGAAAAATCCGCATGAACGGCGACCGATCCCGCCACCGCCAGCACCAGCACAGCAGTCAGTTTCATTCCAAATACCCCCTTCCCTTGCTTCCGATCCAGTTCCACCGCGCCAGTTCCTTCGCGGGAAGCCCAAGAGGAGAAGGCCCCTCCACCTCGAAACCTAACCCGAGGGAACTCCCCCAAGATTATAGGGATGCGTCCACGATGTCAACCGAGGGGAGAGGCGTCTGAGGTTCCCTGGAAACCCGGCCGACCAGCCTCCTGCCACCCTTCCAGAGTATCCTCGCCGCAGCCCTGCTCGGAGTGCACTTGCAGCTTCAGCGAGCGCGCAGGTTCCGGCTGCTTGGGGTATTAGAGGATCTCATAGGGATGAAGCAGGCTGGAGTAGAGCTTCCCGCAGAGTTCGAGGATCCTGTCGGGCTTGCTGGTGGCGAGGCACATACCCCCCGTCCGCTCCGAGACATCGGCCAGGATGCCCGGTGAGCCACCCGGATCGATGAGAGTGACGGCATGAATGGCAACCGCAGTGGCCTGCGCGTCACGAACGAGCCCTTCCCAGCGTGCGGCATCGAGTTCAGGCAGAGCTGACCCGTCCGTGCAGTCCGCCAGCAGCAGCAGGTTACGGCTGCCGGAAGCCTGCGTGACCGCGCGCAAAAGATCAGGTACAACATCGGCGAACGGAAACTGCTCTTGGGGCGCGTTCAACGCCGCAGTCAAGGCATCCACGTCCGGTCGAAGAAAGCATGCGGGGGGGAGAGTCTTGTGGTCCGCGGCCTCCACCGGGGTGCCGAACCGGAGAATGGCCCAACGGTCGGCGCTGCCTTTGAGCGCCAAGCAGGCCTGGGCGCCTCGTTCGAGAACCGCGCAGTTCTCCCGGGAACCCGTGTGCGTCGCCGGGAGCGCCACTCCGAATGCCAGCCAGTCGACCGAGCGGGGCCGTCGCAGGCGCGCGTCCGGTTCCCGCAGCGCCTGCTCCACCCATTGCACGTTCTTGCTCGTGCGACCTGCCAGTAGCGCCGCTTTCGAGCGCAGCCGCGGATCCGGCTCGCGCAGAACCTGGATCAGCATGGGCAGAATTCGGGTTCCATCGGCGATAGCCGCGAGCACCTCCAGAATTCGCAGCGCAATCGCGTCATCGATCCCCTCGCCTCCGCGCAGCTTGGAGTTGGTGATCCGCCGCGCCAGCTTGACGTCTAACAGCGGCTCGCGCTGCATCACCACGCGGGCGATGGCCACGTCATCCTCCAGGCTAAGCAGCGAGGGGTCGCAGAACGGCAACACATCCTTCAACATCTCATAGAGGAACTGGAGGCCCGTTCGGCCGTTGCCTTCCCTGAGCAAGGGCAGGGCGGCGAGACCAAACGCGGGCGGATTGGCGGCATGCAGGTCCCGCAGCGCTTTGCGCGCCCGCGCAGGGTCCTGTCCGAACGCCGCCACCTCCGCGTCGATTCGATCCGCCAGGGTCTGTACTCCGCCGGAAACCGACAGGGGACTGGTACCTGTACAGCAATCGTCCACAGCGGGAAAAGCTTTAGACGGCGCCGGGCTAGTGCGCCGCAGCTCGAGCTCGAAACTGGCGCAAAAACGAAAACCCAGACTCGCGCCGCTCTTCCGGCCGTTGACCGGCGATCCTGGCGGCAAGCTGCGCCAGCCGCCCGCCGAGATCCGACCTGGAGGAAACCAACCGACCCTCGGAGTGGGCCTCGACGATCTCGTGGTAGTCCTCGGGCAGGTATGCCTCGATCGGAACGGCGAGGAGTTTCTCGATATCTCTGGACTCCTGCGCGTATTCCTTCCGGACGCGGTTCACCACCAGCCGCGGCGATTCCCGTGTGCATTGGCGCGAAAGCAGCTTGTTGAAGATCCTGCGCGCCTGGTACAAAGGCGCAACCTCGGGGGTGGTCACCAGGTATAGGGTGTCGAGATCCGGAATGAGGGCCATCGAGAGCGGTGAGAGGCCCTGCCCCAGGTCGGCCACCACCCACTCGTAGTTCGCGCAGGCGTAGCGCAGCACGGTCGCGAAGCTCGCCTCCGTTGGCAACTCGCCTACTGGGATCTCCGTCGGAGCGCAGATTACGTCCAGATGCGGCTGCACGGATTGCACCATGCCTTTCCAGAGGCTCAAGTCCATCCGCCGCAGGTTCCTGATCACATCGAGCAGCGAATAAGCGCCGTGGGCTCTCAGCCAGAAGCCCACCATGCCGGCCAGGAGGTCAAAATCGGCGACCAGGATCCCGGCGGAAGTGATCCGGCAAAGCTCGGCAGCCACGCGGCAGGCCACGGTGGTGGCGCCACAACCACCCTCCGCGGAGAGGAACCCGATGGCCTTGCCGGCCCGGTGGAGGGGCGCCTTCGAGAGCAGCTCGTCCGCGATCTTATCCAGAGCGCTCGCTACAGTCTCTACGCTGATCGGCGGGTACAGGAACTCGCGCGCTCCGGCGCGCACGGCGGCGAGGATCAGGTCGGGATCGGCGGATACGTGGGCCGCAATCACGGGGGGAGGCGTCAAGAGCGACTTGATCGTCACCATGATCTCAAAGGCGCTCCGGTGCCCGAAATCCAGAACCAGTACATCCGGATTCGAGTACTCCGCGGTGGAGACGTCGCCCGCCGCCGGAGAGATGGCAAATGCGATGCGGACCCTCAGATGATTCAGGCAATCCACTACGGCGTGGCGAAGGGCCGGGTCGGCGATGACGACCCCCACACCAAGGGCGCGGGTCATGAGACAACCTCCGCCGCCCGCGCAGGGCCCTGCCCGAAGGCCGCTACCTCCGCCCTGGCGCGATCCACTAGGGTCTGTACTCCGCCGGAAACCGACAATGCACTTTTACCTGTACAGCAATCGTCCGCGGCGGGAAAAGCTTTAGGAGCTGGTTGAAAACCCGGCCTGGTTCCTGCCTGCCGGGACTATGGCTCGACAGCTCGGGGCCAAAACTGGCGCAGGATCGAGAACCTCGACTCGCGCCTCTCCTCCGGCTGGCCGGAGATCCTGCCGGCAAGCTGCGTCAGCCGCCGGCCGAGTTCCGACCTTGGCGAGGCCAGCCGGCCCTCAGAGTGGGCCTCGACGATCTCGTGGTAGTCCTCGGGCAGGTACGCCTCGATCGGAACACCGAGGAGTTTCTCGATATCTCTGGAGTCCTGCGCGTATTCCTTCCGGATGCGGTTGACCACCAACCGTGGCGATTCCCGCGTGCACTCGCTGGAGAGTAACTTGCGAATGACCCTGCGCGCCTGGTACAAAGGCGCGACCTCGGGGGTGGTCACCAAGTACAGGGCATCGAGTTCCGGAATGAGGGCCATCGAGAGCGGTGAGAGACCCTGTCCCAGGTCGGCCACCACCCAGTCGTAGTGCGCGCGGGCGTAACGCAATACGGTCACGAAGCTCGCGGCCGATGGCAACTCGCCCAACGGAATCTCCGCCGGAGCGCAGATTACGTCCAAATGCGGCTGCACGGATTGCACCATGCCTTTCCAGAGGCTCGAATCCATCCGCGCCACGTTCCCGGTCAGGTCAAGCACCGAATAGGCGCCGGTGGCTCTCAGCCAGAAACCCACCATGCCAGCCGGGAGGTCAAAGTCGGCGACCAGTATCCCCGTGGAAGTGATCCGACGGAGTTCAGCGGCCACGTGGCAGGCCACCGTGGTGGCGCCGCAACCGCCCTCCGCGGAAAGGAACCCGATGGTCTTGCCGGTGCGGTGGGCGGGCGCCTTCAACAGCCGCTCGGCCGCGATCCTGTCCAGAGCGTCCTCGAGAGTTTGCGCGTTGATCGGGGGGCACAGGAATTCGCGCGCCCCCGAACGCATGGCAGCCAGAATCACGTCGGGTTCGGCGGACGCATGGACCGCAATCACGGGGGCAGGCGCGGCCAGCGACTTGAGCGTCACCATAATCTCGAAGGCGCTCCGGTGTCCGAAGTCCAGCACCAGCACGTCGGGATTCGAGTACTCCGTGACGGAGAGATCGCCACCCGCTGGGGAAATAGCGAATGCGATGCGTACCCTCAGATGGTTCAGGCAATCCACCACCTCGTGGCAAAGAGCGGGGTCGGCGATGATGACCCCCACATTGAGGGCGCGGGTCATGCGGCAGCCTCCGGCGCCCGGTCGCTCGCCAGCGGCAGGCTGAGGAGGAACGTGGTTCCCTCCTGCTGGCTGGAGCGGAAAGATATGGTTCCGCCGAGGAACCGCTCCGCGATCAGCTTCATGAGGTACGCACCGAAGCCGCGGCCGAGGCCCTTGGTGGAGAATCCACGCTGGAAGATCTGAAGCTGGACCACCCTCGGCATCTCGCCGCCGTTTTGCACCCACAGCTCGGCGCGCTCACCGGAACGGCGGCACCCCAGCGTTACCGCCGACTGCGGCGGGGAAGCCTCCAGGGCGTTCAGCACCATGCGGTGCAGGATTCTCCGGAGCTGCGCGGGATCGGTGAAAAGCTCGGCGTCCTCCGCGCCTGGGGCGACGCGGAGTTGCCGGCCGTCCGCGGCCTCGTCAAACTGAAACTCGGCCGCGGCGTCGCGGATCGCTCCCAGCGCGGAGACATTGCGCGGCGCGACCCGCAACTCGCCCGCCTCCGCCAGGGTGAGTTCGCTGTAGTTCTGCAGAGTGGAAGCGAGCCGGGACGCCGTGGCCGCCAGCGCGGTGGCGGTGCGCTCGCGCAGTTCCGGCACGTTCGGACCCGCCAGACCAATCGCCAAAGCCTCGATCTCGGCGGCTCGGGCCAACACCGCCGGCAGAATGGCGTGCTCGAGGAACTCCCCGCGGACGCGGTCCCGGATATCGACCAAGAACACGATGGTGAACTGCTCGCCGCCGATCGCCAGCGGCGTCGCGCACACCTCCAGATTCGCCACCTCCTCGCCCGTGGAGGTTTGCCGGCGGAGGCGGCAGATCTGCGTATTCGCGCGACCCGCCTGGGAACTGAGAATGCCTCCCAGCGCTCCGCATAGCCCGCAGGGCTGGCCCGTTCCGCAACCGTTCTCAGTATCCGCAGCGTTCCTGCATTCGAGGGCTTCCCCCGGACGGAGACCGAGAACTTCCTCGGGCGCTATCGCGTCTACGAACTCCAGCAAGTGCTGGTTGAGGGCGACGATCTGCCGCTGCCGGTTCAACACCATCGACAGCATAGGCGCGGCGTTTAGGATCTTTAGAATCGGCGCGATGGACTCGATCAACCTGGATTGTTCCTGGATCACTTCGGGGGCGGCCCGGTCTCCGGGGGCGGGAGGCAACGTTGAATTGGGCATCGCTGTCTATCCTACTACCCCCGTCGTGCTCCTGACCAGGGCTTGTACCACTTCCGCGGGGCGGGCGGCTCGGGCTTCGGCGCCTCGGGCAGCGGTTCCCCGTGGAGCACGGCCCTGGGGTTGGCGAGAAAGAGCCGTTCGGCCATCGCGCCGCCGTATCGCTTGGCCACGTGCTCGTACGCAATGTCCAGACGGGGCGGGCGATCCTCGCTGTCATGGCTGTCGCTGGCCACGAAATGCACCAGCCCCCGCTCAATCAGCTCCCGGCAGGTGTTCCGCGCCTCGGGCCCGAACCGGCCCAGCAGCGATTGCGCGGTCACCTGCACCAGGCAGCCCTGGCCGGCCCAGCCCTGGAGCCTGTCCAGGCGCCGGTGCAGCAGGTAGTTCCGCTCCGGGTGCGTGATGATGGGAACCATTCCGGCGTCCAGCATGCGCGCGAACACCTCGCCGGTGGTCTTGACAATCAGCAGATCGGAGAACTCTACCAGCAGGTAATTCTTGTGGTTGATGGTGTATTTCGTCGGGTGGGCCAGGGCGTCCTGGATGTTGTCGAAGTAGAAGTGAAAGTCGCACCCCCGATGAAGATGGACGGGTTCCCCGCAAGCCTCCGCCAGCTCCGCCAGCTTCTGCTCGACGGCCTCCGGATCGAAGCGGTACTGGAGGTTGGCGTGCGGAGTGGCCACCAAGTCGGTGATGCCCGTCTCGGCGGCCACGCGCACCATCCGCAGACTCTCCTCCAGGCTTGGCGAGCCATCGTCCAGGCCGGGAAGCACGTGCGAGTGGATGTCAATCATGCGAGCCCTATAGCCGGGGCCTGCCGGACGTTCACCACGGGCTGCTAAATGAACATCTCCTCGTCGTGGGTGGCTTGCTCGACGGTGGTCCGGCGTCCTCCGAGTAGAAACGAGAAACCGGCCCGGACGCCGATCACAACGGCGCTGATCTGTTTGAGCGGCTTCAAAATGCCGTTCTGCAGAAGCGTGGTGGTCTCTTGAAACCGGTTCACGGTATCATCGAGGACCATCTCGATCCGGTCCATCTGGGCGCGCGCGCGGGCGGCGGCTTCCGCCAGCACCTCATCCACGCGGGTCAACTGCCTGCGACTGATCGCCATCAACTCGGAAGCCTGCGTGGTGATCTCCGCAACGCGCGTGCGCGTTTCGTCCAGAAGACGCTGGCCGGTCTCGGCCACCGGCTCGATCTTGGCGATCAGCGCGGAGACCTGGTCCTTCAGGTCGCGCGAAGTGCGGTACATCGCAAACATCAAGCCGGCCTGAAGCACAATCGCGGCCGCCGCCACCGCAATGGCGGCCACCATGATCCACTGGGTGTTGGAGTCCATGAAGAGCTGATTGGTTCCTTCGCGCCAGCCAGTCCCGCCCCTTCCCGGAGACGGGCCCTGCCGCGCGGTTAGCGGTCGCCTAGGATTCCGCCTCCGGGGGCCGGCTTGCGGCCTCGCGATAGGCCTGCTTGCCGGCTTCGACCGCCGCCGCCAGATTGTCCCGCTGACGGCTCACCGCGGTCTTGCCGCGATCCACCAGATCGGCGGCCTGGCCTCGCAACTCCTCGCCCCTCCGCTGCAGGTATTCCTTGCCTTCGTCGGCTTTCGAGCAAAGGAACTCGCGAGTCTCTTCGCCGGATTTCGGCGCGAAAAGCACGCCGATGGCCAGCCCGAGGCCCAAGCCAAATGCAAAGTACCCTAATTTGCTGCCCTCTTCCGCCATTTCGCTGCCTCCTATGGTTTCCTATCCACCTGCATACTAACATACTAGGAGGTCGCCGGAAAACGGGTCACAGGCGCCATTGTCAACGCGCTGGGCGCCCGGAAGGCTTTGATCCGGCGTTCCTGGCAGCTTGGGACAGCGTAGCCAGCCACCGTTTTTCAACGACCGCTGGCTGAGCAGCACCCGCAACGCCATGCGAGAAGCGATGCCGGCAGCCTCAATCGCGGAGGAGACCAACAATGGGTGAGCGAACGCCCCGCCGGCTGGCCGCCGACGCGCTCTGGGGATACGCACTGCGGGTTTTGGGGGGGCGCGCCTGCTCGATCGGCGAGTTGCGGGAGAAGCTGCTGCGCCGCGCCGAGCGCGCCGAGGACGTCCCCGGCGTGCTCGCTCGCCTCAAGGAATACGGGTATCTCAACGACCAGCGCTTCGCCGAGAGCTTCTCGGCCGCCCGGCTCGAGAACCAGGGGCTCGGTAAGGCGCGCGTGCTCAGCGACCTGCGCAAACGGCGCGTAGCCCCGGCGGTGGCCGAGAAGGCCGTCCGGGAGGCCTATCGCGGCGCCGACGAGACCAGGCTGATCGAAGACTACCTCCGCCGCAAGTACCGGAACACGGAGCTAGCAACCTGGCTTGCCGAGCCGAAACACCTTGCCGCCGCCTACCGCAGGCTGCGCGTGGCCGGATTCACGGCCGCCAATTCCATCCGGGTTCTGAAACGCTTCGCCGCCCAGCCGGAGCTACTGGACTCCCTGGAGGACGCGGAGAGCTGACGGTGGCGCAGGCCATCGCTTTTTGTGGCCGGCGACTAACGAACGGCTTCGATGATCTTCTGCATCCGTGCGTGGTGCGAGCCCCTCCAGTACACGCGCGCGCAGGCGTCGCAGCGGAGGAACTCGTCGTGGTGTTCCCGGACGCGGGGCGGCAGCAACTCGCGCACCGCGTCCTTGGCCACCGGTTGGAGCAGACCGTTGCAGGCAAGGCAGCGGGCGAACGGCGCGGCCGCGTCGAGCAGGTCGAAGCGCCGCAGCACCCCGGCGAGCTGTTGCCGCGGGCTGGTCGAGCGCACGTAGTAGCCGCGCGTCACCACGGCGCGCTTGAGCAGCTCGCGGTCGCGGGTGAGCAGAATCCGCTCGCCGGCGCCCGACAGGCGCGCCAGTTCCTCGTCCTCGTAATCGTTGCGATACAGCGAGTCGAACCCCATCATGCGCAGATAGGCGGCCAGCCGTCCGAGGTGGACGTCCAGCACGAACCGCGGCTGGCGCAGGGGGCGCGGACGCACCCGCACCACCGGAGTGATGTCGATGGATTCAAACACCGGGTAGACGCTGATCCGGTCCCCATCCTCGACCAGGTGGGAGAAGTCCACCGAGCGGCCGTTGATGAGGATGAGGTCCACCTCGGTGTGCGGCACGCCGAGCGACTCGATGAGGTCGCGCACCGGCGCACTCACGTGGAACGCGCAAGTGAAGGGGACCATGCGCCGCGCGGGCGGCAGGAAATCGTTCAACTCCGCGTAGAAGCGAATGGAAACCTGTTTCACCTACTGCACGACGGCCGCCGGGTTGGCGAGCTCGCCGATCTCCGGAATGCGGACCACAACGGTGTCACCCGGCGCCAGGGCCGCCTCCTCGGTGATCTTGACCCCCGTCCCGGTCATCAGCACCGAGCCTGCGGGCACGGGATTGGCGCGCAGCAGATACTCCACCAGCGTCGCTTCGGTCCGCGCCAGCCGCGCCAGTGGCACGCTGTCGAAGAAGTGCCGCTGGCCGTTGCGCAGGATCGTGCAGCTCATCTCGAGCCCGCTCAACTCGGGCAACTCGTCCGGCGTCACGATGACCGGCCCCAGCGCGCAGGACCCCGTGTAGAACTTCGACTGCGCCAGGTAGAGCGGGTTCTCCCGCTCGATGTCCCAGGCGGAAACGTCGTTGCCCAACGTGTAGCCTAGAATCTTGCCCTTGCGGCCCAGCACCACCGCCAGCCCCGGTTCGGCAGCGGTGAACCCCGAGTCGAAGCGGATGCCCACCGGCTGGCCTGGCCCGACGCACACTCGCGCCGTGCCTTTGAAGAAGATCACCGGGCGTGCCTTCGCGTGAACTTGCGCGTAGACGGCGCGCTCATCCTGCTCGCCGTGAAAGTCCGCGCTCTCCTGGTAAGTGCAGCCGCACGCCCAGACCTCCGCCGGGTTGATCGGAATCAGCGGCACGCAAGGCTCGGAGTGGCGGCTGGCCATCTGTGCCGCCAGGGCAGTCAGGGGAACCGACTCCGCCTCCGCCTTGCGGATCAGCTCCACCATGGAATAACCGGGAACCGGCCGCGCCTGCTCGCCCTCGAACAGCGCTGCGGTAATCTTGTTGTCGAATCGTATTTGTCCAAAACGCATGGCGCCTGAAACCGAGCCTCTCTCCAGTATTCCAGATAAATGGCTCTGTGTAAGGCCGGGCGCTCAGAAACCGGGGGGACTCGTCGGTCCAGAGGAGAGCGCCTCAGCAGACCAAGTCTTCGCGGCGGATGCGGAGGCCGTCCAGGTGTCCCAGTACGGTGAGGGCGATCTGTCTGGGATCGAAGAAGCTCTGCGCGATGCGCTGCACGTCCACGGCCGTGACCCGTTCGACGCTATCCAGCAACTCGTCCAGGCTGAAGAACCGCGCGAAATACATCTCCTGGCGGGCCAGGTTGGCCATGCGGCTGGTGGTGGATTCCAGGCTCAGCATCAGCGAGCCTTTCATGTAGTCCTTGGCCCGCTGGAGCTCCTCCTCTTCCACCAGCTCCTGTTTCAGGCGGCGGAACTCGGTGAGGATCGACTGCACCACTTTGGGCGCCGACTTGACAGAGGTGCCCGCGTACACGGACAGACACCCGGTGTCGCGGTACGGGCTCAACTCGGAGAACACGGCATAGGCCAGTCCCTGGCGCTCGCGGATGTTCTGGAACAGGCGTGAGCTCATCCCGCCGCCGAGTAGCGTGTTCAATACGTAGCAGGCGAACCGGTCCTGGTGCGAGAGGGGGTAGGACGGCACACCCAGGCAGAGATGCACCTGTTCCAGAAATCTCTTGTTGCGGACCGCAATCCGCGCATGCGTCACCGGCGCGGCTTCGGTTCCGCCGTCCTGACCTGGCGGCAGCGTTTCGAATCGCTCGCGCGCCAGCTCTACCAAGCGCTCGTGCGTCAGGTTGCCCGCCGCGGTGATGAACATGTTGGCTGGCACGTAATGCCTTCCGTAATACCCGTCGATCATGCTGCGGCTGAACCGCGGGACGCTATCCTTCGTGCCCAGGATCGGCTTGCCCAGCGGGTGCCCCATCCAGAAATTGCTGGTGAAGATCTCGTGGACCAGGTACTCCGGGTTGTCCTGGTCCATTTTGAGCTCCTCCAGGATGACGCCCTTTTCCTTCTCGATGTCCTCGGGCCGGAACATCGGGTGTAGCACCAGGTCCGAGAGCACGTCGAAGGCCTGGGGCAGGTGGTTGTCCAGTACCTTGGTGTTGAAGCTGACCAACTCCTTGGCCGTAAACGCATCCAGGTTGCCCCCGATCGAATCGACCGAGCGGGCGATGTCCTCCGCCGAGCGGCTCGTGGTTCCTTTGAAGAGCATGTGCTCGATGAAATGGCAGATGCCGTGCTCCTGGGGTTGTTCCCGCCGGGAGCCGGCGCCGACCCAAATGCCCACCGCCACCGAGCGGACGTGCCGCATGCTCTCGGTGACGATGCGCACACCGTTGGCGAGGGTGGTCCTGCGAACCTCACCCCCGGCGAGAACGGAAGTTGGCATGGTGCTCCAGTGGTGAACTGCTGTTTTCATTATCCCACACTCCCCGATGCGGCGTGGTGTGCCGTCCGGTTGTGTGTTGACTCATCTACTCTGGGTAGTCCTAACTCTTATCACTGGTCACTTACTTCTCCCAGGAAATAGTCGTACGGCTGGAGATCGTCACTGGCATCGGGCAGGCGGCGATGACTGGCCGGCGCGCTCGCGCACCACGCGCGCTGATTTACACTGGTCAGAGATATGTCTGCCTTGCTGGGCCTGGAGATCCAGGAGATCGAACAGCTTCTCGGCCCCGACCAGCCCCGGTTTCGCGCCCGCCAGGTTTACGCCGCGCTGTACCGCGAGCGGCACTCGGACCTGATGCAGGTCTCGACCCTGCCGCTCCCGTTGCGCCGGGAATTGGCCGCCACCCATGCGGTCGGGTGGCCTGCGGTTCAGCGGCGGTTCGACTCCGCCGACGGCACTCGCCGCTACCTGCTCGCTCTCGCCGACGGCAAGTCCGTCGAGGCCGTCTGGATGCCGGAGGAGGAGCGGCAGACGGTCTGCATTTCCACGCAGGTCGGCTGCCCGGTGGACTGCAAGTTCTGCATGACGGCGCTGCTCGGCCTGGAGCGCAACCTCACGGCGGGGGAGATCGTGGGCCAAGTGCTGCTGGTAGCCGCCGATAATCGGTTGGCCGTCGAAGGCCAGCGGCTCAACGTGGTGATGATGGGCCAGGGCGAGCCGCTACTCAACCTGGAGAACGTTCTTAAGGCGACGCGCATCCTGCTCGACCGCGCGGGCTGCGGCCTCTCTCCGCGCCGGCTGACGCTCTCCACCGCCGGCATCATCCCCAAGATCGAAGAGCTGGGCCGCGAGCCGGTGCGCCCCAAGCTCGCAATCTCGCTCAACGCCTCCACCGAGGAGGCCCGCCGGGAGCTGATGCCCATCACGCGCAAGTACCATTTGAAAGACCTGTTGGAAGCCTGCCGCGCCTACCCGCTCCGTCCCTGGGAGCGGCTGACTTTCGAGTACGTGCTGCTCAAGGACGTCAACGATCGCGAGGCCGACGCGCGCCGCGTGGTGAAGCTGCTCGCCAATCTGAACTGCAAGGTCAACCTGATCGCGCTGAACCCGGGGCCGGAGATCCCCTTCGAGACGCCGGATGCCGAAACGGTGCTCGCTTTTCAGCAGATCCTCAAGCGCGCCGTGCCCTGCTTCATCCGGAAGCCCCGCGGGCGGGATGTGTTCGCGGCGTGCGGGCAGTTGAGGAAGGCTGGCTTGTAGCTTGTGGCTTGTGGCCTGTGGGTTCCGTAGCGGCGCACCCGCTGTCGCTCCTGGCGCGCAGCGCACAGCTCGCCTGCGGGATCTACAGGCCACGAACCACAAGCCACAAGCCAGTTGTCAGTCTTCCGGCTTGGGCCGGGGCGTCGCGTCGCCGGGGATCATCCCCATCAGCCACTTGATGTGCTCGATGTACATTTTCTGGACGTCGGGGCGGTCCCAAACAGCTTCGACGTGGCCCAGCCCGTCGTACATCACGCGGCCCTTGCCGTAGGTGCGCGCCCAGATCACGGCGAAGTCCTTGTCGGTGCGGTGCACCTTGGGGTTGGTCAGATCCAGCTTGTTCGCGTCGAGCTTCAGCAGGACTCGCACCTTCTCTCGGGAGAACTGCTTGATCTGGTAGATCTCGTCCCTCATCGTGAACGCCCCCGGTAGAAACTGCATCCCCGGGAAGCCGGGATCCTCGACCACCAGCGGCGCATCGAAGGTGCCCCAGGGGTGCTCATCGAAGTAGCCGCCCACCATGTCGCCGTACTCCGGCCACTTGTAGAACGTGTCGCTGCCGGCGTGGATGGCGATGAAGCCCTTGCCGTCGTCCTTTACGAAGGAGAGCAGATCCGCCTTCTGGGAGTCGTCCATGTCCAACTCGCCCGAGGTGCAGAAGGCGACCGCGTCGAAGAAGTCCAGGGTTTTGGCGTTGAGCCCGAGCTTCTTCTTGGTTACGAGCTGGCAGTCCGTCTTGATGTAGGTATCCCATAGCCCGGTCTCGTGGCCGAGCTTCCACAGGGTTCCGGCGGCGTTAGAAACGGAGTCGTGCTGCCATCCCTTGGTCTGCCCGATGAACAGCAGCTTCTTCTTCAAGGGCGGCTGCGCGAAGAGCGCCAAGCCAACAATCGAGATCAGTGCGAATCCAAGAAACCTCATGAGAACCTCCGACCCGCCATCTTCCCACCGGCGCATTCCGCTCCGCAACCGGTCTATTGCAGAGCCACGGTGACGGGCTTGCCGGAGTACTGGACGGTCTTGTCGGGCTGCGCGGTCAGGCCGATGCCCGTTCCGTGGCCCTCGCCCACAACGACGATCCGGAAAGTGCGGCTCTCCAGCATCCCCGGGAACTTGCCTTTGCGCTCGCCGATGGTCAGCGTCGCCTTGGCATCGTCCCAGTGGATCGGGATAGTCGCATAGAAACCTTTTTCGTAGTTGTAGTTGTCGTTCTCGTCTTCGTAGAGCGTGAAGCCGCCGTCCGCACCGCGGTAGATGCGCAGCTCGATCGGGTCCGCCGGCTTCTCGGTGGCGTACTCGACGTCCGGCCCCATCGGGATGATCGAGCCGGCGCGAACGTAGAGCGGGATGCGGTCCAGCGGGGCCGCAGCGTCGATGGCTCTACCACCGTCCAAAGCCTTTCCCGTCCAGAAGTCGTGCCACCGGGTTCCCGGCAGGTACAGATGGCGGGTCGTGGCGGCCGGCTCGGTGACCGGATTGACCAGGATGGAGGGACCGAACATGAATTGATCGCCGATATTCTTTACTCGCCGGTCGGAGGAGAAATCCATGATGAGGGGGCGCATGAGCGTGTAGCTCTCGCTCGAGACCTTCCAGGCCAGGGAATAGATATAGGGCATTAACCGGTAGCGCAGGCGATCGAAGCTGGTCAGGATGGCCTGCGCCTCGGGGCCATAGGACCAAAGCTCGTTCTGATCGGGGGTACGCGTTCCGTGCACCCGGAAAATGGGGCAGAACGCGCCGTACTGGAACCAGCGTACAAACAGCTCTCGATACGCCGGGGCGTCGGGGTTGCCCAGAATGAATCCCCCGATGTCGGTGGTCCAATACGGAATGCCGGAGAGCATGAAGTTCAGGCCCGCGGGCACCTGGCGGCGCAGGTTCTCGAAATCCGCGTTGACGTCGCCCGACCAGGCGGTGATGGAGTACCTCTGGTTGCCGGCAAATGCCGAGCGGGACAGGATGAAGACCCGCTTCTGGTCCGACGCGGCGCGCTGCCCCTCGTAGACGCCCCGGGTGGTGTTGAGCGGATAGAGGTTCACGTAGCGGTCGCCGCTGCCGATGGCGAGCTTATGGCCTAATTGGATGTTCGCCTCGCGGCCCTCGGTTTCCGGCTCCACCGTGTCGAGCCACCAAGCATCCACCCCAATCTTGAAGAGGGCGTTGTTCATGAGTTGCCAGTAATAGGCGCGGGCCTCGGGGCTCGAGGCGTCGTACACCGCCATGCCCTCGGGATGGAACCCGGCGACTTTGGTGCGATCGATGAACCAGCCGTTCTTGTCCATCTCGTCGTAGACCGCCGAGCCGCGGTCGAAGAACGGCCAGACCGAGATCATCAGGTGGAAGTTGTTCCGGTGCAGGTCGTCGACCATCCCCTTCGGGTCGGGATAGTTCTGGTTGAAGACGTGCTCCCCTTTCTTGTTCCACCAGAACCAGTCCTGAACGATGTTGTCGACTGGAATCTGCAGCTCGCGGTACTGGTGCGCGACGTCGAGCAGCTCTTTCTGCGTCTTGTAGCGGTTCTTGCACTGCCAGAAGCCGTAGGCCCACTTGCCGAACATGGGCGCGGCCCCGGTCAACTCCCGATAGCCGGCGACGATGCTGTCGAACTCGGGCCCGTAAAAGAAGTAGTAGTCGATGGTGTCGGCCACTTCCGAGCTCAGGTAGAGGGCGTGCACAAAGCGGTTGTTGAATCTGCTTCGGGAAGCGTTGTTCCAGAAGATGCCGTACCCGTTGCTGGACAAGAAAAACGGGATGGATATGTTGGTGTTGTCCTGGCCCAGGTCCACCGATTCCCCGTGATAGTTCCAGACGCCGGCCTGGTGCTGGCCGAGTCCATAGAAGGCTTCCATGGACCCCCAGAGCTTGATGAACGTCTCCGACCGGTAAGTGTCCTCGCCGTTGACCTTGGCGGGAGTCATCGTCCGCGGGCCTTCATTCACCAGATTCTTGCCCGCCAGGTCGAAGTAGGAGACGGAGCCGTCCTCGCGATTCACCGTCACCTTGAGCCGAGCGGTGGCTAGGCTGACGCTCTTATCGGTGGACTCGAAGGTCCACTGTGCGGCGGGCCAACTGGTCTTGGTCACGACATAGTCCGGGGGATTCGGGATCGAGGAGGTGGGCGAATAGATGACGCGGATGATGGAATCGGCACAGACCTCGACCCGCATGACGCCCGTCTGCATGGTGAACAGCACGCCGCCGGGTTGCTGCTGAACACCGGTGACCGGGTTCAACGGATTCCACTGGGCGTGGAGACTGGCCGCGCAGGCCAGCGATAGGAAGAAAACGGCGAATCGTGTGCGTTGCATAAGATGTGACGCTTCGTCCCAAGGATACCCAATCCGTGGAACAGGCGGTCTTGGCTGCCGCTCCTACATTTTCTGCACCCGCCGCAGGGTGTAGAGCTCCGGGTTGACGCTGGAGGTCTCCAGGCGCTTCCAGTCGTCGTTGACGTGAATCAGCTTCCCGCTGACGTGATTCGAGCGCTCCGAGGCCAGAAACAGCGCCAACTGGATCTGCTTCTCCGGGGAGATGCCGCCGGTCACCCGGAGCTCGAGCGCTTCCTCCTGAGCCTTCCAGCCGGCCCGCTCGCCGGCGTGCAGGATCTGGTCGGTCATGTGTGTGTAGGCGGCGCCCGGCGCCATGCAGTTCACCTGCACGTTGTGGTCGCGGACCTCCTCGGCCAGCGTCTCCACCATCCGCGCCAGCGCCGCTTTCGCTGCCGCGTAGGCGGAGAAGTTCGGCCGGGGCAAGCCGGCGCCCTCCCCGCTCAGCACGATGATCTTTCCCGACCGCCGGTCGATCATCTGAGGCAGCACGGCCCGGCAACTGTACACCACTCCCAGCAAGTTGGTGTGGATGGTCTCGGCCCAGGCTTTGGGCGGGTTGTCCACCAGCGGCCCGATCGGCCCCTGGATGGCGGCGGCCGCCACCAGCACGTGCACGCCGCCGAAGTTCGCCCGCATGCGCTCCGCGGCCGCGCACATCTGCTCGAAGTCGGTGACGTCGGCGCGGATGCGCAACGCCATCCCGCCCGCGTGCTCGATCTCCAGGTGCGCCAGATCGAGTTCCGCTTTGCTCCGCGCCAGCAGGCCGACGCGCGCGCCGGCGGAGGCGAATCCCAGCGCCAGGCGCTTGCCGATCCCACGCCCGGCTCCGGTCACCAGAACGCCCTTGTCCTTCAGAGTGTGCACAGTCATTAAGGTAGTACAAGAGCGGATGGCGTGGGGGCCGCAATGGCTGGCCTGGTTCGCGAGCAGGACAAGGCGGAGCCTTATCCTACTGGGGTGCTGTATAATCGAAGTACGATTGCATCCCGAATCGCAAGCTCGGAAGTGTGTGAGTTGCGGGGAGCAACTCTTCTCCTCGTATTCCCCCCTCATCCCATATCCACAGGAGGCAAATGAGCAAAGAGGACAGTATTGAAGTCACCGGAACCGTAGTCGAGAAGTTTCCCAGCGGTCTGTTCAGCGTTCAATTGGATCAGGACCGGACCGTCCTGGCCCACCTGGCCGGCAAGCTGCGCCGGAACCGCATTCGCGTGCTGGCCGGCGACCGAGTCACAATGGAGCTTTCCCCCTACGATCTGACCAAAGGCCGAATCACCTACCGGCACAAGTAGACGCGCTCCGCCATCTCCGTGCCCCACAAAAAGCACCGTACCCTGTTCGTCTTCGGGACCCGTCCCGAGGCCATCAAGCTCTGCCCCATCGTCAATCACCTGAGAAGCCGCCCCGAGTTCGAGGTGAGTGTGTGCGTGACCGCCCAGCACCGGGCGCTGCTGGACCAGGTTCTGGCGGCGTTCGAGGTGGTTCCGGATTTCGATCTGGACCTGATGCTCCCCGACCAGACCCTGTCGCAGTCCACGTCGCGGATCGTGGCGGGGCTCGAACCCATCCTCCGGTCTGCGCGTCCGGACATGGTACTGGTGCAGGGGGATACCACCACCACGTTCTGCGGCGCTCTGGCGGGCTTCTACCAGAAGATCCCGGTCGGCCATGTCGAGGCCGGACTGCGCACCTGGGACATCTGGCAGCCTTTCCCCGAAGAGATGAACCGTCTGCTCGCCACCCGCTTGACCGCCCTGCACTTCGCCGCAACTGAATGGGCGGCGGGGAATCTCTACCGCGAGGGCGTGCCCGCCGAGCGCGTTGCCGTGACCGGTAACTCGGGGATAGACGCCGTGTTGTACGTACGGGACAAACTGGAGCAGGGAAAGCTGTTCGGACTGGACTGGCCGCAACTCGACCCCTCCCGCAAACTGATTGTGGTCACCGCCCATCGCCGGGAGAGCTTTGGCGAAGGATTCGAGCGGATCTGCTCGGCGCTCGCCCGCCTCTCCGAGAGGCCGGATGTCCAGATCGTCTACCCGGTTCATCCGAATCCCAACGTGCAGGCGCCAGTCCGCCGTCATCTCGCCGACCGGCCGAATGTCCTGCTGGTGGACCCCCTGGAGTACGTGCCGTTTGTGGATCTGATGCGCCGCGCCTGGCTGCTGATTACGGATTCCGGCGGGGTACAGGAGGAAGGGCCCTCGCTGGGCAAGCCGATCCTGGTTCTGCGCGAGAAGACCGAGCGGCCAGAAGCCGTCCAGGCCGGGACCGTCAAGCTGGTGGGAACCGATACAGAATGCATCGTCCGCGAGGCCACGCGCCTGCTCGATGACCGCCCGGAGTACGACCGCATGGCGCGCGTTCACAACCCCTACGGGGACGGCCGCGCCAGCGGCAGAATCGCGGATCTAATTATCTCATTCTTAACGAGTTATTCCTCGAAAATATTTCGTTAAAATACCTGCAGGCAAGGCCTTCCCCGCGCGGCATCCGGTGGCGGCGGCTATAATGAGGCCAGAAGGGGGAGTCGATTGCATGAAGACCCCGGCAACCTCAGCAAAAAGTAAGAGACCGACTGAAGCACCCCCCAACGACCTGGTGGCTCTGCTGTCACAGAAGGTCATCGGGCAGCCGGCCGCCATGAAGTACATCGTCCCCTACGTCGAGATGTTCCAGGCGGGTCTTGCTCCGGAGGGTAGGCCGGTGGGCGTATTCCTGTTGCTGGGGCCGACCGGGACCGGCAAGACCAAGACCGTGGAGGCGCTCGCCGAGGTCCTGCACGGCAGCGAGAAGAACGTCCTCAAGATCGACTGCGGCGAGTACCAGATGGAGCACGAGGTTGCCAAGCTCATCGGCGCCCCGCCCGGCTACCTCGGCCACCGCGAAACCCAGCCCATGCTCACCCAGCAGAAACTCAACGCGGTCACCAGCGAGAAGTGCAACCTGTCGATCATCCTGTTCGACGAGATCGAGAAGGCTGCGCCCTCGATGACCCGGCTGCTGCTCGGCATCCTGGACCGCGCCGTCCTGCGCCTGGGCGACAACACCTCGGTGAACTTCGACAACAGCCTCATTTTCCTCACCAGCAACCTGGGCGCCCGCGAGATGATGAAGGAGATCCATCCCGATTTCGGCTTCCAGGCCGGCGCGCTCCATGAACGGAAGGACCTCTTCAGCAAGCTGGAAAGCATCGCGCTGGGAAGTGTGCGGAAGAAATTCTCGCCCGAATTCGTGAACCGCATCGACGCCGTAATCACCTACCAGCCGCTGGACGAGGAGTCGTTCGCGAGGATCCTGGATCAGCAGATCACCGAGTTGCAGCGGCACGTCAATACGCGCCTCGGAGAGCGGTACTTCCACATCGAGGTCCCCTTTGAGAGCCGGCAGTTCCTGCTGCGCAAAGGAACCAGCCCGGAATACGGGGCCCGCGAGCTGAAGCGCACGATCCACCGCCACCTGACCCAGCCATTGGCGACGCTCGTGGCCTCCGGCCGCATCGATCCCGGAGCCCGCGTCCGGGTGGAGGTGGCCGAGGACCTGGAGAGCCTTTCCATCCGCACGCTGGACCAGGCCGCTGTCCGCACCCCTCAGCATCCCACCGTGCTGCTGGTGGACGACAACCGCGAGCTGCTGCGCTTCCTGGAGCGCCTTATGGCCCAGGCCGGCTGGCGCTTGCTGACCGCCGAGAGCGCACGCCAAGCCCAGGAGATCCTCGAGGACCAGGCGCCCAACGCCGCCTTGCTCGACTACCTGCTGCCGGATGGAAACGGCGTCGAGCTTGGAGTGCTGCTCCAGCGCCGCGTGGCCAAGGCGCAAGTCATCATCATGACCGGCGCCCAGTTGTCGCCCGAAGAGGAAGCCGTGTGCCAGGAGTACGATTTCCCCGTTCTTCGGAAGCCCTTCCTGGCCAACGACATTCTGAACCTGATCCGGGCGCGCCTGTTCCGGTCTTCGGCGGCCAACGTCTGATCGCCTAACGACTCCCCGGAAACCCCCGGCATGCCGCATCACCGGGCAGCTCCGCTTATGGCTTTGCCCACGCGCCTGTGAGGGCCGACCGGAAAATCGCCTCGATCACCGCCATGTTCGAGACTGAGTCCTCGAGCGGCGTCGGCACTTCGGTTCCTTCGAGGACCGCGCGGGAGAACAGCTCGCCCTGAATCGCGTACTGGTCGCAGACGGGAAACTCCTGCTCCCTGATGCCGCCGCCGAATACGTCGGCGCCGCTATCCACAAAAAGGCTGCATGGGCGGTCCAGCGGTGCGTTGAAGGGGATCTGGATCTCGATGCGGCCGCGCGTCCCGAGGATCTGCATGCGCTGATAGGGCACGAGCTGTGTGCCGCACGTGAAAACGGCCTGGCCGGAAGGGAAATCGAGCAGGGCGGAGCTGAGACGGTCAATACCCAACTCGGGATCGCGTTCCACCAGGCCCACAACGCGAACCGGCTCCTCGCCGAAGATGAACCGCGAGGTCTGGATCGGATAGCAGCCGATGTCCATCAGCGCGCCGCCGCCGTATTCCAGGATATTGCGAATGTTGTCCGGATCGCGGTTGAAGAAGCTGAAAACCCCCGCGATAGCGCGCAGATCGCCGATCTGGCCGGAGCGCACCAGTTCCCGCGCGCGCAGCCACTGCGGGTGGGTGCGGACCATGAAGGCTTCGCCGATCTTAACCCCGGCCCGATCGCGCGCTTCCATCAGCATGCGGCACTCGGCGACACTCATCGCGATCGGCTTTTCGCACAGCACGTGCTTGCCGGCCTCGGCCGCCCGAATCGACCACGGCACATGCAGGTGGTTCGGGAGCGGGTTGTACACCGCGTCCACGTCCGGGTCCCCGAGCAGTTCCTCGTAGGAGCCGTACGCCTTGGGAACTCCAAGCTCGGCGCAGGCGCGTCGCGCCCTGTCGATATCGCGCGAGGCCACGGCGGCAATCTCCGAGCACTCGCCCCGCTGCATGGCCGGGATCACCGTCTCGATGGCGATCTTCGCCACACCCAGGACTCCCCAGCGCACCTTGTTACGCATACTGAAAGTCTCTCACTTCTGTCGCAGTCGAGGATCAGGAGACCAGCCAGTAGATGGAGTAGCGTTCGCCGAACAGTCTGTTGAACGGAACCAGGGTCACGTTCCGCTCTTGTCCAACCGTCTGGAACGCCAGAGCTTCCCCGCTCGCCGGCCTGATCCAGGCTTCCAGGTCGGCGCCGGATGCGCGGAAGGTTGGGACCTTCATCGGCAGCCGCTGCACCTCGGGCCCCATACGGCCCACAGTCATTTCTCTCGTGAGTCCCTCGGATCCGAGTTTGCCCGCCAGTACGAGCGGTCCGTACAGAATCGCCTGCACCGCAGGATCGTCCGGCATCGCTGCAACGTGCAGCCGCATGGGAAGCTGCATCTCGACGCGGTCGCCGTTCTTCCAGACCCGCGACAGCCTCAGATAGCTGCCGGGGCCCGAGAACGCCTCGACGGCGGCGCCGTTGATCCTCACCGAACCGCCCGAGCTCAGCCAGTCCGGCACGCGAACGCATATCGTCATTTGCACGGGTTTCTCCGCGCTCACCACCAGCGTCGTGCTCTGCTGGTCTGGGAACGTGGTTTCCTGCCGCAAGCGGACGCCCTTGTCCGCCCAGTTCACTTCCGAAGGGACGAATAGGTTCACGTAGATGGCGTCGGCGTCGTGGAAGTAAATGCTGTCGGCCAGCTTCGAGAACTCCTCGATGCCGGTGCCCGTGCAGCACCAGAAGGAGTCGTACTCGGCGTTAAAGGTCTTCCAGGCGCCTGGCGCCAGCGAGAGATAGTAGATGGTCGCGCCCGTCCGCGGCTCAATCGCGCCGAGCCGGTGATTGAGCAGTGTGCGCTCGTAATAGTCGAAGTACCGCGGATCGGCCGTCCAGCCGTAAAGGCGCCGCGTGAGCTTGAGCATGTTGTACGCGCAACAGCACTCGGCGGTGTCCGGACGCAGCCTGAGCTCGGCCGCGAGCCGGCCGGGGTCCACCAGCCACCCTTCGCCATTGCTGGTTCCGCCGGTGACGTAGGTCCGCGCGCTCGTTACCGCGTACCAGAAGTAGTCCGCGACGTCGCGGAAGCGATGGTCGCCGCTGATCTCATAACGCCGCGCCGCGCCGATCACCTGGGGAATATGCGTGTTCACGTGCAGCCCGCGCAGTTCGTCGCGCCGCAGCCCGAGCGGATTGAAAAACCGCTTCTTCGTGAACCGGTCCCCGATTCTCGCGTAGCGGTCATCGCCGGTGACGGCGGTGAGAATGTACAGGACGTCGTTCATGCCGCCGTATTCGGTGTTCAGAATGTCCTGCATGTGCGCCTCGGCGATCGGCGCGCTCCACTGGCCGGTCCAGTCCGCCATTCCCTGGAGCACCTCGAGAGCCTGACGATTGCCGCAGTGCTGGTACATATCCAGCATGCCCGCCATGATCTTGTGGAGCGTGTAGAACGGCGCCCAGACCTCCTTCCGGGCGTTCAGACGGTCGAAGAACTCCTTGGGGAATGCGCTGAGGTATCCGCCGCCGAGCTTCTGCTGGCACTTCGCCAGCTCGGCGACGATGAAGTCGCCCTTGGCTTTGATCTCCTTGTCCCCGGTGGCGGAGTACATGAGGCCGCAGGCGGACAGGAAATGGCCTGTGAAGTGGCCTCGCAACTCACAGTCCGGCTTCTCCCAGCCGCCCAAGGGCTCGGCCGGCGAGGATATGCCGGCATTGAGCCGGAAGCTGTGGATCAGGCGGCCGGCAGGCAACCGCTGGAGGACGCCCCGGTTGGCCTCCTGCGCGTCTTGGAACGGCCCGGCGGTGAGCCGAACCTGCGTTAGCGGGAAGGGGTGAATCCTGGCCGGCGCGTCTCTTCGGGTGAAGGAGAGCTGCTCCTCGAAAGGGGTGCGCTGTGGCTGAGTCCCTTCCTGCGGGGGTGGTGGGGCAGTGCCCGGAACTCCCGCGTTCTGTGGGATCGCCTGCGCCAGTAGCGCTCCCGACGCGCTCCCGGCGGCGGCCAGGGCCGCGAACTGGCGCCGGCTCAGGCGCCCGGATTCCCGCAATTCACCCATGCTCGGCCTCCTGGAAACGCCTGCATCTTAGCACAGGCGAGGCCTGGAGGCCCTAGCGTCCAGGCGGCTACGGCGCCTCCAGCCGCGCCAGCCGTTTCTTGAGCTCCTCGACCTCCGATTCCAGGTGCGCGGAGGGCGCGGGCAGTTCCGGCGGCGCGTTCGAAGTGAGGAATGAAGAGCGCGTCCACCAGTCGATTCCCATTTCCCGGGCTTTGTCCACCGAGGCGATCAGCAACCGAATATTGATGGTCAGCAGCTCGATCTCGACGAGCTTGATCTTGATGTCTCCCGCGATCACGATCCCCTTGTCGAGGACCCGCTCCAGCAGGTCGGCCAGGTTCGTACTCTCGTTCGAATGCACGATTTGTGGCATCGGCTGCGACTCCTGTTCTTACAGCAAGTTGCCTAGCGGTCCGAGGTTGATATTGAGTTCGTCAATTTCGAACTGCTCCTGTAGCTCCTTAATCTTGTCCTCGAGTTGCATGAGGGTGGTCCCCAGCCGGTCGATCTCCGGCTCGGTCAGAGTGCCCGCCTCGATCCTCCGCATGGCCTGTTTCTCCATCAACTGCCGGATCAGCTCCACCAGCGTCAGCACCAGCTTGAGCAGACCCTGTTCCACCTTCCCGGGCTCGATGTTCACGCGCGTCCGGGGCGCGGCCGTAGGGGCGGCGGCGGGGTCTCCGAACTGTACGACGACCTTGCAGGTCTCCGGACGGATCATGATTCATCTCCTTGAGCGTGTCCCCCACCTCGCAGCGTCTCGACCGAGCCCACCACCAGGTTGAGACCCAGGTACAGGAGGTCGACTCCGGCGACGGAAATGACGATTTCGCCGCTGACTACCGCTCCCGTGTCGAGCACGCGATCCAGCACATCGCAAAGCGTGACCTGGTCGCGCAGGTTGCAGGGTCTCGCGGGCAGCGGAGTCGAGGCGCGCATGACCGGTCCTGTGGAAGCGTGGTTCATTGGAGGGCCTCGACTAGGGAGAGCTCCTGAGCGTGGGTGAACCGCAGCAGCCTGGTCAAATTATCCGTTCCCCGGAGCTCTCCCGCCAGGCGCGGGAAGACCGTGATTTCCATGTCGGGGAACGAATCGCGAAGCTGCCTGAGTTCCTGGGCTTGCTGCCGGGCGGCCAGGTCACAACGGCGGCAGCTTCCCGAAGCTGCGCTCACCTGGTTCACCAGCATTTGTCGAGTCTGGATTCCGGCCCCTTCGAGCGCCGAAACCAGGCGCCCGGACTCCTCACGCGCGGCCTGAGCGGGCGTGGTAACAGTGATGGCCTCACAAAGGACCGGACTGCGGAAGACCTGCTGAATCTTCTTGATGCGCCGGGACGTCTCGATGAGAGCGTCCGAGACCTCCGGCAGGCGCACGAGCCGGCGATACTTCAACAGGATGTTGAAGATTGTGTGCAGCCAATCCCGAATCACCGTCGGGAGTTCCAGAAACCGCACCGTGTGGCCGCCGGGAGCGGTGTCCAACACGTAGAAGTCATACGCCCCGCGTTCGATCTCATCGGCCAGCGCAGCCAGGCACATCAGCTCGTCCAAGCCCGGGGGGGTGAGGTCCAGCAGGCCCGCCATCACTTCGCGGTCGAATTGGACCTCTACTCCGCTGCGCGACGAGAAGCTGGCGAACGCCGATTCGATTTCACGGCTGTAAGCCTGCTTCCATGCGGCAAACAGGATCTCCGGATCGATCTCGCGAGCGAACAGGTTCCGAGCGCCGTCGATTGCGGTATCCTCCGGGCGAACTTTCTGCGCCAAGCAATCGGACAGCGAGTGAGCCGGGTCGGTGGAGAATAGCAGAACCCGGCGTTCCGGATACGCCCTACTAAGCTGCAGCGCGAACGCGCAGGACAAGGTGGTCTTCCCTACGCCTCCCTTGCCGCAGAACAGAAAGACCTCCCGGCCGGCCTGCGGAAGCGGAAGGGCGCTGGGCTCCACCCGCTCCGGGTCTGGACATGCAGAGCGCGCGGCAGGGGGATCGCCCACGCCGGACGCGGAGTCGAGGAACGCCGCTAGCACGGACGCGCCCCGGATCTCATCCGGGGTGTCCGGAAGAACCGCTATCGGGAGGTCCGGCTGGCCTTCGGCGAGCGCGCCCAGCATGTCCCGTTGGGACCGCCACCGCGAGCAGCAGACCGGACAGCGACCCGGAGATTCGAGGAGCCGGTTGAAAACCAGGCACGCAACCGCCATGCCTCTCTGGCGCAGACCATCCAGCAAGCGCAGCGTCTCGGCGATCACCACCGGCTCCGGCAGCGTCACGACGAGGAACCGGCATTGTTGCCGGTCGCGGAGCACTGCCGTCAACCGGGAAAGATCCTGGTTCAGCTTGTCGATGAACTCATCCGCCTCGTCCCGCCGGTAGCGGTGCCTGAAGACCTTGCTCATGAAACGGTGCTTTTCCAGCATCCGGTCGAGCGCCGACACCCAGGCGACAGCTAGCGCAGGCAGCCCCAGCAGCCGGAGGGTGTGGCCGGTAGGGGCCGTATCGACAATGATCGAATCGTAGTCGCCCGATTTCATCAGGTTGATGAGCTCGATCATGGCCATCAGTTCGTCCAGTCCCGGGAAAGACAGCTCCAGGAAACCGGAGATGTCCTCCTCATCGAGATATGTGCCACGGCCGAGAATCATTCTCAACGCTTGGCCGTGCCTGGTCTTGAAATCGCGAAGCAGGCTCGTGGCGTCGATCTCGAGGCCGAGCAGGTTGGCGGTCCCCGGCACGGGCTGGGGGACGGCCCCCAGGCTGGCGTCAAGAACGGCGGAGAGCAGGTGCGAAGGGCCCGTGGAGACCACCAGACAGCGCCGCTCGGGGAAGCGCTCCGCAAGATGGACTGCCAGCGCTGCCGCCGTGGTGGTCTTTCCTACCCCGCCTTTGCCTCCCACGAGCAGGAGCCTGACCCCGTCGTCCGCGACGACGCTTAGGGGTCCTCCCGCAAGATGCCGCGGCTCCCGGAACTCGTGTGGCACGTTACCTCAAACCGGTATCTCTTCCAGATCGCAGCGCCGGCGGATGCGGATCCGCTCGTAGCCCACCAGCTCTCCCGTCTCATCGAGATGCACTTCGTAGACGCCCAGGAGATCCATGCTATCGGGGACCGCAACCCTCTCCACCAGCTCGACGACGACCTTCCACCCCCCGTCGGTCCTGGAAACGGCGCTGACCCCGGAGAGCTTCAACTTCAAGACCGCCAGACCCTGCGTGGCTCTGTACATTACCTCGGACAACTCCAACTTGTGGCTGAGCGCCGCTAGGCTGCCCATGTCGTCACCTCATTTCCTCTCGCATCCGTTCAATTGCTTCCAGGCGGCCGACGAGCCTGCGCTCGCGCCGCTCGAATTCCCGCTCGGTGATCCGCCCGGTCTCGAGCAGCATGTAGCTCTCGCGCAACTCCTGGCGGACCGCCTCGTCATCCAACAACTCCTCCCGCGCCCGTTTGTCGAGCTCCTTGAAGACGAAAAGCAGTCCCCTCGCGGGGGATAGAAGCAAGTCGTCGACCAGGAACATCGTCCTAGCTCCGTGCGGCCGCTTCCGCGACTGCCGGCTTGAGCGTGAGCCGCACGAAGTTGTATGGCGGCCACGGACCGTTGTAATCCAGCGCAAAATTGGAGTCGAACAGGCCCGCCGCCCGGTACAACGCCTCTTCGAACTCCTTCTCTCTCGCCCGTTCGATCAGGAAGGCCGCATTGAGCGCCATCTTCTCCTCCGCCGGAGCGTTCACCCGGAACTCGCAAGTGACCGGCCGCAGCGCCTCGATGATCTGGCTGCCGAGGCGTTCGCGCTCGCGTCTGTGCAGCTTGTCGAAGAACGCACCCAGTTCCAGCTTGTCTTCCAGCGTCGGACGCGACTTGCCGAACACCCGGTCCCGCCGGCTCCTCAGTTCCCGGTCCACGCCCACAAAGAAGTCGAAGATGTTGTCCACGTCCCAAAGCAGCTTCACGCCCATCTCCGCCTTGCCCAAGAGCCTCCGCAGCTCCTCCCGGATCTCGGTGTGGTTGTCCCGAAGCACTGCCAGGATCTGCTCATCGGTGTCGGAGATGTGGCCGAAAGTGGCGGGAATGAGTGTGCTTTGGGCGCTGATTTCCCGGATGACCCGGTGATGCGGCTCCACGTTCTTGCGAAGCAGGGAGAGCTTCTCGACGGGGTGATCGCTGACGATGGCGGCTATGTCTTCGAGCCGGATCGAGCGAACCGGGGCATTGGCCAGACCCAGCAGCTCCCCCGCGAGTTTGAAGCCGCCTTCGACAAAGCCGTACAAGTACTTCCCAGGCGTGGACATCGACGTGTTGGCCATCCCCCATCTATCGGCCGTTCCGGGGCCTTACCATTAGGCCCCGGCCGCGGCCGTTTCCGGTGGTTCTGAGTTCCAGCGCCTGGTTTTGCCTCAATCCCAGTGCCCGGCGGATATTGGCGGGCAGCAGAATACGTCCTTCCGCATCCACGCGCGCTAGCGCTCTGATCGAAAGCTGAATGGGGCTCACTTGGCGGTCTCCTTTCCAGCCGCCCGTAGTGCCAGTCCGGTCCGGCTCGGGCGGCGCAGCCGAAGCCGCCTGCGCCACGCGAGGAATCCACGGCTTGGGTACGGGCGTCAGTACCTCACGGTCACTTCCTTGAATCCTGGCGGAAGGCCCGCGGCCAGCTCCGCCGGGATTTCTTCGCCGCCGGTGCGGCAGCTATCGGGCGCGGGAGCCAGCCTCGCCAGTACGGTGAGTCTCCTCGCGATTCCAGCGATCTCCTTCAAGCGTTTCTCGATCTTCTGGATTCGTCGCTCCCAACTGCCCCGTTCCTGTTCGAGCCGTTGCTTCTCCTGGGCGATCTGCGCCAGAGCCATCACCGCTCCGTGCGGGGTCTTGGCCTGAAAGCGGCTCGCTTGATTGCGCAATGTGCGGATATGTTCCAGCCGTTTCACGGATTGCTCCCTCGCGCTCAGGCGATTCTCCGGATGAGATCCGCGACCTCTTCGGATGCCACCGAGGCGCCGTCCTTTCGAATCTTGAGCATGTCGCTTCCCAGCACGTCCAGGCAGGTCTCCACAAAGACCGGGTCGTCGGCCCGGATTTTTCCGCCCCGAAGCTGAACCACCCGGCCCAGCATGATGCAGGCCCGGATGGTGGGCCGGTAGTTGGAAACGCCCAGTTTGCGGAACTCGCGAATCAGGTCCACGACGATTTCGGCGCTCCGGTGGTCCAGGCCGGCGCGAGCCCGGGAAATCGCGATCTCGGTCTTGCGGTCGTAGTGTCCGAGCTCAATGGTGATCATGCGGTCGAGCAGCGCGTTTTGCGTCTTGTGAACGCCCGCGTACTCCTCGGGATTGCTGGTGAAGATAGCCCGGAAGTCCGGGTGCACCCGCATGTAGGCGTCGCCGCACTGGCTTTCCGGCAGAGCCAGGATGCCCTCTTCCAGGATGGTGAGCAGCGCGTTGTTGGCTTCGGGCCGGGAGCGCGAGAATTCGTCGTAAACCAGCGTGTACCCGTGCTTGCAGGCGGTGGTCAGACGATTGTCGACCCATTGCGAGCGGTGGCTCTCCTCGGTCTTGAGGACCGAATGAATGTAATTGTCCACCACCTTGGTGGACAGCAGCCCTTTCTCGGCGCCCACCAGATCCGAGGTCCCGAATTCCTCGTTGCCGAAAATCAGCATGACCGGCCGCTTCCGCTGGCTCGCTACGTGCAAGGCCAGCGTGGTCTTCCCGGTTCCGGCCGACCCGCTGAAGTGGCACGCATACCCGGCATCCAGGTAGGCTTTCGCGCGCCTGCAGATCCCTTCGATCGAAGGGGTCATAATGAAATCGTCCCGTGGCTCCAGACGCAGGACGGTCTGTGGTTGTTCCATTGCGCTCCCCCCCGCTGCGCTCAGTCTTCGACGGGATAGTAGAGAGAATCGATCTTCTCGATCGCCCCTTCCACTAACAGGCTCTTGGTGACGCCGACCAGGGTGCGCCAATCCACCCCCAGTTCGTTGCCGATATCCATCAGCCGGATCCCGTCCTCGTGCCCACGCACGATTCCCAGCACTCGTTCGCGCTTGCCCGGCTTCGATGGTTGCGCCGGTTCTTTCGCCGCTGCCGCTGCCGGCGGCGCGGGCGCCACGCTGGCCTGGCGGACTGGCTTGCCGCCCCGCGCGGCCGGAGCGTTGTGCCAGAGATGGGTGGCAGCCTGGACGTCCGCGGCAATCCCGTTCATCATGGCCTGGACGTCGTCCTTCAGCGCCCCAACGGCGGCCCGGATGCCCGCGACCTCCTCTTGCACGGATTGCCTGAGTTGGCCGGACATCCTGCTTCGTTCCTGCCGCAGGCCGGTCAAGTGGCCGCTCATCCGGGAGCGATTCTCGCAAATCGCGGACCTGCGTCCGGCCGCCACCCGCCCGAGACCTCTCTTCGCCTCCCGCGCCGCATTCACGCGATCCCTACCCTGCTGCGCCAGTCTGGTTCCCAGCGCCTGGGCCTGTGTCACCAGCCCTCTTGCGCGCGCGTGCCGCTCCTCGCGATCCTCGGTCAGCGTCCGGTGAGCCGCATCGCGCACCTGTCTCACTCCGGCATGTCGCGCCGCTGCCGACGACCGGACCTTGTTCACCAACTCTTCCATGTCAGTCTGGATCTTCCCCATACCACTTCTCCTTTCCTCCTCCACTGGTCACTCTCCGCACCCAGACTGAGATCCTGCCCCCGCTACGGGCTTTACTCTGCAACCCGGGCGCCCGCTGTGAACTCTTCGGGCAAGGCAGGCCGGTACTTCTCTCCGATTCCCGGCCTGCCCTCTTCCAGATTTAGGCCGGAACTGCTGCCGTGGCCGTCAAACCAACCGCTTCGGCGTACTTCAGCCAAGTATCGACTGAAGCAATGACCACGCGCGCTTCAATGGACAGCAATTCGATGCCCACGAGCGAGACGCGTACAAAGGCGTCGATCACGACACCTCGATCCAAAATGCGATCGATAACTTCAGCCAGGCTCGAAGAATCCGTTGACTTCTGGACTGTTGCCATCGTGCACCTCCTTTCTCCAGTGCTCCTACTATGCACGCGAAGAGCCATAGATGGCGAGCCGAAGCACGCTGGATTTACAGGACTTAGCGCGGCGCGGAACCTCACGTCTCTCCTCTGAATCGGGCGGCGGCTCCCACCGCCGGGAAGTGCCTCCCAACGAGGCTCCATGCACTTATTCCACTCACTTACAACGTTGTGTAACTTGCATAAGTACTGGGAGTGTTTGACTAAGGTGAATACCCTGGCGTGCACTAATCAGTCGCTGGTTTCCGGAATAAGGTGATCGCTCGACTCCCGCTCTATCTCGCGGAGGCGCGATCGCAGGGTCTTCGGATCTACACCCAGAATGCGCGCGAGTTCCTGCCGGTTTGCCTGGGTCCGCTTCTGCAACTCCAGGATGGCTTTCTTCTCCGCTTCTCTTCCGGCGCGCTCTCTAATGCTGCGCAGACTGACCTGGAAAGACTCCACGGGCGCCTCGCCGGCAGAGGCCTGCGCGGCGGCTGGCGCGCTCCGGCGCTCCCGCAAGCATGCGGGAAGGTGCTCGGGCAAGATCCGGTACCCGCCCAGAGCCGCGGCAGCGGCCACAACCTGTTGGAGTTCGCGGACGTTTCCGGGCCATGAGTAGGAGTGAAACAGGTCCAGGCATTCCAGGCAGATTTCCAGTTCCGGACATCCGTGGCGGCGGCGGTATTGGTCCAGGAAATGCCGGGTCAGAAGCTCCAGGTCGCCCTCCCGGTCGCGGAGCGGGGGCAGCTCGATCGTCAATCCGTTCAGGCGGTGGTAGAGGTCCCGGCGGACCATCCCCGTCTCGACGGCATGCCGCAAGGGGACGTTGGTGGCGCTGATGAAGCGCACTTCCAGCCGCTTGATGCGGGAATCTCGCGCACCTAACGGCACGAAGCTCTGCTGTTCCACCAGGCGCAGGAGTTTGGACTGACAGCTCAACGCCAGGACTCCGATCTCATCCAGGAACAGCGTTCCTCCATCGGCCCAGGAGACTTTCCCCGGCTTTTTCTTGACCGCTCCGGTGAAGGCCCCTTCTTCATACCCAAACAGCTCGCTTTCGGCCAACTGTTCGGGCAGGGTGCCGCAATCGATCGCCACGAAGGGCCCTCGCGCACGTTTCGAGCTCTCGTGCAGGGCCTGCGCGAAGAGCTCTTTGCCGGTCCCGGTCTCGCCTTGGAGCAGGATGGGAATGTCGGTCGGACCAATCTGCTCCACCTGTTTCCACACACGCCGCATGGCGCGGCTTTCGCCGATGATCCTTTCGCGGATGGGCACCTTCCCGGACGCTCTCACCGCGAGGATTTCGTCGATCTCGCCCAGCAGTCTGCGCTTGTCGAACGGCTTCTCCAGGTAGTCGGCGGCGCCCGACTGAATCGCCTGAACGGCAGTGCGGATCTGGCCATAGGCGGACATCATGATGACCACCGCGTCGTGGCTCTTTCGTTTCAAGGTGCGGAGAACCGCCAGGCCGCTCATTTGCGGCAGCATCAGGTCCAGCAGCACCAGATCCGGCTGGAGTCGTTCGTACTCCGTCAGACCTTCCTCTCCGCTCAGGGCCGAATGCACGGAGAACGCCGGGCTGAGCGCCGAAACCAGGGTCCGCTGGATTTCCGGATCGTCGTCGATAATCAGAACGCTGGCCGTCTGGTCCATGGGGCGGGCGCCCCGGCTGAGTCCCCTATTCTGCCGAGGGATCCTCCTGTTGAACGGGAAACAACAAGGTAACGGTCGTGCCGCGCCCTTTCCGGCTGGCGAGGTGGATCTCCCCCCCGTGTTCCTCGACCACCTGACGGCAGAAGGGAAGTCCTAGCCCCGTGCTCCGGGGCTTGGTCGAATACAGCGGCCGAAAGACCTTGCGCAACTCGGCCTCCTCAATCCCCGCGCCGGTGTCCTCGATCTCAATGACCACCACGTCGCCTCCGCAAGGCGCCGAATGGCCCATTCGGGTTCTGACGCTGAGCTTTCCGCCGTGTGGCATGGCCTCAAGGGCGTTTTTCAGGATATTCAGCAGCGCCTGTTTTACCGTCCGGACGTCCACGTGGCAGGGCGTGAGCGTGGGCGCCAACGAGACCGCGACCTCGACCCCTTGCTCCTCGGCCTCCCTGCCGATGAAGGCCAGCTTCTGAAGGAGCAGGTCGTGAACGTCCGTCGCCTGGTAGTGAGGCCGATGCTGCACCGTGAAGTCCAACAGGCTGCGGAGCAAGTGCCGCATCTCGTCCACGTGGTCCAGGGTGACCTCGATCGCGCCGGTTAGCGCGGGGTCCCCGCTTTCTTTCAGCTTCTCCCACACGTACTGGAGGTTGGAACTCACGCTGCTCAGCGGGTTCGCCAGCTCGTGGGCGATCCCGGAGGCGAGCTGCCCCATGGCAACCAGTTGTTCCGCCTGCACAAGCTGTTCTTCGGTCCTCGCCTTTTCGGTGACATCGTCGAGCAACAGCAGGCGAAAAGCGCCGTATGGCCCGCACGACGGCGGGCTGGCGAGCGGTGCGGCCCCGGGGGAGCCCTCGCCAGGCAACCGCACGACGGTGATCTTGAGAATTCTCGCCAGATGGATCTCCTGTTCGGGCAACGGGTGAATCTCGATCACCTTCACC
This sequence comes from Bryobacteraceae bacterium, assembly GCA_050008465.1. Taxonomy (GTDB): domain Bacteria; phylum Acidobacteriota; class Terriglobia; order Bryobacterales; family Bryobacteraceae; genus Fen-330. The sequence continues at coordinate 91,663 of JBEKMO010000004.1, forward strand.
GTCTCCTGTCCGAAATCGAGAATCATCTTGGCCACGCTCTGGTGAGGGACCAGGTCCGTGATCGGCAGCCCGACCAGCGCCGCGGGCGCGAGCTGAAACAGGTCGGAGGCCGCCCGGTTCGCCATGCCGACTCGCAGACGCCGGTCCAGCAGCAGGGCCGCTTGCGGGAGATACTCGAACAAATACCCGTCGACTGGAGTCGCGCCTTCTGGCCAGGCCCCCGCCTGCGTCTGGGAAACAGACAATTCCCTCACCCCTTTCTCCCGCTGCCCCGCGCCGGCCCGCGCATTCCTGGGCCCCCGCCTCAGTTCGGCGCAACCCGGTGGCGCGCCATTTCGAAGTGCGCCACGCCGATCTGGAAAGCCGCCAGCGGCTGACCGCCTTCTTGCGCCAGGAACTCGCGAATTGCCGCCAGCCCGGCCTCACGGCAGAGGCTCTCAATATCCGCGCCGCTGAAGCCCTCGGTCTCTCGAGCCAGGGCCGCCAGGTCCACCTCGGCGGTGAGCGGCTTGCCGCGGGTGTGTACCCGGAGGATCGCCAGCCGGTCGTTTTCGTCCGGCGGGCGCAGTTCCAGCAGCCGATCGAATCGGCCTGCGCGCAGCAAGGCGGGGTCCAGAATGTCGATCCGATTGGTCGCCGCGAGAACGATAATCCCTTTGAGCTCCTCAATGCCATCCAGCTCGGTCAGCAATTGGCTGACCACCCGCTCGGAAACGTGCGAATCGCCGCCCCCGCCGCCGCGATGGGGGGCCAGCGCATCGATTTCGTCGAAGAAGATGATGCACGGGGACGCCTGTCTGGCCTTCTTGAACACCTCCCGGACGCCTTTCTCGCTCTCGCCCACGTACTTGGACATCAGTTCCGGACCTTTGACGGAGATGAAGTTCAGGCCCGACTGCTTGGCCACGGCCTTGGCCAGTAGCGTCTTGCCGCTGCCGGGCGGGCCATGGAGCAGAATCCCTTTGGGCGGTTTCACGCGCGCGCGCTCGAACAGGGCGCCATGGTGGACGGACCACTCCACCACCTCGCGCAACTCTTCCTTGGCCTGCGTCTGCCCGCCGACGTCATCCCAGGTGACGTCCGGCACCTCCACGAAGACCTCCCGCACCGCCGACGGCTCCACCTCTTTCAAGGCGGAATAGAAATCGTCCATCGGAACTTCGAGATCCTGGAGCAGCTCATAGGGGACCGCCGTCATCTGGAAATCCACGCGAGGGATGATCCGCCGCAGCGACACCATGGCCGCTTCCCGGCACAGAGCGGCAAGGTCGGCCCCGGTGAAGCCGTGCGTGATACTGGCCAGCGTCGGGAGGTCCACATCCCCGGCTAGCGGCATTCCGCGCGTGTGGATTCCCAGGATTTCGCGCCGGGCGACTACGTCCGGGATTCCGATGACGATCTCGCGGTCGAAGCGGCCGGGCCGCCGTAGCGCCGGGTCCAGCAGGTTGGGCAGGTTGGTGGCGCCGATCACGATGATCTGCCCGCGGCCTTCCAGCCCGTCCATCAGCGCCAAGAGCTGAGCCACCACCCGCTTCTCGACTTCGCCGACCACCTGCTCGCGCTTGGGGGCGATCGAATCCAACTCGTCCAGGAAGATGATGCTGGGCGCCTCCTTCTTGGCCTGCTCGAAGAGCTGGCGCAGCTTGGCCTCGCTTTCCCCATAGAACTTGTGAATGACCTCCGGGCCGCTCACGGAGAGGAATGTCGCCTCGGTCTCGTTGGCGACGGCGCGCGCCAGCAGCGTCTTGCCGCATCCCGGAGGACCGTGCAGGAGCACCCCTTTGGGTGGGTCGATTCCCAGGCGCTCGAAGACCTCCGGATAGCGGAGCGGCAGTTCAATCATCTCCCGGACCCGCTGGATGGCCTTCCCGATGCCTCCGATGTCCTCGTAGGAAATATGCCCGGAACTCGCTTTGCCTGAGTCCGCCGCCTCGATCCGAACCACAGTCTCCGACCGGATCAGCACGATCCCACGGGGCGCCGTGTCCACCACCCGGAACTCCTGGAACCGGGAACCGAACAGGGTGGCGCGCACGCGATCCCCTACCACTACGGGGAGATCGCTGAGCAGCTTGCCGACGTACTCGCGGTCCTTGGGCTGGCGCGGCGCCTGGGCGCCCTCGGCCGCGAGCGTGATGCGCTGCGCCGGCACTGCCTGGACCGGAGCGAGAGTGACGCGCTCTCCAATGGCCGCGCCGACGTTGCTGCGGGTCAGGCCGTCGATCTGCACGACCTGCTTTCCGCGAGCTTCCCGGAACGCGGGCATCAGCTTGGCGGCGGTCGTCTTCTTCCCCGTGATCTGGACGATGCTGCCAACCGCGGCTGAGAGACGGCTCATATCGGCCGGATCCAGCCGCGCCAACCCGTGGCCGACGTCTTGAGGCTGGGCTTCAGAAACTTTCAAGGTGATGCTCGCGGTTTCCGTGCTCGCGTCCATCCGCCAGATCCTCCGGGTCGCCTGTGGGCCGGCGCCGCCGTTCCAAGCAACGAGTGATGTGGAAGATAATAGTATCGGCCGGGAAAGAAGTTTTCTTCAGGCGCCTCTGGAGAAAAGTCCAATAACCGCCGTACTCTATTACGGGCATCCGGACCTCCGCCTGAGGAGAGCACCCAGAAATCTGGAGTGAAGGCCTCGGTTCCCCGCGTGGGGCAAGCGGTTTTGGCTGCTTCGAGCGGCCGGCGCAGCCTGGCTGGTGAGAGATAACGGCGCGAGTGTTCGTGCGCTCAACGAGGAGACAATGGAAAAGAAGAGCGAAGACAAGGATAAGCCGAGAGGTGATATGGCATTCGGCCTGGGTGGCATCTTCAAAGGACTCGGGGACTTCCTGGAGATGGCCTCCAATCTGGCCCAGAAAGCGGAGAAGCTCCAGAGCGAGACCGGCGAGGGAATGCGGGTCGGCACTTTCGGGAGCCCGAAAGGCCTGCACGCTGTTTACGGCGTCTCAGTCCGTGTCGGCGCCGGCGGCCAACCTGTCGTGGAACACTTTGGCAACATGCGGGAGAAGCCTGGGAAAGGGCCCGTGGTCGACGAGGTGCGGGAACCCATTGCCGACCTTCTGGATGAAGACGACCACTTCCTGGTGGTGGCGGAACTTCCGGGGATGGCGGAATCCGAGGTCCAGTGGAAAGTCAAAGACGACATTCTGATCATCTCCGGGGAGTCCGGAGACCGCAAGTACCACAAAGAACTGCTGCTGCCGTCGCGAATCCAGGAGAACAGGGTTTCCGGGGCTTACAAGAATGGCATTCTGGAGCTGAAGTTGTGGAAAGTGAGCGCCCCCTAGAGTGGCTGTACTTGTACGGCGTCGTGCGCTGCTCCGCGATCGATCTTTCCCGAGTTGCTGGCGTGGAAGGGCGCTGCAACGTCTCGCTGGTGTGCGAGGGCGAACTCGCCTGCGCCGCGAGCCCCGTTTCACACGCTGATTACAGCCGGGAGGCCGGGAATGCACCTGCCGAGCAGTTGAATTGGCTTGCTCCGAGGGCCATCCGTCACCAGGAGGCGGTGCACTGCCTCAGGCAGACGGGAGCAGTCGTCCCGCTGAGGTTTGGCACGCTGTGCCCCACGGCCGAAGATGTGCGGCAAATGCTTCGAGAGCGCCATCAACCGCTCCTGCAGTTGCTGGCGTTCTTACAGGACCGGGAGGAATGGGGAGTCAGGGTTTTCGCCGACCCGGATCTGGCGGGTCAGGCCACCGGGCAGCTTGGCTGCGCCACCGACGAGCTGCCGCCCGCTTCGCCGGGGAAGGCCTACTTCCTGAACAAGAAAAGACGGAAGCTCGCCCACGAGCGAACGATCCTTCGTATCGCCGAACTCGACCGCGAGATCTGGGAGCGTCTGCTGCCCTGTGCGGTGGAGGCCCGGAAACACCGCTGTCAGGATGCATCCTCAGGCGCGTCGCAACTGGCAGTGCTGAACGCCGCCTTGCTGTTGGATCGGGACCAGCAGGCTGCTCTGGCGGAGGTCGCCGGCCGATTGGAAGCGGAGTACCGGAGCTACGGCGTCACGGTCGAGCTCAGCGGCCCATGGGCAGCGTACAGCTTCTGCGGAGACTTGGGCCGGGTGCCGGCGGCCGCGAATGCCTTGCGGGAGCCCGAGCGTTGCGCAGACTGATTCACGTCCCCATTGTCCACGGCCCAGAGGACCTGGGAACACAGCTCGAAGCGGTCAGGCACGCCTATGTCTCGCGGTACGGAGTCAGGGCCTGGCAACTGCATCTGAAGAGCGTGGAGCAGTTCTGGAACCAGGTTCGCCACCGCCTGCGCCCGCTCCGCGAGCAGGCGGGGACGCTGCGCATCTACCAGGACGGGCTGCCGGTGTGCGGGCGCGAAACCGAGCTGGCGCGCCAACTCTCGGCGCAGGGCAGCCAGAATCACCGGCTTCTGGTGGAGTTGGTCGAGGCCGGGGCGGAGCTGGTCGGGACGGAGGACCCCGAGCTGCTGCGCCAGGAGCACGAACGCGCCCACCGCGCCGACAGGCTCGGCGAGCCGGCCTCGACCGCCCGCTATGACCCCCTGATGGAGGCCCGCGACCGCTACATTGCCAGCCGGATCGACGCCACGCTGGCGGAAACCGGGCTTGGATTGCTTTTCATGGGCGCTCTCCACCGGGTGATTGAGAAGCTGCCGAAGGACATCCAGGCGGCGCGGCTGTGATCCGCCGCGGACCCGTCCGGCCAATTGGAGCGCGCCATGGGTGAAGCCCTCGTCGGCGCCGGTCACGATCCGGCAAGGACCTCGAGGATGGACTCGGCTTCCCGGCGCTGTTCCGGAGAAGGCGTGAGATACAGGTGGCGGCTGCTTCGAAAAGGGGCGATGAGCCACTGGCCGTGAAGGGCGCGGGCCGCCTTGAGGCCCCAGTCCCTGAGCCACGAGCTGCAAATGAGACGCCAGGTCTCGGCCGCGCCGACGATCCCCGGCCCGTACCGCCGGAAGATCTTGCGGCCGGTTCTGTGGCTTTCCGCGCACTTGCGCAGATCCGGCGGCCGCGTTTCTCGATAGAAGTACAACGGCTCGGGGATCTTCGCGAACCTCGATTGCCTGCACGTGCGCACCCACAGCTCGTGATCCTCCGCCCTCACGTAAAACTCGTCATAGGGATTCTCGCGGAACCACTCGGTGCGGCCAGCCACGGTGGGATGCAGGAACAACCCATGGACGAGCACGTGCCTAGGAGTCGTGTCCAGAGGCTCGGCGCCAGCCACGGCCGCCAGCCTGCCGTTCTGGTCGATGATGTAGGCGGCGGTGGCAACCAGATCAACGGGCGCGCTTCTGGCGAGACACCTCAGTTGCACTTCCAACCTTTTCGGGTGCATCAGATCGTCGGCGTCCATTCGCGCCAGATAGGGGGTGGTTGCGATCCTGGCAATCTGGTTCAAACGGTATACCAGCCCGCGGTGCTCCCCGTCATCGACCAGGCGGACGCGCGGGTCGCGGAAGCTCCGCGCGATGGCGGTCGAAGCGTCGCGCGAGCCGTCATTCACCAGGAGTAACCGCCAGTCCGCCACGGTCTGTGCGAGAACCGACTGGATGGCGGCGCCCAGTGTACGCTCGTTGTTCCAAAAAGGCAGGCCGACCGTGATGGACATGTCGCTCGCCATGTCAGGCCGCCCTCTGGCGCTCACGCCGGCCGTTCGCGCCTCGCCCAACCGCGCCCAGGCCCTCCAGCCGGTCGAACGCTCCGATGCATCGGGCGGCCGCCGCGTCCCAGGTGAGTTCCCGGGCAAACGAGAGAGCGGAAGCCTTGATCCGCGCTCGTTCCTCGGGGTTCTCGAGGAGCCAGAGAACGCGTTGCGAGACCTGAACCGGGTCGCGGAAGTCCACCAAGTGGACCCGGTCCGGCCCGATCTCGCGAAATACGGCGATGTCATTGGCGATCACGGGCAGGCCGTGCGACAGCGCTTCGAGAACCGGCAGACCGAGGCCTTCGTAGACGCTAGGCTGCAAACAGCCCTCCGCGGCATCGTAGAGGATCGCCAGGTCGGCGTCGCTGACGTAGCCCAAAATCCTGATCCGGTTGCCGGCTCCGGCCACCAGCCGGCGAACCTCTTCCGATCCCCACGCCCAGCGGCCGGCGACCGCCAGTTGCACGTCTGATCGGTCGAAGACAAGCTGTATCGCCCGGAACAGAGCGGGGTAGTTCTTCCGAGGCTCGAGAGAACCGACCGCAAGCAGGAACGGCCTCGCCAGCCCCAGCCGTGAGAGCGCCTCGTCCCGCTGCGCGGGCTCGCAAGGCGCGGGCGGGGCGTCTACCCCGGCTCCGACGTAGACGATTTCCTCTTCGGGTCGCGGCAGCAGCGCCGCAAGCTCGTTCTTCACGGAATGCGAGATGGTCAGGATCACCCGGGCCCGGCGCGCGGCGTGGCGGACCGACGGCGCCAGGTAGCACCTGCCGAGCAGCCCCATCGTGTCGCGGTACAGCCAGGACACCGCATCGTAGACCATCATCGCGAAGGGGTGCGAGAGGAAGGGGCCGGGCGGAAACGCCGGGAAGAACACCAGGTCGACGTTCGCCCGCGCGGCCGCCGCTCCGATGTAGTACTGTTCGGCCAGGAACCGTTTCACTCTGGGGCGGAGGCGCGTCTCCAGCACCGGCGGCAACTGCGGGCACAGCGCGATGAACTCGTGTTGGGTCTTGGCGCGGCGCAGGCTCGCGCACAAGGATGTTGCGTAGCGTTCCATGCCCGTCACGGTCCTCGATCCGAATGTGCCGTCGATTCCGATTCGCACGACGCCTCCTAGACCCAATACTGTTTACTTTGTCCCCGTGGGGCAGCCATTTCTGGCTGCCGCCGGCTTTCTAGCCGGCGCAAGCCCACGCCGGGTCGAAACCCGGCGGCAGGCTGGAAAGCCCGACCCCACCAATGCTGGAGGCAAAGTCAACAGTCACGACCAGGTTGTCCCCGAGAGACCAGGGCAGTTGGAGCCGGACGAGAGCCAGCAGGTTCGCCGCGGACAGGATCGCGAGTCGCTCCAACGGCCGCAGCCAGCGGTCGAAGTACGGCGGGTCCCAAAGGGCGTCCGTGCCCACCCGAACCACCTCGAAGCCGGCTGCCTCGAACCACCCGCGCCACGTCCCCGGCGCGACGAGGCAGCGGTGGGTGCGATCGCGATAGGCGCTCCAATCGCAGCCTTTCAGTTTCCTGCTGAGTGAAGCCAGATTGGGGACCGTCACAAGCGCCAGACCCCCCGGGCGCAACGCATCCCACAACGTTCGAAGACCGGTCCGGGGATCGATGAGGTGTTCCAATACGTCGATCGCGGTGGCTGCGTCAAACGCGCCGGGGCGGAAGCAGCCTGCTTCGAGCGAAGCGCATACGCTCGGGACGCCGTTCCCGGTTGCGCGTCCGGCCGCGAACTGCGCGATGTCGCACCCCACATTGGTGGACCAACGCCGGCAGGCCCTTGCCAGGAACCCCTCGCCGCAACCGAAGTGGACCAGCACGGGCCGGTGACGTCCCCGGCGGTACTTCACGCAGAGCCTCCGCAGCATCGAGCTGAGTGCGTAGTTCACTGCCGGCTTGTCACCCGCCGCGTGGAACCAGCTCGCGGGATAGAACCGCGCGAAATACGACGCGTCGTAAACCTCACGCGGACTGGCGCCGGACGCCGGGAGGGGGTGACGGAGCATGGGCTGCATGGCTGGCTCGACTTCAGACATCCCGGGCCAGGAACTGGGCCACTGCCGCTCTTCCGCTGGCGCGTGCGCGGACTACCCTGACGGGCAACCTTGCCAAAGCGATCAGCCTGGGCAGCCGGGAGGGCTCGCGCCAGGTGCGGTACAACCACTCGAGGTTCGATCTTCTCATCCACAGCGGCGCCCGGGGCACGAGACCGCCTAGGATTTCAAAGCTGCCACCGACTCCCATCCCGATCTTGGCGCCGCAAGCCGGGAGATTCTCCGCCAGCCACAATTCCTGTTTCGGGGACCCCAGCGCAACCAGCAGCATGTCGACACCCGCGTCCCGGACCACGGCCGCGTATTCCAAATCCGGGCCCGGGAGCTGCGGGACTGTGATGGGCGGCCCCAGCCAGATGTCGCCGCCGGGGTACTGGGCCAGCAGGGCCACTCGCGCCCGCTCGGCGCTTCCCGGCCTGCCTCCCACGAAGCCGATTCGCAGCTTCGAGCGAGCCGACTCGCGTGCCAGCAACTCGACCAGGTCGACTCCGGGGAACCGCTCCACCTTCCTGCCGGCGTACTGGCTGAGGAGCCAGGCCAAACCGGCGCCGTCAACGAGGTTAAGAACGGTGGTCTTCAGCACCTGGCAGAGCGCGGGGTGACGCCCGGCGATCACCAGGACCTCCGGGTTGACGGGTACGACCATGGCCGGCTCCGGGCGGTGGCCGAGGTCCAGGATCCGGGCCAGAATGGACTCCCGGTCCCCCACGGTCACCGGAATGCCGAGCACCTCGTAGGTTTCCATCCCGCTTACAGCGCCTTCAGACACGGGCCGTTCCCTCCGCAGCCGCCTTCAGGACCTCGATCACACGGCCGAACACCACCGCAAAGGAGTGCGTGCGGACAAACTCCGGACAGGGCTCTTTCTTGTGCCCGGCATACTCGACCACCGCTTCCGCGAGCGCCATGGGGTCGCGCGAATCCGAGATCGTGACCGGCGCGCCGCTGGCGCGCATCTCCGGGATGTCCCCCACGTCGGTCGACACCACCGGCGTGCCGCTGGCGAGCGCTTCCACCGCAACCCGGGGACTGCCCTCGAAATGGGAGGTCAGCAGCAGAACGTTGGCCGCGTTGTACCAGAGCGCCAACTCCGCCTCCGGAACACTCTTCGCGCAAAGGAGCCGGTGCGAAATGCCGTAGCACTCCAGCATCCGGAGCGTCTCCGGACCCAGGGCGCCCGTTCCAAGAATTGCCCCTCGGGCATTCGGCAGTCTTGTGCACATCTGATGAAACGCGTTGGCCCACAGCAGCGGGTCTTTCACCTCTTCGATCCGGCCCGCAAAAAGAACCAGGAAGGCCGCCTGATCGATGCCCAGAGCGCGCCTGGCTTCTTCCGTTCCGATCGGGCGAAACCTGTCTCCATCCACAGCGCTGGGAAGGACTTCCAGCCGGCAGGCGTATTTCGGGTACCGCTGGGCGTAGTACCTCCGTCCCCTTTCACTGCAAGTGAAGACGTGGCTCGACCGTCTGATGACGGCTTCTTCGACGAAGGGCATCACCGCGCGCAGGAGCCGGAGCTTGCTCTCGTTGGGCAGCGACAGGTGCTCCGCCGAACCGTGGATGTAAAGAACCAGGGGCTGCCGCTCGTCGGCCAGATACGCCAGCGCGTGATCGGTACGGTGGAGGTAGAGCACGGCGTGGCTGTCGCAGTGCGATCTGTTGCGCCAGAGCGACAGGAGGAATCTCAGGTTAACGGGAACAAGCGAAGCTTTGCGGCTGCAAATTGGCCGGATGGCGATTCTTGTGGGGCACGGACTGGCGGGAGAGTGACCCTGTGCGCCGCCGAGCGATCTCACATCGATGCGGCCGGGCCAATGCTGTTCCGCATAGCGCAGAAAGCAGTTCAGTGAGCTGTCGATGCCACCCACCGATTCCGCGTACGGCGTCCAACTATATGCCAGGTGCATCACAGACATAGGCTGCCCTCCGGGGGCGTCGGGCCGGCGCCGCGAGAAACGTCGGGTCTGGCATCCTAGTTCACCGGCACAGGACAAGCCTTGAGCCGCAGATTCCGGCAGATGGTCAAGTGCGACGAGCTCTCCAGATCGTACTCGTAGCCGTCCAGAGCCCGAAAGAACGCCTCCCGGCAGTCGCGCCCATGCAGCTCGATGCAGATGTTGTCTATGCGCGGCAGCCAGGTGTGCGCGTTGCGACCGAACAACTCCAGTTCGCTCCGCTCGATGTCCACTTTGAGCAGATCCACGCGCTCCGCGCCCGCCATGTCGATCAGACTGGCTACGTCCCAACCTTGCACTCGATACCCTTGCTCCCCGGCCGCCCGCTCCCGCACCTGGATAGCCCATTCCCGTGCGTCGCCAAAGGAGCCCCGCGACAAGACCAGCGGTGTTTTTTCCGGCCATGCGGCGCCCGGCACCACGCGGGCTCGGGAACCGTAGGGGGCCAGGTTTCGGCAGCATAGCGCACCAGTCTCCGGGTCGGGTTCCACGGCCACGACCCGCGCAACCGGGAACCGATTCAGGAAGTAGGCGCTCGAGTACCCCACGTTGGCTCCGAGATCCAGGACCAACTTCGGCGCCGGAAGGTCGGCCACGCACTCGTAAACCTTCCTCAGGAAAATCTCCCAGAAAACTGCGCCGTCGCTGCTGGGTTCCGTGCGCATGATCAGGGGATATCGGACTCCAGCCGGCCGGACTTGTATGCTCTGCGGCACCGGCAGGTCCAGCGCTCTCCAGACCCGCTGTCGGCCCAGTTGAAGCGTCGCAAGCACCCCCACTGCCTTCAGGTACTGAGTCACGGTCCGGAATCTGTTGATCTGTCTGGCCAGCGTCATCTGGATGTGGGCACGGCTCACGCCATCAGAGTCCCAACCACGGCCTCCTCGATCGAATGACCAATCAAGTATCGGCGGCGGGGTACACGGACTATAGGTCTCTTCGAGAACCGGCTCCGCGCAGGAACCCGGAGAGGTGCCGGACTGGCGCGGCTGTGATCATCGGGGGCTGTTCGTGTCAGGGCTGGGGCGGAGCGTCCGCCACCGGCAAGCTCGCCGGTTTGGCGCCGAAGAGGCGGTGCCGGAACGGCCTCGCCACGGCTCCGGGGAACAGCCGGAGCAGAAGACCCAGGTTTGGCCTCACGACGGACTTCAAAGAGTACAGCTCTGGGTGGACGATATCCAGGGGGCCGGGCCGGCCGACTTGTGAGAACTCCTGCGCGCGATCCTCGCGGACATAAAGCAGAATGTTCTGGCGATACCACGACTCGACCTCGGCGTCGTCCCAGAACTCAGCGCGGAGGCGGCCGACCGCCCGAAAGCCACGTTCCGCAAAGATGCGGGCCCAATAGCTGAACCATTGCTCGTTAATGTGGCCGACGCCTCCCTGGCCCCGAATCGCGGCCGAGAACAGGACAACCGGTGTCAAGCCGGTCAAATCGTCCACGAACGAAGGAGCGCGGCCGGGCGAGAGATGCTCCGCCACCGCCATCGAAATGGCGAGGTCGAAGGTCCGTTCCAGTCGGACGGGGCTTTCCAGATCCCAGTGTAGAAACGAACTGGCAGCGATCTCCAGCCGGGACCTGCCTACGTGAGCTCCGTCAATTCCGAGGACGTCCGTGACACCATGCGCCAAACGCGCCTACCCCCGCAATGAGGAACAAACCTCCAAGATGCACCGCCAGTACCGCGTTCCGCATGTCTCGCGCCCTCTCGTGTCTTTAGACTCCGGAGAACCCCGCAAGTTCCCGCGAGCCAGCGGTCGAACGCGCCGTTCGCGCCCGGCACGCTGTCCTCATCCGCGCACGGGCCGTGGCGCGGATGCTATCATAGCCGGATTATGCAGCAGGTGAACGTAGGTATCGTCGGCCTGGGCAACATCGGCACCGGCACGATGACCATCCTGGCCGAGAACGCGGAGCAGATCGAGCTCAAACTGGGATTCCCGTTGCGGGTGACGGCCGTTTGCGACCTTTTGATCGATGCCAAGACGATTCCGGAGGCGCTCGGTCCGGTGTTCAAGACCGGCGACTGGCGTCAGCTAGTCGCTCGCCCCGACGTGGACATCGTGGTGGAACTGGTGGGCGGCACCACGGTCGCCGCCGAGATTATCGACGCGGCAATCTCCCAGAAGAAGTCGGTGGTGACGGCCAATAAAGAGCTGATGGGCCTCGCTGGCGCCGAGATCTGGGAGCGCGCGTTCGCCGCCGGAACCAACATCGCCATGGAGGCGAGCGTGGCCGGCGGGATTCCCATCCACGCCGTGCTGCGCGAGGGGATCTCCGGCGACCGCGTGGTGGCGCTCTACGGCATCCTCAACGGCACCAGCAACTACATCCTCACCGAAATGGAGAA
>JBEKMO010000040.1:0-45167 GCA_050008465.1 Bryobacteraceae bacterium
CAAGCGCCTGCTGAACGGCCCCTGCGGCGGCTCCACCGAGAAGCAATGCGAAGTGGACGACGGCCGCCCCTGCGCCTGGCAGCTCATCTTCACCCGCCTCAAGAACATCAACCAGCTCGACCGCCTGGACGCCATCGTCCCCCCCAAAGACTGGCGCCCCGCCTGGCACGCCGGAGCCCGCAAGATTGTGCGCCAAGAGCACCGCGTTTAACCCGGAACCCGGGGACAGCCACCGTGTTTCCGGATTTCCGGCCAGGAATCGCTCCAGCCTTGGACGAAACCCGGAAACACGGTGGCTGTCCCCGGGTTACTCAGTTTCGGTATAATTGACGACTTAGACAGTGGTCCTTACCGCCCAGCCTGCTCGGGCGCCACGGCCGCAGCCACGAGTGCTGGTTCGGTTGCTTGCAGCGCCCCTCATCTTCTTCGCCCTCGAAGCGCTCATATTCCGTACGGGTGTGTACCTTCCGTATCTTGAGCCGTTCTCCACGGCCGGCAACCTCCAGGGGCGGTTGGGGGACGAGGAGAAGCGGTTCTACGCCGGCAGCTATGAAGTGATCGCGGTGGGCGATTCGCGGATGGGGCTTCGCGCCCGCGCCGCCAACCAGCTCACCGCCGAGACGGGCTACACCTTCGCCACGATTGCGATCCCCGGCACGACTCCCCGCTGCTGGTACTACATGCTGCGGGAGGTGGACCCGCACGCGAACCGGTATTCGGCCGTCATCATCCCGGTCAACGACTACGACGACAGCCAGGATGGGGCCGGCCGGCTGCTCGACCTCAACTATCTCGTGCCCATACTGCGGTACTCCGATATCCCCGAATTCACGCTTTCCTTCGACAACTGGAAAGCCCGCTGGCTGGCGTTCCGCGGCAGCCTCTTAAAGGGGTTTTTCTTTAAGAATGATTTCCAGGACTTCCTGGTCAACTACAAGCCGCGGATGGAGCGTCTGCGGTGGGATCGCCAGAACGGCGCCGCAGCCGCATACAACGGCGACTGGGGCGCGCGCAACGTCGCAGGCCTGTCGGTGGATTGGAAAGCGGGGAAGATCCTGAGCTATCCCAGTTGGATGGATGCGAACAAGCGGCAGGAGACGAACAACATCCTTCTGCCGGCGTTTACGTTTTCCGACGGCGGCACTTACGATCGCAAGTGGTTCGGCAAGATCATCGACCGCTACCGCGGCACGCGCACGCGCATTATCTTCATCCAGTTGCCGCGCGGCCCGTTCGTGCGGCCCTGGTCGCTGTGGCCGCGCCGCGGTCCGATCCGCGGGTTCGCCGCCGAGGGTACGATCCTGTTAGCCGACCAGCACGCCTTCGACTCGGTCGAGCGCCCCGACCTGTTCGGCGATGCCATGCACATGAACCAGCCCGGCGCCGAGCGCTTCTCGGTCCTGCTCGCCAGAGAGGTGCGGAGACTGCTGGGCCCGCCCAGCCGCTGACATGCTCTTCAACACGACCCAGTTCTTTGTCTTTCTCGCTGTGGTGCTGGCGCTCTTCTACACCTGCCCGCGCCCCTGGCGGAGGGTGATCCTGCTCGCGGCCAGCTACTTCTTCTACATGAGCTGGAACGTGAAGTTCGTGTTGCTGCTGCTCACCCTGACGGTCATCGATTACACCGCCGGCATCTGGATCCCGCGCGTGCGCCCGGAGCGGCGCAAGCTGCTGCTGATTTGTAGTCTCTCGGCCAACCTGGGCTTCCTCGGGTTCTTCAAGTACTACAACTTCCTGACGGACAACCTGGTGGCGCTGCTGAAGCTGCCGCCGCATTCGTTCGCGCTCGATATCATCCTGCCGCTGGGCATCAGCTTCCACACGTTCCAGAGTATGTCCTACGTGGTGGAGGTCTACCGCGGCCGGCAGGAGCCCGTCCGCAATCCGATCGACTACGCGCTGTTCATCTCGTTTTTCCCCCAGCTTGTGGCCGGGCCGATCGTACGGGCGCGCGAGTTCTTCGCCGACTTCTACAACTGGCGCGCGCCTTCGGGCGAAGAGATTCTGCGCGGCACGCTGATGGTCATCTTCGGCCTAGCCAAGAAAATGGTACTGGCCGACCAGTTCGCCCGCATCGCCGACATGTACTTCAAGCAGCCGTCCGCCCATCCGGGCATGCTGGCCGCCTGGAGCGGCGTGCTGGCCTTCTCGATGCAGATCTACTTCGATTTTTCCGGCTACACGGACATGGCCATCGGGATGGCGCAGATTCTCGGCTTCCACTTCCCGATGAACTTCCGGCGCCCGTACCTAGCTGACAGCATGACGGAGTTCTGGCGCCGCTGGCACATGTCGCTGTCGCGCTGGCTGCGCGACTATCTCTACATCCCGCTGGGCGGCAACCGCCACGGCCGCCTGCAAACGTACCGCAACCTGATGCTGACCATGCTGCTGGGCGGGCTGTGGCACGGCGCGAGCTGGAATTTCGTGGTCTGGGGCGGCTACCACGGCGTGCTGCTCAGCCTGGAGAGGGTGACCGACCTGCCGGGGCGGAAAACGCCGCTGCTCACGCCCCTGCGCATCGCGATCACGTTCACGCTGGCGTCGCTTGGCTGGGTGTTCTTCCGCGCCGCCGACCTGCCCACCAGCGGCTACATCATCGGCCAGATGTTCGCCGGCGGCGCCAGCCACATGCTCTGGTACGGCTGGCAGCTATGGCTGATATTCTCGATCCTGGTATTGACCGTGCTCCAGGAAAAGCTGGACTGGTTCGAGCGCCTCATCACCGCCCCGGCCTGGGTCTACGCCACGGTCGTCGCCTCTTTGCTGCTCTCGGTGGAGCTGATCGGCGTTAGCGACGTGGCGGTGCCGTTCGTCTATTTCCAGTTCTAGCGTAGTGCGTCATAAATGGTAGTCATAGTTCGGCTTTCGCCTTACGATGGTGGACGCGTTTAGGGGGGTTACGCTCGCAGTTGCCGAGTGAACACCGATCCGCTACATTGATTTACGGACATCGAGCCGACATGATGTGTTTCACGTGCAACGTTTGCAGCCAGTCCGAGGAGTGCTCCGAGGAACTGTTCGAGCGCGAGGGCGGGACCTGCTCCGGCTGCGGCTCGACGGTACGCTTCCGGGCCCTGATGCATCTGCTTTCGGTTGAGTTGTTCGGCCTGGACCTCGAGCTGGAGCAGTTTCCCCATCTGAAGTCCATCCGGGGGTCGGGCCTCAGCGACTGGGAGGGTTACGCCGATGTGCTGGCGGAGAAGTTCGATTACACCAACACCTTTCTGAACCAGGAGCCGCGATTCGACATCAGCATGGCCAGCCCGGCGCGCTACGGCCAATACGATTTCATCATATCGGCGGAGGTATTCGAGCATGTCGAGCCCCCCGTGGAGCGCGTCTTCCGCGAAGCGTGCCAGTTACTCAAGCCGCATGGCGTGCTGATCCTGACGGTGCCCTATTCGCTGGAGGCGACCACGCGCGAGCACTTTCCCGAACTGCACGATTACACCCTGGCGGAACTGAACGGCTCGGCGATCCTGGTGAACCGCACGCGGGAGGGCAAGCTGGAGGTGTTCGACCATCTGGTCTTCCACGGCGGGCCGGACTCCATGCTGGAGATGCGCCTATTCAGCGATACGTCGCTGAAGGAGATGCTGTTTGCCGCCGGTTTTCGCGAGGTGGAGATCTGCTCGCACAGCCACCCGGCCTACGGCATCGTGTTCCGTGAGCGGTGGGGATTGCCGGTTGTCGCACGGAAGGAGCCGCTGTCCCACACGCGGACATGGGTGGCGGAGATGATCCGGCAGATCCATTCGCTCCAGGGATATCGTGAGCGGGTGGAAGCGGCGGAGCGCACCGCGAAGGAGCGCACGGAATGGGCGCAGCGCCTCGACGACGAGATCCTCGCGGCCCGGCGGCGGATCGACGACTTGCAGCAGGAAGTGGAGGAGCAGAGCCGGTGGGGGCAGTCCCTCGACATCCAGGTGTCCCAGCAAGCTTCCGCGTTGCAGGACTTGCGAAAGCAGCTCCGGACCGCCTACTCCTCGCGCTGGATGGCCCTTGGCCGCCTTCTCGGGCTTGGCCCGCGGTTCACCCTCGACTAACCTGGGGACAGCCACCCTGTTTCCGGATTCTCGCGGAGGATTCCGCTCCTGCCTCGGGCGAAACCCGGAAACATGGTGGCTGTCCCCATATTAACCCATATTAACGCCGGGCCATCAGCCAGATCCCCAGCGCGACCAGCGCCAGGGCAATCCATTGCTCGGTGACTAGCGGGCCGTAGTAGGCGTTCACTTGGTCGTGGGCACGCACGAACTCGATCAGGAAGCGCGCGCTGGAGTACAGCGCCAGGTAGAGGCCGATGATGGCGCCTGGCCGGTGCGGTCGGCCGAAGCGCCAGTAGAGAACCAGGAAGATCAGCGCTTCGGCCAGGGACTCATAAAGCTGGGTCGGATGCAGCGGCACACCCAGGGGCACTCCGACCCGTTGCTGGGACACCGGGTTGGTGAAGGTCACCGCCCAGGGCAGATGGGTCGGCGCGCCCCAGCAACAGCCGGCGGCGAAACAACCCAGCCGCCCGATGGCGTGCCCCAGCGCCAGGCCGGGCGCAAAGGCGTCGGCAGTCACCAGGCCGGGCAGCTTCTTACGCCGCATGTAGAGGAACGCCGTCGCGAGCGCGGCCACCAGACCGCCGTAGAAGATGCCGCCGGCACGAAGCGTCGACATCGAGAAGAGCTCGGAGGGATACCGCAGGTAGTACCCAAAGTCCAGCGCGATCAGCAGCAGCTTGGCCCCGATCAGAGCGGCCATCCCGGCGTAGATCCCGAGGTTCAGCACGGCCTCCATGTCGAGCCCGGAACGGCGGCCCAGGCGGGCGGCCATCCACAGTGCCGCAAGAAAGCCCAGGGTCACCAGCAACCCGTAGGTGGGTAGGAAGAAGTTCCCGATCTGGAAGAGGTTCGGAAGCATTCAGGTCTTGGGGACACGCCGCCGCGACCGTATCATGTCAATGATCAGCAGCGCGGCGCCGACGGTTATGGCGCTGTCGGCCAGGTTAAAGGCGGGCCAGTGGAGGGCGCCCAAATAGAAGTCCAGAAAATCCGTCACCGTGCGGCTGGCAATGCGGTCGAACACGTTGCCCAGTGCCCCGCCCAAAATCAGCGCGAGGCCGAGGCGCATCCTGCGGCTCTCGCCCACGCGCCCGCCTGGGTGCCACAGCAGCACGCCAATCAGAATCCCGGCTCCGGCTGTGAGCCCCACCAGGAAGAAGCTGCGCCACTCGGATTGCGCGCCCGAGAACAGGCTGAATGCGGCCCCTGGGTTCTCGTTGTGGACGATGCTGAAGAACCCGGGAATCACGGTGTAGCTGTCCCCCGCCAGAACCTGCTGCTGGATCACGTACTTGGTGAGGCGATCCAGCAGGAACACCAACCCGGCGAGGCCGTAGGCGATAGCCCTCGAAGCCGCGGCGGAACGGGGACGGTCCATTTAGGTTTTCAGAATCTCCTCGACGGCTGCCGCACAAGGCGGGCAGATCGTCGGCCAGGCCGGATTCGCGCCCACATCGGTCGAATACTTCCAGCAGCGCTCGCACTTGACGCCCGCGGCGCGGCCGATCTCCACCGATAACGCCCCATCGGGCTGCCTTTCAACGGACACCTGGGACACTATGAACAGTGCGGGCAGCTCCGCGGCGTACTCCTCGAGCAGGGGGCATACGTCCGGGGCGGCGCGCAGGCAAACCCGGGCTTCCAGCGGCGCTCCAATGAACTTCTCCTGGCGGGCGGTCTCCAAACTCTTCAGCACGCTTCCGCGCACGCTCATGAGACGCTCCCAGTTCTGGCTGCGTTGCCGCTCGGCCTCCCCGAGCCCGGCGGCCAGCTCCTCGGGCTCCGGAAACAGCGCGAGATGGACGCTCGCGGGCGCGCCGGCGGGCTTCCGCATGTGTTGCCACACCTCTTCGGCAGTGTAGCTCAGCAGCGGGGCGGCCAGGCGGACCAGGGCATAGTTGATGCGGTAAAGCGCGGTTTGCGCGCTGCGGCGTGCGCGCGAGCGCGGCGCGGTGGTGTATAGGCGGTCCTTCAGCACGTCGAAGTAGACCGCGCTGAGCTCGGTGGTGGCGAAATCGTAGATCGCGTGGTAGACGCGGTGGAAGGCCAGTTCCTCGTACCAGCGCCGGCAGTCCCGAACCAGTCGCTCGGTCTGGAGCAGGATCCACTGATCCAGCTCGGGCAGCTCGGCGGCGGGCACGGCGTCTGCGGCGGGATCGAAATCCCACAGATTGCCCAGCGCGTAGCGGAAGGTGTTGCGCAGCTTGCGGTAGGCCTCCGAAAGCCGCGTCAGGATGGTGGGTGAGATCACGATGTCGTCGGTGAACTCCACCGAGGCCACCCACAGGCGCACCACGTCGGCGCCGAATTGCTTGATGAGCTCCTGCGGCTCGATGAAGTTGCCGAGGGACTTGGAGAGCGCGCGGCCCTGCTCGTCGAGCGTGAAGCCGTGCGTGGCGCAGTGGCGGTACGGGGCGCGCCCCTTGATGCCCACCCCTACCAGCAGGGAGCTATGGAACCAGCCCCGGTACTGGTCGCCGCCCTCGACGTACAGGTCGGCCGGCCAGGGCAGGGCATTGGCTTCGGTCAGCACCGCCAGGTGGCTCGAACCGGATTCGAACCACACGTCGATAATGTCGGTCTCCTTGCGGAACTCCGTGGCCCCGCAGCGCCCGCATCTGGCGTCGGGGCCGGCCAGCTCCGCGGCCGTGCGGTCGTACCACGCGTCGGCGGTTTCCCGCTCGAACAACTCGACGACGCGATCCAGAATCTTGCGGTCGATGAGCGGCTCGCCGCACTTCTCGCAATAGAACACGATGATGGGGACGCCCCAGGCGCGCTGGCGCGAGATGCACCAATCGGGGCGGTTGGCGATCATGTTGGAGATGCGCTCCTGGCCCCAGGCCGGCAGCCACTTCACTTCCTTGATGGCATCGAGCGCGCGCGACCGCAGCTCGTTGCGGTCCATGCCGATGAACCACTGCTCGGTGGCGCGGAAGATGGTGGGGTTGTGGCAACGCCAGCAGTGTGGGTAGCTGTGCTCGAGGGACTCTTGGGCCGAGAGCGCTCCGCTGGCCCGCAGGATCTCGACCACTACCGGGTTGGCCTCCCACACCGTCTTGCCAATGATTCCTTCGGGCAGGCGCCCGGCGGCGCCTTCGGCGTGGAAGAAGCGGCCCGCCGCGTCCACCGGGCAGTAGGTCGTGATGCCGTAGCGCTGGCCGGTGAGGTGGTCCTCCTGGCCGTGGCCGGGTGCGGTATGGACGGCGCCGGTGCCCTGATCCAGCGTCACGTAATCCGCAAGCACTCCCACCGAGTCGCGCTCGACGAACGGATGTCGGAAGACCGCCCCATCGAGCTTGGTTCCAGGCATCCGCGCCAGCACCTGCGGCGCGTTCCAACCGCACTTGCGCGTTGTCTGCTCCAGCAGATCCGCCGCCACGATGTACACCTCGCCGTCCGCTTCCGCGGCTACGTATTCGAAAGTGGGATGGAAGGCGATGGCCATGTTGGCCGGGATGGTCCAGGGGGTGGTGGTCCAGATCAGGGCGAAGATGCGGCGGGCGGCGAGCGCGGGGTCCAGCTTGGCCGGATCGGACACCAGCTCGAACCGCACCCAGACCGAAGGGCTGGTGTGGTTCTCGTATTCAACTTCCGCCTCCGCCAGCGCGGTGTGGCAGTGGATGCACCAGTTCACCGGCTTGAGGCCCTTGTAAACGTATCCGCGGTCCAGGAACTCGACGAAGGCGCGCGCGATGGCCGCCTCGTAATCCGCGGTCATGGTGAGATATGGCGTCTCCCAGCGGCCCAGAACGCCCAGGCGGCGGAAATCATCGCGCTGGATATCGACCCACTTCAGCGCATACATACGGCACTCGGCGCGGATCTCGGAGACGCTCATGCGGGCCTTGCGCGCGCCCAGCTCATTGTCCACGCGGATCTCGATGGGCAAGCCGTGGCAGTCCCAGCCGGGCACGTAGGGGGCGTCGAAACCGGCCATGCTCTTGGACTTTACGATGAAATCCTTGAGGACCTTGTTGAACGCGGTGCCGGAGTGAATGCGGTTGTTGGCGAAGGGCGGCCCGTCGTGCAAGACGTAAACCGGCCTGCCGGCGCGGTGCTCCCGGATGCGGTGGTAGAGCTGGTCCTCCTCCCAGCGGGCCAGGATCTTGGGCTCGTTCTGCGGCAGGTTGGCCTTCATGGGGAAGTCCGTGCGCGGCAGGTTGACGGTTTTCTTGAGTTCGACGCTGTTCGGCTGCATTTCGGGAATACACCATTATACGTGGCGCGGGCGTCCGGGCCCGTGACTAATTCAGCGCCTTGCCGCCAGCATCCAGCGCGCGCAGGATCGCTTCGGTGTCGAAGACGCAGCCGCCCCAGGAGCCGCCGCTGGCCTCCTGGAGCGCGGCCCAGAGGCGGGTGTCCGAGGGGAGCGCGGGATCGGGCGCGAGCGCGGGATGCGGGGGACGCGACGCCAGCACCCGCGCGCCTTCCTCGGCCCCGAACAGCGCGCCGTTTGCGCCCACCAGGTTCACCGAGCCTTCCAGCCGGTTGCGGTCGATGACGATTTCGATGAGGTCGCCGTCCAGCAGTTTGCCCAGCGGCCCGCCGGCCAGCGCTTCCGGCGATATGTGCCCGACGCACGCGCCCGTGGAAACGCCGCTGAACCGCGCATCCGTGAGCACGGCGACGTGCTTGCCGAACTCCAGGTACTTGAGCGCGGCGGTGACCTGGTAGATCTCCTCCATCCCCGCGCCCATCGGACCGCGGCCCATCAGCACCAGCACGTCGCCGCGCTGGATGCGCCCGCTCTTGATGGCTCGAATGGCCTCCGGCTCGCAGGTGAACACGCGGGCTGTCCCCACATTTCGGTACACGCCGTCGGAGTCCACCACGCTGGGATCGATGGCGGTGCTCTTGACGACCGAGCCCCCAGGCGCCAGGTTCCCCTTGGGAAACGTCACGGTCGAGGTGAGACCGCGACGGCGCGCCGAGTCCGGATCCATGATGACGTCGGCGGGATCCGCACCCTCGCGTTCTTTGAGCAGCGCGCGCAGGCGCGCCCGGCGCTCGGATTGCTCCCACCAATCCAGCATTTCGCCCAGGCGCGCGCCGGAAGCGGTGAGGGCGTCCAGTGCCAGCAGCCCTGCCCGGCGGAGGTGCAGCATCACTTCCGGCACGCCGCCCGCCAGAAACACCACGACCGTCGGATGGTTGCGCGGGCCGTTCGGCAGCGCGTCGACCAGCCGCGGGACTTGCCGGTTGACGGCGATCCAATCCTCGACCGTGGGGCGGCGCAATCCGGCCGCGTGCGCCACGGCGGGCAGGTGCAGCAGAAGATTGGTCGATCCGCCGAAGGCCGCGTGGGTCACCATCGCATTGCGCAACGCGGCGTCGGTGAGGATGTGGCGCGTGGTGAGGCCGCACTCCTCCTGAGCCAGGACCGCGCGCGCCGAGCGCCGCGCCATATCCAGCCAGATGGGGTGGCCCGAGGGCGCGAGCGCCGAATGGGTGAGCGCGAGACCGAGCGCCTCGGCGACCACCTGCGAGGTCGCCGCCGTGCCCAGGAACTGGCAGCCGCCGCCGGGGGAAGCGCAAGCCCGGCAGCCGGCCCCGGCCGCCTGCTCGAGGGTGATCGCGCCGTGAGCGTAGCGCGCCCCGATGGACTGCACTACCGCCGCGTCCTCGCCCTGCTCTGGCATGAGCGTGACTCCGCCCGGAACCAGCACGCACGGCAGGTCCGGCGTGCCGGCGAGCGCCATCATCATGGCTGGAACTCCCTTGTCGCAGGTGGCCACGCCGATTACGCCGCGGCGGGTCGGCAGCGAGCGGATGAGGCGGCGGAACACGATGGCCGCGTCGTTGCGATAGGGCAGGCTATCGAACATGCCGGTGGTGCCCTGGGTGCGGCCGTCGCAGGGATCGGTGCAGTAGCCGGCGAAGGGCACGGCGCCCAGTTCCTTCAGCTCGCGCGCAGCGGCCTGCATGAGCAGGCCGACCTCCCAGTGACCCGTGTGATAGCCGAGGGCGATGGGTGTGCCGTCCACGTCGCGGATGCCGCCGTGCGTGCTCAGGATGAGGATCTCCTTGCCGCCCAGGGCATCGGGGCGCCAGCCCATGCCAACGTCCTGGGTCCAGCCGAACAGGTCGCCCGAGGGCCGCGCAAGCAGCATTTCGCCGGTGAGAGGGAGGGCGCCGGCGGGTCCGGGCGCGGTGGTGCGAATGCCGTAGAGCGCGTCGTCCCCCGAGTCGAGAATGGAAGCCAGCGAGATGGGCATGAGAATAGGCTAGCAGCTATCGGCACGCTTTCTGGCGGCGTCTTTTCCGCTAGAATCAAATTGAACCCAGGACGTTTCGGACACGAAAGGCGGCAATCCAGTTGTCTGAGAGGCATCACAGCATCATCGCCGTATACCCCGGATCTTTCGACCCCATCACCAACGGCCACCTGGATCTTGTCGAACGCGGCGCCAGGCTGTGCGACCGGCTCATCGTGGCCGTATTGGGCAACGAGAACAAGCAGCCGCTGTTCACGGTCGAGGAGCGGATGGAGATGCTCCGCGAGGCCGTCGCCGACTACCCCAACGTGGAGGTCGATACCTTCGGCGGCCTGCTGGTGGACTACGCGCGGCACAAGGGCGCCACGGCGATCGTGCGCGGGATTCGGGCCATTTCCGATTACGAGTACGAGTTGCAGATGGCGCTGATGAACCGGCGGCTGTGCCCGGAGGTCGAGACCGTGTTCCTGATGGCGGGCGAAGCCTATTCGTTCATCAGCTCGCGCATCGTCAAAGAAGTGATCCGGCTGGGCGGCAACCTGGCGGGCCTGGTGCCGCCTTCGGTTGAGGTGCGGCTGAGAAATCGTGTCTTGAAAGGCGTCTGACGATCGCATGACACAGACTGGCGGCTTGGCGGAGAGGATCGGGCGGATCACTGTGTCGACCACCATGCGAGCGGCCGCGGCAGCCGAGCGCCTGCGCCGCGCGGGAGAGGACGTGGTGGACCTGGCGCCCGGCGAGCCCGACTTTCCCACCCCGGACAACATCAAGCAGGCCGCCATCCGGGCCATCGAAACCAATTTCACCCGCTACACCGCGGCGGGCGGCACGCCGGAATTGAAGGCGGCCATCTGCGAGCGTCACGCGGCGGATTTCGGAACCCGCTACTCGCCCGAGGAGTGCGTGGTCTCGGTGGGCGGCAAGCACGTGGTCTTCAACGCGATCCAGGCGCTCGTGGATGCCGGCGACGAAGTGGTCATTCCGGTGCCCTACTGGGTGACCTTCCGTGACGTGGTCCGTTACGCCGGCGGAAAGTGCGTGTTTGTCGCGACCGACGAGCGGAACGGGTTTCGGTTGACCGCGTCGATGCTCGCGCCGCTCCTCGGCGACCGCACCAAGATGGTGATCGTCAATTCACCCTCGAACCCCTGCGGCGCGGTGGTGGAGCGCGAGGAGTTCGAGCGCATCCTCGGCCTGACCTCGCGGCGCGGGATCTATCTGCTCACCGACGAGTGCTACTGCCACTTCGTCTACGACAGCGCGCCCTACTCGATCGCCGCGGCGCCGGGAGCAAAGGATACCGTGATCGTCGCCGGCTCGCTGTCGAAGACCTACTCGATGACCGGCTGGCGCATTGGATTCGGCCTGGGTCCGGAAGCGATCATTCAGGCCTGCATCAAGCTACAAAGCCACTCCACCTCGAACCCGACCTCGGTGGCCCAGAAGGCGGGGGTCGAGGCGCTCCGCGGACCGCAGGATTCCGTTGCCATTATGCTGGCCGAGTATCGCCGCCGCCGCGAGTTCATCCTCCGCCGCCTGCGTGAAATCCCCGGCGTGACTTGCGCCGAGCCGAAGGGATCCTTCTACGCCTACCCGAATATCGGCGCCGCGCTGGGCCGGGATGGCATCCAGGACACCGCGCAGTTCTCCGAGCGCCTGCTCGAGGAGCAGAAGCTGGCGGTGGTGCCGGGCGAGGCATTCGGAACGGACCGGCACGTGCGCATCTCCTACGCCGCCTCGATGGAGGAGCTGGGGCGCGGCATGGATCGCCTCGCACGGTTCATGGCGAACCATCTGCGCTGATAGACTAGTGTAGTGCGGCATGCATTGACGATTATTCGCAACCACGTGGCGTGGGCTTCAGCCTGCCGTGTCGGCACTCGTGCCGACACCTCGGCGTCGAGATGAGTCTCGACGCGGCACGCACGAGTGCGTGCGCCACAAAAAGCTGCTTGGCCTTACTTACGCCGCACTACACTAGCAAGTGATGCGAGTGCCCGTCTCCCCGTTCCGAAGGTTCCGTCCGCACGTGCTCCTGCTGTGCCTCTGTGTTCTCGCCGGTTGTTCCTCCGGGCCGGAGCGGGAGCGTGAGATCGGGGAGGCGTACGTGGGGCCGGCGACCCTGAAGCTGCGCCAGGACATCGACCTCCGCTCGGCGGAATCGGCAACCGTCAACCACGGCGAGCGGCTGGCGATCGTCAGGCGGCGGCGCCGGTTTGTGAAGGTGCGCACGGCCAAGGGCGTGGAAGGCTGGACGGACATGCGCCAGCTCCTGTCCTCCGGGCAGATGGGGCAGCTCAACCGGCTCGCGGACCGGGCCCGGCGCCTTCCCTCGCAAGGCGCGGCGAGTGTATACGAAGCGCTGAACGTGCATACCGAGCCCAACCGCCTGTCGCCCAGTTTCTACCGCGTCAAGGAGGGCGAACTGGTCGAGGTGGTGGCGCAGGAGCTCAGCCCGCGCGTGCCATTGGAGCTGAAGAGCATTCTGCCTCCCCCCGCGCCTGCCAAGCCGACGGCCGCGCGCAAAGCCCAGCCGGAGCCGTCCGGGCGCGTCCCGCCCCCTCCGATGCCGCCGCCGCCTAGGCTGCCGGAAGACTGGCTGGAGCTCTCCGAGAGCGCCCAGCCCGAGCCCGACCCGGATAATCCGGCGCCCGCCCCGCGCAAGCCCGAACCGGAGCCTCCCAAACCCGTCCCCGTGGACGATTGGACCCTGGTCCGGCTGAACAATGGCCGCGCGGGCTGGGTGCTGACGGGCATGCTGCGCATGAACATCCCGGACGAGGTGGCGCAGTATTCCGAGGGGCATCGGATCACCTCGTACTTCGCCATGGAGGACGTCAGCGACGGCGGGCAGATCAAGCACAACTGGCTGTGGACGACCCTGGCGGACACCCGCAAGCCCTATCAATTCGACAGTTTCCGCTGTTTCGTGTGGAACCTGCGCCGCCACCGCTACGAGACGGCCTACATCGAGAAGAACCTCAGGGGCTACTACCCGGTGGAGGCTCACCCGGTCAAGATGACGGTGAGCAAGAAAGAACAGACCTCTCCGGGGTTCTCTCTCATCGTGGAAGACGATGCCGGGCTGCGCTGGCGCAAGACCTACGCCTTCCACACCTACCACGTCGTGCTGCTGGAGAAGAAGAAGTGGGAGCCGTCGGCGGCTCTTGAGCCGGCCCCGCAGCCCGTCACGGCCCCGCCCAGGCCCGCTTCTGCGGACTCCCCCGGCTTCTGGAGGAGCCTAGCAGCCTGGATGCGGAGGGTGGTTGGGAAATAGGCTTGTGGCTTGTGACCTGTGGCCTGTGGGTCCAACTGCGGCGCCCCAGCTTCGCCGCATAGGGGGCGCGGCTGGTGCGGCAGCGGGTGCGCCGCGATGGGATCAACAGGCCACATGCCACAGGCCACAGGCCTCCTACACTCGATCCAGCGCCAGGAACTCCTGGATGTGCGGGTGCTCCGAGTCTTCCAGCTCCGTCGTCGGACCGAAGAAGATCACCTGGCCGTCGTGGAGCACTACGACGCGGTCGGCAACCTTGCGCATCAGGTCGAGGTCGTGGGTCACCACGATGGAGGTCAGGTGCAACTGCCGCTTCAGCCGGAGCATGAGGCCGGCCATGTGGTCGGACATGATGGGGTCGACCATGGTGGTCGGCTCGTCGTAGAGCACGCACTCGGGCTGGGCGGCCAGCGCCCGGGCAATGGCCACCGCGCGCTTATAGCCTGTGGAGATGTCGGCCGGGTAGGCCTCGGCGTATTCGGCCAGGTCCACCATCCTCAGCAGCCCGTTCACCACGTCCTCTTTGTTCTGGGTGTCGTAGTCCTCCCGCAGCTCGAGCGAGAACAGGATGTTCTCGGCGATGGTCAGCGAGTCGAACAAGGCGCCCGACTGGAACACCATGGTCACCTTCCGGCGGATGCGGCGCAACTCCGCCTCGGGGTAATCGGTGATGTCCTCGTGGGCCACGATCACCCGGCCCCGGTCCGGCCGGAGGAAACCCATGACATGCGCCAGGGTCACCGATTTCCCCACCCCGCTGCGCCCGATGATGGCCACCGTCTCCCCGGCATTTACATGAAAACTCACATCGACTAAAACGGGGGCGTCGAACGTCTTATCTACGTGGCGGAACTCGATGTAGTGGGGATAGGTTTGACTCATGGAATCGTGACGGGGGCGGGCGAGGCTTCCCAATGACCGGCCCAGTCCCGGGGAGTGTTCAGGTTCTCGAACCAGGCCGCCTCGGCGACGGGCCAGTAGACTGCCCGCACGGCTTCGAGCGCCTCGGTCATTTTCCTCACGTTCCGGCCGAGCGCGGCGTCCACCGCCTCCAGGCAGTCCCGGCTCCAGGCCGCGCACAGCGGCTCCGGGCGTCCCTGCCGCGAAACCGGCGCCAGGCAGGCGCCCGGGCAGGCTTCGGCGCGTTCCAGAAGCGAGAGCAGAAATGCCGGGGTGAGCGCGGGCATGTCGCAAGCAACGATCAGGTTCCAGCGGGCGTTCGAGGCCCGGAGGGCGGCCTGGATGCCGGCCAGGGGACCGCATCCGGGATCGAGGTCGGCGATCAGCGGGTAGCGCAATGCCCGGTAGCGCTCGGGGGCTCCCACCAGGGCCACGCATCCGGCCGCGGCGCGGACGCGGGCCGCGACATGTTCCGCCAGGGTGCCGTCGCCGTAAGGCAACAGGGCCTTGTCGCGCCCCATCCGAGCGCTCTTCCCGCCCACCAGGACGAACCCGGCCCGGCCCGCCGGCCGGCCGCACTCCTTCATGCAGAAATGATACCATTAGCGGTACAGAGGACATCGCTGGAGCCCGGTGGTTGTCTTTCCACTATGCTCTTCCCCCGCATTGGGAGTAGAATAGGCTAAAACAAGGATATGCGTTTTTGTTTCAAACTGGGGTGCGCGGGTTTGGTCGTTGCGGCGTCTCTGATTGCGGCCACGCCAGAAGCGCCCGCGGCCAAGCTGGCATCCGTGGTGCGCGCCAATCCGCGCACCGGCCGGCTGGTGCGCACGGTCGTCGTCGCAAAGCCCGCGGCGGCGCCGAAGCAGGTCACGGCGCGCGTGCCCGCGGCCGAGCCGGTAGCCAAGGTGGTGGGCGCCGCGGTTGCCGGTTACGTCGAGAAGACCGCCGAACGCTACCAGGTGGATCCGCTGCTGGTGCATTCGGTCATCGAGGTGGAAAGCAACTACAATCCCCTGGCGGTGTCGCCGAAAGGCGCGCGGGGTCTCATGCAGTTGATGCCCGGGACGGCGCGCCGGCTGGCCGTCAAGGACAGCTTCGATGCGATCGAGAACCTGGACGGCGGGGTCCGCTACTTGAAGTACCTGCTCAATGTATTCGGCGATCAGGATCCGCGGCTGGCCCTGGCCGCCTACAACGCGGGTGAGACCGCGGTGATGAAGCACCGGGGCGTTCCGCCCTACCCGGAAACGGCGCGGTACGTCGAGCGGGTGGGGAAGAAGTATGGCGAGGCGAAGCGGGCCGCGCAAGCCGAAGCGCGGCCCAAGGAGCAACTGCCTCCCGAGCATCCGCCCATTGAGCAATACGTGGATGCCGAGGGAAGGCTGCACGTCCGTACACGATCGGCCCCATGAGACGATTCGTCTGCGCGGTCCCAATTGCGTTGCTGGTTGCGATCTCGGGTCTGGGACAAACCCGGATCACGGCGGTCCGCTTCTGGTCGCTGGGCGACGTCACGCGAGTCGCCATCGAAACCGATGGTGAGACTCGCTATCGCGCTGAGCGGATCGACAACCCGGAGCGGCTGTTCTTCGACTTGCCGGATACGCGCCCACTGGGCAGAGGGTTGGAGACCATTCCGGTAGGCGACCGGCTGCTGAAGCAGATTCGCATCGCGCGCACATCGCCCGATGTCACGCGCGTGGTGCTGGACCTGGCCGTGCCTTTCGAGTACTCGGTCTCGCATCTCACCAATCCCGACCGCATTATGGTCGAGTTGCGCGTTCCGGGCAAAGGGCCGGCCACCCCGCCAATCAGAAGCGTGACCGGCAATCATCCGATCCCCGAGCCGGGCCTCGCCGAGGCCGAGCAAGAGCCTGGACCAAGACCCGCTCCGGTGGCGGCCGCCGAGACCCCCAAGCCCGCGCGGCCGGTGCTGCGCATGCCGCTGCCTCGCGTGGCGGAATCCCGGCCGGTTCCCGAGCCGCCCTCCCTGCGCATCTCCGAGCACAAGCCGCTGCCCGAGCCGCTGCGGGCGGCCGCGCCGCAGATTGCGGAATCCAGGCCGGCGCCAGACCCCCTGCGCCCAGCCACGCCCAGAGTTGCGGAATCCAAACCGCTCCCCGAAATCCCGCGTGCCCGGACCGAGCCTAAGAACGCTGCCGAGACCGCGCTTGCCGCCAAGCGCGACAGTCACGGCGACCGGTCGATGATCCGGGCTCTCGGGCTGAAGCTGGGGCGGGTGGTTCTGGACCCCGGCCACGGGGGCCAGGATGCCGGAACGATCGGCCTCGGCGGCCTGGAAGAGAAGACGCTGGTGCTGGACGTCGCCCAGCGCCTCGGCGCCCTGATTACCCAGCGCCTGGGCAGCGAAGTGGTGTATACGCGCAGCGACGATTCCTTCGTTCCGCTCGAGGCGCGCACCGGGCTGGCCAACGAGAAGCGCGCCGATCTGTTCCTCTCCATCCACGCCAACTCCTCGCGCCTGCGCGGAATCTCGGGTTCGGAGGCCTACTATCTGAATTTCACGACCTCGGCCAGCGCCCTGGAAGTGGCGGCCCGCGAGAACGCCAGCTCCCAGAAGTCGATCCACGAGCTTCAGAGCCTCCTGCAAAAGATCGTGCTGAAGGAGAAAACGCAGGAGTCGCGCGAGTTTGCGGCTGCGGTTCAAGCGTCGCTCCACGCCAGCCTTTGGCGCGGAAGGGCGGTGAAGAACCGCGGCGTCAAGCAGGCCCCGTTCGTGGTTCTGATCGGCGCGCAGATGCCCTCGGTGCTGGCCGAAATCGCCTTCCTGAGTAATCCCAAGGACGAGGCCCAGCTCAAGCGGACCGAATACCGGCAGCGCGTCGCCGAAGCGCTGTTCAAAGGGGTTGCGCAGTACGCCAACACGCTGAGTCACTTCCAGGTGGCGCGGGGCAAGAGCGCCGAAGCGCAACCGTAATCGCTGGCTCATCACGAACGGCGCTCGGGCCGATCTGGGACGTCACGTGAGATTCTGTCCTGCATTTCCGGCGACAATGCGACTCGGCAGCCCGCATAAGTGCTACCGTACATACCATGCGAATATCCATCACGAAGCGTCACACCCCGGCTTGTTCGAGTACCGAGGTTGAGGCCGTCAACATCGGCCCCCCGGAGACGGTACCCGAACAGCCCGACCTTGTGCAGTACCAGTATGAGGGATATTGCCCCGTCTGCCGTGTGCCCACCGTTGGCTTGTTTTGGGTTAGCCGTGACCAAACGACCGCTGAGTCGAAGGACAAAAGCTGACCACAGCGCCGCGTGATCGATCGGCAGCATTCGAACCGCTCCAAGTCTCCGATTCGCAAAAAGTCGATCGTACTCTGCCTTGAAAAGGGTGAGTTTCGGGACGCCGCGCCGCGCGATCGATGATTACTCCGTGGCAGCCAGCTGTCTGATGATTTCTGCTTTTCTAGCCTCAGGTGTTTGGAATTCATCGAGCGACAGCGTGACCCTTTTCACTTTTTTGCCTATTCTAGCGAAGTCAGCAAAGCAAGCTGTGCTTTTCTGATCGCACTCGGCCGAAAAGGCCGTCCAAGTTGAGCCAGATTCCTTGACCGCATCAACGACTTCGTCTTTCCATTGCTGTACTAGCATTTTCCACACCTCCCACTCGCCCAAGACTAGCAGGTTTCACATGGGTGTAGGCGGAACCCGCCGTGTTCAGAAAGGGTAAGCTTCGGGATAGCCCGCCGACTCTGGAGTCCTGAAACGCGGGCCTTGCATGACGGCACGCGGCGGCGGAGCCGAGAGCGGGAAACGCGGATTGCAGCCGGGATGAGAGGGGCGCGCCGCGGGGAACAGGCCCGGCGCTTAGGCTTCTTTCAGCCGCACCGGAGCGCCCCCGTGAAGGTTATCAGCATCACCACCCGCCAGCCCGCGTCAGTGCCGGGACTTTGGTCGGCAGGGCTCCCGGCTTCGTTGAAACGCTCAGGCTGCAATTTCGGCAGCTTGGGCAATCCCTCACGCGCCATGCGCCGCCGCCGTCCCAACGCCGCCGCCGCACGGAAACACGCGGAGGCTTCAAGCTGGCCGTGAGGAAGATCACGTGCCGCATCAGGCACAGGCCCCCGCCTGAGCGCCTTCGGCTCTCGGACACGATGGACTGGCTACAGCAATGGGCCGACTACGAAGCAATGGCGGGCATCGACGCTTGCGACGACCGCACCCGGCCCGACAGCTTCAACGACCCATGCGACTTCTCAGCGCACCTGTGGGCGTGATACAAACCGGCCCCCAACGCCCCGCAGGAGGAAATCATGGACTTCGACCAGAAGCACCCAGGTTATGCAATGCGTCGGCGCGGCAAAGGTTTCCGCTGGGTTGAAGTGGGCTTTGCCAAGCACCGCAGCGACGGCAGCGGCTTCGATGTTTTCCTCGACAGGATTCCCGTAGGCGGATTCAACGGGCATGTGCATATACGGACTGATAACACGAAGCCGGACGTGCCAACCGCGCCGCCAGAGCCTTCGCCCGAAGAAGAAGTCTAGCCCTCCCGGCGTTCACTTAAAACACGCCTCACTTCTCATTGACCGGCACAGAACACGCGGCTTGTAAGCTTCGTCCAGGGCGGGGTAGATGTGGTATCCTAAATGAAGGCCGCTCGAACGATGGACGACGTTACTGCATTTAAGGATGCGGTTCTCAGAACTCCCGATGGTTCTGTGGTAGCTGACGGATTTGGTGGATACTGCCAAACGGGCGGAACCGGATGGTTTCTGCTCACTGGACTGCCGAAGGACTTCCCAGAGCTTAGGTCGTGGAGTGAATATATCCTCGAAGCGAATGGAGCAACAGCACGCATTTCAACCCGAGAAGTGAAGCAAACTTTGATGGTAACAACACTCCATTTGTCGGTGGAATTCAGCTACAAAAGTAAGGCCGACCGTTAGTCTCCAAACTTTTTTTGACATTCAGTGATGGCGTTCTGCTTCTTATGTTCTAGACCCGACTGGACCCGAGTATCCACGCTGTAGGTACCATCCGCCGCCTTCTCACCATTATTCTTGACGTCACGATAATACTGATTATCGGCTTCTGCTAGACAGGAGCGTAACTCCAGTGTGCGGCGAGCGGCTTCCGCTTTTGCTGCTCTCTTCTCCTCTTGCGCCGCGGCGTACTTCTGTTGTTCGAACTCCAGAACCGTTTTGTTGTGTGCAGGAAGCGCCACGGCGAAATAGTAGGCAACGGCACAGGCAGGTATGGCGAGAACAACAACGAGCAAAGCTTTGAAGAGCATCTGGACGTATATACCCCGTTTCCCCCTTCCCGACACCGTCCAACCGGAATTTCCATTTTGGAACCCAGTTTCCCACTAATTGTACACCCGACCGCCCCCATTGGAGTCGTTGTACTTGGCATTCGCCGCTCACGTTTCAAAACGGGTAGGTTTTGGGACGCACGGGCAACCCCCGCAAACGCAGGGCTTGCGCCGTCCTGTTTTGTTGTCCCATAATCCGGGCATGAAATACGGCCATGCCCGCGCGAGCACGGGCGATCAAAAGCCAGGTGTGCAGACCACGGCGCTACGCAAGGCCGGGTGCGTGAAGGTGTTTGAAGATCGGGGGTGTCCGGCAGCGCGCGGAACCGGCCCACGCTTGAGCGTCGTCCGGATGTTGGGACGACAGGGCTGAAACGTGACCTACGCGACCGCATTGTCGAACTGGCCCAGCGTCCGCATCCTGTGAAACAATGTGGTCATGAAGCGACCATTCGCGGCAACCGTCTGGCGCGAGGGGAAGTGGTACGTTTCCCAGTGCCTCGAAGTCGATGTCGCCAGCCAAGGCGAGACCGAAGAAGAGGCTCTCGCCAACCTGAAGGAAGCACTGGAGCTTCACTTCGAACCGCCGCAAGCCACGCGCCCGCCCAAGGTTCGCACGATCGAGGTTGAGGTTGGCGCGGCGTAAGCCCCGGCCCGATGATTGGGACGCGCTGACTTGATCACCTGGTCTATCGTGCAAACCGGAGAAGGGGCCGGGGCGGTCCCCCTGAGCCGCGCCTCTGTCCGCGGCATGGGAGGACCGACGTGGACGTCGGTCCGCGGACCTGGAGGTCCGCCCCACGAGGTCAAAGTGAACCGGATTGGGGCTGAGCTGGGAGGCCGGCCGGCGGCGCGATCCGTTGCTCAGCCCGCCAGCGCTTCCGGCCGGGCCGGACCCAGCCCGTTCCACTCCGCGCGGTTGCGGCCCAGTGTTTTTGCCCGGTAGAGGCCCTCGTCGGCCGCGCCGATGAGCATCTCCGGAGTGGGATGGGTTCCTTGGGACCAGCCGGTGACTCCCAAGCTGATGGTGACGCGAAGGCTGCCGTCCGGAAAGCTGATGCTTTGGGCGGAAACGGTTTCCCTGAGCCGCTCGGCTAGTTGGAGCGCATTGGACTCGCACGACCCCGGCAGGACGATCAGAAACTCCTCGCCGCCGTAGCGGCCCACCGCGTCGTAATTGCGCACGGAAGCCTGCATCCGGCGCGCCGCTTCCCTGAGCACCGCATCCCCCGCCAGGTGACCGTAGGTGTCGTTGACCTTCTTGAAGTGGTCCAGGTCCACCATCACCAGGCCCAGTCCAGTGCCTTCCCGGACAGCCCGGTTCAGTTCGCGGTCCAGGATATCCAGGATGGAGTAGCGGTTCCAGAGGCAGGTCAGCGGATCGCGCGTGGCCTGCTCGCGCAGGGCCTCCCGCGCCGCCAGCAGTTGCGTCTGGAGTTCGAGGATCCGCCGCCCGGCGCGCAGCCGGACTTTCAGCTCCGGGGCGTCGAACGGCTTGGTGATGTAGTCGTCGGCGCCGGCTTCCATGCCCTCGACCAGGTCCTGCTTGTCGGCCCGCGCGGTGAGCAGAAGGATGTAGGTGTAGGGCTCTTTGCTCCGCCGGCGCACCTCGGCGCAAACCGCCGGACCCGTTAAACCCGGCATCATCCAATCCAGGATGGCCAATTGCGGGGCATTGTCCTGCTGGAGCAGGCGCCAGGCCTCGGCTCCGTCGCACGCCGACACTACTTCGTAGTCCCATTTCTCGAGCATGTTCGCCAGCATGCGGCGGGAAACGTTTTCGTCATCGGCGATCAGCACTTGCATGGCGCGCGCCTGTGGCTCTCCAACAGTTCTTATCGGCGGAACGTGGGTGCTTCCTTAACCGGTACACTGGAACATGCACGTCGTTGCCTTCCGCCATGTCCCCTTCGAGCATCTGGGCCTGATGGCGCCAGCTCTGGACCAGCGGGGTATCGCCTGCCACTACGCCGACATGTTCGACCAGGCTCCCGGCCCTCGAGCCTGGGAATCCGCTGCGGCGCTCATCTTCATGGGGGGGCCGATGTCTGCCAACGACGACCTGCCTTTCATCCGCCAGGAGCTGCGGCTCATCGAACGGGCGGTGGCGCACGGCAAACCGGTGCTGGGTGTCTGTTTGGGCGCCCAGTTGATCGCCCGGGCGCTGGGTGCGAGGGTCTACCGAAACCCGGTGAAAGAAATCGGCTGGGCGCCGGTATACTGGCGGGAAGCGGCCCACTCCGATCCTCTGTTCCAGGGCCTTGCGGCGCCGGAGGTCCTGTTCCACTGGCATGGCGAAACCTTCGATCTGCCCGCCGGCGCCGCGTGGCTCGCTTCCTCGGACGCCTGCCGGCACCAGGCCTTTCGGGCCGCCACCGCTTACGGTCTGCAATTCCACCTGGAAGTCACCCCGGACATGATAAGGGACTGGTGCGCTCAGGATGACAATTCGGGAGATGTGCGCGAGCTGGCTGCGCCGATCGACCCCTGCGCCAACGCCGCGCGTCTCGCGGAGCTGGCCGGACTGGTCTTCGACCGCTGGGCAAACCTAGTCAGCAACCGAGGGACTGCCTAGGCCGTCCGCTGTCGGGACGGCTCGGGTTGTCCCCGGTGGCCCATGGAGCCGCCCGCCCCGCAACGAGTTAATTTCGGAGTCCCCCCCTTGCGCAGGGAGCGCCCGAGCTTCTAAGATAAAGGAGTATTCATCTACCTAACAGGAGGGGGGGAAGGTGATGATCTACTCGCGGTCCGCCGAATATGCCATCCGTGCCTTCGTCAATCTGGCTCAGGTCCCGGAAGGCAAGTACGTCATGGTGAAGCAGATTGCCGCGCAGGAGGGCATTCCAGCGCATTTTCTGGCGAAGATTCTGCAACAACTGGCGCGCAAGGGTCTGCTGCGGTCGAGCAAGGGGCCGACCGGCGGTTTTACCTTGCGTTCGTCGCCGAAAGAGATCAGCTTGATTCAATTGGTGGAAGCTCTGGATGGCCTCACGGACTACCAGAAATGCGTGAGCGGCCTGGCGGAGTGCACCGACGACGCGCCCTGCGGCATGCACGATTCCTGGAAGCAGCTCCGTTCGCGTATTATGGATTACTTGGAGCAGACCACCATCGCGAACCTGGCCACGGCGCTCGACCAGAAGCGCCGGGCACTGGAAAGACCGCGCAAGGCGAAGAAGGCTGCTGCCGCGAAGAAGTAGCCGGCCCGGCGACAGGGCCGGGAGAGGAGCACCCGAATGGACAATTCCGTCCTGGTCCCCATGGTCGTCGAGCAGACATCGCGGGGAGAGCGCGCTTACGACATTTACTCCCGTCTGCTGAAGGAGAACATCATCTTCCTGGGAACGCCGATTGAAGACACGGTGGCGAACCTGGTGATCGCGCAGATGCTGTTCCTGGCGGCGGAGGATCCTCAGCGGGACATCTCCCTGTATATCAACTCGCCGGGAGGGTCGATCTCCTCGGGGATGGCGATTCTGGACACCATGCGTTTCGTCGAGCCCGACATCGTGACCATCTGCGTCGGGCAGGCGGCCTCGATGGGGGCGGTGCTGCTGGCGGCCGGCACCAAGGGCAAACGCTATAGCCTGCCCCACTCGCGCATCCTGATCCACCAGCCCTCGATGAGCGGGCTGGCCGGGCAGGCGGCCGACATCGACATCTACGCCAGGGAAATCCTGCGCATGCGGGAGATCCTGAACCAGATTCTGGCGGATTGTACGGGACAGCCCACCGACAAGATCGCACGGGATGTCGATCGCGATTACATCATGGAGCCGGAACAGGCGCTTGCATACGGGATGATCGACCGCGTGATCACCAGCCGCGAGCTTTCGCCGGTGGTGAAAGTGTAGCTCGTGGCTTGTGGCTTGTGGCCAGTGGATCACAAGCCACGGCGCTCCGGCTTACGCTCCCTGAGGCGACAGCGGGAGCGCCGTCGCCGGACCCACACGCCACAAGCCACATGCCACAGGCGGCTACTTCACCGCGCAGAAGCGCTCGTACGCTCCATCCCAGTCCGCGCCGGCCTGCGGCTTCACGGTAATTACAGGGAAGGAGCGCGCGATCAACTGGCGCGCCTCGGCTAGACCGGTGAACTCGCCCGAGCCGATCGCCTGCACCAGGACGTTCCCCAAGGCGGTGGCTTCCGATGGCCCGGCCACAACCGTGCGCCCGGTCGCGTCCGCCACGAACTGGTTAAGCACCTGGTTGCGCGAGCCTCCCCCGACGATGTGAATCACCTTCAGCTCGCGCCCGAGCAGCGATTCGAGGCTCTCGAGGACCTGCCGGTAGCGCAGCGCCAGGCTCTCCAGAATCGTGCGGCTCATCTGGGCCGGGCCCTCCGGAACGGCCTGGCCGTGGGAACGGCAGAAGGCCGCGATCTTCTCCGGCATGCCGCCCGGCTCGAGAAAAGCGTCGGGATCGATCACGGCGGAAAAGGGAGGCGCCTGCGAGGCCATCTCAGCCAGCTCCGCGTAGCCGTACTCGCGGCCCTCGAGCGCCCAGGCGCGCCGGCATTCCTGCAACAGCCACAGGCCCGCGATGTTCTTCAGGAACCGCACCGAGCCGTTCACGCCGATCTCGTTGGTGAAGTTCAGCGCCAGCGAGCCTTCGTTGATGACCGGAGCATCCAGCTCGACGCCCATCAACGACCAGGTGCCCGAGCTGATGTAAACCCAGTCGTCTCCCGCCGCGGGCACCGCCGCGACCGCGGAGGCCGTATCGTGACCGCAGGTGGCGTAGACCGGGGCGGCGCCCAGGCCGGTGGCTTCCGCAACGTGCGGCAGCAGCGCACCGAGCAGGGTTCCCGGCGGCACGATGTCGGCCAGGATCCTCTGCGGCAGGCCCAGCTTCGCGAACAGCTCGGTTGCCCAGCGTTTCTCGCGCGGGTTGTAGAACTGCGAGGTGCTGGCGATGCTCAGCTCCGATACCTGCGCGCCTGAAAGCCAGTAATTGAACAGGTCCGGCATGAACAGCAGCCGCTCGGCCACCTCCAGCGCCGGGGAAGCGGCCAGCTTGGCGGCATACAGTTGGTACAGCGAGTTGAGCTGCATGAACTGGATGCCGGTGTGCGCGAAGACTTCCTCGCGCGGAACCACCGCTAAGGTCCGCTCCAGCATGCCGTTATTCCGCGCATCGCGGTAGTGGCGCGGGTTGTCCACCAGGGCGCCGTCGAGTCCGAGCAGGCCGAAATCCACGCCCCAGGTGTCCACGCCGATGCCGTCGACCGCCAGTTTGCGTTCGCGGCCCGCGACCGTGAGACCCTGCTGGATCTCGTGGAACAGCCGGAAGGCGTCCCAGTACAGACCGGTGGGCAGACGCACCGGGGTGTTCGGGAAGCGGTGCAGTTCTTCGAGTTGGAGAGAATTGCCGGAGATCGTTCCGAGCATGACGCGGCCGCTCTCCGCGCCCAGGTCGACAGCCAGGTAGTTTTTCATGAGATCGATGCCGCGTGCAGGCGGCTGAGGTGCTAGTATAACGCGGCCCAGCCGGTGTATCATAAGCCTGATGTGGGTAACAGTGCTTCATGTGCTCCAATGGCCCGCGGCCATTCTGTGCGGCTACCTGCTGGGGAAGGCCGCGCGCGGCCGCGGCGTCTCGGTGTGGCTGGCCTACGGCGCCACGCTGGCCGTCGGTGCGGCCATCGGCCTGGTGTCCGCCGGGCTGGTGGTGGCCCGTGAGCAGGTCTGGAAGGGGTTCCTGATCTGGGCCGCCTGGTCTGCCTTTGGAACCGTCCAGGGCTGGTTCATGGAGCGGCGGCCCGGTTCTCTAACTACCCTCGACCTCTCCGGCAAGAACCAGTAGAGCCGGTCTCCCCTCAGTTGTCCGGTTTCGCTCAGCCGAATCCCAGCAGCGGACAGGAGACCTCCGGGCGGGGTAATGAAATGAAACGGTTGCGACGGGCATTGAACTTGCACATCCGGAAGTGGTAGAGGAGACCAAGACGCGCTATGCGGACTCTCTGGACGGACCTGCGTTACGGCCTGCGAATTCTGCTGGGCAGCCCGGGGTTTACGGCAGTCGCCGTACTCACCCTGGCGTTGGGAATCGCCGCGAACACGACGGTCTTCAGTTGGATCGACCAGGTCTTGCTGCGGCCGCTTCCGGGGGTGAGCGAGGGCCATCGGCTGGCTGTGCTGGAGATCTCGACTTCGGGCTGGAACGGCGGGGCCGTCCTGACGTCCTATGCCAAGTACCGCGCCTTCCGCGACAACCTGAAGCTGGTTTCCGGAGTGGCCGCGCATCGCCCCACCACCTTCAGTGTTGGCGAGGGGGAGAAGGCGCAACGAGTGCGGGGCGAAATGGTATCGGGCAACTACTTCGCCGTGCTCGGTGTCAAGCCGCTCCTGGGGCGGGTCTTCCTGCCGGAGGAGTACGGCGACAAGCCGGGGGCTTATCCGGTGGCGGTGATCAGCGAGCGGCTGTGGCGCAACCGCTTCCATGCCGACCGCGGCATCGCCGGCAAGACGGTCCGCGTGAACCAGCACGAGTTGACCGTCGCCGGCGTGGTTCCAGCGGAGTTCTGGGGCACCGAGGCTGCTCTGATCTACGACATGTGGGTGCCACTGGTGATGACCCCCCTACTGACCGGGGCCGACGAAAGGATGTTCAGCGACGGGTCGCGGAACTTCTGGACTACGGCCCGGTTGAAGCCCGGGATCGCGATCGAGCAGGCGCGGGAGGAACTGGTGGCCCTGGCGCGCCGCTACGCGGAGCTGAATCCCAAGACGGACGAGGGACTGAGCGCCACGCTGCTGCCGCTCTGGAAAGCCCACAGCGGCGCGCAGGACATACTGCTCAGGCCGCTCCAGATCCTCATGACGGCTTGCTTTGTGGTCCTGCTGATCGTGTGCGCCAACGTAGCCAACCTGCTGCTGGCGCGCTCCATGGCGCGGCAGAAGGAGTTCAGCATCCGGTTGGCGCTCGGCGCCGGGCACGGGCGGATCGCGCGCCAACTCCTGACGGAGACCCTCCTGCTGACCGGCCTGGGTGCGGTGGCCGGCCTGCCGCTGGCCATGTGGATGGGAGATTCGCTTCTGTGGCTGCTCCCGGCCATCAGCCCCTCGGCGGTCCGGCTGGGCGTGAAGCCCAACCTCGTGGTCCTCGGCTTCACGGTGCTGGTGTGCGTGGCTGCCGCCTCGCTGTCGTCGGTCTTGCCGATGCTGCATATGATCCGCTCGGATGTGAACGAGAACCTCAAAGAAGGCGGACGCGGAGGGACATCTGGCGCGCGGTCGCACCGGATGCGCGGGCTGCTGGTCGTCGCGGAGGTCGCCCTGGCGCTGGTGGCGCTCATCGGGGCGGGACTGTTCCTCAGGAGCTTCCAGAACGCCAGAGCCATTCACCCCGGCTTCGACATGCGGGATGTATCGGTCGCAAATCTCAGTCTCTCTACCAGCGGCTACTCGGCCGAACAGGGGAGGCAGTTCTGCCTGCGGCTACAGCAGCGGCTCAAATCGGCTCCGGGGATTGCCGGCGCGACGTTCTCCACCCGGCTGCCGCTCGGGTTCGGCCTGGGCACGTATACGACCGTGGCGATCGAGGGCTTCGTGCAGGCCCGCGGCGAGATGCTGGAAATCTACCACGACGCGGTGGCGCCGGGCTACTTCCGCTTTATGCGCATCCCGGTGGTGGAAGGCCGCGAGTTCACCGAGCAGGATGATGCGAACAGCGCGCCGGTGATCCTGGTCAACGAGACTTTCGTTCGGCGCTTCTTCGCGGAACGGAACCCGATCGGCCGAAAGGTCCGCTTCTTTGGCCGGTGGACTACGGTGGCCGGGGTGGTGAAGGACACCAAGTACCACAGCTTGGTGGAAGCCCCTCAGCCTCACTTTTACATAGCCTTCCAGCAGATGTCCCGGAGGGAGCGGGACGCCGCCTTCTCCGTCCGGAGCTCCGGCAATTCCAACGAGGCGCTGGCGACGCTGCGGCGCGAGGCGGCCGCGATCGATCCGAACGTCAGCGTGACCGACGCCATGCCGCTATCGGAATACGTGGCCGGGTGCCTGTTTCAGCAGAAGGTTGCGGCGAGCCTGCTGAGCGCGCTGGGTGCATTGGCGCTGTTGCTGGCGGCAGCCGGCTTGTACAGCGTCATGGCGTACGCGGTCAGCCAGCGCACGCAGGAAATCGGCATTCGAACCGCGCTCGGCGCGCAGACCGGCGACGTTCTCGCGATGGTGATCCGGCAGGGCATGCTCCTGGCGATGGCGGGCCTGGTCGGCGGCACGATAGCGGCGCTGGCGATGACGCGCTTGGTCGCGGGGATGTTGATCCAGGTGAGCGCCACCGATCCGGTCATCTTCGCCGGCGCGGCCCTGTTCCTCGGCCTCGTGGCTCTCCTGGCGACCTGGCTGCCCGCCCGGCGCGCCACCAAGGTGGACCCCATGGTCGCCTTGCGGTGTCAGTAACCGCCGCCTGCTGCGGCCGGCGTCCTCATTTGTGTGCTTCCGAACTTGCGGTACGGGGCGCGAGGAAGTCCTTTCGCGCCTGTCCCACCTTCAGAAACTTGCCTACGAACAGCATGTGCCTTTCTCGCGGGAGGTTGCGATAGTCGACTTCCTGAAGAAATCGTCCGACAGTGCTCCGAATCACTTTCTCTTTCGGCAAGTCCCCGGCGTCGCTTACCACGGCCACTGGCGTATCCGCCGGGTAATGGCGCTCGAGCTGTGAGAACAAAGCCGGATAGTCGAAGCCCATGGTATAGAAGACCATGGTGCTCCCCGTGGCCATCAGCCGCTCGTTGGTGTCCACCCGCCCGGGCCAGTCCCCCATGGTCAAGATCACCGCGCTGGTGTCATATCCATAAGGGGGGCTCATTTTTACTGCGGCGCTGGCGGACTGGAAAGCGCCAACCCCAGGGACGACCTCGCTCGGCAGGTCCGGCGGGAGCATCTCCAAGAACAGGGTGAGGCCATACATCATGGGATCTCCGCCCTGCAAGCACGCGACGACTTTCCCACCCTCAACGGCGGATTTTATTCTGCCGACGAGTTCGTGTCTGGTCTTGTCCATAGCCTCGGCTTGCGCTCGCTGAACGGGATCCTTGAGCAGCTTCGGGTCCGCTCCGTAGTATCTCCTGAACGCGTGAGGCCAGCGCCAGACTTCCTTTCCCTGGATGAGCCCGGCCCAGTCGCCAGCGTCCGAACCCTCCTCGACGAGCACGACATCCGCCCGCGCAATCACTTTCTGGGCCCGAACCGTGATCAAGTCTGGCGCGGTTCCCATTCCGACGATGTAAAACTTGCCCGTAACCCGAGCGGAAGGCTGGGCGATGGCAACTCCGTGAGAAACGCAGATGCCAAGGCAAATGACTGCAATGGTAAATGGCGGTTTCATTTCAACTCCTGCGGTGTCAGTAACCGTTACACCCGCAACTCGTAGCCGTGCCGCTTCATCTCCTCGATGATGGTCGTGCGGATCGCGCCCACTTCCTCCAACTCGAGAGTATGATCGGGCGCGGCCACCGTCAGGCGGAAGGAGACGCTTTGGCGCCCCTCGGGGATCGGCGGCCCCGAGTATTGGCGCTGGAATTCGATTGATTCGAGCAGCGG
The DNA here is from genome assembly GCA_050008465.1 of Bryobacteraceae bacterium. GTDB lineage: Bacteria > Acidobacteriota > Terriglobia > Bryobacterales > Bryobacteraceae > Fen-330. Next base: position 29,283 of record JBEKMO010000040.1, read on the forward strand.
CCCGGCGGCCGAGGCCAGCAGCTTCCGGACGTCACCCACCAGCTCGCGCATCCCGGCGACCACCGAAAGGTCGAAGGCGCTGGAGGGGAAGCGCCGGATGGGCTGGTAGCGCTTCTCGCGCGGTAGCAGGCTCTGAACTATTCGCAGGTCCAGGTCCAGCACCGCGGCCCGCCCATTCACCACCGACGGGTGGAACTCGAACAGGCGCCCCACCACCTGCTCGCGCCATACGACTTCCGCCGCCCGCGCCGGGTGCTCGAAGGCCCGCGCCGCCGCGGGTCGCAGGTCGGAGGCGGGCATCAGGCACTCGGCCACCCGTTTCAGCTCTCGCAGGCCAGCCTCTCCGTCCTCACGGCGGTAGAGCACCACCGCCAGGTGCGGGATCTCGTCCGGTAGCCCGCTCTCGCGCTTGTGGATCTCGCGCCCGATTTCAAACAGGCCGAATGTCTCGAAATGGCGCGCGTTGTCGACGATGTTGCGGTAGATGCCGGGCAGCAGGCTCAGCCGCATCAGGCTCTGATCCGCCGCGATGGGATTCGCCACCCGCACGTGCGCGGCCGGATCGAACCCCAGCGCGCTGGCCTGTTCCTCGCTCAGAAACGAGTAGTTGTGGACCTCGGTGAACCCCTGCGCAGCCACCATCGAGCGAACGGCGCGATGGAACAGGCGCTCCTCGTCGTCGGGCGGCGGCGTCACGGCCATCATCGGGGCCTGCGGCGTGAAGGAATCGTACCCGACCATCCGCGCGACCTCCTCGACCAGGTCTTCCTTGAGGGAGACGTCCTTGGTGGCGCGCCAGCTCGGCACCGTGATCGAGAACACCTTCGGCCCCGCCTCGGAGACCCCGAATTCCAGCCGCTCCAGGATGTCGCGCACCGCTTCCGGGGCCACCTGCCGGCCCAGCTTCTTGGCCAGCCAGTCCACGGGCAGCGCGATCGCCGGCGGCGGCGCGATGTCTTTCTTCTGGTCTGCCAGGCCGCCCACCAGCCGGATGCCCGGTGAGACTTCGGCGAGCAGCTCCACCGCGCACGCCAGGCCGCGAACCGTATTGGCGGGGTCCTGCGCCTTCTCGAAGCGGATCGAGGCGTCCGTGCGCAGCTTGAGCTTCGAGGAGGTTTTGCGGATGCTCGAGGCCGAGAAGCAGGCGCTCTCGAGCACGATGCGCTTCGTGCGCTCGTTGATGGCGCTGTCGAGGCCGCCGATCACCCCGGCCAGCGCGATGGGGCCGCGCGCGTCGGCGATCACCAGGTTGGCGTGGTCCAGCGTGTAGGTCTCCTCGTTCAGCGCCACGTAGAGCGCGCCGTCGGGCGCCGGCCGGATGTAAATCGTGTCGCCGTGCAGCAGGTCCTGATCGAAGGCGTGCATGGGCTGCGCCAGCTCCGCCAGGATGTAGTTGGTCACGTCGACGATGTTGTTGATGGGGTTGAGGCCGATGGCCTCGAGCCGGTACTGGAGCCACAGCGGGGAAGGCTGCACCGTGACACCATCGAATACCAGCGCGCTGTAACGCGGGCACAGGTCGAGGTTCTCGATGGCGATCTTCACCGGCGCGGGATCGGCGGGGACCAGTCCGGGCTTAACGGGATTGCGCAGCGGGCACCGCAGGATCGCCGCCACCTCGCGCGCCAGCCCGTGATGGCCCCACAGGTCCGGGCGGTGCGTGAGCGCCTTGTTGTCGATCTCGATGATGCTGTCGGGCGCGCAACCGGGGATCGGCGCACCGGGGGTGGCCTCGAACTCCAGGATGCCAGCCGCGTCGCGGTTGATTCCAAGCTCGGCGCCGCTGGCCAGCATCCCATCGCTCTCGACGCCATCGATGGCGATGCACCCGATCTCCCGGCCGCCGAGGCTGGTTCCCGCGGGCACGTACGCACTCGTGATCCCAGGGCGGCAGTTCGGCGCGCCGCAAACGACCGTCTTCCTGCCAAACCGCCCGGCATCGACCACCGCCACGACATTGTGGCCGCCAGGAATCGGCTCGACGCTCACCACGCGCGCCGCCACCACCCGCGCCAGGTGCGCGCCAACCTCGTGGACGCCCTCGCACTCGGCGGTCTTCATCGTGATCAGCCGGCCCAGTTCCGCCGGGGCCACCTCCACGCCTTCGACCAATTCGCAAAGCCAGTTGTAAGAGAAGTTCAAGCCAAGACCTCAACATCAGCAATTGACGATTGACGATTTCGCATCGCGCCTCCGGGGTTCAATCGTCAATGACTCAATCAGCAATCGTCAATTCTAAAACTGCTTCAAAAACCTCAAGTCGCCGCTCTGGAGCAAGCGGATGTCGTCGATCCCGTAACGCATCATCGCCAGGCGCGTCAGCCCCAGGCCGAATGCGAAGCCGTTCCACTCTTCCGGGTCGATACGGCTCATCCGCAGCACGTTCGGATGCACCAGCCCGCATCCCACTTGCTCCACCCAGCCGCTCTGCTTACAGACCGGGCAGCCTGAGCCGCCGCAGATCAGGCAGTGAATATCCAACTCGAAGCCCGGCTCGACAAATGGGAAATAGCCCGGCCGCAGCCGCACGGTCACCTCGCGCCGAAAAACGTGGCTCAGCAGCGATTTCATGAAGTAGATCAGGTGCGCTACCGAAACCTCCCGATCCACGATCATGCCCTCAACCTGATAGAACGTGTGCTCGTGGGAGGCGTCCACTTCCTCGTTGCGAAACAGGCGGCCCGGGGCGATCATCCGCAGCGGCGGCCCCAGGCGCTGCATTCCGCGCACCTGCACCGGCGACGTGTGCGTGCGGAGCAGGTTGCCATCGGTGAGCCAAAAGGTGTCCTGCATGTCGCGCGCGGGATGGTCGGCCGGGATGTTCAGCGCGTCGAAGTTGTGGTACTCGGTCTCGACTTCCGGGCCGCCCAGCACGGCGAAACCCATCGAGGTGAACAGGTCCTCGATCTCGGTCTGGATCTGGGTGATGGGGTGCAAGCTGCCGCTTCGCGGCCCCGGCGCGGGCAGCGTAAGGTCCACCCATTCGGCATCCAGCCGCGCCGCCAGCGCCTGCTCGTCGAAGCTCGCTTTCCGCGCTTCCAGGGCCGCTTCCAGGCCCTCTTTCACCGCGTTGAGCAGCTTGCCGATGCGCCCGCGCTCCTCGGGCGCGAGCTGGCCCATTTGCCTGCTGATCTGCGCCAGCGCGCCCTTGCGCCCGAGCACCTCGACGCGAACCGGCTCGAGCTCCTCCGGCCCACCGGCGGCTTCGATGCGGGCGCGCGCACGGGCTTCCATGTCGTTCAGAGCGGCTTCGAGCGATAGAGTGGGTCCCGGCATGAGTAACGGATCTCTCATTCTAGCCGAAATCGCGCGGGCGTTACGGCGCGGCCGGCACGAACGTCTGCGGCTCTTTCGCCAGTTCCCAGGCCAGGTGGTTGATGTACAGCCGCAGCACCGGTTCGGGATAGACGCCGTGGAACTTCTCATAGACGCGCTGTTGCCAGCCCTCGGTGAGGTACGGCTGCGCGTCGAGGTTCTTCTCGAAGAAGCCGTCCCGGTTGGGGATGCCGAGCGAATCGAGCACCGCGCGGATCAGGTCCATGTGCGCGATGAGCACGGCCTGGGCCAGGTCCTTGGCGAACTCCTCGTCGCCGCCGTTCAGCCGCGCCCAGAATCGCGGCGTACCCTTGCGCAGGCTCTCTACGTTGAGCTTCGCGATGTGGGCGCGCGCTTTCAGCGTTTCGTAAAGCTGGTACGTCTTGAGTTTTCCGATGGAGATCTGCCGGATGAGCTGGGCGAAAAGATCCTCGCCGAGCGAGACAAAAACCTGGGAGAGCTGCATTATCGCCAGCGTAGCATAGGAACGCCGGCGAAGCCGCTCACTTCTGCGTCTGTGCAAACTCGGCCAGCGCCCGCACGTTCGCGTGTGGCGTGTCCCGCACGATCTCGCAACCCGCGGCCACGATGTAGTTTGGCCCGGCCTGGTGGCGGCATTCCGCGAGGGCTTGCCGAATCGTATCGGGCGTGCCGTAGCAGAGGTCCTTGACCGGATTCAGATTGCCGGCCAGAACCTGGCGGGATCCCATCTGCGCCCGCGCCTCTTCGAGCCGCACCGGGAAGTCGAGATCGACCATGTCGCACCCCAGCTTCCCCATTCCGCCCAGGATCTTCCGGGTATTCCCGCAAATATGCAGGCGCACCCGGCCGCCCATCGCGTGAATGGCGTTCACCAGCCGCCGTTCGAAGGGCCACACAAACTCCTGGTAGATCCTCGGACCGACGAGGGAAGCAGCGGCGTCGCCGACCCCGATGATGTCGGCGCCCGCTTCCATCTGCACTCGCGCGAAGTGAATTGCCGTGCCCAGGACGAACTCGAACAGGTCGCGCACGAACTCGGGGTCCTCGCTGAAATCGAGCATGAGGCGGCTGATCCCGCGCAGGTCGGCCGCCTCGGCGCAGGGACCCTCGACCCAGCCCTCGACGAACTTGTCGGATCCGGCCCGCCGTCGCAACAGCTCGATGCCGTGAACGCGATCCTCCATGCGCCCGCCGCCCATCGGATCCGGCGGCTTCAGCCGCGCCAGCATCGACTTCTCGCTCAATAGCGCTTCGCTCTCGATGATTGCCGGCGGCTGGTCCTCGTACCACTCGATCTTCGCGCCGTAGTCCGCGGCCTCTCGGGTGGGGTCGGAGATCGCCGATACATAGTCGAACCCGAACTGCTCCGCCGTTTTGATCTGGCCCTCCGCCAGAATCCGGTGATCCCGGGCGTACTCGCCGTACTTGACCCCGAGGCAATCGGCGGCAAACATCATCGTGATCGGCATCGACGGGAGATGATCGACGGGCCTGCCCTCCAGCATGGCGATGACGCGTTCCCGGCTGGTCATGATCGAGTCCTCTGCGACTCCGGATGCGGGCAGTCTAGCATAGGCCGCGCGGCGGGGCTGCTACAATGGGAGCTTCCGGTTCCAGAACATGAGCAATCTTGTTGTGCTTGGCGCGCAGTGGGGCGACGAAGGCAAGGGCAAAGTCGTCGATCTCCTGTCGGAACGCTTTGACGTCGTGGCCCGTTACCAGGGCGGCCACAACGCGGGTCATACCGTGTGGGTCGGCGATCGAAGGATCATTCTGAAGCTGGTGCCGTCGGGAATTCTGCGCGAGGGCAAGCAGGCGGTCATCGGCAACGGCGTGGTGATCGATCCGGAGGCGCTGCTCGCGGAAGTCGATGGCCTGGAGGCTAGCGGAATCCCGGTCCGGGGCCGGCTGTTCGTCAGCAGCCGCGCTCACGTCATCCTGCCGTTTCATCGGCTGTTGGAGCGGCTCTCGGAAGCGCGGCCCGGGCGCGCCATCGGCACGACCTCGCGCGGGATCGGGCCCTGCTACGAAGACAAGGCGGGGCGCCGCGGCATCCGCATCGCCGACCTCATCGAGCCGGTGGCTTTCCGGGCGCTCTACCAGGCTCATGCCGAGGACAAGGAGGTGCTGCGCACCGCCTTCCAACTCGGCGAGCCGATCGACGTAGCTGGAACCCTGCGCCAATACGAAGAGTTCGGCGCGCGCATCGCCCCCATGGTTTGCGACACCGCCGTGCTGCTGAACGACGCCATCAGGGCGGGGAAGCGCGTGTTGTTCGAGGGCGCCCAGGGCACCATGCTGGACCTCGATCACGGCACCTACCCGTTCGTCACGTCATCGAGTGCGGGCGCGGGCGGCGTCGCGACCGGCACCGGTGTGCCGCCCACCCGAATCGGCGGCGTGCTGGGCGTTTCGAAGGCCTATATCACCCGGGTCGGGGGCGGCCCGTTTCCCACCGAGGCCCACGACTCGAGCGGCGACAAGCTGCGCCAGATCGGCAACGAATTCGGCGCGGTCACCGGGCGCCCGCGGCGCTGCGGCTGGTTCGACGCCCCGCTGCTGCGTTACACATCCATGATTAATGGCTTCGACAGCCTGGTGATCACCAAGCTCGATGTGCTGGACAGCTTTTCCGAGATCCCGGTGTGCACCGGCTATCGCCTCGGCGGGAAGGAAACCGCCGAAATGCCCGCGACCACCGAGGCCATGGCCGCGGTCGAGCCGGTCTACGAGAGGTTGCCCGGGTGGTGCGTGCCCACCGCCGGGATCACGCGTTACGACGATCTGCCCGCGCGCGCGAAAGACTACCTGAAGTTCCTCGAGGACCGCACCGGCGTCGAGATCGGCGCAATTTCCACCGGCCCCGAGCGCTCGGAAACCATCATCCTGCCTGGCTCCCGGCTGGAAAAGCTGCTGTAGTCCACCCGGCGCTCGCCCGGACTCTGCTACCGTACAGGTAGACACTCATGGGCGAGAAACTGGAACTCACGGAAGATGAATGGCGGCGACGGCTGACGCCGGAGCAGTACGAAATCGCGCGGCGCAAGGGAACCGAGCGGGCGTTCACGGGCGAACACTGGGACCGGCACGATGCGGGCATGTACCGCTGCGCGTGCTGCGGCAGCCCGCTGTTCTCCTCGGAAACGAAATTCGACTCGGGGACCGGCTGGCCGAGCTTCTGGGCGCCTGCGGCCGAGGAGAACGTCGGGACCGAGACCGACACGAGCCATGGCATGCGGCGCACCGAGGTGCTGTGCAGCAAGTGCGACGCGCACCTCGGGCACCTGTTCGAGGACGGGCCAAAGCCTACCGGCCTGCGCTACTGCCTCAACTCGGCCGCGCTAAAATTCGAGAAAATGTAGCGGGAGGCTCCCTTGTTTGCACACGCGCTCATGCTGGCGGCGGCGCTGGCCGCCGCGCCGCGTACCATGCGGCTCGACTACATTCACACCGGCAGTGCCACCGAAGAGCATTTCGCTCTGGACGGGCTGGCGCTCGAGGGCGAATGGCCAGGGCGGCTCGACCGGTCCATCGACGATACGAACCTGGGGAAATACCTGTTCGAGGTCATCGACCGGAAGACCAACCGGCTGCTGTATTCCCGGGGTTTCGCGAGCGTCTACGGGGAATGGGAAACCACGCCGGAGGCGAAGACGCTAATGCGCGCGTTCAGCGAGTCCGTGCGCTTCCCGGCGTCGGCGGGCCCCGTGCAGGTGGTCGTCAAGAAGCGGGACCGCGAGAACGCTTTCCGCGAGGTCTGGTCGTTGGTGGTGGATCCGGCCTCGCCCACGGTGGACCGCAGCGCGCCGCCCGCGTTCAAGGTCTGGGCGGTCATGAAGAACGGGGAGCCACGCGACAAGGTGGATTTGCTGCTGCTCGGCGACGGGTACACCGCCGCCGAGATGGACAAATGGCACAACGACGCGCGGCGGCTGACCGAGTTGTTGTTCGCCGTATCGCCATTCAAGGAAAGGCGCAGCGCGTTCAACGTGTGGGCCATCGATACGCCCGCCGAGGAGAGCGGTGTCTCGCGACCCTCGGACGGGATCTACCGGCGCTCGCCGCTGGGCGCGAGCTACGACGCGTTTGGCTCGGAGCGCTACGTCCTGACGTTCGGCAACAAACGCCTGCGCGAAATCGCGGCCGCGGCGCCGTACGAATTCATCGAGATCGTCGTGAACGGCCGCACTTACGGTGGCGGGGGCATCTTCAACCTATACGCCACGGTGGCCGCGGACAACCAGTTCGCGGCTTATCTCTTCGTGCACGAGTTTGCGCACCACTTCGCCGGCCTGGCCGACGAGTACTACACTTCCGACGTGGCTTACGGACCTTCCACCGAACGCCTGGAACCCTGGGAGCCGAATGTGACGGCCGACTCCAAAGCCCCGCGGTGGGCTGACCTGATCGCGCCGGGCACTCCGCTCGCCACGCCCTGGCCCAAAGAAGCCTTCGAGGAGGCGCAGAAGCAGTACCAGGTGCAGCGCCGTGCCATCCGCGCCGGGCATCGCCCCGAGCAGGAGATGGAAGCCCTGTTCCTTCGGGAAATGGAGTTGGAAACCAAGCTGCTCGGTTCCGCTCCCAACGCGGGCAAGGTGGGGGCCTTCGAGGGGGCGATGTACGAGTCGCGCGGCTACTACCGCCCGCAAACCGACTGCATCATGTTCAGCCGCGACCCGGTGGGCTTCTGCGCCGTCTGCCGCCGCGCCATCGAGCGGGTGATCGATCTGTACTCTTCGGGCAAGTGAGCGCCGCCAACCGCGATTGGTCCGGGCAGTTACGCCGCAGAGACCAACTTCGACAGAGCGCTACGCGTAGTTCGCGGGGTGCAGTGTCGCTGAAATGCATCTGTCTGAGAGCATCGAACCGCGACTGGCCAGGAGCGGCCGACTCGGGGAAGCTCGCGGTTCGGTACTGTGATCGGGAATGCGAAAGTACTCGAGTAACAGCGCACTAGACGATTACTTCCCGAGAATAGCTTTGACGTGGATCACGACCACGTCCAGGATGAACAGCGCGAGCAGAAGGCGTTCGCCGATCGCAATCACGTTGGCCCGAATATGTCGAAGCGCACGCTTCAGGGGTCGCGGCTCTCGATTCGACTTTTTCAATACCCGTCGCATCGTTCCCTATTTAACGCGCTCTCGCGCCCGCGTGACAACAAAAATATTGGTGCTTTGCTTTGTGCGGCTTAGCCTCAGGAAAAAGCCGTGGACATCCACGCGCGCGGTTTCCCCCGCAGTTCGCCGGAAGTGCGTCAAGACAAAGCGCTCCGCCGCGCGCGGCGGAAGTTATCCACATGGATATTGACGATATTGCAGGACTCAGTTCTTCGTGCTCACAAGGTTCTACACGGCGCAGCACAGACAAAAGCCTGCCAGATTGCTCTTGGTGTGAAATAGTCTTTTGGTTTGTCCGGTTCCTGCAGGATCTTGAGGTTGAAAGTCCGGGGTCGGCGGGCCGGGGCGCGAATCTTCCGAGTCGGAAGAAGTCCGTCCGCGAAGCACTCCTGATTCGGGGACCCTTTCGTTTCAGCAAGGTCCTAATCGGGGATTTCCGGAGATGTAGTGCGGGATATTCTGGTCTGACCTAAGCTTGAATCAACGCAGGGGCCAGATCCGCACGGTCTTGTCGAAGCTGCCCGAAACCACCGACCCGCCATCCGGCAGGAAGCAGACCGAGCGCACCGTGCGGCCGTGTCCCTTCAGACTCGCGACCACTTGCATAGAGGCGGCGTCGATCACCTTTACCTCGTTGTCGTGACCCGCCACCGCGATCTTCGAGCCGTCCGGCGAGAACGCAAGTCCGTTGCCCTCGACGTTCGCTGTGGAAGCGCCGGCCTTGCCGTCTGCCGTGGCGAACGTTCGAACCGTTGAATCCCCGAGGGCCGCTGCGAGCGTCTTGCCATCGGGGGAAAACGCCACGGCCCGAACCCCATTCCCGGGTTGCAGCTTGAGCCCGGCCTTCTTGAGGGCAACGTTGTAGAGATGGAGGTTGCCTCCCGAAGTCCCGCCCGCGAACCAACGGCGATCGGCGGAGAACGCGCCGGTCGAATAGCTGTCGCGCGGAGTCTGGGTCTCGCCTTGCGCCGCTCCCGTGGCTGCGTCCCAAAAACGCATCCCGCCATCCAGGCTGAAGGAAATCAGACCCTTGCCGTCGGCGGTGAAAGCCAGCGCGATGACCGCAGCCTGGTGGCCTTCCAGTGTCTTCACCTCTTTGCCGGACGCATCCAGCAGCTTCACTTTGTGATAGCGCTCACCGGAGGCGATCCTCGTGCCGTCAGGCGAGATCGCGAGCGAGAGCACCGCGCCGCCTCCCTCGGTCGCCGCGATCTGCTGCCCGGAAGCAGCGTCCCAGAGAAATGTCTTCGAGTCCTCGCCTCCGGAGGCGATCCTCTTTCCGTCCGCCGAACAGGCGACTACGTTCACGTCGCGCGTATGTCCCGCCAGCGACGCGGCCTGCTGGCCAAAGATTACTCCCGCCGCTAACACGGCGGTCACCGCAAGTTTCGAAATCATCTTCTCATCCTCTTGCCCACTATATCCCGTCACGGCGCTGCCTACGATGCCAAGCCAGGATTTCCATTTTGCCTTCCCGCTCGATCCATTCTACACCCAGCCGCCGCCGCTGGTAGCGGACTTGTTGAAGTTCTTCATCCCGAGCGCCTCCGGGAGCCGACGGATGGCTATTCCCGCCTATTGCCCGGCAAACGGAAACCGGGAACAAGCTCATTTTCAGCGACTTCTCAGACATCTCTCCGCCCCTGCTTCTTTATCTCTGCCAAATTCTTGCCTGCCAGTGGCCAACCTCTACCCCGCTGGCACCGCCAACGCCGCAATCCGCGGCAGCATGCCTCCAAGGAGCCGCCGAGTCAGGTGGCTCTCCGCCAACAGCAGCCAGCGATACCGGGCGTGCTTGACCAATCGGCCACCCGTCTTCACCAATCGCTGCTGCGGGCTCGTCAACAACCAGTTATCGATCCGGTTTGGCAACGCCGGGCCCAGAGGGCACCCCCCGCCAGAGATTCCCCAGGTTGTAAGCTATCACGCTCAACCACAAGCGCACCTCGTTAGACCGGAAGCGGTGGCAGCTCAGCCGCGTCATCTTCACCGCCTGCTTGCCTTCCCTGATTCACTGCTCCGCCGTCCCCTGCTTGTTGGAGAACCGCGCCAACGCTCGACTGTCCGTCTCCAGGTTGGTCACGATGAATCTCACGCGAGGGAACAGCTCGCCAAAATGGAACTCGATCTTCGCCACCACCCGACGGGCCTTCGTCCAACTCGCCGCCTGGTAGAGAAATCCGTTGTAGCAGACCACCGGTTTGTGGCCCGGTCGACCCACAGGCCGCGTTGACAATTCGGCGATGTCCCGCTCAAGGCTGTCGTTGGACGGGATGCGAATGGCGTACCTCACACCGCGCTCCTCCAGCGCTTCGTAGTCCTTGGGCTTGGCGAAGGCGGCGTCGGCGCGGAAGACCACATCCTTGCCCTGCTTCTGTTGCCGCGGGGCGCCCTCTGGGCCCTCCGGCAGCAGCAGTTCCTCCCGGTCGTCGGCACTGTGAACGTTGCCGGGGCGCAACTTCGCAGCCAGACAGTCGCCCTCCCGATTGAACAACAACAGCGGGTGATAGCAGGGGGACTCGAAGTGGCCGTTGTAGGCGCTCTGCTCCTGCTATCTTCTCCAAACCGATCAGGCGGAAGGTCGGATCCTGTGAAAGCCGCTCGGCATCGTTCCCATCCTCATAGCCCGCCATGCGGCTGTAGACGGACTGGCGTAGCAAGTCGGCCAGCGGAAGCTGTGTATTCTTACCGCGGCGTGAGTCTGTCAGGTGCTGGACGATGAGATCACCGAAGCCCAGGCGCTCATCCAACTCCAGCACCACAATCAGGCCACCGTCGGAGGTGACCCGCGATCCCTGGAAATCGACCTTCAGACAAGCGTTGAAGAAGAGCTGAGAGGGCTGGTTTTGTTTGCCACCTATTGGGTATGGTTCCTTCGGAGCGTATTCATCGCATTGAAACCCGCATAAATAACGGCGTCCGACGATCTCCGGAGGTTATCGAGTAAGTCGTAAGAATGGAAATCCGGGTTTAGACCAGATCGGTCTGAATGGTCATACGCGAAAGCTCAGATATCGAACACCGCCCCCGTATCCGCGCTGGTGACGTGGAGCAGGTAGCGGGCGAGCCAGCCGCGCTTGACTTTGGGCTCGAAGGGGGGCAGGGCGGCCAGGCGCTGCTGGATCTCCTCGTCGCTGACCTTTAGCTCCAGGCGGCAGGCCTTGGCGTTGATGTAGATGGTATCGCCTTCCCGAATGGCGGCGATGGGGCCGCCGGCCGCGGCTTCCGGCGCCACGTGGCCGATGCACAGGCCGCGCGTGCCGCCGGAGAAGCGGCCGTCGGTGATGAGCGCCGCGCGCACGCCCGCGCCCACCAGCGCTGCGGTTGGCGAGAGCATCTCCTGCATTCCAGGCCCCCCCCGCGGACCTTCGTAGCGAATTATGACGACTTCTCCGTCCTTCACCTGGCCGGCCAGGATGCCGCTGAGGGCGTCCTCCTGGGATTCGTAGATCCGCGCCGCGCCCTCGTACTCCATCATGCCCGGATCGACGCCGGCGACCTTCACCACCGCTCCCTTCGGCGCCAGGTTGCCGAACAGAACCGCCAGGCCGCCGGTTTTCGAAAATGGCTTCTGAACTGTCCGGATGACGTCGCCGTCGGCATCGGGCGCGCGGACGACCGCGTCGCGCAGCGTGCCCGCGACGGTCGGTACATCGAGCTTCAACCCGGTGTGCTTCTTGCGGTTCACTTCCTTGAGAATGGCGGGGATTCCGCCCGCGCGGTGGACGTCCTCGACGTGCACCTCGGGGCGGCTGGGCGACACCTTGCAGATGTTCGGCGTGGCAGCGGATATTTCGTTGAGGCGCGCCAGGTCGAAGGGGATGCCGGCCGAATGCGCCAGCGCCAGCGCGTGCAGAATCGTGTTGGTGGAGCCGCCCATGGCCATGTCGAGCACGAAGGCATTCACCAGCGCCTGCTCGTTCACGATATCCAGTGGCCGGATGTTCCGGTCCAGGCAGCGTTTCAGCGCGTGCGCGGACTGCTTGACCAGCGCGATGCGGTCCGGGTTGGGCTCGGTGACGCCTTTCCCCTCGTCGGCCCAGCGTTCCGCCGGAGTGGTGCCGTTGCCAGGCAGCGCCAGGCCGATCACCTCGCCGAGGCAGTTCATCGAGTTGGCGGTGAACATCCCGGCACAACTGCCGCAACCCGGGCAGGCCCGCTCGGCCAGCGCACGGAGTTCGGCGTCGCTCATCTTGCCCACGCTGTGCTTGCCGACCGCCTCGAACACGGTGATCAGGTCGGTATTGCCTGGGCCCGCCAGCATCGGGCCGCCGCTCACGTACACCGCCGGGATGTTAATCCGCACCATGGAGTTGTACATGGCTGGAACGATCTTGTCGCAGTTGGCGATGCCGATCCAGGCGTCGCAGGGGTGCGCTCCGATGATGGATTCGATCTGGTCGGCGATCAGCTCGCGCGAGGCCAGCGAGTACCTCATGCCGAAGTGGCCCATGGCGATGCCGTCGCAGATCGCCCCGCCGACGTTCACGTACCATACATTGAAGCCAAGGGCCTTCAACTCCGCGCGCAGCACCGCACCGATCTTGTCCAGGTGCGCGTGCCCCGGGATCTGGTTGGTGTAGGAATTGACGATGGTGACGAAGGGCCGCTTGAGGTCGTCGAGCGAACGGATGACGCCCTCGGCGATCATCAGCGACGCCGCCGGCAGCATGTGGCTGCCTTCCGCCACGATGCGGCTGCCGCGCCTGCGAATGTTCTCGATGCCCGGATTCATAGTCCTCCATTCTGGCATAACGTCCACTCGCTTACGCTCGTGGTTCGGTGCTGTCACGCGGCCCCCAGCACCGAACCGCGACCGTGGGAGCGGTTCTTTGCTATGCTCTGCCCTTATGGGCGCTACGAAGGAATTCAAGGATGCCGCGCGGGACCAGACGAGCCTGCTGGCCCCGATCGAGAAGAAGGCGCTGATCTGGCTGGCGCACCGGATGCCGGCGTGCATCAATTCCGACCATCTGACGCTCATCGGGTTCGTCGCCATGGCGCTGGCAGGGTTGTCTTACTGGCTGGCGCGGTGGAACCGGCTGGCGCTCGTGGCGGTGATCTTCTGGCTGGGCCTGAACTGGTTCGGCGACAGCCTGGACGGCACGCTGGCGCGCGTGCGCAACCGCCAGCGGCCGCGCTACGGCTTCTACGTCGACCACATCACGGACGCCTTCGGCACGCTGTTTCTGCTGCTGGGGATGGCGTTCTCGGGCTACATGACCGAATGGGTCGGCGTCGGCCTGCTGATCGTCTACCTGCTGCTCTCCATCCAGTCCTACCTGGCGACTTACGCTCTAGGCACGTTTCAGCTCTCGTTCTGGAAATTCAGCCCGACCGAACTGCGGCTGCTCCTGGCCGCCGGCAACATCGCCCTTCTGTTCCGCCCGGTGGTGCGGCTGTTTGGCGGCCAGTACTGGCTGTTCGACGTGGGCGGAGTCATCGGGATCGTTGGGATGGCGCTGATGCTCGTCGTCTCCTCGATCCGGAACACCCGCGCGCTGTACCGGGCTGAGCGGCTGCCGTGAAATCGGGGGAAACGTGGAGCGGGCTGGGCCTGCGCTGGCTGAAGTTCAACGCGGTCGGCGCGGCCGGCATTGTGGTGCAGCTCGCGGTGCTGGCGCTCCTGGTAAGCGGACTGGGCCTGAACTACCTGGTGGCGACCGCGCTGGCGGTCGAAGCCGCGGTGCTGCACAATTTCTTCTGGCACCAGCGCTTCACCTGGGCGGATCGCGCCAGCGCCTCGACGCGCCAGACGCTCGACCGCCTGCTGCGCTTCAACCTCACCAACGGCGGCCTGTCGATCCTGGGGAACCTCGTCATCATGCGGCTGCTGGTGGGACGCTACCACGTCCAGTACGTCGTGGCGAATCTGATTACCATCGCCGTGTGCTCGGTGGCGAACTTCCTGGTGAGCCACCGGTTCGTGTTTATCCGCTGAGGCCCTCTGCCCTACTTGATCGGAGCGTCTACCAGAAACTCGGCGTCTTTGATCATGTCCTTGTCGACCGGTTTCATTTGTCGGAATTCGGCGGCACCCTGCTCGGCCATAACGAAAATCAGACGCCCGTGGCCTTTCCAGAAACCGGTAGCGATTTCAACGCGAATGTAGTAGTCCTGCCCCGGTTTGAGGTCCACTTCGACCTGGGACTGTTTGTCGTTGGACCGGAAACTGTGTTTGCCCGGCGCCAGCCCCATGACGACAGACCGCCCGCTCTGAATGCGCGCCACTTCTTTCTCGTCGCAGTAGACGGACGGCCGGATGCCCTTGCCCATGTACTGCTTGTATCGGTAAACGTACACATGGGCCTTGGAATCCGGAGCGGGCCTGGTGGCGTCCTGGCCGACGGCGCCGGCCGTTGCCAGCGTTAAGATCCCAAAACAGATCATGCCAGCGGTTTTCATGCGATGCCTCCCTATCTGTCCATATTGGGTTTATCGGATCTCTTGATCTTGAGATCCTGTATCCGAAACGGACATCGATCAGGATACACCAAACCACGTCACTTTTCAGCCGGGGCTCGGACCAGTGTGTTTGTGGCGTGCTCGGTGGCGAACTTCCTGGTGAGCCACCGGTTTGTATGGCGCTCTCACCCCAGGCGCGCCGACTGAATGACACTGGTCATCTTGCGATGCCAGGCGACGTCGCGCCACATGCCGCGGAACTGCGGCCCGCAGAAATTGCTGGTCGCGATCGCTGCCCACCGTCCTGTCTCCACGGCCGCGCGGACGCCGGTCTCGCACAGCTCTTTGATCCAATCCCAGTTCAGCAGCGGCCAGTCCTTGTAGTCCACCAGGCTCCAGCACTCGGTCGTGATCAGCGGCTTGCCGCTGGCAACGGACCACTCGGCCGCCAGCGTTCGGATGCCGTCTTCGAGGCGCTTCTTCCAGTAGTCCGGTCTCGACCGGTAGAGCGCCTCGGCCTTCTCGACCAGGTTCTCGTAGCCCTTGGACTCGAACCTCTCGTAGTTATATCCAACCCGTTGGTAGAAGTCCGAGAAGTGCGTCATCCACAGGTGCAATTCCAGAAAATCGAGCATCGATACGTCTTGCTTCCGCCAGGTCTCGTACTCTGTCGTGAACGAGAAAGTGTAAGCGAGCTCGGGATAGGCCTCGCGCAGCATGGCAATCGGCTCCGCCATCCACCGGACACCCTCCGGCGAGGCGCGCAGCAGGCCCTTCGGCGTAAAAGGCGCCCAGACCTGCAAGGGGAACTCGTTGCACAGATCCACGTAGAGGATGTTGCCCAGCAGGTCCGCCGCCCGGATGCTGTCCAGCGCGGCTTTCCAGACCAGGCCGAGGTCGCGGGGACTGGCGATTTTGAGGCGCTGGTTGCCGGCGTCCTGGCGGAACCAGGTCGAGAGCGCCACCACGATCCCCCGCTCGGCGCACTTGCCGATGAACCGATTCAACTCCGGCTGCACGCGGACACGGCACTTGGCTGGGGCGCCCCAGTCCTGCTGGTTCC
>JBEKMO010000041.1:0-44265 GCA_050008465.1 Bryobacteraceae bacterium
CGCGTGTGGTGCGGCAGGATGCCGGCGTGCAGCATGTCCGGGTTGGTCAGGACGATGTTGGCGCGCTCGCGGATGGCTTTGCGGGCGTCTTGCGGCGTGTCGCCGTCATAGGTGAACGCCCGAATGCCGGAGCCCATTCGGTCCACCGCCTCCTGAAGTTCGTGGAGCTGGTCTTCGGCCAGGGCCTTGGTCGGAAACAGGTACATCGCGCGAGTGTCCGGCTCGGCGATCAAGCGGTTCAGCACCGGCAGGTTGTAGCACAGGGTCTTGCCGCTGGCGGTGGGGGTGACCACCACCACGTGCTTGCCCGCGGCGACCAGGTTGAAGGCTTCCGCCTGGTGGCTGTACAGCCGCGCGATGCCCTGCTGATCGAGCGCTTCCTTCAGAGCGGTATCGACCGTCTCCGGAATATCCGCGAACTCCCCTGCGCTGGCAGGCTGATGGTGAATCGCCCGGATGACCGATCCGGGTTCGCCCTTCAGCATTTGGAAGCGCGTCAGAGCAGCCAGCAAGCCCGCCGGGCGGCTCAGGCCGAGAGGTTCGGGTTCCGGGAAACCGAGGGAGAGATTGTCGCCCATATCTTCGCCTTTTCTTTGCTCAGTATACCAGGGTGGTCGGGGCCTGTCTGCTATACTCGGTTGCGACGGAGGTTCCCTCGATGTGGCGATTTCTCCCCTTGATGATCCCGGCCCTGGCCGCCTTCGGGGCGGATGAGCCGTATCCGACGCTGGCACTCGGCGCCCCCGCGCCGGACATCTCGCTGCCGGGCATTGACGGCAAGACGCACCGGCTCAGCGACTACTCGGCCAGCCGCCTGTTGGTGATCGTCTTCACCTGCAACCACTGTCCCACGGCCCAGCTCTACGAGAACCGGATCAAGAAGCTCGCGGAAGATTGCCAGAGCAAGGGCGTGGCCTTCATCGCCATCGAGCCCAACGACCCGGAAGCCGTCCGGCTGGACGAACTCGGCTGGACGGATGTGGGCGACAGCTTCGAAGACATGAAGATCCGTGCCGAGTACCGCCACTTCAACTTCCCGTACCTGTATGATGGCGAGACCCAGGCCGTCGCACGGGCGTATGGGCCGAAGGCCACGCCGCACGTCTTCATCTTCGACGAGAACCGGAAACTGCGCTACGAGGGGCGCCTGGACAACAGCCAGCGGGAATCCCTCGTCAAGACCCAGGATGCGCGCAACGCCATCGAGGCGCTGCTGGCCGGCCAGCCGGTGCCGGTGGGACATACCCCCGTTTTCGGCTGCTCCACCAAGTGGAAATCGAAGCGATCCGGCCGTCTGGAGGAGTTGAAGAAGATCGAAGCCGAACCGGTTCGGCTCGACCCGGCCTCCGCCGAGGATCTGCGCAACCTTCGAAAGAACCCGACGGGCAAGGTTCTGCTGGTGAACTTCTGGGCGACCTGGTGCGGGCCCTGCATCACCGAGTTCCCCGATCTGGAAACGACCTACCGAATGTTCCGCCGGCGCGACTTCGACTTTGTCACCGTGGCGGCGAACCTGCCGGACGAGAGGCCAGGCGTCATCAAAGAGCTCGAAAAACAACACGCCTCCGGCCGCAATCTGCAGTTCGCGTCCGAGGACACGTATGCAATGCAGGCGGCATTCGATCCGAAATGGGAGTCCGGGGTGCCGTTCACCATGCTGATTGCGCCGGATGGCAAGGTGCTCTATCGAAAGCAGGGGGATATAGACATTCTGGAGTTGCGGCGGGTGATTCTGGCAAATCTCCCGGACCAGGACTACATCGGTCACCGCGCCTACTGGGCGACCCGCTGAGGCGCCCGCCTAGCCGGGTCTGCCTGAGCGTGCCAACGAACTGAAACCTAAGGGATTGTTGACAAACCGAGGCGGCTTCAGGCTCTCTGCGTACGGACGAATTCGTAGCGTTCCAGGGTGGCGGCCACTTCGAAGGGGAGAGAGCCGTTGTGCCACTCCGGCGCCGTCGCATCGAGTCGCGTCACTTTGCCGAGACAATGCAGGTCGACAGGATTCGGCGCCCCGCCGGTGGGTGACAGCGTGATCACGTACTCGATCGGTTCGCCGACTTCGATTTTCGTGTCCGAGGCGAACAGCACACCGGCGGAACTGAGATTCCTGGTCTCCCCGGCGCCGGTGAACGGTCGAACGCCATTCCGCACGACCTTCAGCGGCAGCTTCATCTCGAATCTCTTGGCTTTTCTCTGTTCCACCACGAAACTCCTTATAATCTAGTGGCAGCCGCATTCCAGGTCAATAGCAAAACCCGGAATTCGGGAGGGGAACAGTCCTGGTACTTCACATTACTTTTGGGCGGTTAGTTCCAGGGAGTACCCCGCGCAGGGGTGCACCTCCGCGCGGACATGACGCGACCATCCCGCTTTACGCGCGGGAGCCCCGAATGGCCCAGGCCGGCGTGGATCGGTCCCGTTTGACCCCCTCCTCCGGCGCGCGGGAAAATAGGAAATTGGCGTTCTGTCGCCATCCCTCATCATGCTGGACCGTATCACCGTACACGGGGCGAGACAACACAACCTCAAGAACATCGATGTGGAAATCCCCCGAAATACGTTCACGGTGATCACCGGTCTGAGTGGGAGCGGGAAATCGTCGCTGGCCTTCGACACCATCTATGCGGAGGGGCAGCGCCGGTACGTCGAGACCCTCAGCCCGTACGCGCGTCAGTTCCTGGACCAGATGGAGCGGCCCGAGGTCGATTCGATCGACGGACTCAGCCCGGCGATCTCGATCGAGCAGAAAACTACCAACCGGAGCCCGCGCTCGACCGTCGGGACCATCACCGAGATCTACGACTACCTCCGGCTGCTGTATTCCTCGATTGGAGTGCCGCATTGCCCGGAATGCGGCCAGGAGATCTCGCAGCAGACCACCGAGCAGATCGTCCGCCAGGTCATGGCGCTGAAGCAGGATGAGCGGGTCATGATTCTGGCGCCGATCGTGCGCGGCCGCAAGGGCGAGTACAAGAAGGACCTGGAGAAGCTGGCCCGCCAGGGGTTCCTGCGCGCCCGCATCGACGGCACGCTGCGCTCGCTGGACGAGCCGATCCTCCTGGACCGGCGCCGCAACCACGCCATCGAAGTGGTTATCGACCGCCTGCTAGTGAAGCCGGGCATCGAGAAGCGGTTGGAAGCCTCGATCGCGACCGCCACCAAGCTCGCCGCTGGGCTGGTGGTGGTCGCGGTGGTGAACGGCGAGGAGCGGCTCTACTCCCAGAAGCTGGCCTGCCCGGATTGCGGCACCAGCGTTCCGGTACTCGAGCCGAGGTCGTTCTCCTTCAACAGCCCGTACGGCGCCTGCGAGACTTGCGCCGGCCTGGGCAGCAAGTGGACTTTCGATCCCGGGAAGCTGGTCGCGGATTACTCCAAACCGCTTCTGGACGGCGGTCTGGTCGCAGCGGCGTCGACGCCCCACCTGGCCCACGCCGTGGCGGAGGCGGCGCGGCGGCAGCGGATCGACCTCTCCAAGCCCTTCGAGGAACTGCCCGCCAAGGCGCAGGATTTCGTCATGCTGGGCGGCAATGGCTACCCCGGCATTCTCCGCATGATGGAAGAGAAATTCGAGGAAGCAACCGACGTCTATCGGGACTGGCTCACCGACTACATGTCCCCCATCGAGTGCCCCGGCTGCAAAGGGAGACGGTTGAAGCCCAGCAGCCTGGCAGTGACGGTCAAGGGGGTATCGATCGCGCAGTTCGCCGCCCTGCCGGTAGCGCGCGCCCTGCCCGCCACGCGAAGCTGGGAATTCACAGAGCGGGAGATGCAGATCGCCGGCCGCATCGCCGGTGAGGTCAGGGCCCGGCTCGAGTTCCTGGCCGCCGTTGGCCTGGACTACCTGAGCCTGGATCGCTCGGCGGCTACGCTCGCGGGCGGGGAGGCGCAGCGGATCCGGCTGGCGACCCAGATTGGCTCCAAGCTGCGCGGCGTGCTCTACGTGCTCGACGAGCCCTCGATCGGCCTGCACCCGCGCGATAACCGGCGCCTGCTGGACACGCTGGTCCGCTTGCGCGATATGGGGAACACGGTGTTGGTGGTCGAGCACGACGCCGAGACCATCCAGCGCGCCGATTACGTGGTCGATCTTGGGCCGGGAGCGGGCCGGCTCGGCGGATGGCTGGTGGCCTGCGGCCCGCCGGGGGAGATCGCGAAGAATCCGGCGTCGCTCACGGGCTTGTACCTGTCGGGCGTGCGGGAGATCCCGCCGCCGCCGCGGCGCCGCCTGGGGAGCGGAAACAAGCTCGTGATCCGCGGTGCCCGCGAGCACAACCTCAAGAGCATCGATGTCGAGTTTCCGCTGGGAACGTTCACGGTGATCACCGGGGTTTCGGGCAGCGGCAAGTCGACGCTGGTGAACGATCTGGTCTATCGGGCGCTGATGCGCGCGCTCCACCATTCGCGCGAGGAACCCGGGGCGCACAGCTCGATCGAGGGGCTCGAGCATATCGATAAGGTCATCCAAATCGACCAGTCCCCGATTGGCCGCACGCCGCGGTCGAATCCGGCGACCTACACCGGCGTGTTCAGCCCCATCCGCGACCTGTTCGCCATGCTGCCGGAATCCCGCGAGCGCGGCTATAAACCCGGCCGCTTCAGCTTCAACGTGAAGGGCGGACGTTGCGAGGCCTGCGAGGGCGACGGGCTCAAGCGCATTGAGATGAATTTCCTGCCGGATGTCTACGTCACCTGCGACATCTGCCGCGGGCGCCGCTACAACCATGAAACGCTCCAGGTAAAATACAAGGGCTATTCGATTGCCGATATCCTGGAGGCTACCGTCGAGGAAACGGCTGGCGTGCTCGAGAACATCCCGCAGATCCAGTCCAAGCTCCAGACGCTGGTGGACGTGGGGCTGGGCTACATTCATCTCGGCCAAAGCTCGACCACGCTCTCCGGCGGCGAGGCGCAGCGCATCAAACTCGCCCGCGAGTTGAGCAAGCGCCAGACCGGCCGAACGTTCTACATTCTCGACGAGCCAACCACCGGCCTGCACTTCGACGATATCAAGCGGCTGCTGGACGTGCTGGAGAGGCTGGTGGATCTGGGCAACACGGTGGTGGTGATCGAGCATCAGCTCGACGTGGTCAAGACCGCGGACTGGATCATCGACCTCGGGCCGGAGGGCGGCGAGGCCGGCGGGCACATCGTGGCCGTGGGCACGCCGGAACAGGTGATGCGAAGCCGCAAGAGCTATACCGGGCAGGCGCTGGCTAAGGTCCTGCGCAGCAAGAACGGAGGCCCCTCATGAGCCGATACGACAAGGAACCACTCGATTTCACGGCGCTCAAGACCATTCCTATCCGGGACCGCGGTGGCAAGGTCCGCCTCGAGGACTTCGCCCGGCCGCATGAGAAGGGTGCCGGCCTCGGTGGCTGGCTGGAGGGCTTGCCGCGTGTCCTGGCGGGCGAGGCGTTCCGCGCGGTGGTGGATGCGGTGGCCGCGGCGGGCGCCCATGGGAAACCGATCCTCTGGGGCATGGGCGGGCACGTCATCAAGTGCGGACTCGCGCCGGTGCTGATCGACTTGATGCGGCGCGGCTACGCCACCGCCTTCGCGATGAACGGCTCGGCTGCCATCCACGATTTCGAGATCGCCATCGCGGGCTCGACCAGCGAGGATGTCGAAGCGGTGCTCCCCGACGGGCGGTTCGGGACGGCGGAGGAGACCGGGCGGGAGATGAACGAAGCGATCACCGAGGGCGACCGCGACGCGCTGGGCATCGGCGAAGCGCTGGGGCGGCGGCTGGATGCGACCGCCGACCCGCGGTTTGCCGCCTCCAGCCTGGTCACGGCGGCCTACCGCGCCTCCGTCCCGGTGACCGTGCACGTAGCCTTCGGAACCGACACGCCGCACACGCACCCGGCCGCCGATCCGGGCGCGATCGGCCGCGCCACGCACCGCGATTTCCGTCTCTTCTGCCGGCTGGTTTCCGAGCTGAACGATGGCGGAGTGTACCTGAATGCGGGCTCCGCGGTGGTGATGCCGGAGGTCTTCCTCAAAGCGGTGTCGGTGGCGCGGAACCTGGGCTTCCGGCTCGAGAACTTCACCACGGTGAACCTGGATTTCCTACAGCACTACCGCCCCAGGGTGAACGTCGTCGAGCGTCCGCACGCGGGCTCGGGCGGCCGCGGCATCGCGCTCACCGGCCACCACGAACTGATGCTGCCCCTGCTGGCGGCCGCCCTCATCGAGCGCGAATCATGACCGATCCTCAGCCGCTTGCGCCGCAGCCGCAGCCGGAAAAGTACCCCTTCTGGGGTTGGCTCGACGTGGCGCTGCTGTCCACGCTGGCGCTACCGCTGATACTCCCTATGGTCTCGGGCGGCGGTTCAACGCCGCATCCGCCGTCGCCGATCCCGCGGGAGCGGGCCGTGACCGCGCTCCTGTTGACCTTCTCTTTCTACGGCGTGTGGTTCCTGGCGCTCTACGCGCTCATCCGGCTGCGCTACGGCCGGCCGTTCTGGCGCTCGCTGGCCTGGCTCCGGCCGCCCCGCGGGCTGTGGGACAGCGCCGGCTGGGGGCTCCTGCTCGCGCTGGCGGCGATCCTTCTCGGCGTGCTGTTGCGGCCGCCGGAGATCAAGACGCCGCTCGACGATTTATTGCAGGACCGTGCGTCGCTGATGCTGATTGGCGTTTTTGGGGTGACGCTTGGCCCGCTGTGCGAGGAGCTGATGTTCCGGGGATTCCTCATGCCACTCCTCGTGCGATCGTTCGGTGCCCTGACCGGCGTGCTGGCGGCGGCAATTCCCTTCGCGCTGCTGCATGGATTCCAATACGCCTGGAACTGGCAGCGGCTGGTGATCATCTTTCTTGCCGGCGCGGCCTTTGGATGGATGCGCCACCGCTCGGGTTCGACGGCCGCCGCCGCGCTCATGCATGCCGCCTACAATCTGACACAGTTCGCAATTACCCTGGTGGCCCAGAGACAAGGATTGGTTCGCTGACACATGCTAGAGACCATTCAATGGACGGATGACGGCGTGGTCATGATCGACCAGACCCGCCTGCCGCGCGAGGAGGTGTACGTCACCTGCCGCGACTACCGCGAGGTGGCCGAGGCCATCCGGTCCATGGTGATTCGCGGCGCGCCCGCCATAGGAGTCGCGGCGGCGATGGGCGTCGCGCTCGGCACGCTCCGCGCGGATAACCTCGACGCGGAGTTCCAGACGATTTGCGACACGCTTGCCCAAACGCGCCCCACCGCGGTCAACCTGTTCTGGGCGATCGAGCGCATGAAGCGGCTGTACCAATCGCTGCGCGGATGCCCCGTCGAGGAGATTCGCAAGCGCCTGGTGGCCGAGGCCATCGAGATCCGGCGCGAAGATATCGCCATCAACCAAGCCATGGGCCGCCACGGCGCGGAACTCGTCCCCGACGGTAAGACCGTGCTCACCCACTGCAACGCGGGCGCGCTGGCCACTGCGGGCTACGGTACCGCGCTCGGGGTGATCCGCGCCGCCGTTGCCGCGGGCAAGAAAATTGACGTGTTTGCCGGCGAGACCCGCCCGTTCCTGCAAGGCGCGCGGCTCACGGTATGGGAACTGATGCACGACGGTATCCCCGCCACCCTCATCACCGATAGCATGGCTGGGCACTTTCTGAAATCCGGCCGGATCGGCTGCGTGGTAGTGGGAGCCGACCGGATTGCCGCAAATGGAGATGTCGCCAACAAGATCGGAACCTATCCGGTGGCCGTTCTGGCGCATGAGAACGGGGTCCCGTTCTATGTCGCCGCACCCGTCTCCACCCTCGACCTGTCGCTCGAATCCGGCGACCAGATCCCGATCGAGCAGCGCCCGCCGCGGGAAGTGACGCACGTCTTCGGCGTCCAGGTTGCGCCGGAGGGTGCCGCCGCCGCAAACCCCGCGTTCGACGTCACGCCCAACCGGTATGTCACGGCCATCATCACCGAGCGCGGCGTGGCCCACCCGCCGTTCACGGAATCGCTGCGCCGGATTCAAGCCGGGTCCTGAGTCCCGCGGCGCCTGCGACGTTGCCGTGGAAAGGCCGGCCGAGGCGCGCCGGATTCCCAGCCGGAGGGGCCTCCGAGGCGCTCCGGCCGCTGTTCTAAACGGCAAGAGTACCAGGTTGCCGTACTGGTACCGGCTGTGCGTTTGTGTGTTGCTGTCCTCTCGACCCGAGAGGCTGGCGGCCGATCTGGACGGCGATAGGGCGCCAGGCCTGAAAGGAGACCCGGAAGCGCCTGCCCGCCCTGTACAACGCCAACGCCGAAAACCATTTACCTGCGGCGGGACCACCAGGAGCGGGCGTTGCTGGACTTCCCGGTACTCCTATCGGTATGGGGGGATTCGACGCCAACACGAGGGGTATCGGGCGGGACGTAATGGGGTGACGCCGCCGAGTTATCACCTGGCACTAGGCGATAGTTAGTACCGCTGGGCTACAAGGTGATAATTACTTTCTTGCTAGTGCTACGCTTTTCGGCACGCATTGCATCGCGCAACGGCTTCGATCCAAACGTGTTCGGAGGCTCGAATCCGCGTCAAGTCTGTGGTAAACCCGGCCATTTTCATGTAAAATCGGAAACCGACGCATACCCCGGAATTCGTGTTGGGGAGGACGCTCCATGACTAATTCGACCATCCCGGCCGAGGCGGTTGGTTCCCCGTCGCCCGTCACGGCCTCTTTTCGCTGGGAGGTTCCCACTAAGTCGACTTGCATTCAGATCAGCCTGGATCTGATTGACCGCCTCGAGCGCGAGGTCATCGAGAGCTTTAAGGCGGTCACCAAGCGCGGCTCGGAAGTTGGGGGAATCCTGCTCGGGCGGATTGCTCGCGCCGACAAGCGAACCGTCTTTGTCGAGAACTACGAATCCGTCACGTGCGACTACAGCCGTGGCCCCTTGTATCTTCTTTCGGATCCCGACAAAGACCAGCTCCGGCAAGTATTGCAGCGGTTGAAGAGCAGCCCCTTGTCCGTCGTGGGGTTCTTCCGCAGCAACACCCGCAAGGACCTGGTCATCGACCAAGACGAAGACGTAGCCATCGCCCAGGAGTTCTTCTCCGACCCGAACTGCGTGTTCCTGCTGGTCAAGCCGTTCGCCATGAAGCCCAGCACGGCCGGGTTCTTCCTGTGGGAAGACGGGCGCATTCCGCCCGAGTCGCCTCTTCAGTTCCCGTTCCGGCGCTCGGAGCTCCAAAAGGGCTTTCCCCAATTGATCGTGCAGCCTGGTGAGGACAAGTCCGCAGCGACGGCCGCACCGGCGCCCGTGGCGCGGGAAGAGCGGGCCGGACCGGTAGTCGTCCCCAAACGCGAGGAAAGGCCCCCGCTGTCGCCGCCGCCAGCGCTCAAGCGTGAAGAGCCGAAACTCGGGCCGGTCGTGGTCCCTCCCAAGCGCGATGAGCCTCCTGTCGCCAAGCGTGAAGAGCCGGCCCCGCCGCCGGTCATTCCGCCCAAGCGCGAGGAGCGTCCCCCGGTTGCGCCGCTGAGCTTCCGGCGCGAGGAGCGACCGGCTGTGGTGCCGCCCCCGCCCAAGCGCGAGGAGCCTGCGGCCCCGCCCAAGCGCGAGGAACGCGCAGCCCCGCCCCCGATCTTGCCGAAGCGCGAAGAGCGTCCCGCTCCCCTGCCGCTGAACCTCAAGCGCGAGGAGCGTCTTGCCGCCCCTATCGTCGCACCCAAGCGTGAGGAGCCTGCCCCTCCACCGTTGGCTCCCAAGCGTGAGGAGCCTGCCCCTCCGCCGGTGACCGCCAGGCGCGAGGAGCGCCCGCCGATCCTTCCGAAGCGAGAGGAACGGCCTATCCCCGTCCCCTCGGTCGCGAAGCCGGCGCAGCCGGTGACGCCGAAGCCAGAGGAACCCCCCAAGCGCGAGGAGCGACCGCCGGTCCAGCCGATCGTCGCGAAGCGCGAGGAGCCCGCTCCCGCGCCCCCCGCGGAAAAGAAGGAAGAGCGCAAGGAGGAACGCGCTCCCGTCGCCCAGAAGAGGGAAGAACGCAAGGAGGAGCGCGCGGCGGTCGCCGCCGCCCCGGCAAAGCTCGAACCCGCCCCGGCCGTGGCTCCCGTGAAGGCGGAAGAGCCAGTGCTAGCCGCAGCCGAGGAACCCGCAAAGCGGGGGAAGATCTGGCTGTGGGCGGCCATCGTGGTCGTGCTATTGCTGGCCGCCGGAGGTTATTACGTCTACCGCCTACGGACGGTGGCACCCGAAGTCAAGCCCGTCGACACATCGCTCGCCCTCAAGGTTGAGCGTAACGCCGGCCAGTTGGTGCTGAGCTGGAACCGGGACGCCGATCTCGTCAAGACCGCGCAGACCGCCACCCTGACCATCACCGACGGCGACCACACGGAAGACGTGCCCGTCGATGTCGGCCAGCTCCGCGGCGGCAGCGTAGTGTACGCGCCGATTACCAACGATGTGAGTTTCAAGCTGGAAGTCAACGACCAGAAGAGGGGTATTAGCAAGAGCGAGTCGGTTCGCGTGCTGGCCGGGCGGCCGTCGCCCTTGATGCAGCAGGCCCCGCCCAAGCCGGTGGCGGCAGCCGAACCAAAGGGACTGCCAACGTCCGCAACCTCGGTGCCGCCGCCCCAGACTTCCACCCCCGCTCCGGTCTCCGTCCAGACCCCGACCCCGCCAGTCGAGCAGCCGAAACCCAGCGCTCCCGTGAAGGTCGCTGAAGCGAAGCCCGCGTCGGCGCCTGGCACGGTGACATTCCCCGAACCGCCCCCGATAGAACGCCAAAACCCGGCGATTCCCGCCCGGGTGAATCTAGCGCCCACCACACCGGTGGTGCCGCCGCCCTCTGCGGTCACGAAGCCGGCGCCTGCCAAGCCCGCCCCAGGCGCGGTTCAGACGCCACCCGCTGCTCCGTCGGAGTCGGCTGCCTTGAAGGTCGGCGGCAACGTGCAGGAAGCGAGGGTTATCAGCCGCGTTCCGCCCGCCTATCCTCAGTTGGCACGCCAGGCCCGAGTTGCCGGCACCGTCAAGGTGGAAGCGACCATCGGCAAAGACGGGAGGGTCAGGGCCGCACGGGCCGTCAGCGGGCCGCCGCTGTTGAGACGAGCCGCCGAAGACGCAGTGCGTCAGTGGAAGTACCAGGCCGGCATGCTGAACGGCGAGCCAACGGAAGTCACCACCCAGGTGGACGTTAGCTTCACTTTGCAGCGGTAGAGCGGCCCGAGAAGCTGGGCGCACCGGTGTTACATTAGAGTAGATTCGCTTGCCCGTGCTTTCATCCGCTTCCGGACCGCTTCCCGCGCTCCTCGCGACTTGGATCGGCATCGCTGGCGCCGCCCTTGGCGTGTGTTCCCGGATCGGCTCGGCACGCAGGATTGTGCCGTTCAGCGGTGGTCTGCTGATGGGGATCGCCGTCATCGGGGTGCTGCCCGAGCTGGCGGAGAGGCACGGATGGGGCGTCGGCGCCGCTCTGCTGGCGGCCGGTGTGACGCTCCTCTGGGCCGTGGGTCGCTATGTGTACCCAGTATGCCCATCTTGCTCCCATACGCACGATCACGAGCGCTGCGTCACCGTCCTGCACGGCTTCGCCCTGCCGCTGGTGGTCGCGGCCTCCCTCCACAGCCTTTTCGACGGCCTGGGGATCGCTGCCTCGCAGCAGGAGCATGCTCAGGGCTTGGCCACGGCCGTTCTGGCTGGCGTGACCTTGCACAAGATTCCCGAGGGCATCGCCCTGGGCATCATGCTGCGCGCTTCGATCCGGTCGCGATTCGCGGCACTCACCTGGTGCGTGGCGGCGGAAGCGTGTACGTTCCTCGGCGCGGTGCTGGAATCGGCGATGGCCGATCGTTCGGGCGTGAACTGGGTGACTTACCCGCTGGCGCTCGCGGGCGGGAGCTTCCTTTATCTCGGGTTTCACGCCGTCCACGGGGAGTGGCGGCGCGGTGTGCCGGCGTTCGGGCCGGCGCTGACAGGCGTGGCGGGCGCGGCTGCGATCCTGCAAGGCGTGCGGATTCTGTTCCACTAGCCCGACCTTCTCACGCAGGATCGTGGCGAGGCGCGTGAGGAAGCCAGTGGATACGAGGCGGGCGAGAGGCGACGCCCGGAGGCGTACTTGACAGTACGTCGAGGACGTCGCCCGAGCGCAACGAAGTAGACATGGGCTCATCGCGCGCCGCAGTAGATCTTGTGAGAAGGGCGGGTTAAGCCCGTCGGCTGGGCTTCCCGGGCCAGGTTCTGCTAGGATGTGAGGCGGAGAACGAGTTGCGGATGCGTCAAGTCTCGGCTGCTGGTGCTGGAGTCGTGCTGTGTGTGCTAGCGTTTGGATGCTCCTCGGGTGCATCCCGGACCGGTTCCTCGGTCCACCCGATGGGCGAGGCGGTGTAGGTGGATCCGCTCATCTACACCGTCCTCGACGCCGAATGGTTCGATCAACTGGGCGATCCCCCGAACGTGGGCACGCCGAAGCAGCGGTTTCTGGCGATTCGGTTATCGGTTACCAACAGCGGCTCCGGCACGTCCGGCGTGTCCGCCCTGCGCCTGGAAGGTTACCGGGGGACGACGTATGAGGAGCTGACCAACGGAGAGGGGCTTTCGGTTTGGCTTGGGTACTTGCGGACCGTGAAAGCGGCACAAACCGAGCGCGGCCGCCTGCTGTTCGACGTGCCGCTGGAGACTCACCGGCTGCGGCTCGTCAACGATGCCGATCCGGAGAACGAGAGGGTGGCGCTGGTGGAAATCCCGCTGCAACTAGGATCCCCGGTCCCGACGCCGGCGAACCCACCGCCCACCCCGCAACCATAGCAAGGAACCTCTAAACCATGCTGCGAGCGCCGATTGCCACTGTGCTTTCATGTGTTGCGCTGGTTGGGGCCTCGGTGCCTCCCAAACCACTCGCTATCCTCAAACCGGCTCTGCACCAGTACGAAGATGGCCCTGCTGTAGCGCCCGGCACCGGCTTCGCAACCGGCGAGAGCGTTTTCCTGAGCTTCCTGGTGAGCGGATATCAGGTGTCGGAGTCGGAAGACTCCCAGGTGAACCTGGTCTGCCGCATGGACGCTTTCGACCCGCAGGGCGTTCCTCTCGTGGCGACCATGCGGCAGGAAATCAGGACCACGGTCTCGGCTGAGGACAAGAACTGGATGCCGATCGTGCGGCAGAGCTTCCTCATCCCGCCGTTGGCCCCCCCGGGCGATTACCGCATCGTGATCGTAGTCGAGGACCTGCTGGCATCGCAGGAGGCTAAGACGGAGGTGCACTTCCCGGTTCGCGGGCGGCAGGTTTCACCCAGCGACACGCTGGTGGCGCGCAATGTCCGCTTCCTGCGCAGCGAGGACGACTTGCAGCCACTCCAGCCGCCAACCTACCGGCCCGGCAATGCGGTGTGGGTGCGCTTTGAGATAGTCGGGTACAAACTCGGGGAGAAGAACGGCTTGCAGGTCTCCTACGGAGTCTCCGTGCTTGGCCCGTCCGGAAGGACCGTGTACTCGGAGCCGAAGGCCGCCATCGAGCAGGGCCAGTCCTTCTACCCCAAACGCTACCTGCCCGGCACGTTCAGTCTGAACCTGACCAACGAGGTACGGCCCGGCACGTACACGATCCTACTGACGCTGCGCGACGAGGTTGGCAACCAGGCCGTCGAATCCAAGCACGAGTTCACGGTCCAGTAGCTTCAGACCCGCCCTCGTCACGATCCTGCGTGAGAAGGGCGGGTCAGAGACCGCCGGCGGCCAACACCGCCTGCGGGTCCATCACGATCACCCCGGTGCGGTCGATGAGCACGCTGTTGTGGCGCTCGCTTCGGCTGTACATGGCCTCCACCCGTGCCAACCCCCCGCGGAAATCGCCCGCCCCGCGATACCAGAGCGTGTCGAGGAGCTTGCCCGCCCGGTTGATGAACCCGAAGTCCCAATTCGGCGGTTCCTTGTCTGCGACCAGTGCGCGTCCCTCCTGGAATTCCCATGCTGAGGAAAACCGGGGTTGGACAGCGAGTTTCCCGGTGCGGTCGATGTAGCCCCACAGCTTGCCCTGACGCACCGCCGCGAGGTCCTCGGAAAACGCCCGCGCCTCATCGAACTCGACGGCGAGGATCTTCTTCCCCGCCCGGTCCGCGTAGCTCCAGCTCCGGCCCGTCCTCACCGCCGCCAGTCCCTGCGAGAAATGCGTCGCTTCGTCGTACTGCGCGGGGATCGCCATGCGCCCGCCCGGATCGATGAAACCCCACTTCCCGTTGATGCTGACCAGCGCCAGGCCCTCGCGAAACCCAGAAGCGTAATCGAACTGGGCCGGAACGACCACTTTTCCGTTCTTGTCGATGTACCCCTGTTTCTTCTCCTTCTCAAACACCGCGAGGCCCTCGGAGAACCCTGGGGAGGCCGTTGAAAACAGCATGACCGCCGTGGCGCCCCCCAGCTCGAGGCTGCGCTCGCTCGCCTTCGGCTGCGAGAACTGCGGCTCGATCACGCTCCTCCCCGCCTTGTCGATGTAACCGGTGAGCTTGCCTTTTTTGACTCGCGCCAGCCCCCCCTGGAACGTCCCGCACTCGGTCACCCACGGAGGCAGGGTAATTGCCTCTTTTCCCGCCGGATCGACAAAGATCAACTGTTTCCGGATCTTGACCAACGCCAGGTCTTCCGAGAAATCTTCCGCATCATCGAACCTGGGCGCAATGCGATAGGAACCTGCCCGATCCACGTAGCCAAACTTCAGGTACGTCTTCCGATCCTGGGACTGCAAGGGCCAGAGGCTGCTCCCCTCCTGACGTGCCGCCGGATCGCGCAGCGTGTTTCTGGGAGACTTGCCGCCCAAGTCCCACAGTTGGATCGCACCGGTGCTGTCGCCTGTGGCGATGGTCTTGCCGTCCGGGGACACCGCCACCGTGTACACCGTGCCTTGGTGCGTCAGAGTCGCCGGTCCCTCGCCGCCCGGCAGCGGGTACAGCTTCACGGTCCGGTCCGAGGAGCCGGACACCAGCGTCTTGCCATCCCGCGATACCGCCAGAGACGTTACCATGGTCAGATGTTCCTTGAAGACCCGCTCCATGCTCCGGTCCTCGATGGACCACACGCGCACCGCACCCCGTGCCGGCTCTCCCGGGGCACGTTTGATCTCCAGACCTGAACTGTACAGTCTGGCGCCGTCCGGGCTGAATGCCAGCGCCCGCACTCCGACCGCAGTCGCGTTGCCCACGCCGGGTGTGGCGCTAAGGATGCCCGACTTCAGTGACTTGAACTTGCCTCTCTTCATCCGGCCCAAAAGCCTCCCCTCCGGGAGCGACCACAGGCCGATCTCGGCGTCCGCTGAGCCGGAAGCCAGCGTCTTGCCGTCGGGAGAGATCGCCAGGCTCAGTACCGCGTCTCGATGCCCTTCCAGCGTGCCCAGCAGCTTGCCTCCAGGCAGCGCCCACAGCTTGATGGTCGCGTCCCCCGATCCAGAGGCCAGCAACTTGCCGTCCGGGGTCGCCGCCAGCGCCAGCACCGCCTCCTGGTGGCCTTCCAGGGTGCCTACACGCCACCCTTCGGGCCACGACCAGAGCGCGATGGAGCCGTCGTCCCCGCCAGTCGCCACCAGTTTGCCACCGGGGATGACGGCGACCGCATAGACGCCGTCCTTGTGCCCATCCCACCGCGCCGCCTCCCCCGCCTCACCCACCGTCCAAACCAGAACCCGGCCATCCTCGTACCCCGCCACCAGGTTCGCTCCGTCCTTGGTAAACGCCACTGCGCGAACCGCCGGCCCGCCCCCCGCCCACAGCGTGGAACAACCCAACCAGACCAACCATACCTTTGCCCTGCGCATGAGCTTCCTGCGCCGCCCCTACTGCGCCGGCGCCTCCTTCACATACTTGTCAAACCACGTGATCATCTCGTAGAGCGTATGCTCGATGGATTCCCGCGCCGCGTAGCCGTGCGCCTCGTGCGGCAGCACCACCAGCCGGACCTTCCCGCCGTTGCCCCGCAGCGCCTGGTACATGCGCTCGGATTGAACCGGGAACGTGCCGGCGTTGTCGTCCGCCTCGCCGTGAATCAGCAGGATTGGCGCCTTGATCTTGTCGGCGGACATGAAGGGCGACATCTTCAGGTAGATCTCCGGCGCTTCCCAAAGGGTCCGGCGCTCGCTCTGGAACCCAAACGGAGTGAGGGTGCGGTTGTAGGCGCCGGAGCGGGCGATGCCGGCGCGGAACAAATCGCAGTGGGCCAGCAGGTTCGCGGTCATGAACGCGCCGTAGCTGTGGCCCCCCACGCCAACCCGCTTGGGATCGGTGACCCCCATCTCGGCCGCCTTGTCGATCACGGCCTTGGCGCCGGCCACGATCTGCTCGATGTAGGTATTGTTGACGGTCTTGAAATCGCCGACCACCGGCAGCGTGGCGTTATCGAGCACCGCGTACCCACGCAGCAGGAAGAACAGGTGCGAACTCCCCGTGATGCGCGTGAACCGTTGCGCGGAGCCGGATACCTGGCCGGCCGTGGCCGGGTCATTGTACTCCAGCGGGTAGGCCCAGACGACCGTCGGCAGCCGCGTGCCTTCTTTGTAGTCCGGCGGCAGATAGAGCGTGAAAGATAGGTCCACGCCGTCGGCGCGCTTGTACTTCACGATCTGCTTCTTGATCCCGCGCAGTTGCGGTGTCGGATCGGGGAACTTCGTAATCGCTTGCGCTGCCCCGTTCTCCCCCAGCGTGCGCAGGAAGTAGTTGGGCGGCTCGCTCGGCGACTCGCGCCGTGTCACTGCCTTTACCCCGGCGGGGTCGACCACCGCCACGACGCTTTCAAACTCGGTCGCACCACAGCGAAAGAGGCGCTCGGAGGCGAGCGTTTGGAGATTGAGGCGATCGAGGAACGGCCGGTCCCCTTCGGGCGAGGCGCCTGCGCCCGAAAGGAAGATGGAATCGCCGTGCTGGAGCAGCACGCGGTGTCCCGTCGCGAGCATGCGCATGAGCGGCGTGCCGGGGTCGTTGTAGCGGTTGCGCAGATCGCGGTCCCAGATGACCCGGGCGGGCTCCAACGGCCGGTCGGCGTCGATCAAGACCGTGTGGATCCAGCGGCGTTCCCGCTCATAGTCGGTCACCAGCGCCAGGCCGCCCTGCTCGCCCCACCTCAGATTCACGAAGCGCTGCCCCGTCTTGAGGATTTCCACCGGCGCGCCGTGGAACGGCCCCTTCAGCATCAGCAGCCGGTCCCGGTGCGGCACCTTCTGCTTGGGATCGCCGTTGTCCAGCGCCTCGGCCCACACCAGCGTGGCCGGCTCGTTCGGCCGCCATTCGTAGTCCCTGGGGCCGGTGGGCACGCCGTCCATCGCAACCGCGTCGGCCAGCGGCAGGCTGGCGAGCTTGTAGACCACCTTGCCGGCACGGTCCCAGACTTCGACCTCCTTGGGAAAGTACTCGCTCGGATAGAGATAGGAATATGGCCGGTGAATGCGCGCCACCAGCAGGTGCTTGCCGTCGGGGGCGGGAGCGGCGGTCTCGTAGATACCAGGCTTGCCCACGGGGGCCGCCCGCCCGCTCGCGCTGTCGACGAAGGCCAGTTGCGCCTGGGTGTAGTAGTCGAACAGGTCCTCGTCGTGGGGGTTTTTCAGCAGGTCCTGGAAGGTCCAGGTCGGCGCTCCCTTGCCGTAGCTTTCCTGGACGGTGGGTCCGGACGGCGCGCGCGGCTCTGCGGGCGCCTTGCCGCGAGTGGCTGGGACGAGCCGCACCAGGAGCGTGTGGCTGTCCGGCATCCACTGGAGCGCATCGCCGTATGCCGTGTTGAGCCGCAGGGTCCCCAGGCGGCGCGCTTTCGCCGTGGCGGTGTCGCCGACCCATAATTCGGCGCCGCCGGGAGCGCTGCTGGTGAAGGCGAACAGTTTGCCGTCCGGGCTGAACTCGGGCATGCCGGGCTTGGCGGCCGGCGGCAGCGCGACGCTCACCGCCGGGCCTCCGGCGATCTTCTGGACCGCCAGCGAGACGATCGTGAAGGGCTGGTGCGGCCCGTTGGTATCGGGGTTGATGCGCAAGCCCGCCAGCCGCAGCATGGGCTGTGCGAGATCGGCGATGGATGGGTAGCGCAGCGGCTCGGCCAGCAGCATGGTGTCCCTGGCCGGACTGACGACCGCCATCGGCGTGACGGGCGCATTCAAGACCTCGAGGATTTCCTTGGGCGGCTTCTTGTAGGTCTCCTCGGGCAGGGCGGAACCGGCAAGCAGGAACAGCAACACAGGGTACATCAAGCGGGGCATAAGCGGCTATTCTACACTGCGCGTCACGGCCCCGGGAGCGACCTGCTATCGCGCCTCGTTCGTCGGCCGGCCGCGGTGCGGCTCTGCCCGGTCTCCCGATTTGAGCAGTTTGTACACGATTCGGCTCGACGGCAGGTTGCCTTCGACGAAATCGACGCCATCCGAGGTGATCAGGATCTCGCTGCTCGACTCATCCCGGCGCGCGTAGCTCTTGTCGCGGAGGTACCAGACCGTGAACTCCAGATGCTCGCGAGGCACCGACATGCGCGACTCCAAGTCCAGCAGCGACAGGCCGGGATGGTCGGGGCTCTCCCGGCGGCGGTTGTAAAGCAGGCACAGGACCCCCAGGCGCCGGTTCACCTCGGCATCGATGCCGACGACGAACTCCTTCATCTCGAAGACCGGCATAGGCTGGTTGCGCCGCTTGTCCCACAACTTGTCGTAGGCGGCGCGCTGCTCCGGGTCGCCCAACACGTCGTAGGCTTCCTTGAGCAGCACAAACGTGTCGGTGTGGCCGGTCTCGGGATTATCCGGGTGGTAGCGCGCCGCCAGCATGCGGTAGACGCGCTGGATCGTCTGCATCTCAGCGTTCTGGCTGATTTGCATCAATTCGTAATAGTCGACAAATTCATCCACGGAAGCCTCTTTCAACGAGCGCGAAGGAACGCGTCGATTTCGCGCGCGGCGCGGGCGCCCTCCGCGACCGCCTGCACCACGGTGGCGCCGCCGTTGACAATGTCGCCGGCGGCGAACACGCTGGGACGGCTCGTCTCGAGCGTTCCCTCCCGCGTCCAGATCAGGCCGTCGCTCGTGACCTCGACACCAATCAGCGCTTCAGCCAGTTCGTCGTCGATCTGCTGCCCAATCGCTTCGATCACCATGTCGGCGGGAATGACGTGCTCGGAAACGGGGATATTCTCCGGCCTGCGCCGCCCATCGGCGCCCGGCACGGTCAACCGGGTTCGCACAGCCTTCAGGCCCGTCAGCTTGCCCTGTGGGTCGGCGACATAGGCCAGCGGAGCCGTAAGGATGAGGAAGTGCACGCCGGCCTTGATGGCGCGGTCGCGCTCCGCGGGCCAAGCCGGCATCTCGGCTAACGAGCGCCGGTAGACGATCGCGACATCGGAGGCGCCGGCGCACTTAGCGGAGAGCGCCGCGTCGATGGCCGTGTTGCCGCCGCCGAGCACCAGCACCGTTCCCGAGACCGGAGCGCCGTCCTTCGCGCGGGTGAGGAATTCGAGCGCGCTCACCACCCCGGACTTGGGCCGTTCGGAACCCGGCAGCGGCACGGACTTGCTCAGCCCGAGCGCGATCAGGACCGCGTCGAAGCCCTCGCCCAGCACGTGATCGAGGTTGTAGCCCCGGTGGATGCGGACGAACAGCCGGTGCTCTTTGACGCCGCTCCCCTCCAGTACATCGCGGATCTCGCGATGCAGGATCTCCGCTGGCAGGCGTTCGGCGGGAATGGTGTCTTGCGCCTGCCCGCCCAGGGCGGCGCCGCGGTTGAACAGGCTGACCTCGTGACCCAGCGAGGCCAGGGCCGCGGCGGCGGAAATCCCGGCCGGCCCGGTACCGAGCACGGCCACGCGTTTCCCGCTGCCCGGACCTCGGGGGCGCGGTTCGGCCGTCCAGCCCTCCTCGACCGCCTTGCGCGCCACCCAGCGTTGCAGGTGGCGAATCGGTACGCTCTCGGTATAGTGCCGGCTGATGCAGGCGTGCTCGCACTGCACTTCGGCGGGGCATACGTACCCGCAGATCGCCGCCAGAGCATTCCGGGCCCGCAACGACTCATAGGCCTCGCGGAAGCGGCCGGCAGCAATGTGCCCCACGAACTCGGGGATGTTCACCCGGGCCGGGCAGCCGGCGATGCAGGTCGGATCATTGCACTGGCGGCAGGTCCTGGCCATCTCGAGGATCGATTCCAGCGCATCGGCGCGGCCCGCTTTGTAGATGGCTTCGTAGACTGCCGCGTCACGCGGTACGCAGCCCGTTCGGCCTCCATCCCGCATGATCTGGGTGCAGGCCGAGCAGGCCACGCAGACGCGCTCCGGGTCCAGCCGTCCCCTTTCGGCCAGCACGCGCGGGAAATCCGGGTACGCGAACGCCATCCGCCCGCAGCCCACTAGCGACACCCATCCGTTGCGCACCGCGGCCGCCGCCACATTCGGAAAGTACTGCCGCAACCAGGAATAACCTCCGCCGATCACCGCCATTCCCGGGAATTCCTTCTGGATCGAGCGCACGATGGCCACGAAGCGCGCCACCCCGTACAGCGGCGATTCCGGGGGCGTCGGCGCGCCGGCTACCGGCAGGTCGAATGGCCGGTTGACGTGCGGGTTGAAATAAGGGTTGCCGATGCTGATGTTCACCAGCGGCGCACCAGCTTGCTTCAGGTAGCGGACCAGTTCCATCGGCTCGGTGAGGTCGGGTTTCGCCGGGTCCTCGCGATCGACGCCGAAGCCGTAGGGATACGCCATGGCGTCGTAAGCGTTTATGCGCGAGGTGACGGTGAGCCCCGGGACCTGGGAGCGGATCTTGGCCACCACGTTGCGGAAGAAGCGCGAGCGGTTTTCGAATGAGCCTCCGTGGCGGCCCTCGCGCGTGTGCGACGCGTGCAGCTCGGAGACCAGGTAGCGGTGGCAGGCTTTCACGTCGACGGCATCGAAGCCGGCCCGTTCGGCCAAGCGCGCGGCCTCGACGTAGCGGTCCTCCAGGCGCTCCAACTCGTCGTCGGAGATGACGGGCGAATCCGGCGGCAGGTTGTGGAGCGGATCGAGGACTGGCGAGTGGTGCGCGATGATCGGCTGCGGAGCGCGCCCCGGCTTGCTGTAGCGGCCCGAGTGCGTGAGCTGCAACACCAGGTACGGGCGGTGCGTCGCGGCCTTTCGGCTCGCCTCCACCAGCCTGGCGAACCCGCCCACCGTGTTCTCGCGAATCCACAACTGCCGCGGGTTGGCGCGCCCCTCCTCGACCACCGCCGTGGCCTCGAACCACAGCAAGCCCGCGCCCCCGGCCGCGAACCGCCGGTAGCGCCGGAACGTGAGCTCGTCCGGAGCGCCGTCAGGAAAACCGTCGCACCCTTCCATGGGCAGCGCCGCCAGCCGGTTCACCAACCCAAAGCCGCCGATCTCCAGCGGCTCGAGCAGCGGACTGACGTCCTCGCTGACCTCTAGGTCGACCCCTAGCTCGGCAATGCGGGTTCGCAGCTCATCGAGAGAGTGGAACCCAAAAGGCTCGTGTGCAGTCATCACGTGGTACGAGGGAATTATATCGTACCGGGATCCCTGAGCCGCCCCCGATGGACTAGCGACTTGGCGGGTTCCAGCCATCGGCGCCACCGAGGAAGACGTCGGTGGCAAACGGGGACGCTTCGGCCGCGGACATGGGGTGCGCCCAGGGGATCCGTTTGGCGGCTTCCGCGCCGGGGCCGGCGGAGCCGCGCTCGCCGAACCAGGCGGTCTTCTCGTTGTCGGCATTGCCCCAGTTGTCCCAGCCTTCGGGGCGGATGTGGTCCCCCATCCAGCAACCAAGGAAAACCACGCGGGCAT
The DNA here is from genome assembly GCA_050008465.1 of Bryobacteraceae bacterium. Lineage (GTDB taxonomy): Bacteria > Acidobacteriota > Terriglobia > Bryobacterales > Bryobacteraceae > Fen-330. The sequence continues at coordinate 21,676 of JBEKMO010000041.1, forward strand.
AAGAACGCCAGGGGCGGCCGAGAAAAACCCCTCTTCCGGTGTTCTCTCCGGTCAGCTTGCATTCACGGAAGACGAAGCCGGTGGGCATGTCCGGCGTGGTACGGCTTACGGCGGCGATGTAGCCGGGGCCCCGGCTGTGGATTTCACAGTGATCGAAGACGGCGGCCGAGTTGCCGAAGATGAAGTCGACGTGCCCCTCGATGTAACAGTCCTTGTAGTACTGGCGGCCGGAGGCGGCGTAGAGCGTGTCTTGCCAGCCCAGGAAGCGGCAATGGCGGAAGGCGGCGCGATCCGAATGGACGGAGAGGGCGACAGCCTGCGACCCGACGCCGAAACTGTTCTCGAAGGTGATGTTTTCGGCCTCGAACTGGGCTCCGGACACGTCCGTCGCGGCGCTGAAGAACGTGCCGCCGGCAGCCGCCGCGCTCATGTTAGCCGTGATGACGGTGGAGGCGGCATCTTTGCCAAGGAATGTCACGCGAGGCCGGTCCGGCGGCACCCTGACCCGCTCGCGATAAACCCCCGGGCGGATCTCGATGATGAGGCGTTCGGTGGGCCCCAGGATCGGGGCGCGATCGAGGGCATGATCGACGGCCCGCTGGATGGTCTTGAAGTCGCCAGTGCCGTCCGCGGCCACGACAACGCGAATCGGACCGGCCGCGGGCTGGGCTGCCCAGGCCGGAGCGATGAGGGCCAGGCCGGTCAAAACCGACGGTGCGATTCTCACCAGTCCAGGATATCAACGAGTGGTGGCGGAGTGAGCGCCGGCCTTACTTGAAGGTACGAACCAGGCCGGCGATGCAGGCCAGCACGTACAGCCCCGCGAACAGCAGGAGCGCGAGGTGGCTGCGGTCCATGCTCTGCAACGAGTTCCAGAATTCGTAGCCCATACGAGTGCCCCGGCCGCCTCCAGAGTAACTGCCCGGACCGGTGCGGCCGGGGCAAGGGCGGCGCAAGTTCCTGAACCGCCGCCGGATAAGGAATCGGATGGGGCGTGATTAAACTTTAGGGCTGGTCGTAGCCGGCCAGGCGGCGGACCCAGATGTTGCGGTAACGAACCGGGTTGTGGTGGTCTTGGAGCATTAACGGCTCTTCCGGCGCGTGGGGCGAGTATGTGGCCACCTGCCGGTAGACCATTGCGCCCAGGATCTCCTTGCGGTGGTGCACCAGCACGCCGTTATAGAAGACCGTGACGTAGGCTGGCTTGACCAGCTTGCCACCGTCGAAGCGCGGCGCCTCGAAGGCGATGTCGTAGGTCTGCCACTCGCCGGGCTTGCGCGCCGGGTTGACCAGCGGAGGCCACTGGCCGTAAATGGCGCCTGCCTGGCCGTCGGCGTAGGTGGGGTTGTCGTAGCAGTCGAGAACCTGGATCTCGTAGCGGCTCATGAGGATGACGCCGCTGTTGCCGCGAGCCTGGCTGGATCCCTCGACGACCGCCGGGGAGGCCCACTCGACGTGGATCTGGGCATCGCCGAACTTCTCCTTGCTGATCAGATCGCCGGAGCGGTCGACGACCTCCATGTAGCCATTCTCCAGCTTCCAGGCGGGCGGGACGGTCCGCCCCTCGCGGATGTTCACCCAGTGGGAGAGGTCCTTTCCGTCGAACAGCACGACGGCGTCGGAAGGCGCGCCGCCGGGTCCGCCCGCGGGCGTGACGACGCGGGGGTGGGGGCGCGCGGGGTCGTGCACGTGCCATTTCTGGCCCGGGAGCATGGGCGTGTCCGTAAAGCCCTGGTCCACGAGTTGGCACAGGCCGCTCGCGGCCGCGATTGCGGCAGCAAAGGCCACCGCAACGGAGATGGGACGGAGTTTCTTTCGCATCGCACTGACAGATTAGCAGAGGAGCGGCGATACTGGAAACATGAAGAGAACACTCCTGGTGGTGGGATTGGCCGCGCTGGCCGCGGCGCAGATAAGCGACATCGCGGGGCAGCGCATCCGGGCGCACACCAGATTCCTGGCGAGCGACCTGATGGAGGGCCGCGGAGTAGGGGCCCGCGGGGGACAACTGGCCACCGAGTACATCGCCACGCAGTTCGAGCTGATGGGGGCCAAGCCGGCCGGCGACAACGGCACGTACTACCAGAAGGTGCCGCTGGTAGGGGTCGAGACGCAGCCGGATTCGCAACTTGCGGCGACGGCACAGGGCCAGACGGTATCGCTGAGGTGGCTCGACGACTACGTCGGGTCCAACGAACGGCAGCAGACCGCGGAGACCATCGACGCCGAAGCGGTGTTCGTGGGGCACGGGATCGTGGCGCCGGAGTTCGGCTGGGACGACTTCAAGGACGTGGACGTGCGGGGCAAAATGCTGGTGCTGTTCACCAACGAGCCGGAGTCGAACGATCCGAAGTTCTTCGGCGGCCGGGCCCTGACCTACTACGGGCGCTGGACCTACAAGTACGAAGAGGCGCTGCGGAAAGGGGCGCTGGGGGCGATCATCATCCACACGACGCCGACGGCTGGCTACGGATGGGATGTGGTGCGTAACTCCTGGGGCCGGGAGCAGTCGTTCGTGCGGGTGGCGCCGGGCCAGGGGGCGCTGGCGCTCGCGGCCTGGGTCACGAGCGAAGCGGGCGAACGCATCCTGGCGCTCGCGGGCCACGGCCTGGATGAACTACTGAAGGCCTCCGAGTCTCGGGGGTTCCATCCGATTCCACTGGGCATCCGGTTCCAAGGGAAGGTCTTGTCGAAGATCCGCGAGCAGGAAACGCGGAACGTGGTGGCCGAGATCCCGGGGAGCGATCCGGAGCGCAAGTCGGAGGCGGTGGTGTTCAGCGCGCACTGGGACCACCTCGGGATCGGGCGGCCGGTGAACGGGGACGCGATCTACAACGGTGCGGTGGACAACGCGACCGGCTGCGCGATCCTGCTTGAGATCGCGCGGGCGTGGGCGGGGCTAGAGCAGAAGCCGCGGCGCACCGCGATTTTCCTCTCGGTGACGGCGGAAGAGGCCGGACTGCGAGGGTCGGAGTACTATGCGGCGCACCCGGTGATCCCCGCAACCAAGACCGCGGTGGCGCTGAACTTCGACGGGTTCCAACCGGTCGGGCGGACGCGCGACGTGGTGGTGACGGGGGCGGAGCGGACCACGCTGTGGCCACTCGTCCAAGAGGCGGCGCGGCGGATGGGTTACGAGATCAAGCCCGAGACGCATCCCGAGCAGGGGCATTACTACCGTTCGGACCACTTCTCATTTGCACGCGCGGGAATGCCTGCGTTCTCGATCGGCGAGGGGACGGAGTTCCTGGGGAAGCCAGCGGACTTCGGAGAGAAGCTGTTCGAGGAGTTCAACGCCAAGCACTACCACCAGCCATCGGATGAATTTTACGAGGACTGGGACTTTTCGGGGCTGGAGCAGATCGCGCGCTTCGGGATGCTGATCGGTATCGATGCGGCGAATGCGGAGGAGCTGGGGAGGTTCAAGAGTAAGAGCCTGTGATTGAAGATTGAAGATTTCAGCATTGACGATTGAAAGGCGGAAGTCGCCGGGGATCAGGCGCAATCGTCAATCGGCAATGATTCAATCGTCAATCGCACGTAAGCGTCACAACGGCCAGCGCTTCCGCCGCACGGGCTTCGCCCACCGGGCCGAGTCCCTCAGCGGTCTTGAACTTGACCGAGACCCGGCCGAGGTCCAGGCCGAGCGTGGCGGCCAGCCTCTTTCGAATGGCGGTGCGGTAATCCTTCAGCTTGGGGCGCTCGAGGATGACAGTCGCGTCAACGTTGACCAGGCGATAACCATGCTCACTGGCGAGCGACAGGGCGTGGTGGAGGAACAGCAGGCTGTCGGCGCCGGCCCAGCGCGGATCGGAGTCCGGGAAGTGCATTCCGATATCGCCAAGGGCGGCGGCGCCGAGCAGGGCGTCGGTGATGGCGTGCGAGAGCACGTCGGCGTCGGAGTGGCCGTCCAGGCCCAGTTCGGAGGGCACGGTGACGCCCCCCAGGATGAGCGGCCGGCCGGGAGCGAGCCGGTGGACGTCCCAACCAATGCCGGTGCGGTACTCGCTCAAGTCAGGACGCCTTGCGTTGAGCGGCCTCTTCGGCCAGGAAGAGCCGGGCTAGGTCCATGTCCGACGGCTTGGTGATCTTGATGTTGCGGTCACTGCCGAGCACCACCGAGACCTCGACCTCCTCAAGACGTTCGACCAGGCTGGATTCATCGGTTCCGATGAAACCGTCTTCGCGAGCCTTCTCAAAGGCTTGCTTGAGTAAGCCGTAGCGGAAGACCTGGGGTGTTTGAGTCAGGGTGAGACGCTCGCGCGGGAGCGTGGCGTGGACCTTGTTCCTGCGCACCTGCTTGACCGTGTCCACGGGCACAATGCCGACGATGGCGGCGCCGGAGGAGGCTGCTTCCTCAATCACCTTCTCGATGGTGGCCCGGTCGATAAACGGCCGCACGGCGTCGTGCACCACCACCAGGTCGGTATCGGGGTCGAGCACCGCCAGCGCGTTCTGGACCGACTGCTGGCGCGAATCCCCACCCTCCACCAGCCGGATCGGGGTAGACAGAGCTTCCTGCCGCAGCAGGCCGTCGAACCAATTCATGTCCTCCTGCCGCAGCGCCACGACGATCTCCCCGACCGGGGGACAGGCGACAAACTTGCGGATCGTGTGGAGCAGAATGGGAGAGCCGTCCAGCAACATGAACTGCTTACGGCTGGTGCCGGCCTTTTCGGCCGAACTGTGGCCCATGCGGATGCCGAGACCCGCGGCGGGGAGTATGACCGCTGCTTTCATGGCCGAGATTCGATTGTATCTCCAAACGGCACAGGCCTTCAGCCTGTGCCGCAGTTAGCTGTTTGGCGGCCCCGGCGCGGGCACCGCCTGTTCGCGGTGCGGGGGGCGGTCGGTGTGCTTGTCGGTGTGCTGCGTCTTGTCGTAGATGGTATGCACACGCTCGTCGAAGCGGCCGAAGATCATCTTGCCGGCAGTGGTCTGGAGAACGCTGGTGACGGTGATGTCGACAGTCTTGGAAATCAGCCGTTTGGCGTTATCGACCACCACCATCGTGCCGTCATCCAGATACGCCACGCCCTGGTTGTACTCCTTGCCCTCCTTGAGGATGAACACGCGCATCGTTTCGCCGGGCAGCACGATCGGCTTGAGAGCGTTGGCCAGCTCGTTAATGTTGAGCACCTCCACTCCGTGCAACTGCGCCATCTTGTTCAAGTTGAAGTCGTTGGTAACGATCTTGCAGTCGTAAACCTTGGCCAGCTCGATCAGCTTCATGTCCACGTCGCGCACGTGCGGGAAGTCGTCCTCGAGTATTTGTACGTTCAAGTGCGCCATTTTCTGCACGCGCTGCAGGATGTCCAGGCCGCGGCGGCCGCGGTTGCGCTTCATCGAGTCGGCCGAGTCGGCGACCAGTTGCAGCTCGCGGAGGACGAACTGCGGAATCACGATCGTGCCGTCCAGGAACCCGGTCTCGGCGATGTCGGCGATGCGCCCGTCGATGATCACACTCGTGTCGAGGATCTTGAACGACTGTTTACCGGCCTGCTCCCCACCGAAAATGCCGCCCAGCGCCGACAGGTTCAGCATGTCGCCCTTGTTGGCTCCGATCACCAGTCCGATGTAGGTCATCCAGAGCAGGACCAGAATCTGGAGGAACGGCAGGACCGGGTGCCCCTGGCTGAGGGCCCACTGGAACACGATGGCCATCAGAACCGCTCCAACGATTCCCAGGATCGACCCGATCGCGGCGCCGATCAGCCGCTTCAGGCTGACCTCCTTGACACGCATTTCAAAGAACACGATTCCGAGACCAACCGCCAACCCGGCCAATCCGCCCGCGACACGCTGCGGGAGAGACTGAATGGCCGCCGAATCTCGGAAAGGGGTCAGAAAGTAGCCGGTCAGGCCCAGCAGCAAAACGAAAAGACCGCGGATAACTAGAATGTTCGTCATGACCTTGCCTCGCCCTTAGGATCAACCCCCCGGTTGCTCGTGGCAGTGCCCGGAGAGCAAGATAAATCGCTTCCACTCCCTGACCGTCCGTAGCTGGCAGAGGGCGGGACTAACACCCGTCTCTACGGCCCGGAGGAGGGTCGCTCCGTCGCTCGTCACCGACGATGCGGCGGTTAATGACGTCTGGTGCTTTGTAGCGTTTCCGGCGCCGTTGCGCTGTGGCAGGGGATGCCCCCTCTGCTAGGCTGCGCGCGGCGCCACGGGGCGGGAGTCAAAATAGCCCTCCCTTGCGCAACGTAAGCCTCGCAAGGGGGCCCCGCCAGAAAAGGCGGGGAACTTAAGTTAATAAAGCGTAATCTCCTCCCCGCGAATCGAGTATATCACATTCGATGCAGCGTACCATGGAATGGGTGCATCTCACACCCTCCAAATGGGGGGCTGGGCGCTGACTGCGTCACTCACGCCGCAATGGCAGGCGTCGGACCTTCCCGATCCGCAACGGGAGCGGCTAAAGTACCTTAGCGAGTTCGGCGGCGAATGCGCTCTTGGGAGTGTCCGGACCGCTCTTGCCCTTCTTGTTGTGCCGGCGGCCATGCTGCGGAACCCGATCGTCGGGCTTGGCCAGGGGCCTCGGCTTAGGCGGCTGAGCGGGATTGGCGCGGAGCAGTCTGCCCTCCAGAGGCGCTCGATCAAAGCGGCGGATGATCGCCTGCATCTCCTCCTGGTTGGGGGCGTCGATGAAGGCGAAGCCTTTGGATTCCTGGGTTTCAGGATTGCGGATCACCTTGATCGCGTCCGCGACCAGGGTTTCCGAGGCGAGCCAGGACTGAATGTCGTCCGCGGTCACCCAGGCAGGAAGATTGCCGAGAAAAACTGTAAAACTCATTCGTGGTGTTGATTACTCCGTTGAGTGGGAAGTTGGGGGAGCAAAACGTGGGCGTCCGTCCATCATCATCTTAGCAGAGCGAATCGGGGGATGCAAACGCCGCAAGCGCGAAATCGCAGTACCTTCGGGACTTTTCTTCCCCTAAAGCGCGGTGACTGCTCGCAGCGGAGGGTCTGGTGAGGATGTGGGGGTCGCGTTGGAGGCGGCGAGCCAGCAACCGGGATCGGGCGTGAAACGGGTCGCCGGTGACAGCGTAGGCCAGGCACCTGAGGCCGCCGCGGCACTGAGCTGCGAACCGGCAATTCTCGCAGCCCTGGCGGGAGCGAGCGGGGTCGCGCAGAGCGCGCAGGAGCGGATTCTCGCGGTAGAGCTCGGCCAGCGGCGTCTCGAGCACGTTGCCGGCGCGGATGGGCATGCGCCGGCAGGGGTAAAGGTCGCCGTTGGCCTGGATCGCGAGGAGCGTGTCGCCGGCGGTGCAGTGGTAGGGCTGGCCGCCTGTCTCGAGGAACTGAAGAGCCCGGTGCAAGGGAACTTCGGTCCGACGGAACCAGCCACCGGCGAAGCGGTCGCGAGCCGATCGCATCAGCGCAATGAATTCGCGGGTCTGGGCGGGCGTGAGGAAGTGGAAGGCGGCACCGCGGCCGACGGGGATAAGGCGATCGGCCCATACGCGCGTGGCGTGGAGACGGCGGGCCAGGCGCGCCACCTCGGGGAATTCGCGGTAGTTGAGGCAGTGGGCGGTGAAGGAGATGAAAGTGGGGACATGTTCACGAACCAGGTGGCGGATGGCCGCTACGGTGCGGTCAAAGTCGCCGGCGCCGCGAATGCTGTCGTGCGTTGCCTGGGCGCCTTCGACACTGACCTGAACGAACCGGGGGCCGAGCTTGCGGAGGCGGTGCGCCATGGGGGCATCGATGAACGCGCCGTTGGTGAGGATCGCAAAGCCGATCCGCGGCTTCTCGGAGGCGAGGGCCTCGAGCAAGTCGAGGAAGTCCGGCCGGAGGAACGGCTCTCCGCCGGTGACGGTGACGTGACCCCGGGCGTTGGGGGCGATGGAATCGAGCAGTTGATTGAACTGGTGCAGGATGCCGAGCAGCTCGGGGAGCGGGAGTTCCGCGGCGGCAGGGGCCTGTTGATAGCAGTGCGCGCAGCGCAGATTGCAGCGCTCGGTGATGTGCCACTGGAGAAGCACTGGAGACTATCCGCCGCAGCCGCCACCGCAGCCGCCGCCACCACAACCGCCGCCACCGCAGCCGCCGCCGCTAAGCCCGCCGCTTTCACCCCGGGTGCTCGCCGCTAGTTGGAGACCCAACACAAGAGCGACGATGACCCCGAAGATTACGAACACCAGGAACCACTCTGGATCCGGGTGCCGGTTGCGAGCGGCGTCCACGAGGCCGGGTGTGAAGCGGAGCGAGAGCTTCCGCTGGGTCAGGGGTTTCTGGATGAGGGTGAAGACCTCGCAGCCGCCCACCTGAGACCGCGAGAACCCCTCCGGGACCGGAGGCACGATTCCGGGCGGGAAAACGACCTCGTATACGGCGCGGCGCACTGGAATCTTGAACACCCCGACCCAGTCGGCGGAGAGCAGATTGCCGCCGCTGCGCGTTCCGGAGAGGACGTCGCGAAGCCGGAACTGAATGCTGACGCCCTTCTGGGCCAGTCCAACCGGCGGGAAAGTCCAATACACCATGTACTCGCGCCGGTGCTCGACCACGACGGGGATTGATCCGCCCCTGTCATCGGTCCCCCGCGCGTTGACCGGCTCGTAATCGCCGGTGTACTTGAAGCCGTCGGATTTCTGTCCCGCGAGGATGTCGTAGGTGATATCGAGCTGCACGTCCACATCCGCACTGCCGGGAATCAGCCTGAAGCTGGCGAAGTAACGGCTGATCTCATAGTCCTGGGCATGGCACGGGAATGTCAGGCAGAACGCCGGGAGGACCAGGAGCACCCGGCGCATTTCACACCCCCAGCCGGTCGACCTCGGCGTCGATGAGCCGGATCATCTCCATCAGCTTGGAGAAAGCCCCGACCGGATCGGGCTTGGCCTTTCCGGCTTTCCACGCGAACATCTCCCGGGCGAACTCCGGGTCGACGTTCAGCTCGCGCACAGCGGCTTCGACGACTTCGTGGGGAGGCAGCGGGGTGGGCTTGTTCCGGAGGAACAGCAGCACGCGCAGCAGGTGTACGAGCGAGGAGAAGCGCTGAAGAAGAATCAGCCGCATCAGTTTCGGGTCGCCGGCGGCTCTCCAAAACTGCTGCTTGATTCGCATCCGCATGCGCTTGATCTCGTGGGCGAGCTGCCAGTACATGTCCGCCGGGCGGATCGGAATGCCGGCCAGCACATCCTCGCCGTAGAGCACGACGTGCGCATCGCGCATTTCCAGCAGATCGATCTGGAAGAAGCGCGAGGAGGCGGTCAGGTTCCGCAGGGACAGGAAGCGGGGCATGAATTTCCGCTTCCTGAGCCAGCGCTGAGCGAGTTTGGCGACGGCGCCCAGGTCCGCGATGTTGAGGTCGGAGTAAATCACCAGGAGGTTGAGGTCCGAGGTTGCCTCGGCGTAGTCGCCGGAGACTGCGCTGCCGAAGACGGTGACGGAGACCAGGTCCCCCTTGTAGAAGTCGAGCAGTTGCGAGACGAAGTCCTCCAGGTCTTTGCGGACCGCGATTGGGACCTTGAGCTGGTCGAGTCCCTGGACGACCATGGGCCCTCCTGATGGGGCAGGTTTGAAACCCGCCCCGCCATAAGTTTACGCGAGGCTGACGGCGCGGGCGACCTTGACGGCGGGGTTCCGCTTGAGCTGGGAGATGACAGCCTCGGAGACCGGGGTGTCGGTTTCGACCACGGCCAGGGCTTCCAGCGGCTCGCCTTCCTTGAGCGGAAGGTCGCGGCGGCCGAGCGAGAAGTTAGCGATGTTCACGCCGTTGGCGCCAAGCACGGTACCGACGTGGCCGATGACGCCGGGCACGTCCTGGTTCTTCATGAACAGGAGGTTGCCGGCTAGCGGCGCCTCGCACTGAATGCCGTCGACCTGCATCAGGCGGGGCCGGCCGAGCACGACCGCGCCCTCGACGGTGGTGACGCCGGTATCGGTTTCCAGCTCCAGGGTGACTGAATCGACGTGAGCCGCCTTGGGCCCGTGACGCTCTTCCACGGCCAGCGAGCGCTGTTCGGCAAGCTGCATCGCGTTGACCAGCGTGGCGCGCTGCGACAGCCAGCGGTTCAGCAGGCCGACCAGGCCGGCGTTACGAACCAGATGAGTCTTGCCGTCGCCGATCTTGCCGGAGTAGGTGAAGCGCACGCCCTTGGGATTGCAGCAGGCGATCTGGGCGGCGAGACTCCCCAGGCGCTCGGCGAGCGCGATGTAGGGACCAAGCACCCGGTACTGCTCGGGAGTGAGAGCGGGCATGTTGACCGCGTTTATAGCGACGCCGTTGCGAAGATATTCGGCGATCTGCTCGGCAATGCGGACGCCGACGATCTCCTGAGCCTCCTCGGTGGACCCGGCGATATGCGGCGTTGCCAGAACCGTCTCCAGCGAGAGCAGCGGATGATCGGGGGGCAGCGGCTCGGGAGTGAACACATCCAGGGCAGCGCCGGCGACCTTGCCGGAGCGGATGGCCTCGACCAGCGCGTCCTGGTCGATCATCTCCCCGCGGGCGCAGTTGACGATGCGCACGCCCGGCTTCATCTGTTCGAAAGCCTCGCGGGAAAGGACCTTCCGGGTCTCGGGCGTCAGCGCCATGTGAAGTGTGATGTAGTCGCTCTCGGCGAACAGGCGCGCCAGGCCCACCAGCTCGATGTCCAGATCCTCGGCGACCTGAGAGCTGACGTAGGGATCGGCGGCCAGGACGCGCATCTCCAGCGCCCGCGCGCGTTTCACCACCTCGCGGCCGATGCTGCCGAGGCCGAGAATGCCGAGCGTCTTCCCGCGGGCCTCGTTGCCCAGAAACTTCTTCTTCTCCCACTTGCCGCTCTTGGTGGAGGCACTGGCCTGCGGAATGGAGCGAGCCAGGGCGAGCATGAAGGCGATGGTGTGCTCGGCAACCGAGACGGCGTTGCCGCCCGGCGTATTCATCACCAGCACTCCGGCCGCGGTGGCGGCGTTCAGGTCGACGTTGTCGACGCCCACGCCGGCCCGCCCGATCACCCGGAGTTTGGGCGCTTTCTCGAGCACCTCACGCGTGACCTTGACGGCGCTGCGCACCACCAGGGCGTCGGCCTCCGGCAGATGGTTCAGGTACTCCTTGGGGTTGGAGACCACGATGTTCCAGCCGGCCTGGGCCTTGAGCAGTTCGATGCCTGCGGTGGCCATGGGTTCTGCGATCAGAATGTTCATAGATTCCTCGGGGACCGCTCTCTTACGGTCGTGGCACGGAGACTGCGGCTTGCGCGTAGACCTTCTGGACGGCCGCGACGCCGGTCCCGTATGTGACGGGGAAACCGTTGGCCGTAAGGATGATCTCCAGTGCCGCGATCACCGCGAACAGGTCGGCGAAATCGAAGTAGCCCAGGTGGGCGATGCGGAAGATCTTGCCCTTCATGCTGCCCTGTCCGTTGGCGATGATGGCGCCGAAGCGGCTCTTGAATTCCTTGACGATGATGCCGGAATCCCAGCCCTGTGGCGCCTTGATGGCGGTGACCGAGGAGCCCGGCGAGTTGGGGGCGAACAATTCGAGGCCCAGCGCGAGGGCGGCCTCGCGGGTGGCGCGGGCGAGCAGTTGCGCGTTCTCGATCACCTTGGCCATGCCGAGCTGCTTGATGTATTCCAGCGTGGCGGCCAGCCCAAGGATCAAGCTGGTCGAGGGGGTCCAACTGGACTCGCCGGCGTCGGCGCTCTTCTTCTCCTTCTTGATGTTGAAGTAATAGTGCGGAAGGTTCGAGGTATCGGCGAAGCGCCAGGCCTTGGGGCTGAGCGCGAGGAAAGCGAGCCCCGGAGGAATCATGAAGACCTTCTGGGAGCCGCCGACGACCACGTCCAGGCCCCAGCCCTCGATATCCAGTGGCATGGTGCCGATGCCGGTGATGGCGTCGATGACGAAGATGGCCTCGGTCTTCGAGACCGCCTCGGCCATGGCGCGCACGTCGTGGGCAACGCCGGTGGAGGTCTCGGACGCCTGCACGAAGACCCCCCGGGCGGTGGGGTTGGCGGCCAGCGCCGCTTCGACGCGTTCGGGCGCGACCACGTCGCCGTAATCCGCCTTGAGAACCACGGCGTCCAGGCCGAACGCGGAGGCCATCTCGACCCAGCGCTCGCCGAACTTGCCGGCCGAGCAAACGATCACTTTGTCGCCACGCGAGAACAGGTTGGACACGGCGGCTTCCATCGCGCCAGTGCCCGATGAACTGAATATGAGAACATCGTGGGTCGTGCCGAGCACTTCTTTGAGGTCCTTGAGTGCCGAGCGGTATATGGTGCGAAAATCCTCGGTCCGATGATGGATGTCCGACGCCATCATGGCCTGCAAAGCGCGGGGGTAGAGGGGGGTGGGCCCCGGCGTTAAGAGACGTTGTTTCTTGATGTGCATAAAAATGGTGGTTTCATTAGAATAGCAGAATCATGCCGCTTCTCGACCAGGTACAACGGGACATGACCGGGGCCATGAAAGCCCGGGACGAATCGCGCCTCAGCGCTCTGCGTATGATCAAGACGGCGCTGAAGAAGCACGAAGTGGATTCGATGCAGGCGCTCGACGAAAAGGCCGAGCTGCAAGTGCTGAACACTCTGATCAAACAACGCCGGGAGGCCGCCGGGATGTTCCGCAAAGGCGGCCGGCCGGAGCTGGCGGAGAAGGAAGAGGCCGAGCTGAAGCTGATCGAAGGCTACATGCCGGCATCGGCGAGCGACGACGAGATCGAAGCCGCGATCGCCGAGGCGCTGGCCGAGACCGGCGTGACATCCCTCAAGCAGATGGGCGTGGTGATGAAGGCCACGCAAGCGCGCCTCTCGGGCAAGCGCGTCGACGGCAAGGCGCTCAGCGAAAAGGTGCGGGCTCGGCTGGCGGCTCCGGCGGCGCCGTCGGCATTCTGAATGCGCGCTTCGGCCGTCGGTGGGGTGGAGTTGCGCGATGGGGTCAGCGTGACCGCGTCGCCCCTCTCTGCGTCTCCGTCGGGGATTCGTTCCTGGTCGCCGGAGGACCGCTGGGCGGCTTGGCTCTGCGCGTCGCGGGTCGCCGGGACCGGCCTGAACTTGGTCTTATCTCTCGTATCGACCCGCCGAAAACGCTTTTGAACTTTTTTTGATAGAATCAGCGCCATCGGATGGACGAGATCCTGACCAAGCGGCAAGCGCAGGAGCGGGCCAACCGGATCAGTGCGTTCCGGGAGGAACTGGCGCAACTGGAGCGCGAGGGGGCGCTGGCGCTGTCCGAGGAGCAGCGCCAGGGAGTCGAACGGCGCCTGGCCCAAACGCTGGCGGCACTGGCCGAGCGGTTTGACGTCGACACCTCGGAATCCCAGAAGCAGATCTCCTGGGGGATGCGGATCGCCTCGACGCTGGGCGGCTTGGCGCTGTGTGCGGCGGTATTCCTGTTCTTCTACCGGTTCTGGGGAGCGCTCGGAACCGCGGCGCAGGGGGGAATCCTGGTAGCGGCGCCGCTGGGCGCGGTCCTGCTGACGGATTTCGCGGCGCGGCGCGAGCGCACGCTGTACTTCGCGTCGCTGGCGGCGATGGTGGCCTTCTCCTGTTTCGTGCTCGACCTGAACGTGATGGGGAGCATCTTCAACCTGACGCCCAGTCCCCATGCGTTCCTGGCCTGGGGGGCGTTTGCGCTGATCCTGGCGTATGCCTACCGCCTGCGGCTGCTGCTGGCGGCGGGACTGGTGTGCGTGGGTACCTGGGCGGCGGCGAACCTTGCGACGTTGTGCGGAATCTATTGGGCGCAGTTCCCAACGCGCGCGGAAAACGTCGTGGCGGTGGGATTGATCCTGCTGGCGCTTCCCGCCCTGCGACCGCACCGGCGGATTCCCGAGTTCCCGTGGGTGTACCGAATGATCGGGCTGCTGGTGGTGTTTCTGGCGGTACTCGAGGTGGCGCTTTGGGGCGGATGGAGTTACCTGGCGATTGAGCCGAAGAACGCGGAGCGCTGCTATCAACTGGTGGGGCTGGCGGCGTCGGCGGGGGCGATCTGGGCGGGCATCCGGCGGCGGATGCCGGGAATCGTGAACCTGGGCGCGGCGTTTTTCGTGGTCTTCCTGTACATCCGGCTGCACGTGGCGCTGTGGGACGTGCTTCCGAAGTACCTGTTCTTCCTGCTCATCGGGCTGATCGCGCTGGGGTTGCTGGCGGCGTTCCAGCGGATTCGAAGGAGGCGCGAGGCATGAACCGCTGGGGCGTCGTGGGTTCGGTCGCGATGGTGGTGGCGGCGAACGCGTTCGTCCTGGTCGGCGTTGCGATCGACCGCTCTGGCGGCGTGGTACAGAAGATCGAGCTGACCGAGCGGGAGCTGCCGACCCGGGGCTCGAGCGAGGACAATACCGGCATTAGCGTGCGTCTGTCGTGGCAGGCAGGCTGGTATCCCGCAGTGCGGTTCGGCCCGGGAATCGACCGAAACAAGCTGACCGAGCTGGGGTTCGATTGCCGCGTTGCGCCTGGTGACCGGCTGGCGGAATCGCACTACCAGCGGCAGCCAGCCCGGGTGGTGTTCGTAGTACTCGAGTATGATGGGCCGGCCTGGCAGAAATGGCTGGTGGGCGCGATCGCGGCCAGTCCAGAATCCACCGAGTTTCTGAAAGGACACAGTTCGAGGCTGGGTGTGGTGAACGTTGGAAAGAGCCCCTCGGCGCTGCGCGCGAGATACCCCGATCAAGACCACTACCTCATCGTGCCCGGGCTGATGCGCGCGATGGTACGCTACGAAGTCTCCAAGCCTCGGGAGGTCTTCGGCGAGGTTGCTGGGCTTCTGGTGGACGATATCCACGTCCCGCAGCCGTACGCGAGCACCCTCGCCGAACTGCGGGGGAAACCCTACCATCTCACGCTGTGCTACGGGAAGCGCTACGAGCCCTGGATCTGCGGCTGCCGCCCGTAGCTTTATACTTGAGAGCGTGCTCACTCGTCGAACGGCATTGCAGATGCTCGGCGCGGCCGGAATCGCGGTGCCGGCGCGGAAACGCATTTTGATTCTGGGCGGCACGGGGTTCCTTGGGCCGGCGACCGTGGAGGCGGCCCTGGCCCGCGGCCATCAACTCACGCTGTTCAACCGGGGACGGACGCGCCCCGGCCTGTTCCCCGATCTCGAGAAGCTCACCGGCGACCGCGATCCGCGCAAAGGCGAGGGGCTGAAGGCGCTGGCAGGGCGGCAGTGGGACGCCGTGATCGACAACTCGGGCTACTATCCACGGATGGTCGGGGCGTCGGCGAAACTGCTGGCGGGAGCGGTGAAACAGTACATCTTCATCTCGAGCATCTCGGCCTATGCGGAGGAAAGCGAGGAGGGGGCGGACGAAACGGCGCGGCTGGCGACGATCGCCGACCCGGCCATCGAGCAGATGGGGGCGAACTTCGAGAATTTCGGCGCACTGAAGGCACTCTGCGAGCGCGCGGCGGAACAAGCCATGCCGGGGCGCGTGACCGTGGTGCGGCCCGGCTACATTGTGGGGCCGGACGATCCCAGCGGGCGGTTCACCTACTGGCCGGTGCGGGTGGATCGCGGGGGCGAGATCCTGGCGCCGGGCGCGCCGGCGGACCCGGTTCAATTCATCGACGTGCGCGATCTGGGCGCGTGGCTCGTCAAGGTGGTCGAAGACAGCACCACGGGCGTGTTCAACGCCACCGGGCCCGAGAAACGACTGGGGATGGGCGAACTGCTTGCCGCGTGCCAGCGCGCCACCACGACCAAGGGCGCCCTGACCTGGGTGCGCGCGGAGTTTTTGGAAAAGCAGCAGAAACTGGAGTTGCCGATCTGGGCGGCGTACCAGGGGAAGACCAAGGGATTCCACACGCGGAAGATCGCGCGGGCGCTCGACGCGGGGCTGCGATTCCGGCCGCACGAAGCGACGGTCAAAGACACCCTGGCGTGGTACAAGACGCAGGGGCCGGGCGGACGCGTGAAGCTTGCCGGGCCGGCGCCGGAGCAGGAAGCGGCGGTGCTCGCGGCCTGGCGGCGGGATGCGGCTACTTCGCCGGCGCCGGGTCGGTGAACTTCATCTCGGTATCGGCGCTGAACAAACGGAAAGGGGAGTACCGGAAGACGTTCTCAACCACCAGGTCGGGGCCCACGAACTGGCGGTGCACGACCGACACCGGCACGAGCACGCCGTGGTGGCTGAGATCGTAGTCCACGGTGGCTTCGTGGCGCGTGACGCGATCGCCGTCTTTCGTGGTCGACCGCAAGACCACGCGCAGCGGCCGCGAGTCCGAGCGCCGGACCCAAAGTTGGCCCTCCAGCGGCTGATGGATCGCCTTGCGTTTCTCGAAGATGAGGAGGGCGCCCGCACCGCCGCGCTGCTCAAAATGCAGGATGGTAGCGGCCTCCGTGCCCACCACCACCTCGCCTTCCAGGCGGAAGGTGAAGTCGTCCAGGCGGCGCCGGCCGAACAGCAGCAGGATCTGGCCGAAATCGGTGACGGCGCCCAGCAGGCCGTGCTTCTCGAAGTTCTCGAGCATGCGCTTCTTGAGCGCATCGTCTTCCGAGCGTAGCCCGATGGTGAGGGTGCGGCGGGCCTGCTCCTGGCTGGCCAGGAGGCGGCCGTCGACCGAAACCACCTGGCGGAACTCATGCAGCGCATTGGGAGCATCCCGGAAGGTGGAGTAGCCGTACTCGGAGACGATGACGCGCGTGCGATACTCTGGTTTGGGAGGCAGAAGGGCGGCGTTGCCGAGCCGGGGCCGGAAACGGCGGGGTGGCTTGAGCGCCCGCTGCTGGAAGGTCTCTTGGGCGAGCATGTTGGGGGCCGTCATTCGGAAGACCTCGGCCTCCTCGGAGACCCGGGCCAGGATGCTCGCGATCGGGCCGTCCCGGGGCGGCGGGGGACCCGGGAAGCCCGCGGCGGCTAGGAGTGAGGCGGCACAGACCGGGAGGTGCGCCCGCAAGGCCTGATTGTAGCGAATCGGTCACCTGCTACTTGCGGACTGGCGCGATCATCGCTAGAATCTATGAGTTTGTACACATTCCTGGAGGGTTCATGTCGGTTGAGCAGAAGGTGAAGCAAATCATCGTCGAGCAGCTCGGGGTGGACGAGGGCCAGGTGGACAGCACCGCCTCCTTCGTGGACGACCTGGGCGCCGACTCACTGGACATCGTCGAACTCATTATGGCGTTCGAGGAAGCGTTCGACCTCGACATCCCCGATGAGGACGCCGAGAAAATCACCACCGTGAAGGACGCGATCGATTACATCGACGGCAAGATGGCCAAGAAGTAGCGTCCGGCCGGCCAATGCCGCTTTCCAGCCAGAGGAGCGTAGCTTTGTCGCGCAGGGTTGTGGTTACAGGTATCGGACTGGTATCCCCCGTGGGAATCGGGACCGAGCAGACGTGGGAAGCCATTCGGAACTCCCGCAGTGGCATTTCCCCGATTACCGCGTTCGACGCTTCGGCGTTCAGTTGCCGGATCGCGGGGGAAATCCGGGGGTTCCAGCCGGAACTGTACATCGAGCGCAAAGCAATCAAGAAAATGGGGCGGTTCATCCACTTCGCCGTCGCGGCGACGGATTTCGCCCTGTCGGCCTCGGGGCTGAAAGTGACCGAGGACAACGCGGAGCGCGTCGGGGTGTACATCGGAAGCGGGATCGGCGGGTTCGAAGTGATCGAGCGCGAGTTCGAGCAACTGCTGGCGCACGGGCCCAAGCGGATCTCCCCGTTCTTCATCCCGGCGACGATCGTGAACCTGGCCTCGGGCTACGTTTCGATCCGGGTGGGAGCCAAGGGGCCAAACTCGGCCACCGCGACGGCTTGCACGACCAGTGCGCACGCCATTGGGGACTCCTTCCGGCTGATCCAGCGGGGCGATGCCGATGCGATGGTGTGCGGCGGGGCCGAGGCGCCGATCTGCCGGATGGGCATCGGCGGATTCGCGGCTATGCGCGCCCTCTCCACCCGGAACGACGAGCCGGAGCGGGCGAGCCGGCCGTGGGATAAGGGCCGCGACGGGTTCGTGGTCGGGGAAGGCTCAGGCATCCTGGTGCTCGAAGAACTGGAGGCCGCCAAGCGCCGCGGCGCGCCCATTCTTGCCGAAGTGGTCGGTTACGGGATGAGCGGCGACGCGTACCACATCACTGCCCCGGCCGAGGACGGCGACGGCGCCTACCGCGTCATGCGGAACGCCCTGCGCGACGCGGGCATCCAGCCGACCGACGTCCAATACATCAACGCGCACGGCACCTCGACCGACGTCGGCGACCGGGTGGAGACGGTGGCTCTGAAGCGCTGCTTCGGCGACTACGCCTACAAGCTGGCCGTGAGCTCGACTAAGTCGATGACCGGGCACGTGCTCGGCGGCGCCGGCGGTCTGGAGGCGGGTATCACCGTGCTGGCCATCCGCGACCAGATTGCGCCGCCTACGATCAACTACGAGGTCCCCGACCCCAACTGCGACCTGGACTACGTTCCGAACACCGCGCGGCCGATGCGCATCGACTACGCGCTCTCGAATTCCTTCGGGTTTGGCGGCACCAACGGGTGCCTCATCTTCAAGCGCTATACTCGGTAGCAACTACCCCGCATGAAGATACTGGTTGCCGTAAAGCAGGTCCCGGCCCGCGACGCGCCCCTGCGCATCGATGCGTCTGGCCGTTGGATCCAGGAGGACGGCCTCTCCTTCGAGATCAACGAGCCTGATGCCTACGCGCTCGAGGCGGCGCTCCAACTCAAGGAAAAACACGGCGGCGAAGTCGTGGTGGTGAGCGCCGGGCCGGCCCGCGCCGCCCAAGCCATCCGCGAGGCGCTGGCCAAGGGCGCCGACCGCGCCATTCACGTCGACCAGGAGCGCCTGGAGAACTGGGACACGCTCGGCGTGGCCGGGCTGCTGGCTCGCGCGATGGAAAGCGAGAAGGCCGACCTGATCCTCACCGGCTTGCAGTCCGACGACCTGGGGTACGGCCAGATGGGCTGCGTGCTGGCGGAACTGCTCGGCCTGCCGCACGCCACCATCATCATGCAGGTGGAGAAGCTCGACGGCGCGGTTAAGGTGAAGCGCGAGCTCGAGGACGGCTGGTTCCAGAACCTCGAGCTGCCACTGCCGGCGCTGCTGGCGGTTCAATCGGGAATCGGCAAGCTGCGCTATGCCACGCTGATGGGGATCAAGCGCGCCAAGACCAAGGAAATCCGGCGCGTGACCGCGGCCGAGATGGGCGTCGAGCCGGCGCCGGCGATCGAGATTGCGCGGGTCTACCTTCCCCCCAAGAGCAAGCAGACTGAACTCCTCGAGGGCAGCCCCAAGGAGGCCGCGCAAAAGCTGGTGGAGCGGTTACGGTTTGTCGCGCGGGTGATATGAGATGAGCATCCTGGCGATTCTCGAGCAGCGCAATGGCGTCTGGAACCGGATGTCGTGGGAGACGCTGGCGGCGGCTCGGCAGATGGGGCGCGAGCTGGGCCAGCCGGTCGAGGCCGCGGTTCTAGGTCGTGGCGTCGCGAGTTTGGCTGCCGAGGCTGGCGGCCGAATCTGGGCAGTGGAGCACACGCTGCTCGAGCCGTACACGGCGGACGCGTACACGGAGGCGCTGGAGGCCCTGCTCCGCTACGCCAACCCGAGCCTGGTCCTGTTCCCGCACACCTACCAGGTGCGCGACTACGCTGCCAAGCTGGCCGCGCGGTTCGGCAGGGTTCTGGCAAGCGATATCATCGGGCACCGGGTGGAGGGCGGCGAACTGTTTCTCGTCCGCCAGCTTTTCCAGGGCAGGCTGAACGCGGACGTCCGTTTCACGCTGGGGCCGCCGAGCTTCGCGTCGATCCAGGCCGGCGCCTACCGCGCGGAAGCGTTGGAGTCTGGCGCGGCAGAGGTTCGGACGTTCACGCCGCCGCTGGAGCCGGACGCAATCCGCGCGCGTCCACTCCCGCCGTTCCGCGAGTCGCAGCGGGGCGTAGACCTTTCGGCCGCGAGCATCATCGTGTCGGTCGGGCGCGGCATCAAGGACCGGGAGAACCTGCCGGTGGTGGAGCGGCTGGCCCAGGCGCTGGGCGCGGAACTGGCGGCCTCCCGGCCGATCTGCGACAATGGCTGGCTGCCGATGGAGCGACAGGTCGGCAGTTCCGGACAGACGGTGGCGCCCAAGCTTTACATCGCCGTGGGCATCTCCGGCGCGATCCAGCATCTGGTCGGCATGAAGGGATCGAAGACCATCGTGGCGATCAACAAGGACGCGAGCGCGCCGATCTTCGAAGTGGCCGACTACGGCATCGTGGGCGACCTGTTCGAAGTGGTCCCCGCGCTGGCCGAAGAGATCGAGAAGGCGAAACGAAGTTAAAGAAACGCGCATCGGAGACGATCATGAAAGACAGTTTGTCGCTCCTGATCCACGTCGCACCCGTCTGCGCTTTTCTGCTGATCGCGATGGCGTGCAACGCTTCCCCCTCCGGAGTAAAACCGCCGCCGCAGGCAGAACTCGCCCGCCTGGCCGAGCAGGGACGGCTGGAGGGCGTGACCATCGAGTACTGGGTGGGTGGCGGTCCTCCCCCTCCCTACTATCGATCCGACCAATTCCGCCTCCTTACCGTTGAGAACCGCGATACGATCGAGTTCGCGCGGCCATACCACGACCCTGCGGCGAAGCTCGAGGGGCTGGTCGAGAAACTCCAGCTCCCCGCTCAACCGTCCGAGGTCCGCGGACTCGCGAAGCTCATTCTCGACACCGGCGTGTTCGAGCGGCAGTTCCCGGAGGAAAAGGACCCGGGCCAGGCGGACTCGCTCGCAACCGAAGTCATCGTCAGCATTGGCGGCCGCGAGTTCAAGCGGCGGTATTTCACGGCGTCGCCGAAGCCGCTCGAACCGCTGCGGGCCGAGGTGGAACGCCTGGTCCAGCGGCTCACCGCGAGCGGCACACGCCAGGTCCTCTCTCAGGGCAAGCCGATCGACGAGACGGTCCCACTGTCGAGGCTCCCGGAGGAAGTTGGCAGGCGAATCGACAGGCTGCTCTCAGCCAAGGGAAGGCTCGTGCTCTGGCTCCAGGTGAGCGAGACCGATCCGGCGCGGGCGGCGGCTCGGGACGTGAAGCGTGTGCTTGAGGCGAAGCCAGGCCTGGTCTTCTCGACGCGGAGCGTTACGGGAGCTACGCCGGTTCCCTCGGGAACGCCGGGCGGGCATGTCCACATGCTCATCTACGCGATCGATCCGCATCCCGACGTGGTCCTCGCGGTCGACGAGTTGAACGGCCGCATGTGTGTGTCCGAACGGGACGCGGGGAAAGATCCCCTGGAGCCGATTGCCAGTTGGAACTGGACCCTGTGTGTGCGATAGCGCCGGTCCGGATCTTCAAGCGGCAGCGTGTTTCTCGAGCGCGGCACTGTAAGCTTCCAAATCCTCGAGGCGGGCGGTGACGAGCGTCTTCTCCATGTCCTCGCCGGTTTCGATCATTTGCTGGAGATGCAGCGCGGCCAGGCGCGAGCACCATGGATCGGTGATCGGGCGGCCGGTCTTGCGGCTCAGTTCGAGCAAGTGCGGGTGCATGAGCGCGATCACCTTCTCGGTCCGTTGCCCCCCGTCGTAGAGCGCGAATTTCACGTCGACCGAATCGCTGTGCCGGATGGAGATGGCGGTTTGCAGCCAGAGAAAACTCACCTGCCAGATTTCGCCGAAGGGGCCGCGAGCCTGGAAGCTCCGGAAGTTCTCAACCATCCTAGCCACATGCTAGCACGGAGCAATCGGGCAGCCGTCAAAGCTCAGATAGCAGACGGATGTTCGGATACGAGGCGCGAGCCTTGGCGGCGAACTTCTCGTCCGCGGTGATGAGCGCAGCACCGTGGTGCTTGGCGGCGGCCAGATACAGGCAGTCCTGCAAGGGGTGCTGGAGCACGAGGGCGAGCCGGAATGCTTCCGGCAGGTGGGCTTCGTCAGGGATCAGAGTAACGACTCCGTTCGCAATGGACTGAAACCACGCTCCCACCGCGAGTTCAGCCTCCCGGGGATCGATCTCATGAAAGCGCACCTTGCGGGTGATCGCTCCCGCCACCTCGATGCGGATCAGTGCCGGAGCGGCCAACAGCCCCCCATCGACCAGCCCGCGGGCCACCTCCGCGCCGGCTTCCGGAATGAACCACTTCACCGCAACACTGGCATCGACGACTGTCATCCGCGCGCCTCACGGTCCTCCCTGATCCCCAAAGTACTGTCGGAGAGAATGCCGTACTTGCGCCGGAGACGATTCCGAAAGGCATCGATCTTGCGCAGCAGCTCCTTCCTGGAGTTCGACGCGCCTTCGACCAGAAGAATACGAAGCTCCTCCTCGAGGCTGCGGCCGGCGTGCTCGGCCCGGACCTTGTACGCGGCTACGACCCAATCGGGCAGTTTGCGGATCTTGACATCGGCCATGACCCCATTATGCCCCCATGGGGGCATGGGGTCAAATGGCCCTAAATCAGGCTCGAGTTCCGCTGGAGCAGCGACAGGAACTCGTCGCGGGTCTCCTTGCGCGCGCGGAAGGCGCCCAGCATGGCGCTGGTGATGGCGCCGGAGTGCTGCTTCTCGACGCCGCGCATCATCATGCAGAAGTGGCGCGCCTCGCAGACCACGCCCACGCCGAGCGGGTCCAGCACGTCCTGGAGGGATTGCGCGATCTCCTGGGTCAGCCGCTCCTGAAGCTGGAGCCGGCGCGCGAACATGTCGACAATGCGCGGGATCTTGCTCAGGCCGACCAC
>JBEKMO010000042.1:0-44062 GCA_050008465.1 Bryobacteraceae bacterium
GAACGTCCGCGTCGCAATCTCCCGGTTCGCCTCCACCTGCCGCGCCCGCAGTTCCGCCTGCTGCGCCTGGTTCCGGCTCTTGAACCAGTCGAACACCGTGATGCGCAGGTTCACGAACGCCGCGTACCCGCGATCCTGCCAGACCACTCGAGATGAGTCCAGCCCGTATTGAAACACCAGGCTCAACTGTGGATACAACTGCGCCCGCGCCGCCCGCGCGTCCGCCAGAAACCCCTTCCGCTGCGCCTCCAGCAGGTTGAATTCGAGCCGCCGCAGGAATGGCCGCGGCTCCGGCGGCGGCAGGTTGTTCTCCAGTACGTCCTCCACCTCCAGCGGCTCCGCCACCTCCGCCGTCCAAAACGACGCCAGCTCGTAGTTGGCGATCTGCGCGTCCAGCTCCGCCGCCCGCTCCGCCTGCTCCAGAAACGCTGCCTGCGCCGCCGCCTTCACCACGTCCGCCCGCGCCACCTCCCCGCCCTGCGCCAGCAACCGCGCCCGCGCCTCAAACGCGCGCGACTCTGTAAGCGATTGCTGATTCACCTCCACCAAACGCCGCGCCAGCAACAGCCGGTAGTACGCCCCCGTTACCGCCCGCTTCAAATCCCGCCCGCTCAGCAGCACCCCCGCCTCCGCCGCCTCCCGGTCCGCCCGCGCCCGCGACAGCACCGCCCGCAGCCGCCCCGACGTGTCTACCTCCTCCCCCACCTGGAACAGCCCGAGGTACTCCCGCACCCCGTTCAACGCAATGAAGCTCCCGCGGTTATTCCCTATGTAAGCGCTTGCGACATCCGCCCGCGGCAAAAATCCCGCCTTCGCCTCCGCTATCCCCCGCCCCGCGACCTCCGCCTCCCGCCGCGCCACCGTCACCGCCGACGCCGCCGCCTCCGCCCTTTTCACGCACTCCTCCAACGTCAATACCCAATACGCCATCGCCGCGATCATCTCCACCATTATGTGCTACTATGCGAGTGTCCACACCCCCCTCGCGGAGAGGTGGCTGAGTGGTCGAAAGCACCGGTTTGCTAAACCGTCGTAGGGGCTTAAACCTCTACCGGGGGTTCGAATCCCCCCCTCTCCGCCATCCATTTATTTTCATATACTTACATCACTTTGGTGTCTATTTGGGGATTCTCAGCCAACCACAAGTTGTTGAGGGGACGTGGCGTTCACGATAACTCGATTTGGCGGTATCGTTGCTCTTGGTCACGTGCAACTGGGCAAGTTCGCAGACGGCGTCTGCGAATTGTGAACTGGCCAGTAGCGTCGACAGCGGGCCGCGCACGTCCGGCTGGTCGCTGGTCCCGCGGTTGCGGGGCGGGCGAAGAATGAACTATGTTCGCGCCTGGTCTCGGACCACAAGCGGAAGCCGCTTGGCCACCTCGGCCGGGATCATATGGGCTAACGCACTCGCTTCGTCCACGCCTACTGGCTTCCCAAGACGCCGAGACCGTGCGTCACCAACTCGGCGTCCCGCATCGCTCGGTGAAGCAGTCGAAACTGACCTCCGCCGATTTACTTTTCTGGGCCTAACTGCGCGAAATCTGGGGAGACTGGCGATCTGCCGTGGTCATCGTCAAGCCGGAGACCATCATCGCCTGGCCCCGAAGAGGCTTCCGAGTGTTTTGGGCCTGGAAGGTCCGTCACGGCCAGCCCGGGCGGTTGAGCGTTCCTCGACAACCATGGGAAGCAACTGGTCGCGGGCTTACATCGAGCGGGTCATCGGCTCGATCCGGCGCGAGTGTCTTGGTCACGCGAGCATCGTCAACGAAGCCTCGCTTCGCCGAATCCACGTAATCCCGGCAGTCCTTCGGCCCCCGACGGCCCGTGCCCCGACGAATTCACTGAGAATTCCCCGGCGTTTCATCAGGTGGCAATATCGGTCTGCCACTATGGGGCGAAGGAGGGTTGTCCCGGAGGTGTCATGGCGATCCATGAAGCAGTCCTCCACTACGTTGCAACCGGCGATCTGGGCCTGATGCGCAAAGTGCGTCGGTGGCTTCCCCCCCGCTGGCTTCGGCTATGGATGGTGTGGGCCACGCGCGCCGGGGACGGTTGGCTGTGGGGCGCGATCGGGCTGGCGATTGCGCTGTTTGGCGATGCGGACCGCTGGCGCGCCCTCGAGGCTAGTGCGGCGTCCGGGGCGGCCGGCATCCTGCTGTTCCAGTGCCTGAGGCGGCTCGCGGACCGCCGCCGTCCGTGCGAAATCGAGCCCCACTGCTGGGCCGAACTGTTGCCGCCGGACCGCTTTTCGTTCCCGTCCGGCCATTCTCTGACGGCTTTCGCGGTCTCGGTATCGCTTGCTCTGTTCTTCCCCTCGCTCGCGGTGGCTCTGTTCCTCGCGGCCGCGAGCGTGGCGGCTTCCCGCATCCTGCTGGGGATGCATTTCCTGAGCGACGTACTGGCGGGGTCGGTCCTGGGCGCGACGCTGGGCTACGTCGCGTTCCTCTGGCTGGGCTGACCCCTCGGGGAGCGGGCGGGCCCAGAATTGACGCCCAGTTAAAGGCTGCGTCATCGTCCCGTAACAACGGCACGCTATGGTGAGGTAGGGTGCAGCAGCGCATTGCGATGATCGAGGACGAGCCGGACCTGGTGGAAATGGTCGGCTACAACTTCCAGAGGGAAGGCTTCGACTTTCGCGGCTTTACCCGGGGGAAACCAGGGTTCGAGTACGTCCGCGCCAATCGGGTGGATCTGCTTCTGCTCGACATTATGCTGCCCGACGACGACGGTCTGGACATCTGCCGACGTCTGCGCGCCGACGAGCGATCAAGGACCCTGCCGGTGGTCTTCCTCACCGCCAAGGGAGAAGAAGTCGATCGAATCCTGGGGCTGGAACTGGGCGCGGACGACTACGTGGTGAAACCCTTCAGCCCGCGCGAATTGGTGGCCCGCATCAAGGCGGTGCTGCGGCGCCAATCGCGTCCTCCCGATCCTGGCGACGTCATCGATGTCCGGGAGCTGCATCTCGATGCTCGTACTCAGGACGTGATGGTTCGTGGCGCGCCGGTCACCCTCAGCACCCTGGAGTTCAAACTGCTGTTCTTCCTAGCCGGCCAGCAGCGCCGGGTGTTCACCCGCGAGCGCCTGCTGGACGAGATCTGGGGCGGCGACCGGTGCGTTACCCCGCGCACGGTGGACGTTCACATCCACCGGTTGCGGGAGAAGATCGAGGCCCAGCCGGAAGACCCCAAGTACATCGGAACCGTGCGCGGGGCCGGCTACCGGTTCCTGGGCCAGGCGGACGAAGCTGAGCTCAGAACGGAAAGAGAATTCAATGCACCGTAGTCCCAGGGTCGCCAACATCCGACATTCTGCTGGCATGCCGCATTCGGAAACCAGCGTGACCGTTCTACTCGTGAGCCCGTTCGACGAGGACCGCGAAGAACTTCGCCGCATGTTCAATGGCTTCGGCCACTTCGATTGGCGCATCCGGCTCACCCGCACCTGCCAGGAAGCCTGGATGGCGCTGCGCGAGGAACAGGTGGACGCCGTGATCGCGGAACGCGACTTCCCCGACGGGCTGACCTGGAGGGAACTCCTCGGCGAGGTGGCGGACATGGGTGCGCTCCTGCCCGTCATCGTCGCCACCCGGCGCGCCGACCACCGCCTCTGGGCGGAGTTCCTGAGCCTGGGCGGCTACGACCTGTTGATGAAACCGTTCGAACCCGAAGAAACGGTGCGGGTGCTGGCCATGGCCGTGCGCCGGGCGCAGAAAGCTCGACAGGCCAGGCCGCGTCGAGCCGTCGCGGCTGCCTTCGCGTAGGTTCCGGATTCAAGGAGGATTCATCCGGCCTTCACATTCCTGCAACACTGACGGCGCACCCTGGAACCTGGAAGGGTGGGTCCCCATGCTCATTATCTGTGTGCTGTTCCTCTTGGGGGGCGTGTTGGCCCTCAGGGTAAAGCCGCCCGCGGTTCGGCCCAACAATAGCCGCTTGTACAAGATCGACAACCGCGTGGTGGCGGCGGTTTCCTTCCTGATCGGCTTGTGCTTCCTGGTCCTGAGCCTCACCTTGAAAGGAACTGCGCTGCAATAGCGTCTGCAGGTTCGTGACGTCCCGTCTGGGCACATTGACGCGGGCCACTCTGAGGCCATGGAGAATTCACGGAGTCGTCGCAGCAGCTTCAAGATTCAGGCTTAGAATCGCGAACATGAGGGTATTGGTAGCCGAAGACAAGCCGCGCATGGCACGCCTGATGCAGCGGGCGCTAGAGAGCGAAGGGTATTCGGTCGCCCTGGCCTTCGATGGCGACCAGGCGCTGACCATGGGAATGGCGGGCGGTCTGGATGTGATCGTGCTCGACGTGATGCTTCCCGGCCGCGATGGTTTCGATGTGATCAGGAACTTGCGCGCGGCCGACCGGACCACGCCCACGATCATGGTGACCGCGCGAGATGCGATGTCCGACGTGGTGCGCGGTCTGGACCTCGGCGCCGACGATTACCTCACTAAGCCGTTCGCGCTGGAGGTGCTGCTGGCTCGCGTCCGTGCGCTGTCGCGCCGCGGGCAGGTCGCGTGCCCTCTTGATCTTGAATACGAGGACCTGCGATTGAACAGCCGCGCCCACGAGCTGCAGCGCGGGGACCGCACCGCCACGCTCACGCCGACCGAGTTCGCGCTTCTGGAACTGTTGATGCGCCGCCCTGAGTGGATTGTCCCGCGAGACGCTCTGATCGAAGCCGGATGGGGAGGCGGCGCCGAGGTCAGCGATAACACGCTGTACGTTTTCATTCGCTCCTTGCGCGCGAAGATCGCCCGGCCGGGCGAGCGCCAACTCCTGCACACCGCGCGCGGAATCGGTTACACGCTGCGGACGCATCCGGACTGAACAGGCCGGCCTTGACGCTGTGGGCCATGCAGCGTTTCCCGGCGCTGAAGCCCGGGCCTGGTCTACTTCATAGCCGCCAAAGCCTTCGACGCCTCCGGATAATTCGGCTGTAGTTCGAGCGCCTTTTTGTAGGCTGCGGCGGCCTTGTCGTTCAACCCCTTGTTCTTTAAGGCCTCGCCGAGATGGTAATAGGCTTCCGGCGACGGCCTCTTGGCGACGGCCGCCTCGAAATCCGCGATGGCGCCGTCCACGTCCCCACCGAACCCGGGCGGGGCCGCCAACCGGCCGATGCCCCGGCCGATATGCGCATCCGGGTTATTCGAGTCGAGGGCGAGGGCCTTTTCGAATTCCCCCATGGAGCCCACTCCAAACTTCATCCTGTCCACCGGATTCCCTTGGGCCAGGCTGCCCATGATGCGGCCTTTCCACACATGGAGGTCGGCGCTGTTCGGCTCCTTGGCGATGAGAGCGTCCGCCACGGCCAGAGCATCCGCATATTTCTTGGCGTCGAACAGTTTCTTCAGTTCGCCAAGCGACGCATACTTGGCTGAAGACGCGGCCGAAGCCGGCGCTGCCAGGCCACCGAGGTTAAGCGCGTTGCCCATGACCGTCGTTTGTCCCATCATCGCGGAGATCAGCGGCGCCAGGTCCTGAATCGTGCCGGAGCTCCCTCCGACGTTAAGACCGTTCCCCATGATCACCACCTTCCGGTCCAGGATGGCCCGAATGATCTCGTGGAGAAAGGTGGGTTTTTCTTCTTGTTCCGGAAATAGTTCCGCGCGAACGTCATCGGCCTCGACGATCAGGATCCCGAGCGGGACGGTCTTCCCGCCCATGCCGCCACCGAAACCCATCATCGCTCCGCCGCCGCCAAGCCCGAACTTGATCTTGGCGAAGGGAATGACGGCGGTATCGCCGACCCGAATGGGTTCTCCGACCACGCTGCTGATCTTCAGTTGCGAAACCAGCTTGTCGAAATCCGCCAACGGCTTGGCCAGAGGAGCCTGGGCTCTCGCAAGCAGCCCCCAGAGAAGGAGGGAAGCCGCCAATATCACAGGTTTTCGCATCGTTTTCATAATGGCCTCCTCACTTGGCGGGCGTCTTGCCGACGCTAATGAAGCGGGTTCCTTTCTTGCCGATCGCGACAAATCCCAGGGGCCGGGCTTCGCCGCTCATGAAGAACCCATTGACTCCCATCGCCTGGTTTTGCGGCGCCGGACCGCCCGGAGCAGCCACGCCTCCACCCCCGAAGCTGACGTCAATCATCATGATCGGTATCAGAGTGAGCGAGCCGACTCTTACGGGCTCGCCAACGACCGTCTTCACATGAAGATCGTTGCTCAAACGCTGGGCCAGGGCGTCGGCCAGCTCGTGGGCGGGCTGAACGGCGGGCGCCTGAGGCTTTTTCTCCGGTGGGTTCTGACCAAACGCGAGGGACCCAAGCATCAGTCCGACCGCGATGACTACGACCATTTTTCGATTCAACGGACACCTCCTGAACGGAATCTCGTGCAACGATCCCTCGCTGCAACGCATCGATCGCTGCGCCGCTTCAATTATAGGGGAATCCGGCCGGTGAGGAGACCATTGCTTCGGTTCTCACTCAACGGGTGCGATTATCCGTCCCGCCACAAGGATGGTGAAGGTGCCCGGGCGTATCTTGCGTTGCGGTTTCTGCGACGCATCGGCAGGCGCGATCACGTCGAACTCGGCCACCGGCAGGAAGATCCTCTTGGTCACCGTGTCGAACGCCATGGTCTTGGCGCCCGGTTGCGTGACGACCACTCCGGCGTCCTCGTACTCGTCCGCCGACTTCTGCCGAATGACGCTCAAGGTGCCATCGCCGTTCGATGCGAAGACGAACCGCGAATCCGCGTCAAACGCTGCGGCGTCAACGCCCGCGCCGATCGGAAGGCTGGCAATGACCTTCCCGCTCGCCGCGTCCATAACCACCAGCGACTTGCTGCGACAACCGATGAACAGCCGGTTGTTCTTGACATCGATGGCCAGGCCCGTGGGCGTCTTGCCGGCTTCGATCGGAAATCGCCGGACCACTTCGAGCGTTCGGGGATCGAAAGACACGACCTCTGAAGTGTCCTCGAGATTCACATAAAGCATCCCGTCGCCCCCGGCGGCCATCTGTTCGCCGTCGCCACCGGCGGCTACCGTCCCCACCAGTTGGCCGGTAGCCGCGTCGATGGCCGAGATGTCGTGCGAGCCGTGATTGCAGGTGAAGACGCGCTTCGAGGCGGAATCGAAGTAGATCCCGTCCGGCCCCTTGCCCACGTCGATCTTGCGGATCAGCTTGAGAGTTGCCGTGTCGAACTGGGAGACCTTGTCCTCCTTGCCATTGCTCGTGAACCCAAACCCCAACTCGCGGGCGATCGCAGCGCCGTGCACGCCGGGGGTGTCGGCGATCACACCGACGGCCTTGCCGCTATCGGCGTCGAGGACGTCGACCTCGGTGCCGTGCGAAGCGTAGAGTCTGCGAGCCACGCTGTCGACGGTGATGTAGTCCCATCCGCCTGCGCCGGGGACCGGATAGCGGGTCTCGACCCGGTACATCTTCTCCCCGCCGGCAGGCGCCAGATTGACGTAGAGAGTGCCCTTGCCGTTCTTCCTCAGTTCAAAAGCGTCGGCCACCGCGTTGTCGATGGAGTAGGCGGTGAAC
This sequence comes from Bryobacteraceae bacterium, assembly GCA_050008465.1. GTDB lineage: Bacteria > Acidobacteriota > Terriglobia > Bryobacterales > Bryobacteraceae > Fen-330. The sequence goes on from JBEKMO010000042.1 coordinate 7,502, forward strand.
TTCAGCATGTCCGGGGAAACCTCGATGACCTGGAAGAACTGCTTCTGCGTAATCTGCTTCGCCATCAGCTCGCTGTGCCGCGGTTCGAGCTTGTACATCTTGGGGCCGCTCACGGAAATCGCATAGATCACTCCCGGGGCCTCGGGAGCCACGACCCGATCACCGGCGACCTTGTGGCTGCGGGAGTAGACGTGATCGTGGCCTTGGAGGACTAAGTCGACATGATACTTTTCATAAAGTGGCGCAAGAGCGGCCCGCATCTCCGCGTAATTGCGTCCACTGGTGACCGCATAGATGCCCTGATGCTGGATCACGATGGTCCACCGGTTGGGATTGCCGCTCAGCACCTTGGTGAGCCACTCCACTTCCTTGCCGGCGATCGGCTTCTTCAACTCGGGATCGATCTTGTCGCTCTCGCTGGCGAAGACGTTCGTGTCCAGGGCGATGAACCGGACGCCTTGATAGTCCAGGTAGTAGGACTGCGAAAACAGCTCTTCGAGATCGGGGCCGTTGGAGGGAAGTGCGAAGTGATGACGCCACAGTGGGGTCGCGGAAAACACCGTCTTGGGATCGCGATCGCCGGCGGGATGGTGGATGTCGTGATTGCCCACCACCGGAAGACTCGGAACCATGGCGGTAATGAAGCCGAAGGCTTCGCTCCACTCGCCCCACAGCTTGTCGTCGAATCCCTCCGCCACCAGGTCGCCCGCGTGGACGATGAAGCGGGCGTCCGGCGCCGCGGCATAGGCGATCCGCATGGTGCGCGGGCAAAGCGAAGCGATCTTGTTCTGCGCGTCGCCGACGTAGAGGAAGCGGAACGCTTCGGCCTTGTCGGAGGCGGTGCGGAACACGTTCCACGCGCTCCAGGCTTTTCCATCGCCGACGCGATAGCAGTAGCGCGTGTTTGGCTCGAGGCCCTTGAAGTTCGCAGCGTAGTGCGTGGCCGTCTTTCCCTCGGCGATATCGTCCTGCGCGGCGGTGGCCGTTACGGTGGACGCGCCCTTCTCGAAGGCGGGGTCGGCCTCGAGCTTCGCAATCTGGACCTGGGGGGACTCCACCGCCACTTCGGTTCGCCATGTTACCGCCTGCGTATGGGCTGGATCGCCCGTCCAGGTGAGGATGATGCGCGAGGGGACGGTCCCCGGCGCGGGCGGGGGTTCGGGCGGCGCGCTCCAGACAACCACGCCCAGCGCGAGCAGCGCCAGCAGCATCGGATAGGTTCGTTTCTTCAGCATGGACTCTCCTGACAGTGCGATCCGCACTTAAAATGACAACCGCAACTGGAGTTCTAATCTCCGGTTGCTGGCAGCTTCGGAAAACCCTTCCCCATTCGGCACCCCGGCGATCTGGTTGGCGAAGCCGAACAGGGGGGAAGTGATGTTGCCGGTAATCGGGCCGGGATTGGTGTGGTTCAGCAGGTTCCGGACCGACATCGAGATACTGAGGTTGTAGCGGCGCGGCGTGCTTGGCGATCCGAGAAGGCCACGCAGACCGGCGTTGGTCACGGGTCCCACGGGAGCGGGCGCGGCGCCAGATGCCGCTTTTCCCTTTTCCCCTTTGGCCGGTCCGAAGCCGATGGCCTTGCCTACTCGCAGGTTCACGGTGATCAGGCCCGGGCCGCGGCCGTAGTTCCTCCCGAGAAGCGCTTCCGAGGCGTCGGGCGTGGGGTCGAGCAGGCCGTAGGCGGTATCGATCAGACCCGGTTTCGTTGGGCTTGTCGCAAGGCCGGGCCGGCTGTTGAATAACGTAGTGCCGTAGGCGTCGTTTCCGCTGGTGATATTGAACGGCGCGCCGGACTGCACAATCACGTAAGGGCTGATGCGGACGCTCCAGCGCAAAGCCAGCGAGCCGCCCGCCATAACGCGGTGCCGCACATCCGTGGAAGCTGGTCCGTATTCGCCCGAGTAATCGTAGGGATTGGCGGGGTAAGTGCCAACCCCATCGGTGTCGCTGCGCGCTCGGTTCAGGACGTAGGAGCCAAACAGAGAGACGCTCCGGTTCATCTTCGTGCTCACGTTGGCGATGAATTGGCGCTGGCTGTAAGTGCCGGACGACTCCATGAGGAACACGGGACCGGAACGGCCCAACGGGAGGAGGCCGCTTACGGGCAGCGGCGCGTTGATGTCGTTGGAACGAAGCAGGTGCACGCCGCGGCTGTTGGTGTAGGTGGCCGCGATGGTGGTGTGGGCGGGCAACTGCCGCTCCACCGTCAGAGCGGATTGCAGGATATACGGCGCGCGCAGCGTCGAGCTGATCTCATGGACGGATTGCGGGGAGGAAGCGCCGAGCGAAGAGATAGCCGGCACGGTGGGATAGAAATCGGGATCGGCCAGCACGTACTGCCGTTGAACGATGCCGTTGTATCTTGACGCGGTGAGCGTGTTCGCCAATGCGAACCGGTCGTAGAAGACGCCGAAACCGGCTCGCAGCACCGTCTTTGGGTTGGATTTGCGGGCATCGCCGGGAGCCCAGGCGAGGGCGGCACGCGGCGCCAGGTCGCGCCAGTCGCGGAGATTCGTCTGCGCCTCGTAACGCAACCCGAAGCTCAGCGTGACATTCGGCCGGATGCGCCACTCATCGCCGGCAAACACACCGGAGTCGAACTGGCTGACGGCAAGCTCAGGGGAGCCGGCCGCGATGCGGAACTGGGTTGCGCCGCCGCCCAACGCGCGGATCTCGGCCGGGCTGTATCCGAGTTGCTGGAACAGAACCGTTCGCCGGTAGCGTTCAATCGAGGAGATCGGAGCCATAAGAGACAACGGCTGATTATCGGCGCCAAGCACTGGCGCGAGTGCTCCTCCCGAGAAAGCGAAAGCCCCGCTGAAGTCCTGTGTCGACAAGTTATCCTGCCGCTGGTATCGCAGCCGAACGCCAAACCGGAGTGTGTGCCTGCCGCGGAGGGCTGAGGTGTAGTTCTGAAATTCGAAGCTGTCCTGCGTGTCGAAAGAGCGGCTGTTCGGCGCCGCGCCGCCGTTGAACGCGCCCGCGACCAGGATCTGGGGGCCGGTTTGATTCGCCTCAGTGTGGTAGGAGTTGCGGTAATACTGGAAGCGCGTTTCATTCACCGCAGTCCCGTGAATGCTGGTTTCGCCCGCCTGAACCGTATCGATGCCGTACCAGGAATGGTAGCCACGGGAGTCGAGATCGAACCCGCCGATGCCGGCGTCGCGGATGCCGGCTCGGGTAATTCCGTAACGCACGGTGAGCACGTTGTCCGGGCTCAACTGGGTATCGATCCTCGGGCTCACCTTGGTGAACCGCTGCGGAGTGACCACGTTGCTACTGAACGGAACGGCGGAAAGGGTGTGCGGGTCGAGCGTGACGGCGTTGGCGATGGAACCGCTATCCACCATGTTGCGCTGGGCGTCGATTGCGAACGAGGCGCGTTTGCCGAGCGGTCCGCCGCCGCCGCCTTCGAATTCGTCGAGCAAGAAAGGCGCTTTCCGGAACGCATACGGATTCCGCGAGTTCCAGAACTCGTTGGCGAAGTTGTAGTCGACCGTACCGTGATAGTGTTCGCTGCCGGGTTTGGTGAAGACCTCGACGCGGCCGTAGCCGAGTTTGTCGTACTCGGGCGAGAAGGGATTCTGGTTGATGCGGATCTCGCGAATCGCATTCTTGGCCGGCAGGTCCGCGCCGCTGAAGCCGTCGACGAAGATCGCGCCGCCATTCGGACCGGCGGAGGGCCCGGCCAACGCCTGGAGGTCCGCCTGAAGGTCATCCGGGTTGTCCGAGAGCGCATCCAGGTCCCCGCCGCTCAGGACCATGGCAGAAGCGTTGTTCGAGGCATCCGTGCTCACTGGCGCACCGGCGGAGTCTTCCACGGTCGCGTGCTCGCTCCGGGGCGCGACTCTGAGCACGAGATTGACCGTTTGCTGCCCCTCCCTCAGCGTGACTACGACCGGTTCGGGCTGGACCAATTCGGGAGCAGAGGCCGATACCGCGTACTCGCCCGGCGCCAGCCCGGCAAAAAAGTATGCGCCGTACCCGTCGGCCGTAGCGAGCCTCGGCGCGCCGGGTACCGCGCTCAACAGTACCCGGGCGCCAGGAACAACCGCGCCGCTTTCGTCGGTGACCTGCCCGCGCAGACTGGCAGTCTGCGCGGGCAAGGTTAAGAGCAACACGCAATTCAGCAAGAGTACGAGGAGCAGGTTTTTCATGTTCCTAGAAGCGGTATTTCAGCCCGAACTGAATCTGCCGGGCAGGTGTCGCGGTGTTGGTGATTTGACCGAAGCCCGAGCCCATCGTCACGCTGGGAATGCCCAGGTTGGTATGGTTCAAGGCGTTGAAGAACTCCGTGCGGAACTGCAACATCTGCCGTTCCGTGAGGCGGAATTCCTTGGCGAGATTGAAGTCGATGTTCACCAGGCTCGGCCCGCGCAGGATGCCGACTCCGGAATTGCCGAATGCCTGATTCGGAACGAAGCCGGGCTTCGTCGGGTCCGTTTGAAGGATCACGAAAGCGTTGACATCGAACCATTGAGTTACCGAACGCTGGCCGGCAGAGCGCCGTTCGCAATGCGGTTGGGCCGGCTGAGGCGGTTGCCCCCGAGATTGAGAAGCTGCGCCTGCACGATGGTGAGCGGCAGACCGCCCTGTGCGATGACGATGGGCGAGAAATCCCAGCCACCCAGCAGTTGATTCAAGAACACGTTGCCGGATGACCCGAAACGGCGGCCATGTCCGTAGGGGAGTTGCCAGACCGCGGATGCAGTGAGGCGGTCTTTCACATCGAAATCGGCCAGGCCGTACTCGCTGCGGCGGTCGTAGCCGTTCTGCGGCGTGCGCTTCGCGCCTTGGTACGTCGTGGCGTCGCCACCGGAAGCCAATTGGTCGATGGAATTCGCCAGCGTCTTGCCCCAGGTGAATGAAACCAGCGCCGAGAGTCCTTGAGAGAAGCGCTTCTCCATGCGGCCCTGCAGCGAGTTGTAGTTCGAGTAGCCCTGGAACTCCATGTACTCGATGGGGCCGTTGAATCCATATGCCGCCAGCGGCTTCGCGCCCACGATGGGAGCGCCGGTAGTCGGATTGAAGCTCACCACGTTCTGATTGACATCGCGGAAGGTTGGCAGGTGGATGCCGCGATTGCCGACATAGCCGACGTCGAGGACCAGGTCCTTCATCAGTTCGCGCTGGATCGTGAAGTTCCATTGCTGGACATAGGCGGTCTTCTGATGCGCTTCCTCGTACTGGTGGGCGACCGTCGTTTGATCGATCTTTGTGGGGCTGGTGAGCACAGCCGGGATGCCGTCCTGCAAGCGGAACAGAGCCTGCGTCGCATTGAGGTTCCCCGAGCCCGAGATCGTCGAACTCGAGTTGATGGCAAACGGAAAGTTGTAACCCATCAAGCCCTCACGCCCGGTGCGGTCGGTGAGGTTGTAGAAGATGCCGTAGGCCCCTCGGATCACCCAACGGCCGGACGGCGCATAGGCGAAACCGAATCGCGGCGCGAAGTTCTTGTAGTTCGGGTAGACCAGGGCTTGCGAATAGAGGCTGCCGTCCTTGGCATAGACCAGACTGTTGGTGGTGAAGTCGTATTGCTCCCACAGGTTGTGGGCCTCGCGCGGCGGCGTGGCGAAATCCCAGCGCAAACCGAAGTTCAGGGTCAGCTTGCGGGTGACCTTCCAGTCATCCTGCGCATAGACAGAGTAAATCCGCTGGTACCGGTTGAAGATGGCGTTCGAGTCTTGCGAGTAGCCCGTTGGAAAGCCGAGCAGCAGGTCGGCGATGCCACCCTGGTAGATGCCGTTTTGTCCGGTAAACCTGCCGGAGAACGTAAAGCTTCCAAGCAAGGCGCCATTGTCGCTGATGCCGACGGTCATGTATTCGTGTTCGATGCCGAACTTGAGCGCATGAGCGCCGTGCGTCCATGCAATCGATTGCCGGACGTCGTAACTCTGGGGTGTATTGAACGCCGGCACGGAGGTGCTGCGGCCGATCCTGCGGGTTCCGTTGCCAGGCATGCCGAAGACCGGCAGACCACCGCACAGGCTCGGGTCGGTCACCGATCCCTGGAGTCCGATGAGTTTGTCGGGACAAGGCGATCCGTAGAGCGGAGGCTCCTGGTAATAACTTCCGTTGTTGTAGCCGAAGCGAGTCTCCGACAGCAGACGGGGCGTGAGGGCCCACGTCGCACCGAACGCCACGCTCTGAGACCGGTTCGCCGAGGTCCCGAAGGCGTCGGAAGAAGAGCCCTCCGAGTATCCGGAACGCGGAGGAGGCCAGAACATGTGCGTGTTGACAAAGGAATAACGGCCGAAGAGATTCACCCTCGACGTGAGCGTGTGGTCGATGCGGATGTCGAACTGGTTAGTCTGGTTGCCGGCGGTGGGATCGCTGACAAAGTTGTTGTCCAATTGTCCGGGGGCGCCCGTGTTGGGAGCCGGGTTGAAGCTCGCGACCTTTTGGCCGACCGGGTCGATCAGGCTTGCCGGAATGATCCAGCACCGGCCCTGGCCGTCGTTGCAGGCGGGCGTGGCCGCGTGGAGGAAGTCCGTGCCTTTGTCCTTCGAATTGTACGGGTTGTAGATGGGAACGTCGAACTGTCCCTGGGTCCAGAAGGGCTGCGGCACGCTGGTGATTTGAACGGCGCTCACGTCGTCGCGCAATCCCTCGTAATCGCCGAAGATGAACGTCCTATTCCTGTGAATCGGGCCGCCGAGCGTGCCACCGAACTGGTTGCGCAGGTGGAACGGCTTCTCGGTGCCGGTGCTGTTGGCGAAGAAGTTCGCCGCGTCCAAGTGCTGGTCGCGGTGAAACTCGTAGGCCGAACCATGGATTTCGTTCGTGCCCGACTTGATTACGGCGTTGACCACGGCTCCGGCGCTGCGGCCGAACTCAGCGGCGTAGCCGTTGGTCTGGATCTTGAACTCCTGCAGGGCGTCGACGGAAGGCTGGAGGGCCTGCATGTTGAGCCCGCGATAGGACTCGGCGTAGGAGGTGTTGTCCAGCCCATCGAGCTGGTACGCGTTCATGAACACCCGGTTTCCGTTGGCGCTGAAGCCGCCCTTGAAATTCTGCGCCGACAGGCGTCCGGTCTGGAACAAAACGCCCGGCGACAACTGGGCGAGTTGGCTGTAGTCTCTTCCGTTGAGAGGAAGCTCGACGATCTTCCGACCATCGATCACCGAGCCGCGATCCGAGGTCTCGGTCTCGAGGACGGACACTACCGCGGTGACATCGACCTTCTCGGTCACCTCGCCTAGTTGCAACGCGAAGTCGACTCGCGCAGTCTGACCGACCTGCAAGTTGAGCCCCGATTGCACGCTCAGCTTGAATCCCCGGTGGGAAGTCGAAACGCTGTACAAGCCAGGCCGAAGGTTCGGAAAGAAGTAGAAGCCTCTGTCGTTGGTGGTCGAGGACACGGAGATGTTCGTGCCCTCGTTGGTCACCTTCACGGCCGCCAGCGAGATGACGCCGCCGGTGTTATCGGACACGACACCCGTGAGGGATGCCGTGTCCGTTTGCGCCGCTGCGATTCCGGCGAGGAGTAAGAACACAAGCAGGTACTTGCGCATATGGGTTAGTGTTTAGTCCGGATGACCTTGGCGAGATCTTCGTACTGATCGGTGCCGATGAAGTCCGCGTGGGCTTTGATCGCGGCATTCCACCGGACCAGCGCCGCCTCGGGCGCGCCGAAATTGAATTCCGCGGTCCATCCCTGGTTCTGCTGCTCCGTGAAACCGTTGATGGAGTAGAAGCCCACGAAATAGCCGAGGCTGTGCCCGTAATCCACGAACTTCTTCAGCCGCGCTTCGGCAGCGGCGTTCCAGTCGCCGGCGTGCTCGGTGCCGCAAAGCTCGATGAACGCCCAATCGGTTCCGAACCAGCGGTGATAGTTGTCGGCCCTCGTGTCGACCAGTTGCTCGGGCTCGAATTTCAACATGTTCGCGAGCCGCTCCGCCTTGGCGGTACGGGGGAGCTTGGTCGGATTGTCGTCGAACTTGGTGGGTGATCCGAACGCCCGGATCTTGCCGCCGACCGGGACGCGGTCGTAGAAGAACGCCTGCTTGATGTCGTCCTTCTTGTCTTCGAGGATCACCATCATCGGCTTCAGAACGAGCGGAGATTGCTTGGTGATGTCGTCGGTCTTGACCGCCGTCGTCAACCAGGCATCGTACTTGTCCAGCACCTTGGAGACGACTTCGAGGTGCTCCACCGGATCGTTCTTGATGTCGAGGTAGAGAGTGATCAGCGGCCAGTTGCCCTGGTTGCCTTCCTTCAGCGCCTTCTCCACGATCGGCGCCACTTTGGGGAAGAAGTACGTTTCGAGCGTAGGGCTGTCGGCGGCGGCGAACTTGGCGTTGTGGATCATCAAGGACCTGCCGTCCACCCAGACCAGATCCTGCTCGACAACGATAGGCACACCTGCGGCGAGGGCGCGATCGAGGCGGTCGGAGTATTTGCCTTGGTCCGGGTAAGCGTTGTGCGCCACGACGACGGTGCGCGATCCCGGCGTATAGGAGCTGGAACGGCTGGCAGCGATCGCCCCGGCCACAAGCAGGCCGGCGGCGGCGCAAATCATAAGCGAGTGTGATCTCATCTGTATTCTCCTGAAAGACTTAGGTTGACTCAGAACATCAGTTTTAGAGCGAATTGCATCTGCCTATCCAGGAACGTGGTCGAGGTGCCCTGACGTCTGGTGCATACGACAGCATTTAACCAGCCCAGTCTGAAGGGAACCTGAAGAAATGGAGTGTGTGACGTGAAATTCACCGAAGAGTCTTCGTCCTGTAACAGAACGGTGGTTTAAAGGCCTTTGGGGAAGATCTCGATCTCACTTCGCCTGACGCTCTGGCTCTCGATTGTCTTCCTCTGCGGCTTCGTTGTCTTTGGAGCCGTGATGTGGGCGGACCTGTCCTACTCGCTCGCCAGCGGGCGCGACCGAACCCTGACCCGCCGGGCGACTCGCACGTTCGATCTCCTGTACTCGCTTCGGGACGCTTCCCCCCAGCGCCGGGTGGCCAAGTTCGAGGAATTCGCCGAGGACACACCGGAGGGCAATCTGATCCGGGTTATTGACGAACACGGCCATCGTCTGTACCCGGGAATCGAACGGCCGGCCGGGTTTCCAGTGCCGAAGCCGGGGATGCTTACCTCCGACCGATTCAGCAACGTGGAATTCGGAGGCCGCGCGCATCGAATCCTGGAGCATCCTGCGGTACTCGATTCGCAGCGGGTCCTGATCGTGATCGGGGGCCAGTTGACGGACAACCGGCAGATGGTGTCCCGCTTCCAGACGGGGCTATTCGCGGCGATCCCCGCGCTGTTGGCCGTGTCGGCTCTGGCCGGCTACTTCATGAGCCGGCGAGTTCTGCGTCCGGTCGGCCGTATCACAGCCGCCGTGCGGTCCATTAGCATCGGCAACCTCTGCGAGCGCCTCCCGGTTCACGGCGCGGGAGATGAGTTGCAGTGCCTGGCCGAGACCTGCAACGACATGCTTGCGCGTCTGGAAGCATCCGTCGCGCGCATCAACCGCTTTACGGCCGATGCGTCGCACGAACTGCGCAGCCCAATCTCGTTCATCCGGATGGCGGCCGAGCATGCGTTGCGCAATCCCAAACTGGATACGGAATGCAAGCAGGCTTTCCAGGATGTCCTCGCCGAGTCGACGGAAGCGGGACGGCTGCTGGAAGACATGCTCACCCTGGCGCGAGCCGACGCCAGCCGCTTCGAGCTGAGCTTCGCGCGGGTAGACCTCGGAAAGCTGCTCGAAGACACTTGCGAGAAGATGCGAACGATCGCCGGCCAAAAACGTCAGACTCTCACCGTGGATACCGGCCAAGTCCCCGTCGTAATCCACGGCGACCGTGCTCACCTTCGAAGACTGGTCTCGATCCTGCTCGACAATGCGGTCAAGTACACTCCCGAAGGGGGCCGGATCGAGGCGGCGCTGGCGCGCAACGGAATGGAAGCGCGGCTTCGCGTGGAAGATAACGGAATCGGCATTCCCGCCGAGCTGCTGCCGCGGGTGTTTGAGCGTTTCTTCCGCGCCGATCCATCCCGGAGCAACGTGGATGGCGCCGGACTTGGACTCGCCATGGCAAAATGGATTGCCGATGCTCATCGCGCCACGCTGCCGGCCGAAAGCGTGGAGGGTCAAGGCTCGGTTTTCACCGTGGTATTTCCGCTCGATCGCTGACGACGCCCAGTCCCGGACGGCGGCCTTCCGCTAGACCGCCGCGATGCGGGCCCGGCCAGAACCGCCGCTGGCAAGTCAAGGAAGACGAGTTCCCCACGCTAACACCTGGAGAGTTGCGGAGGACAACATAGGAACCTATCGAGGGAGCGCTATGAACGAGATGATTCCGTTATTCGACTGTTATTGTTGCTGTGATCGGCCTGTAACAATCGTTCAGTAGAGTCGTTGAATATGCAACGACTATTTGCCGGTCTCTGTCTGCTTTGTGTTCCGCTGCTGGCCCAGGATCGTGCTACGATCAACGGCGCGGTCACCGATCCTTCCGGTGCGCTCGTCACTGGCGCGACGATTGAACTGAAGGTTGCCGCCACGGGTCTTCACCGCACCGCACGGACGAGCGAGAACGGCTTATACGAGATCACGGCCTTGCCGGTGGGCAGCTACGTCCTCGCCATCACGAAGTCCGGGTTCAAGCCGGCCGCAACCACTGGGATCGAGTTGCAGTACGGTGAAACCCGGACTATCGACGCCAAACTGGAGATTGGAGAATCCACCCAGACCGTCGAGGTCTCCGCGCCCTCGGAAGCGCTGAATCACACCAACGCCGAGATCGGCGGGGTCATCGAGTCGGCGCAAATCAAGGAGATCCCCGTCAGCGGCCGCGACTGGGCCAGTTTGATGCTGCTCGCTCCCGGAGCCATCAACTATGGCGACGGCGCACAACGCAGCATCCGCTTCTCGGGCCACTCTTTGGACGACAGCAACTTCACCTTCGACGGCATCGACACCAGCGGCGTTCAGGAACAAACCCAGAAGTCCGATACGCGGTTGAACATCGCACTCGACGCGATCTCCGAGTTCCGTGTCAGCACGTCGAACTACACCGCCGAGAGCGGCGCCGCGGGCGGAGCGCAAATCAACGTGGTATCGAAAACCGGGACAGACGAGTTTCACGGCAGTACGTTTTACGCGGTCCGCAACGACGCGCTCGATGCCCGCTCCCCATTCGACGGCAGCTCGATTCCGCCATTTACACTGCACCAGTTCGGCGCCAGTTTCGGCGGACCGCTGGTCAAGGACAAGGCATTCTTCTATTTCAATTACGAAGGCTTGCGCCAGAACCTGGGCCACACCTTCAGCAACTTCGTTCCCAACGCCGCCTTTCGCGCCCAGGTACTGGCGAAATCCCCGGCTTTGAAGCCGATTCTGGACGCGTATCCGGCGGGGCAGACGCCGATCGACAGCGTCACCGATCAGGTCACCAAAGTCGCCTCCGACACGATTCGGGAGGATGCCGGCATGTTCCGCTTCGACTACCGGTTCAACGACGCCAACTCGGCCTACGTGCGCTATAACATCGACAACGCCTACATCGACAACCCCAGCGACGCGCTAGGGGGCCACAACATCGTTCCCCACGTTCCCACCAACGTCGTCCTCCAGTACCAGCGCATCGTTTCTCCCTCCACTGTCAACGAAGTGAAGTTCGGACTGAACCGGGCCAACTATCACAACTGGGGCTACGGCACGTCACCGGTTGCCGTCAGTCCGTCCAACTTCGACGCGGTCAGCGATACGTCGCTCGACACCGAAGTAGGAACGTCGTTTTCCTACATCGACAACCTGACTCTGGTCCGCGGCCGCCACACGCTCAAGTTCGGCGCCGATATCCGGCGAATCCGCCTGAATAACTCCGGCAACACGCTTACCACGTCGTCGATCAGTTACGCCAGCAACGACGACTTCATCAACAACCGGGCGTCGTCGGCTACGTATTTGCAGGGCGAAGGCGTGGTTGGCAACCGGCGCACCTTCTACCAGGCCTACGGTCAAGACGAATTCAGGGTCTCAGCGAACCTGACCCTGAACCTGGGACTCCGGTACGAATTCTACTCGGTCACGCACGAGATCCTGAACCGTTCGGCAGTGGTCGACATCGCGGGTTGCGGCGGTTTCTGCCCGAAAGGCACCCCCTACTTCGACCCGAATACGAAGAACTTCGGCCCGCGAGTCGGGATAGCATGGGCGCCGGCCGGGCTTCACGGCAAGACCACCATCCGCTCGGGATTCGGCATCTACTACGGCGGCAACCAGAACGACGACTTCAGCGATCCGGCCGAGAGCGCCGTGCCCCGCTACTCGCTGTCCTCTTCCGACTTTCCCGCGCTGGCGTTCCCGCTGGTCGCCTTTCTGGACCCCAAGAATCAGCTCTTCAGCCCGAAAGCGATTGATCGCCACCGCAAGGATCTGTACTACGAGAATTGGGATTTCGTCGTTCAACACCAGTTGCCGCGGAACTGGCTCTTCCAGGTGGGCTACGCCGGAGGCGCCGGGCATCATCTTTTCGACAAGTACACCGTGAACTTGATCGACCCCACCACCGGCAATCGCCCTCTAGCCGGATTTGGCTCCTTCGGCCTGAAGGCCAACGACGGAAACGACAACTTCAATGCCCTTCAAGCTTCGCTGCACCGGCGGTTCACCCACGGGTTGCTGTTCCAGATGAACTATATGTGGTCGCACGGTATCACCGACGCCTCGATCGGCTCCGGCGAGTCGGTGTCTATCCAGGACATGGCCTGCCGAGCCTGCGACCGCAGCAACAGCAGCATCGATGTCCGCCATACGATGACCATGGACGCGGTCTATGAACTGCCCTTCGGGAGCGGCAAACCGTTCTTCACGAGCGGCCTGCCGGCACGGATTCTCGGCGGCTGGCAACTGGCCGGCATTGCCAGCGCCCGCACGGGGTTGCCCGTGAACATCACCATGACGCGCAAAGCCTCCGCACTGCCCGACGGCAACACCTCCGGCCAGCGGCCCAACCTGGTTCCCGGCGTTTCCATCTATGCCGCCAACCAGACCATCGATAACTGGTTCAATCCGGCAGCCTTCACGGCTCCGGCCAACGGGGCGTGGGGCAACCTGGGACGCTACATCGCCACCGGTCCTGGCATGTTTGAAATCGACAATTCGCTCGAGAAGCGCTTCAAGATGACGGAGCGGCTGGCCTTGAACTTCCGAGCCGCGGCTTACAACCTGTTCAACCACCCGGTCTACAAGACGCCGTCGAGCGGCCTCGGCGCCTTGACCGGCAACCCGCCCACGGTAAGCGGCAGCTTCGGAAGAATCACCAGCATCATCAATACCGGCGCCGTTGGCACGGGCGCTCCGCGCCGCATCGAGTTCATGTTCCGGGCGGAGTTTTAGGGCGCGATTTCATCGTCCCGCAATGTCCCAGTCACGGCGGTGCAAACTGCGGGTGTCAAGATCGTAGTCCATGTCCAATTTGGGCTTGGTGCCGGCCTCTCAGCCGCAGTCCGCCGAAACGCCGACGATGCAGTGGCGAAATCGTGAGATGCTGGCGGTGTACCGCCGCTTGCGGGACCTGTGTTGGGAAGTGCTCGCCGCCGGGGACGTGGTCGCGCCCTCGCGGTTGCTGGTCGCCGCGCGGGTGCGTCCCGAGACGGCCGGCGGGGACCGCCCGAGAATCCCAGCTTCGGGCCCGGTTCTGGTTGCAGCCGACGGCACTTCCGGAGTGGTCGAGTCACTGGCTGCGGCGGTGCTCCTCCGCAGGGTGCGGCCGGATGTTAAAGTCCTGGCCAGCCAGCTCATCGCGCGGAGGCCCAATCTCGAGGAGTTCTTCATCGCCTACGACCGCTGGCAGACGCGTCCTGCGGCTCCCCTGAACCTGCGGGCCGCGTTTGCGGCGCTGGACCATTTCCGGTCCGGCGGCTTGCTCGCCGTCTTCCCGGAGGACGAGAGGCCGCAACCGGTCGGAGCTGACGGTGTAGCCGAACACCAGTGTTGGGTCGCCGCCGTACGGATGGCCCTGCTCGCTGGCGCCGCCATCATTCCGGTGTCGTTCACCCGGTCCAAAGCGGCCGTCTCCGTGCTCCCCGGTGATGGCGGTTGTGCGGAGAGCGCGATCGAGATGAGAGCCGGCGCGCCGCTCGACCCTAGAAGGCTGGCGAGTTTCTCCAGCGTCGCAGAGGCGGGCTCCTACGTGCGCTGGCGGACAACGCTGCTGGCAGGAGCCTCGTCCGCGACCGGGCCGGCCTGCCCTTACTGATTCCTACAAGAGAGCACGCCGGCGCCGTCAGCGCGGACGATCAGGACAGACAAACTCAGGCTCCGGGGGGCACATTGAAGGCGACTGATTCGGGAATCGGGCGGACGTCCAAATAGGCAAACGGTCCTCGGGGAAGGTGCCACACCGCCTGGCCGCCGGTGGGCAGCGGGCGCCCATCCACGACTTCCCTTCCGGCAATCGGTGTGGTCCAACGCACGCGCGTCAATTGCTTAGGTTGGTCGGGGTCATAGCAGAAACGGTCCATGGTGCTGAAATCTCTCGGGGCTCCCTTTTCATCGACCAGCACTCGCGCCGTGACCGTGCGACCATGGTCCGTCAGCGTCAGGTCAAAGGAACTGGCGTCCACGGAAGACCATGAAATCTGGGGCGTCAACAGCATCGACGGTGCAATCAGGACCGCGTCGTTGAGGTAAGTTGCCAGCTCACCGGCGTCATACTCCTCGCCCGTGCCGTCTCCAACCGTGAAAAGGTCGAGCAGCTTGATAAGCATGCGACCGTGGCCTTGCACGTAGGTGTCGCGAGCAACGATTGGCAATAGACCGCCAACCCGGATGCGGATGTGAAAAATGCGCGCCAGCGCCAGGCGGCTGTTGTACTGCCACGCTTCACACTTCATCCAAGGTTGCCGCGGTTTAGTGCGGAATCGCCCGCTGTAACCGAGCCGGAACGACCAGTCTTGTGGGCGCCCCACCACCCCCATGAACTGCAAGTAGCGTTGCGCCGGTTCAGGCAGGGGAGTGATCTGGGACATGGCGACGACATCGACTGGCCCGGGGCCCACGGGTAAGCCCGCCGCCGCCACCTCTCTCATGAATCGTCTGCACATGCTCATCTCGCTCCAGGTTGAGGCTGCCGGCAGGCCTTGCATAACCGTACCATGCCGACCAAGATCACAACCTCGAACGATGCCCCGATCCAGCCCGGGTCTCGCGCGTACAGTGCGAATAGGAGCGTGAATCCAGCCAGCAGAGCAATGATCCAGGCGCGCCACCATCGCTGCCGAACTAAAACGAGGATGAAGGCGGCGACGAACTCCAGGAAGGCTGCCACCCACACCGCGATCTCGGCGCCTTGCGTCGCCAATGATTCTATGCGGCGGCCCTCCACACGGTCCTTGATGCCGAGCAGCATCTTGGGCACAGCAACATGATCGGCAAACTCAGTGAACAGGTCCAGCAGAATCCGCTGGTCCGTCCAATGATGCCGGAACCGGATGCGGAGGAGAAGGCGTGTCCGCGACTCATCCACTGGAAAGAGCGCCCCAGTGAAAGCGCCTCCCGGTGGATGCTCATCTCCCGCCCAGATCAGGAACTTATTGGGAGCCATCGAATGAATTACGAGGTATGCGATCAGACTCATATAGACCCTGTCGCCGACGGCAAGGTGCTGCAGTTCCGGGATGATCCGCCGGGCGCTGGGAATACCGCGCTTGCTGCCGAGATTCTCAATTAGGTCATAGCCATAGAATCCGGCGCGCTCGTATCCGATTTGCACGATCCAAGGCCAGATGTCTTCCGGGCGGCCCGTGATGGTGACCGCCCGAGTGGCGTAAAACGTCGGAGCGGAGACAAGATTGTCGCCGGGCAACGGGCGGGCTAGTTCCTCCGGCGTTGCGCCCCAGCGCAGTTGCCCGGGGCGGATGGCGAAGCAGTAGACACCGATCAACAGGCCAAGCAGGGCGACGACGGCAAGGGATTTTTGGACGACAGTTTGCCTGGCCATCCTCAGACCGGCCGGATGCCGAGCCGCAAGTGAACCATGGACATCATGTTCAGGGCATCGGACACGAACATCCCCAACCTGTCCCGGATACTAAGCCCGCGCTTTATGTTCCGAAACATGGGATACTCAGCGACAACAGTTATCCGGCTATCCCACGATTCCATGTCCCTGGCTCGCTGAAGCCCCCACTTTAGAACCGCGCTGTCGTCCATGCCTCCGGCTTTGATGACCTTTCTGTTCGCCAGTCCGACACCGCGAGGGGAACAGGCGTCAAACAAAACTTCGCTGCCCGGAAGGGCATTGGCGAGCTTGATGAGGAACGCTTTGATCTGCACTTCTTCTAGGTAGTAGAACACTCCGGATGCGAGGAAAAAGATCGAATCGGCGGCCTTCAACTTTCCCAACCAGCCATCGTCAAGGAGCGAGCATGCAATTGACGTTCTTCGGCCGCCTTCCTGGATGTATCTCTTTCGCAGCTCGATCACATCCGCCAGGTCGAGATCGTACCAGGAAAGGCGCCCGTTATCGACTCGTTCGAAGGTTGTATCCAGGCCGCAGCCGAGATTTACGAAGGTGGCGTCGGGATGCTGTTCCAGGAATTCCCGTATCGTCCGATCCGTGTGGAGACTGCGAGCGACCCAGGACAGTTGGCTGATGAAGCTGATGTTACGGGCAATGGTGGAGAAGTCGTAGTTGATCGACTCAATGATCCGGGCGGCGGTCCGATCAACGAGCAAGGGGCGCGCTTTTCTTGTCTCGATAGCGCGTCCCCAAAGGGGCAGAAGAAGGGTCTTTTGAACACTCCCGAGTTCGACGGCATCTTTCCCGGACATGATCGCCTCCATCTTCTTCGGCCGGCGCGTGCGACGCAGCCCAGCCAGTGATCCAAGGACACGACCGTGCTCTACAAAGCTACTCTTGCATGGCCGCGCGCCGCAATCGCCGGCAGACCCCGATCCGGTCTGTGCCGGAGCGTTCAGGTCCAGAGCCATCCGAAGCCGCGGCTCGATCCGGTTCAAGACCGCGCTCCGCGGCAGGAGATGGCCCAGAAACAGTATCCCCGCCCCACGTTAGGCCTCGCAGGCGCGGACCGCTTCGGAGTTTGCCGAGCTCGCCATGATCTCTTCAAGCATTCCGGGAATCTCAAAGACGGCCCGGTTATTCTGGGCGGCCACATTGCGCTTGCAGCGGGCATAGACGGCGGGACGGAGCAGCCCCGCGACAGCCTCTCCGATGCGCGAGAAGCTCCCGAGGACCACGCCCAGCCCTTTCTCGCCGATCCATTCGGTGTTGTAGCGTTCCTGGGGCATGGTCCAGGCGTTACGCTCGGTGATTACCGGCAGGCCCATCGCCACCGCCTCGCTCAGGCTGCCCGGACCCGGCTTGCCAATGAAGAAATCGGAGAGCCGCATGTAGTAGGGGACCTCGGTCGTGAACTCCTCGACCAGAACCGGCATGCGAAGCCGGAGGCTGCGGAGCTTCGCCGCGAGCGCCGCATTGTGGCCGCAGATCAGGATCAGTTGGGCGCCGAGGCGCGCGGAGTCGAGCCGCTCGGCGATGTCCAGCATCACCCGCGAGCCTTCGCCGCCGAACAGAACCAGCCCGGTTGGCAACTCGGGAACGAGGCCCAGCCGCCTCCGCTCTTCGCGCCGGTCCAAGCTGGGTAGATCGTAAAACCCTGGATGCAGGACCATTCCGGAAGCCCGCCAAACCTGGGATTCCGCTAGTCCGAGTGCGAAAGCCTGATGAGCGGCGCGCTCCGAACCGCAGATCAGGTACGGTTGTTCGCGTTCGATCCAAAAGTGCGGAGGGCAATCCGCGAGGTCGGTCATTACGGTGACGAACGGAGTCCAGGGTCTCCACTTCCGAAGACTCTCGGCGACCGAACGGTTGAAATGCGGCACCAGCGACACGACAACGTCCGGCCGGTTCACTTCCCAGTAGGCCCTCAGCAGAGTCACCTGAGAAGCGTGGGACAGCCGGACGGCCGCGTGATAGACGCTCAATAGTTGAGACGCCCCCAGCGTCCATCCCTCCTTGAGCATGCGGTTGTAGAAGTCTTCCAGGCGGACGCCGAAGACCTTTTTCAGAGGATCCAGCCGGCCAAGAATCTCGCCCAGATTTACGAGCCGGACATCCCAGGCCCGGCCTTGCCGCCGGATGCTTTCCCGGAGCGCAACTGCCGCGCTGCGATGGCCGCCGCCGCCGTCGAAGAACAGGAAATCGAGCCGCTCGCCACGTGGAATCGGACCTTGTGCTTCTGGCCACATAAGGCACTAATAGCACGCGAGCGTTGCAGGATCATGACGGACGGATGTCCTGGGCGTGAAACGCCCGGCCACCGTCCGTCGCCCGCCCTGTAAGATTTCTGTAACAAAGCCGTCATCTTCCTGTAATATATGAGGGGCGCGGTTTTGCGCTGGATGGACTGCCGTGGTTCGGAGCTGGAAATTGCATGCCGGAGCGGTTGCGGCCTTGGCCGTATGGGCGCTAGGGTGGCCGGCTTGGGCCGGTGGACCGGCGGCCGAAGCCGGGAGCGTACCCGGCGGCACGCGGGGCCACGACGGGATCCGTCTGGCTTCGGCGCGGTCTCTGCTGCGTGCCGGCGACGTGCAGCGAGCGCTGAAAGAAGCCGTGCGGGCGCGGGAGCTTTTCGCGGACAGCCCCGAGCTCGACGTTTTGCTCGGCGACATCTGCTACCGCCGGGCGGACTTCGAGGCCGCCGCCCGCTACTACACCAGAGCCACGCAGTCGGACCCGGCCTGCGCGCAGGCCCATCTCGGCTTGGGCCGCATCGACCAGGTCCAGTGCCGGCGTAGAAGCGCGCGGCGGAACTTCGCGAAGGCGTACTCGCTCAATCCCGACGATCCGGAAGTGGTGCGCGCTTACGCGGGCGCGGCGACGACGCGCCGGGACGAAATCGCGTTGCTCCGGAGGTACCTGAACGTCGGGAGAGGTGAACCGCGGCAACTGCTCGAATCCGCCGTGAGCCGAATTGAGATTGACCAGCGGCTGGGGGCTCGCGAACTCACTATGCTGGACGGCCCTTATGCGCAGTATCGCTTGGCCGTGACGCCCTGGCGGCCCACGGGCGGTTTCGCTAGCGGCGTCCTACTGAAGGTGAGCGTGAACGATAGCCGGCCGCTGCGGCTGGCCTTCGACACGGGCGCCAGCGGCATCTATATGAGCGCGAAGGCGGCCGCAAAACTGGGCCTCGAGAACCTCTCCGAAGCGGCCATCGGCGGGCTGGCCGGTGCGGGGCTGGTCAAAGGCCGCCTGGCGCTGGCGCGCACGGTGCGGATCGGCGATCTGCTGTTCCGAAACTGTCCGATCCACTTGATGGAGGAGCCCGCGGTGCCGTTCGCCGACGGCGTCATCGGCGTCGGACTGTTCGAGAGGTTTCTGCTCCGGCTGGACGCGCGGCGCGGCACTCTCGATCTGCTTCCTTACCCCGAGGCGCCCGAAGAAGAGTCCGGGGATCGGCCCTGGAACAACTGGGACCGCACCGTCCCGCCGGGCATGGAGAGCTTCGTTCCACTCTGCAGGGTCGGGCATCTGGCGCTGATTCCGACGCGGATCAACGGTGTGAGCGCGGGCTACTTCCTGCTGGACACCGGAGCGGCCTACAGCTCGCTATCGAAGGAAGTCACGGAAGTGGCGGCGCCGGCGGCGGAGACAAGCCGCATCGCGCTGGCGGCGGTGGGCCGCGGGCTTGCAGGGTCTTCGCTCCTTGGTGCGGTGCGATTTCAGTTCGCGGGCCGGGAGCTTGCCGATGGCGCAGTCGCTGCGTTCGATTTTCGCCCCATCAGCAATCTGCACGGCGTCGAGATCTCCGGCTTGATCGGATACCCCCTCCTAAGCCGGTCGGCTGTCACGATCAATTATCGCGACGGCCTGTTCGGCATGGATAAGTAGCCGGGCTTACCGCAGATGGCCGGCCTCGGAATCTAAAGAGAACCTGAAGAAGCGCGCATGTAAGTCTGCGTGCGTCCATTTGTAATCCGGACTTCATCACACCTTAACGGTTCGGGGCGTACTGTGGAGACTACCCGGAAGTTGTGGATTCGATCTGCCGAAACCGTCTTTCACCGGGATGACAGCCACGGCGTGAACCGAGGCGGCGATGCGGCTTACGTGGGCACCTCGAGCGCCTCTGAAACGGACTTGCGAAGGGAGTGGACCAATGAGAACACGAGTACTGATGGGTTTGGTCGCGCTGGCGGCGTTCGCGGCGGCGACGGGCTACAAACTGAACCAGAAGATCGCGATTCCTGGCGACGGCAGTTGGGACTACTTGACGGTTGACGGCTCGGCTCGGCGCGTGTATGTCTCTCATGGGACCGAGGTCAACGTGCTCGATGCGGATACCGGCAAGTTGGCTGGCACGCTCACCGGCACGCTGGGCGTCCACGGCATCGCGCTCGCGCGGGAATTCAATCGGGGGTTCATCAGCAGCGGGCAGACTAATGACGTCGCGGTCTTCGATCTGAAGACGCAGGAGATTGTCAGCCGCGTGACTGCCGGGAAAAAGCCCGACGCAATCATTTATGACCGCGCCACCAAACGCGTCATCGTCAACAACGGCGGCAGCGCCAGCAGCACGATCCTCAACGCAGCGGATGCAAAGCCGGAGGGGGACATTGAACTGGGTGGCCAGCCCGAGTTCGCGGCGGTCGACGGCAAGGGGAAGGTCTTCATCAACCTGGAGGACAAGAACGAGACGGTCCGGATCGATCCCGTTCAGAGGAAGGTGGAGGCCCGCTGGGCGCTGAAACCCTGCGAAGCTCCCTCGGCCATGGCCATGGACCGGGCGGCGCGCCGGCTCTTCATCGGCTGTCACAACCGCATGATGGCTGTCGTGAACGCCGACGCCGGGGCTGTCGTCCAGACCTTACCGATCGGCGAGCGCGTGGACGCCGCGGCGTTCGACCGCGACGCCAAGCTCGTCTTCTTCTCCTGCGGCGATGGCACCGTGAGCGTGTTCCACGAAGATACGCCCGATCGCCTGACCAGCGTGGAAACCCTCACCACGGAACC
Source organism: Bryobacteraceae bacterium (assembly GCA_050008465.1). Taxonomy (GTDB): domain Bacteria; phylum Acidobacteriota; class Terriglobia; order Bryobacterales; family Bryobacteraceae; genus Fen-330. Next base: position 28,495 of record JBEKMO010000042.1, read on the forward strand.
GGGCGCCAAGACGCTGGCGCTGGATTCAAAGACGCACAACCTGTTTCTTTCCGTTGCGAAGCGGGAAGGGAAAACCATTCAACCGGGAACTTTCCACGTTCTCGTTTATGGCCGGTAGCTCGGTCGAAGCACATCACAAATAGGAGTCAAGCGATGCGAGTCTGTTTCTCGATTCTCGGCATGAGCCTGGTTTTCGCGGGCTTGTGCAGTGCGCAATTTGAAACTGCGGCGGTTCTGGGAGTCGTCCGCGACCCCAGCGGCGCCGTCGTGATTGGTAGCAAGGTGAGGTTGCAGAACCTGGGGACGGGGATCATTCAGACGGCCTCCAGCGACAATAACGGCGACTACCAGTTTCTGGACGTCCGCACGGGCACGTACCAGCTCACCGCCGAGGCTCCCGGCTTCAAGATCGCCACGGCCGGCCCGTTTGACGTGACGGTGAATGCCCGCCAGCGAGTGGATCTCAAATTACAGGTCGGCAATACCAGCGACAGCATCACCGTCGGAGGCGAGGCTCTCATTGTAGAGGCGGACACGAGCGACCGCGGTCAGTTGGTGAATCGGGACGCAATCGTCGATCTGCCGCTCAACGGCCGCTCGAACGCCTCCCTGGCGCTGCTTTCGCCGGGCGTACGGGTCGCCTACGGCCTCCCCAAGCGGGAGGCCTCCTTCAATACGAACGGCCAGCGCAGCACCTATAACAATTTCATCCTGGACGGCCTCGACAACAACGCCTATGGCACGGCCAACCAAGGGCTCTCCAACCAGGTCACCCAGCTCTCGCCCGATGCGGTCCAGGAATTCCGGGTGGTCGCCGACAACTACAGCGCGGAATACGGGCGGGCCGGCGGCGCGGTCGTGAATGCCTCCACACGCAGCGGCACCAATGAGCTCCACGGCTCCGCCTGGGAGTTTCTGCGCAACACCGACTTGAACGCCGTGGGGTTCTTCAAGCCGATTGGAGGCACCAAGCCGACCCTGGTGCAAAACCAGTTCGGAGGCGCCGCGGGAGGCCCGATTAAGAAGGACCGGCTGTTCGTGTTCGGCGACTACGAAGGCTTCCGCAACGTGGCCCGGCAGTTGGCGTTCACCACCGTGCCGACGCTGGATCAGCGCCTCGGCATCTTCGGCACTCCCATCAAGAATCCATATACCGGACAGGTCTACTCCGGTGGCACGATCCCCGCTTCCGAAATCACGCCCTTCGCCGCCAAGGTCTTCGCGAACCTGCCGGCTCCGAATCTCACGACGTCGTCCAATAATTACGAGACCTTGCTCCCGTCGACCAATATGGACGACAAAGGCGACATCCGTTTAGACTACTATCTCAGTCCCAAAGTCAGTTCCTTTTTCCGCTTCAGCGAGCATATGTTTAACCAAATGGCCGCCCCAAAGGTCGATGGCCCATCCGGCCAGGGCACCGGAATCTATTCGCGCGTCATGAACTACCAGATCGCCGGCGGCGCCACCTGGACGGTTGGCCCCACGGCGCTGCTTGAGCTTCGTCTGGGCGTTTCCAAAACCGAAGGGATGAAGGCGCCCGCCACCATGGACGGTGGTCCCGACATGCTGGCCGCCTACGGAATCTCCGGGCTGCCGAGCGACAAAATCATCACGGGCGGGCTGAACACCCAAGTGATCAGCGGAATTGTGACCATGGGCCGCGACTGGAGCAGCCCCCAGCACCAGAACCCCTTCGTCGTGAATCCCAAACTGAACTATTCCAAGATCTGGAACCGGCACACGCTCAAGGCCGGATACGAATACCAGGCCATCAACACGGAAGTCGACGACTTCCATCCCAAGTACGGTCAGGACACCTACTCGGGGCAGTTCAGCCGGCCGGCGGGCGCGAAGAGCAACAACATATACAATACAGCCGATTTCCTGTTCGGCGCCCGCTCCCAGTATTACCTCAGCAACTTGACAGTCGCGAACTTACGCCAGCGAATGCACTTCCTCTATCTCCAGGATGACTTCAGGGCCACTTCCAGGCTCACGCTCAACCTGGGCCTCCGATACGAGTACTCCACGCCCTGGTGGGAGCGCGACAACCACCTCAGCAACTACGATCCGGCTGCCAACAAACTCATTCCCGCCGCCAACGGCTCTCTGTACAACCGCACCCTGGTCAATGCGAACCCCCTGAATTTCGCTCCCCGCGCCGGAGCGGCCTACGCCGTCGATTCGAAAACCGTAGTTCGCACGGGTTACGGCCTCAGCTACATTCAGTTCAACCGTCTGGGCAGCGACTATGGCCTGCATTACAACGGGCCGTCCATCGTTGTTTCCCTCATCAACCAGGACCCGTCGGAGGGTGTCTGCGCTTCCACGGCCTTCTCTCCGACCTGTTTCCGTCCCACCCAGATGGGCTACCCGGACGGTTTCACTTCCCCGGCCAACTTCAATCCCTCCGTGTCCAAGACCATGTACACTCCGCGCGACACACGGACGGCCTACGTGCAGAGCTGGCACTTCACCGTCCAGCGGGAGCTGGCCAAGAATCTGGTCCTCGACCTGGGCTATGTCGGCAGCCGCGGCGTCGGTCTGATCGTTCTGGCGGACTATAACGAGGCCTTTCCGAACGTCACCGGCGGCACGCTGTCGTTGGCGGCGCGGCGGCCGATTTCTACCTTCGGCATCATTGACGAAAGCTTCAGCGGCGGTTCCTCGAAGTACAATGCATTGCAGGTCAAACTGGAAAAAAGGTATTCGGGCGGCCTGTATCTGCTGAATTCTTTCACCTGGTCCAAAGCCATGGACACGATGGCCGGCGCAATGGAGTCCTCCAACGGGGATGGCACCGGGGTGGACATCCGCAACCTGCGTTACAACGGCCTCGCCATTTCCGGTTACGATCAGCCTTTCAACAATACGAGCACGGTGATCTGGGAAGTTCCTTACGGGAAGGGCCGACGATATGGCTCGAGCGCTGGAGTGCCCCTCCAGGCCGTGTTGGGCGGATGGCGCCTTGCAGGGATCAATACCATGGTTGCTGGGCAGCCCATCAGTCTGACGTACACCCCGTCGGCCGCGTTCATGGTGACCGACACTCTGAGCAGCTCGGCGCTCACCTACGCCGCGAACGTCACGGGCGATCCGACCGCCGGACAGAGTTCCCCGTCGCACTATTTCAACACAAGCGCGGTGTCGACGCCCACCGACGCTGCGCGTCCCTTCGGCAGCGCCGGCCGAAACTCCTGTCGCAGCAGCCCGCTCTATCAGCTCGATCTGAGCGCCCAGAAAGACTTCGCTCTCCCTGGGGAGAAACGCTGGCTGGAGTTCCGCGCGGAGTTCTTCAACGCGCTAAACAAGACCAACTTCAGCCCGGCGAACGCGAACGTCTCAAACAGCAACTTCGGCACGATTACCAGCGCCTTCCCGGCACGCCAGATTCAATTCGGCCTGAAGCTGGCGTTCTGACCGGCGCTGGAGACGGGCTTATCGGGCAGAACCGATAAGCCCGTCGCGGCAGTAGATGGTCACCGCGGAGCGGCTCGCTGCCCGATGCCCGATCAATGCAATTCGCCGGATCCCGGGATGGGGGCTGGGTGTATACTGACCAGGACCAGGGGAGTCCAAATGTGCGGGGAAATGAATTGGCTGCCGAGTCAGGAGGTATGTCCTTGAGTCGGCTGGAACCATCCCGCGTGGCCCGCATCGCCCTGGCCTTGCTCGCGGGCATGCTGTTCTACTTCGCGCTGGGGCTCACGCCTTGGTGGCCGGCCGCGTGGCTTGCACCCATTCCGTTGCTGGTAGCGGCCTTTTACGCCGGGAGCCGCGAGGCGAGGCTGCTGGCCTGGCTGGCGGCAGCCATCGGCCTCAGCTCGAATTTCACCTACTACCTGAAGACCACGGGCCCGGCGGCGGCGGTGGTAGTGACCCTGTTACAGGTTCTGCTGTGGGGATTTCTCACCGGAAGGGCGCGTGCGGCCGTCAGGGCGTGGCCAAGCTGGCCGGTAGTCTTCGTGTATCCCGTGTTGCTGGCCGCTCTCAAGACGCTGGTCTCGTTCTTCTCTCCCCATGGCACCTGGGGCAGCTTCGTCTATACGCAGATGGACGCCCCGGCGGTCATCCAGATCGCGTCTGTACTCGGCGCACCGGCCGTAGTCTTCCTGGTGGGATTGTTCGCCTCCGCGGCCGCGTTGGCGCTCTATCGCGGCACGCGGATTGAACGCCCCTGGCTCGCGTATGGATTGCCAGTGGCGCTGATCGCGGCCGGCGTGGGCTTCGGCGAGATCCGCCTTCAGCGGGCGGGCGCGTCGCCCACCGTGAAAGTGGGAGTCGCGTCGATCGACGATTTCATCGGCGGGAACACGTCGCCGGAACGGGGCGAGGCCGTGTGGCGCGGTTATGAGGACTTGGTTACCGGGCTGGCCGGGCAGGGCGCCCGCATCGTAGTGCTGCCGGAGAAGATCGCCGCTCTTGCGCCGGAGGAGGCGGCCCGGCGCCAGGCGCAACTGGCATCGCTGGCCAAGCGCGCCGGGGTCCACTTGGTGGCGGGCGTGCAATTGAACCGCGCCCAGCGCAAAGACAACGCTGCATGGCTGTTCAGTCCGGCGGGAGAATTGTTGGCCGAGTACCACAAACAGCAGATGGTCCCGTATCTGGAGAGCGACCTGACGCCGGGAAGAGAAGAGGTGGTGCGCACCATCGACGGCGTGCCCTTCGGGCTGGCGATCTGCCGCGATTTGATCTTCACCGCCTTTGGACGGCGCTATGGGCAACTGGGCGTTTCCGCCATGCTGGTTCCCGCGTGGGACTTCTACCGCGACGCCTGGATGGCCTCGGGCGTGGCGGCGCTGCGCGGGGTGGAGAACGGGTATGCGGTGGTTCGGGCGGGTCGCGAGAGCTATCTGAACGTCAGCGACCGCTACGGCCGCACCCTGGCTCGCCGGCGAAGCGCCGATCTGCCGGGCAGCAGCCTGCTGGCGGACCTGCCGCTCGCCCCGGCCGTTCCCACGCTCTACGCGCGCCACGGCGATGTGTTCGGCTGGCTGTCGGTGGTGGCGGCGGTGTGGGCGGTTTTTCTTCAGCCGACGATCTCGAAGCGAGCCAAAGCGCGGCCTGGTCCCACCGTGTGACAAGGAGCTGGCAGTCCCTCATTTCTAACGTCTCATACGAGCGCGGACTGAGGCCCGCCCCTCTGGTTCCGTTTCCAGCGCGAGCTGGAGATAGCTCCGCGGCTGATACTCGATCCGCAACGGTACCGGATCGCCGCCATCCTCGGTCCAGACCCGGAAAACGATTTTTTCGCCGGTGCGCAAATTGCGGATGGTTCCGGCGATCGCGGTGACGGATGCCGCCCGATGCGCGACTCCCTTGGCGGCGAGCCGCTGGCCCGTGCGGGGGTCGGGCTTCTTGGCGGTCGCCAGTTCGAAGCGGTCGCGGCCGTACACGTAGACCTGCCGCAGTTTCTCCTCGCGCGAACGCACCGCTCTAAGGAGCGCGAACAGAAAGGTGGGCGGCGCGGCATCGGCGCTCTTGGGCCGGGGCCTCTGCTCTCCTCCCTTCTCCGCGGGATCTCGAAGACCCGCCTCGGCCAAGGACTGCAGATGCTTCCATTCGGCGGCGCCGACACAGGCGTCGGCGACGAACCGGGCGCGCCGGCTGCGCACCTCCTCCGGGCGCGACTCTCCCTCGATGGCCACGAACAGGGTCTGCGCGGACGAGTTGTCCAGCGCCTTCTTCGCTTCGCTCAGGCTCACTTCCCGCGACGCCGTCATAAACCCGAAGTAGTGCGCTTCGACGATCCCCCCGCCGTTTTCCGCCACGGTCTCCCGGATCATGCCCAGGCGGTTCAGCCCGCGGGCGCGCTCGGGCAGCGATCGGGCCGCGAATTCGAGCAGGTGCGTGGAACGATCGGCGCCCCGTGTCGCCAAGTAGCTTGCGTAGCCGTACCCGACGTTCGTGCGGGTGTAAATCGGCAGAGAGAGAAGCAAAATCGTCGCGTCGACGCGATAGGAGCGGGCGGCGGGAAGCGGCTCGGGCACGGTCTCAGTCCCGAGCAGCCGCCGAGTCGCCGCGACACTGAACCCGAGGAAGAATCTGCGCGTTACCACGGCCAAGAGAACCTCCTCCACCGCGTGAATTCCCGCGTACAGATCCAGGAATGCGGAGCACACCGAGGGCCATGCGCTCGTTGCCTGCGTCGAGAAGCGCGCGATAGAACGTGGCGATGCCGCCCGAGATCGAACACCAGGCATTCGTCAGGTGGAGCGTCTTCAAGGCCGCGTAGCCTCCTGTTGCCAGCCGACGATCAGCCGCTTCGAACAGGCCGCCAGCGCGGCGAAAAACCCTCCGATCAGGCGGGGCAAACCGGCGAGGTCCCGGATCAGGCTCTTGCTTTCGGGACCCACGGTGAACGTCCCCTCCCTCATAAGCGCCAGGTTCACGATCGTCGAGATCAGCGTGAACGCGATGGATGCGCCGATGCTAGCCGCCAGCCGCGGCGTGCCGCGCAGCCAGTGAACCAGCAGCTCCAGCGAGTGCTGCGCCAGCAGCAGCGTCGGAACCAGCGTCGCCACGGCCTTCCACGCTGGCAGCACGCGGCGGAACGACTGCGTGATGGAGCCGTACCAGCCCGACGTGAGGGCGCGGAAAACGAACTCGGCCGCCATCGCGCCCAGCGCTTTCCTCCAGCCCGCGCCAAGATTTACTCCGAAGAACACCGAGGAGCGGAAAAGAGAACTCAGCAGGGCGGATTTCCAGTTCCAGCCGCGGATCAGCAGCGGCCACGGATCCGAGAACAGGCACTTCAACGCCGCGGAGGCCGTCCGGTCGTCCCGGCCGGAGTGCGGAGAAGAGTTGTGCATATCGAACTGAGTTTAGAGCACGAATGTCAGTAAGGCGTGACGGCCCGGTAATGGTGCGAATAAATCAAACCAGCCGAAAATGTTTCGGACCGCCGCCCTCTGGCGCTGGTTACGACCGTCAAGCGCACTGCCTCTGATGGCGCGCGAGAAACTTCAGGGCGCCTTCCCGGCTCAGGTAGCGCGACAGCGTTGCCAGGGGCGCCTTGCGCAGATCGACCAGGATCAGCCCGTCCAGGACGTTCGAGAAGCTGGCGTCCACGTTGAAGCCCAGCATGCGGCCGCCGAGTTTCATGTACTGCCGGATCAGAATTGGCACGCCCTTGCCGTCCTGTTCCAGATCCGCGATTGGGTCGGCCAGTTCCTCAAGCTCGTTCAGGAACGGGCTCAGGAGGTGCGCATGCCAGTTACTTGAAGCGCTCGAGCGGAAGGGCCGCCGCGGTTTGACCAGGCGCGCCAGATCCGCGTCGCGATGCCGCTCGAGATAACTCACCAGCAAGTCTCGCGACACGGGGTTGTAGTCATTGCTGATGCTGACCGCGCCGAACAGCACCGCGCAATCCGGCCGGCGCACCACGTATTGTCCGATGCCCTTCCACAGCAGCAGCAGCGGTGCGAAGCGCTTCTGATACTCGGGCCGGATGAAGGAGCGGCCGAGTTCGATGGCCGGGCCGATGCGGCTGAATAGCTCCGGCCGGTAGTGGAACAGGGTGCTCGTGTAGAGCCCGAGGATGCCGTGCGCGGGCAGGATGTCCGGAGTCGGGCCGAGCCGGTACGCCCCGGCTACTTCGCGCTTCTGTTCGTTCCAGAGGAACAGATGCAGGTACCACTGGTCGAAGGCGTCGAGGTCAAGTGCCAGGCCGGTGCCCTCGCCGGCGGCGCGGAACGTAAGCTCGCGCAAGCGTCCGATCTCCTGGAGAGTGTGCGGAATCTCCCGTCCGCGCGCGATGTATGCCGCCAGGTCCTCGAGCTCAGCGAGCTTCTGTCCGGCATCGAGGTGCGCGACTTCGTCGTGCAGGACCGACGCGGGCCGTTCGACCGCAAGCGGCCGGGCTGTTCCGTGAGCCACTGTGGGCAGCGATACGCGGCGCGGCTCTCGCCCGGAACTCCCGCGGCTTACCAGCATGTCGGTGCGACAGCGCAGGTACTTGATGGCATCTTCGTCGCTGGCGAGCGCGCACAACGTTCTTGCTGGCACCAGGCGGCCGATCTGAAGTTCGATCGTGCTGCCGCGTTTGTTCAGCAGCTCGCGCGGCAGGGCCGCGGTTCCCAATCGGGGATGCAGGGCGCCGAGCAGTTGAAACCCGAGGCCGTTGGCGCCCCGGAAGAAGACCGGGAGCGCGGGACACCCGGCGACGCGAATCAGCCGCGCCGCGGCGGGGTTCCAGGGAGGGTCCACGACGGCGCGGCGGCGCAGATCCAAACGCGCCACCTCGCCCGCCGGAAAGACCACCAGAGCCCCGCCGCCACGCAGCCACTCGACGCAGCGCCGCAGCGGAGTCCGGTTCTCCAGTACCGCCTCGCGCCCGCCAAACGGATTGACGCAAATGAAGCGGTCGCGTACTTGCGGAATCGTAGCGAGCATCGAATTCGCGATGACCTTCACGTCGGATCGCGCGCGAGAAAGGATCGCGGCGAGAATGGCGCCCTCCAGCATTCCGAACGGATGGTTGGCGACGACCGCCAGCGGACCGGTGGACGGGATGTGCGCCAGGTCGCCGGGTTCCACGCGATACTCGATCGCGAGCTCGGAAAGCAGAGTAGCGAACGGGTCCCCGGTCCCGGCGTCGCGGAGCACGGCGTCGAACGTCCTGCCCAGTTGGTCCAGCATGAGCAGCCGCTCCATGGCGGGCGCGACGGGCGTCAGAAAGTGCCGGAACCGGGGATCGAAGAACGTGGTCGGATCGAAGGCGGGAAACGAGACTGGCCTCTGCATCGCACAATTAAAACACCCGAATGTTACTAGCGCGTGAGAGAGCCGTGACACCCCGGTCAATTCGTACTTAGCCCGCATTTCCATTTTGAGTAGTTACTGATAACTTCTTGATGGCCTCCGACGCCTTTATTCATGCGGGTTTCAACACGATGAAGACGCTCCGGAGGTCAACACCCAATGGGTGAAAAACACGATCAGCCATTCCAGCTCTCCTTCAACGCCTCCCTCAAGGTCGATTTCCAGGGATCGCGGGTCACTTCGGACGGTGGCCTCATCCTCGTGCGCGAGTTGGACGAACGTTTGGGCTTCGGTGATCTCATTGCCCAGCGCCTGACCGACTCACGGAAAGGGAAGAACACACAACTTCCGCTGGCGGACCTGTTGCGCCAGTCCGTTTACAGCCGGATGGCCGGCTATGAGGATGTCAACGACGCCGAGCGGCTCTCGCAAGATCCGACGTTCCGGCTGATCGGTTCTGAGAAGATCTGGGAACGGGGGGCGGCACTGACCTCCCGCTTGCAGACCTTTGAGACCGAGATGCTGGCCGAGGAGGAGAACTTCGGCAGCATGGCCCGCATCAACCGCGAACTGATCGCCAAGGCGGAAGCCCTCGATTCCCCGCAGCGCGTTGTGCTGGACATGGACTCGACCGAGATCCCGGTGTACGGTCAGCAGGAGAATAGCGCGTACAACGGTCACTTCGAGTCCACCTGCTATCATCCGCTATTGCTATTCAACCGGGAAGGCGACTGCCTGGCAGCAAAGCTGCGGCCAGGCAACGTGCACAGCGCCGACGATTGGCAAGAACTGCTGTTGCCCGAGATTGAGCGGCAGCAGAAACTCGGCAAGGAAGTCGTATTCCGGGCCGACGCAGCGTTCGCCAAGCCGGAGATCTACGAGGCGCTGGAGCAGCGTGGCGCAAAGTACGCCATCCGCATTCCGGCCAATGAGAACCTGGAGCGGGACATCAGCGAGCTGCTGACTCGCCCAGTGGGAAGGCCGAGCCAAAAGCCGGTGGTCTGGTACAAGGGTTTTCTCTACCAGGCGGCGAGTTGGAAGACGGCGCGGCGCGTGGTAGCCAAGGTGGAGTTTCATTTCGGGGAGTTGTTCCCTCGCGTGGGGTTCATCGTCACCAATCTGGAGACCGACAGCCGGGCGGTGGTGCGTTTCTACAACAAGCGGGGAACGGCGGAACAGTGGATCAAGGAAGGCAAGCAGGCGGTGAAGATGACGCGGCTGTCTTGCCATCGGTTCCGGTCCAACGAGGTGCGGTTGTGGTTGAGTCTAATCGCTTACAATCTGGGGAATCTGTGGCGGCGGCTGGTGCTGCCGAAGAAGATTGAGAACTGGTCGCTGACCAGTTTGCAGCAACGGCTGGTGAAGACCGGCGGCAGGCTCGTCAAGCACGCCAGGTACTACTGGCTGATGCTGGCCGAGAGCCATCTGACTAGGCGACTGTTTGGGAGCATGGTACGGCGGATCGGTGCGCTGGCGGTGGCGACCGGGTAGGCTGCGGCGGGCAAGCAAACAGGTTGATGGAAGGAGGGGAGACGCAGAGGTGTACGAGAAATCGTCTGGAATTAGGCACTTCCAGGTTCTTGCGTACCCGAAGGAGCCAGAGCTAGCCCATTCGGGGGCCGCCGAACTCGCTTGGGAGGGGCAGGCTGAAGAAGACGGCTTCAACGGAGGCCGCTGGGTGTAGACTGGATGGTGCCCAGGATGCCAAAAAGGAAATTCTGGCTCAGTCAGCCCCCAGGAGGAAAGACATGAAATCGGTAAGTGCATCATACGGATGCTTTTCGATCCGTTTCTCCATGGTCATTGCGAGCCTGCTGTTTGGGCTCGTGCTGATCTGCGCGATCACTCCCATGCTCATGGCGCAGACTCCCATCAAGCCGGAGTCCGCGGCCGAGAAGAACTTACCTGTCCATCCGCCGGTGCGTACGAAGCCCGCGACGCCCTCAGTTCTCGCGGTCTGGCGCAAGCAGATCTTGAAGACTCCGCGGCCAAAGAAGGCGGCATGCTACGAAGCTACCTATCCTGAGACCGCGTGGCGCGAGGTTGCCTGCCAGGCGCCATTGAGAAAGCTCTATCCCCCGCGGCGTCCTGGAATGGTGCGGGCAGAAACAGTTGGCGGTGCTGGGCCGGATTTTTCAGTCGAAGTAACCGGCGCCATCACTCAGGCTGAGGGTTCATTCGTCAGCGCCACAGACATCACGAGCGAGTGTTCCGTGCCCTGCGACCCGGCCACCGATGCCTGCCCCACGAGCCCGACGTGCACCATGTCCGGCGCCGTTGCCAACGACTATTCTCTGCAAATGAACACTGCGCCGTTCACGACAAGCGCATGCGCCGGTTCTCCGGCTTCAACCTCGCCGTCATGCAAGGGGTGGGAGCAGTTCGTGTTTCCGGGTGGCGGGGGCGGGAGCATCCAATACTGGCTGTGGAACTATGGCCCTGCAGGCACACAATGTCCGACTCCACGAAGCGCGAGTTGCATACCCGGCTATGCCTTTACCGACGGATGGTGCCCATTTCAATTCAGCTCCACAGGCAATGTATATTGCGTGGTCAACGCGGCGGGTTCCACCTCGGCTCCGAGTGTGCTGCCCACTTCGCCGGACTTCGCCACGCTGGTGCTCACCGGCGAGGCGGGCAGCGGCACGTCGTCCGATTCAATAACCGTGACGGTAAACGGCACTGCCCACACAGCGCCCGGCGGCAACTATTTCCCCGATCTGGGCACCGGCACCAACTGGCAGGCGGAGGAGTTCAATGTCTTTGGCGATGGCGACGCAAGTCAGGCTTTTTTCAACGCCGGAGCGACAATCGTCGTCAAGAATGCCGTGACCAGCGCGGTAGCGACCACGAGCGCCCCCTCCTGCGTGGAGGAAGGCTTCACGGGCGAATCGAACAGCCTGACCATTGCGCCGGCAGCGGGCACTACGACACCGCCCGTGTGCTGTCCCTACGGCGGGGCGTCGCCGGCGATCGAGTTCGTGGAGAGCAATAACTCCACCGAGTGGGCGGCGTGCAGTGCTCCGATTACCTGGGGCGAGCCGCACATCACCACCGTGGACGGAACCTACTACAATTTCCAGGGTGCCGGAGAGTACGTGACACTGCTGGATCCGGATGGGACAGAAGTTCAGGTGCGGCAAACGCCCACTCCATCCGACGCTCCCGGGAAATGGGTTCCCAGCCCACCGGCAAAGTACCAGGACGACGGGCTGGTCAGTTGCTTGAGCGGGAATACGGCCGTCGCCGCGCGCGTAGGGACACACCGCGTTACCTATGAGCCCAGTTTCGGCGTGCCCAATCCCAGCGGACTCCAGCTTCGCATCGACGGCAAAGTGAGAACGACGGGAGAGAATTTCGGCGATGGAGGGAGCGTTGAGATTACCTCCGGCGGCACAGAGATTCATTTTCCCGACGGCAAAATCCTGAGCGTGTCGGGGTCCTTGCCGCTGCTCAGTCTTGACTTTTCAGGCCTTGGCGTGGCGAGCAAGAGCGCTGGAGCCTCCGAGAGTGGACTTGCGGGCGACGTTCCAAACAACAATTGGTTGCCCAGGCTGCCAAACGGCACAGCGCTGGGGCCCATGCCGGCGTCCCAGCATGACCGCTACGTCACTCTGAATCACAAATTCGGCAATGCTTGGCGCGTGACCAACAGCAACAGCCTCTTCGACTATGCGCCGGGCACATCAACGGCAACCTTTACCAATACAGCGTGGCCCGTGGAGAATGCCAAAACATGCAGTGTTCCGCATGTGAAGGTGACCCCGCACATCAGCGCGGAGGCTGCCGAAGAAGCGTGCAAGTCGATCACCAACGCGACCTTGCACTCGAGCTGCGTATTCGACGTGAAGATGACCGGCGTGACCCACTTTGCCGAAACTTACGCGATTACCGAGCGTGTGCATACCCAACTGGCCGTCAAACCGATTCTCATCAAACCAGAACCGGAAAAATAATGTGGATCAAGAGGCCGAGTCAAGCGGGGATTCCGGCCAAGCTGAACAGCATTCCGGAGGGAAGCTGAACTCCGTTCCGGGCCGAAGGTGAACACCGTCTGAGCGAAGCGACGCTGACCTTTTGATGTTCCGCGAAGTGCTCGACTTCGTCAAGATAGACCATCTGGAGCGAAGCGGAGGTGGGCGGTCACAGGCGAGGATGGGGGTGCGGGGCAAGGGGCGGCAGTCCCTTGCCCCGCCTCGGCACTGTAGAAGCATCGGGGCACCATCAGGTTGACCCTGCATGAGTTCGGACATGTTGACTTAGGGGCGGGCCGGCAATCACAATGAAGCTTCTTTCTCGGCGAGCGCCCAGCGAAGGGCGGGACGCATGGTTTGCCCTCCGAGCAGGCCCATCAGGCCCACGAGGCTGCTGACCGCGCCGGGCTGGCGGCAGCCCCACAACTCGGACAGGCTGGTCACCGTTCCGTCTTTGCGCTGGTAGAAGACGCGGTCACTCCACCGCACCCAGCCCAGGCTGTGGCCCGGATGATCGCGCAGAATGTCGAACGCCGTCTCGAACAGGCGCACCTTGCGCGATTCGCGAAAGCGGGGTAGCAGCGCGATCACGCTGCGGCCGGAGCGGACCTCCTGCACGAACTCGGCGAAGTCCGCCGCGTTGGTCAGATTCACAACCGGGCTGGGATCGCATCCGTGCCGGTCTCCGCCGGAGACGACGGGCAGGTTGTTCGCCCGCGCCAATTCAATCGTGGCGGAGTTCTCGTACCACGGCCGATCGGCATTCAATTCCAGCGCATGCACCGAGCGGCCGTAGCGCCCCAGCAGCTTGCCGAGAGCGATCCGGTGCAGATCCCCGCTGACGCCTTCTTCGTCCCAGAACGGATGGTTGACCACGACCAGAGTCTCCGGATAGCCGCTCACGTCCTCCAGCAGGTCACGCAGCAAGGCTTCGGGCCCGCCGGCGGTGTATGCGTTCATGGAGCGCACCAGGGAACGGGCGCTGTGCGGAGGCAGATTGTGAACGCCGATGTGGAAGGACGCGCCGCAGAACGGAACGGTCCACTCGATCGACACCGGCGTATGCCGGCTCTCTTCGAGCGTATGCAGCGCATTGGCCGCTTCAATGTTATCGTGATCGGTGATCGACACCAGCGCGCCCCGCTCGAGACGATTTTCGACGGCCGACTTCTCGAGCCGCCAGGCGGCATGGGGCGAAAGCGGTGGAGTCCACCAGGCCCGCGCGAACGCCGAGTGCGGAATCTCGTTCATGCCGTGCCACCGGGCTTCGCGGCGCACCAGCCAGGCGAGCAGCGGAACGGCCTTCAGGTAGCGCGGGATGAACGTCAAATACTCGCGCGAGTGCAGCGTATGGGAGTGAAGGGATACTCCCGCGCGTAAAGACCGGCAAGCGCGGCGGTCCTTCCACCAGAGCCGGATCTCGGCGCCCATATTCGGGTCTCCTGCAGGCGGCGGGGCCGTCCATTGGCGTGCCGTCAGCTACAAGCATGGAGCGCCAGGGTTACATCGTTATGATCGCGGTGTGAATTCTCAAAACATTTCTAAAGCAATTGTTTTTGCGGGAGCGGTACGTCTTGACACGAAGCTGTAACAGTCCTCTGCTGAAATCGTAGTCTCGGCGCGATCTGGCAGCAGGTAGCGCGGTGTGGTGTCCCATCGGAAGGCGTCGCGGAGTTGCGTCGCCGTCATGGTTTGGTGTCTGTTTGGTGTCTATTCTTGGAGTCGCACGATACGGACTATCGAGAAACTGGGGAAGGTAGAGAACGGTAGCAAGCCTATATTTATCAGCGACTAGCAACTGAGATGTCGCCGGTTCAAGCACTTGCGGACATCCGGGGGTTCGAATCCCCCCCTCTCCGCCAGATCAACGGCTCTACGCCAAAAACGCTGCGGTTACCTCCCAAGGATGTCCGGATAGGGCGTCTGCAAACACTGTGCAAACATGGTCTCAAGCGATCTTGCGCCGCCGCTTCTCGATCGCGGCGCCGAGATTCGCGTCCGTCCGGCGCGCCGCTTCCTCCGGCATTCCGGGCAATAGGCGGGAGCAGACCTCGAGTGTGAAGCCGACCTTAGAATGGCCGAGGCGCTCCGAGACGACCTTTGGACTGATTCCTGACTGGCCGGATCGTGGCTGGTACTCGAGGGTCGCAAGAGACCGGCGGCCAGACGTACATTGCTGGCGACGACGGTTTTCTGGTTGCTGGTATTCTCGGCGCTACTGGTCTATTCCGTCGGTCAGTTCCGATTCCGAGGAGGAACGAGGTTCCTGCTGGTACCTGTTGCATTGATGTCGCCACTGGCGGCCGCAGCGGTGAGTGGCCTGTCCAAGCGGCGGATTGGCTTCTGGCTTGCGCCAGCAGGCCTGCTGGCCGTCGTGGTTAGCCCAATACCTTTTGTCTGGGAGAATTTCGGCAGGTTTTCGCTGAACCCGGAGTACAGAGCACGGCTAGCTGCCCGCGATGGCCCAACATACTTTCATTTTGGGCTGGTGAGCCATCCCCGGGAACGGCCCACCGGCGTCAGGCCCCTAGAATGCGTGCCGACCGAGCAGGATGCCGTTTGCCTGTTCCGGTTGCGCTAAACGTCTCGCTCTTTCAAGTGTCCAGGCAAGCTGGGACGAGACAAGCGGTTCCCGCGGTGGATTGCCGGAGCCTGGGCGGGCGGAAAGGGCACAAACCGTGCCATTTCTCCGGGGTTCAAGACTCATACTAAACACAACGGCTTAAGTAATTGCGCATAGACGACGGAGGGTGTCGTTCCGCCTGTCCCAGGTTGCGAACTCCGATTCGACGGCTGCGGTGACTTCTTCCAGCTTCCCAAAATAGCGA
>JBEKMO010000043.1:0-43792 GCA_050008465.1 Bryobacteraceae bacterium
GGCTTCAATACGGTGTCGTCGGCCAGGGCGGGGAACAGCGGGGTCCCCGGCAGCTCGAAGCGCAGCTTGCCCTCCACCTCGATGATCGGTTGGGCGGAAGGCTGCGCCGGCTGCGGCATGTAGTACTGCCGCGGATCGGGTGCGCGCGGCACGTAGCCGCTGCGCACGATCTTGCCCCGCACGATCTCGGTGCGCTCTCCCTGGCGCACCAGGAAATCTATCGTCTGGCCTTCATAGAGCGCCAGAAGCCGCTCCACCGAGACCGGATCGGCCCGGTAGTTCTGCTCCAGGATCTGCAAGGCGTGCTTCCCGGTCGGGTCGCGCAGGATGACGCTCTCGGGCTCCATGTGCGCGGTGGCGCCGGTGAACCGCACCTGGTTGACGCCCTGCTTCAAGCTCAGGGGGATGGTTTCGCGGACGGTGGCGAAATTCTGGTTGTACACCGTGAGCGCGGGGTCGGCGCCCAGCGCCAGCGATGCGAAAAGAAGAACGGAAAAACCGGCAGGATTCCTCATGGCAGATTGGACGCCACCCGCCGCCCCGCGGTTCCCAGTCCGGCCCCGGGCAGCACGCACTGGAGCGTTCGAAGCTCTGCCAAGCAGCCGGCCGCCGATCTTTGTGGCAGAATGGGAATCCCGGCCGAGAACCGGTGGGACCGAACGAGAGAGGATCGAATATGCGCAGATACTTGAAGGCACTCCTGCCGCTGCTCGCGGCTGGGGTCGCGATCCTGGTCGCCGCTCCGCGGAGCATAGCGCAACAGAAGGAGTTCAGCGAGTGGCCCGCGGGGAAATCTCCCCGGGAGGTCGGCAAACTGGTGGCCGAGCGGTTCGTTGCGAGCCCGCACGCAAGAGGGAACATGATCATTTACCCGGAGGTCTGCGCCTGGTACGGGTCCCTGACCTTCGCGCAGCTTGCTGGCGACAAAGACCTCACCTCCCGACTTGTCAAGCGCTTCGATCCGCTGCTGACGCCCCAGGAATCCAGCCTGATTCCACCCATGGGAAACCACGTGGACAACTCGGTGTTCGGCGCCCTCCCCCTGGAGATCTTCATCCAGACCAAAGAGCAGAAGTACCTGGACCTGGGCAAGGCCATCGCCGACAAGCAGTGGGAGAACCCCACCCCGGAAGGGCTGACCAAAGAGACCCGCTTCTGGATCGACGACATGTTCATGATCACGGCGGTCGAGGTGCAGGCCTTCCGCGCCACCGGCGACAACAAGTACCTGGACCGCGCGGCGCTTGAGATGGCGGTCTACCTGGACAAACTCCAGCAGCCCAATGGATTGTTCCACCACGCCCCCGACGTTCCATTCTTCTGGGGTCGCGGCAACGGTTGGGTGGCCGCGGGAATGGCCGAGCTGCTGCGCTCGCTGCCGGAGAACCACCCGAAGCGCGCCCGCATCCTGGAAGGCTATCGGAAGATGATGGCGTCGCTTCTGAAGCACCAGGCCGAGGACGGCATGTGGCGCCAACTGATCGACCGTCCCGAGTCCTGGAAGGAGACCTCGTCCACGGGGATGTTCACCTTCGCGATGATCACCGGCGTCAAGAACGGATGGCTGGACAAGGAGGTTTACGGCAAGGCCGCGCGCAAGGCCTGGCTGGCGCTGACCACTTACCTGGACGCGAAGGGGGATATCAGCGACGTCTGCGAAGGCACCAACAAGAAGAACGACTACCAGTACTATATCGATCGCCCGCGCAGAACGGGGGACATGCACGGCCAGGCGCCGGTGCTGTGGTGCGCCACGGCGCTGCTGCGGTAAACTACCCGCCGGCCCTCCTGGGCCACCCGGCGCTGGACGGGTGCGCCGCGAGCTTCCAGGCACTTACGACGCCCAACCGGGCGAGTTTCCACAGAACTTGCCGGACAGTGTATAATCATTCATAGATGGTGAGCCGCTGAAGTGGGCGAAAGCCCACTTTTTTGTTGGCCGGCCCGAATGCCAGGAACGCATGAACGACGCGGTGGTCGCCCGAGTTACGGAGATCGCTGAGCGTGTCGGCCAATCGGAAGGGATAGAAATTGTCGAGGTCCGGCTCCTCGGCGGGGGCAATCGGCGGGTGCTGAAAATCGTGATCGACAAGCCAGACGGGGTTTCTCACGCGGACTGCGAACTGGTCACGCAGCAAGTGGGGACCATCCTCGACGTTGAGGATGTGATCCCGGGCGGCAGGTACACCTTCGAGGTGAGTTCCCCGGGGCTCGAACGGCCGCTGGTCAAGCCGCGGGATTTCGAACGGTTTGTGGGCCGGAAGGCCCGGGTCACTCTGCGCCAGCCGCTCGAGAACCGGCGGCATTGGGAAGGAACCCTGGCCGGCCTCTCGGGAGACGTCGTGACGCTGGAACCCGCGCCGGGCACGAGCATCCGCTTCGCCCTCCATCAGGTCGAGAAAGCGAACCTGAAATTCGACTGGTAATCTCCTGACAGCACTGAAAAGAGGACTATCTTGGGAACGATCTACCAATCCATAGAGATTCTGAGCAAAGAGAAGGGCATCGACCCGCAGATTGTGGTGGACGCGGTGAAGGACGCGATGCTGGTGGCTGCCAAGAAGCACTACCACACCGAGGAGAACCTGGTGGCGGAGTTCGACCAGCAGAGCGGCGCCATCCATGTGTTTGCGGTGAAGCAGGTGGTGGAGACGGTGGAAGATGCCATCAACCAGTTGACGCTCGACGAGGCGCGCCGCATCAACCCGGAGGCCGAGCTGGGGACCGAGATCCGCATCCCCAAGTCCACCGATCTGCTGGGCCGCATCTCGGCGCAGACCGCCAAGCAGGTGATCCTGCAAAAGGTGCGGGAAGCCGAGCGCGAGACCGTCTACCAGGAATTCTCGGGCCGCGTGGGCGAGCTGGTGAACTGCACGGTGAAGCGCATGGAGGGTCAGGACCTGGTCGTGGATATCGGGAAGACCGAAGCCCGCCTGCTGAGGAAGGAGCAGTCCAAGCTGGAGGGCTTCAGCGTTGGCGACCGCGTGCGCTGCGTGATCCGCAGCGTCGAGAAGAGCGGGAAGAATCCCGGTGTTCTGGTTTCGCGCGCTGCCCCCGAGTTGGTGGTGCGCCTGTTCGAGCAGGAAGTGCCGGAGATCTACGACAACACCGTAGCCATTAAGGCGTGCTCCCGGGAAGCCGGTGAGCGCACCAAGATCGCCGTGCAAAGCCGCGACCGGGACGTGGACAGCGTGGGGGCCTGCGTGGGCATGAAGGGGATGCGCGTGCAGTCGATCATCCGCGAACTGCGCGGCGAGAAAATCGACATCATCGAGTTCTCCGAAGACCCGGTCACCTTCGCCACCCACGCTCTCAGCCCGGCCAAGATCAGCCGCGTCAGCATCATCGATCCGAACGAGAAGCACATGGAAGTCATCGTGGACGACTCCCAGCTTTCCCTGGCCATCGGCAAGAAGGGGCAGAACGTGCGTCTTGCCGCCAAACTGCTGGGCTGGAGAATCGACATCAAGAGCGAAGAGGAGAAGCGCCAGGAGGTGGAGTCGCAGATGGCTGCGCTGGTGGTTTCCGGCGCCCCGGTCTCGGTGCTGATCGATCACGGCCTGGGCGAGAAGGTAGTGGAGAAACTGCTCGAGGCCGGCGTCGGGACGATCGAGAAGCTGGGATCCATGACCCCCGAACAACTGGAAGAGATCTCCGGCATCGGACCGAAGACCGTGGAGACCATTCAGGTGGCGGTGAACAGCTATTACGCGCAGTTTGAAGAAGCGGTCGCGCCGGAGATCGAGCCGGCCCCGGAAGGGCAGGAGTCCCTCGGCGCGCCGCCGGAGGAGGGTGGGGCAGCGCCGGAGACGGAGCCGGCCCCGGAAGGGCAGGAGCCCCCCGCCGCGTCGCCGGAGGAGGGTGGGGCAGCGCCGGAGACGGAGCCGGCCGCGGAAGGGCAGGCGCCCCCCGCCGCGTCGCCGGAGGAGGGTGCCGCGGCACTGCGCGCCGCGCCCGCCGCTCCGGAAGCGGAAGTCCCCGAGGCTCAGGAAGCCGCGGAGGCTGCCAGACCCGAACCGGATGCCCCCATCAAAAGCGAATAGGTTTTGTTGGATTTGATACGATAAAGGTCTCGGATTGGAGAACCCGGAGGTTAGGGACCGAGCGCACAAGCTGGCGTGCGGCGAAGTCTCCCAGGGAGCCGTCGCTGAAGGCGGTAGTGTCCTCCCCTGGAACCGCCGCCGATTGATATGAAGAAGATTCGCATAAACGAGCTGGCGCGAGAATGCGAGCAACCCAATAGCGTGATCATCGCGATTCTGCCGCAGTTCGGCGTTACAGAGAAGAAGACGCATTCCAGCTCGATTGACGAAGACGCCGCGGACGCCATCCGCCGGTATTACGGTGTCTTTGTCGAGCCGCGGGCGCCCGAAGCCGCGGTGGAAGCGGGGGAGTCCGCGGCCGCGCCGGGCGCTGTGCCGGGCGTGGTGGAAGCCGAGCCCGCTGTGAAACCCGGCGTGGCATTTGCGCAGCCGTCTCCGGCTTACGAGGAGCAGGCCCCCGAGGCGGCGCTGGCTGGCCCCGCGTTTCCTCCCGGTCTGACCACCGAGGAGATGATGATCTCGCGTCCGGCGGCTCATCCGCTGCGTCCGCCGCTGGCCACGCGCCGAGGGATGCAACCGGAGCCAGCGGGCGTGGCGCCTCCTCCGCCGTTCCCAGGGGTGGCGTTGCCGCCCGTTCCCACGGCGCGGGTAGTGCCCACAGTGGCCGTCAAGCCGCTGCCGACCCCCCGCCCCGGCCAGATCATCTCCGGTCCCAGGCAACCGTTTCCCGCGGCGCCCGTGGAAGCGCCACCGCGAGCGGCCCGGCCGTCTCAGACCAGCCGTCCAGCGGTGTCCGCGCCTCCATCCCCGGCGGCCCAGCCGGCTCCGCCTGCCGCCATCGTGACTTCCCGGAACCTGGCAGGTCAGCCGGCAGCCCGGCCCGTCGTTCCACCACGCCCCGATCTGGTCGCCCGGCTGGCGCAGACGAAGGCGGTGCCCGGCCAGCCGCAGCCCCGTCCCGGCGCGCCGTTGCGGCCGGCTACGACCCCGATCCCCGGCCAGCCGATCTACAAAGGACCGATCCGCCCTAGCCCGGCCTTCGCACGGACCCGTCCGGGCGCGCCGGGAGCCTCCGCTCTCCGAGCGCGCGGCCTGCATCCGACCTCACCGCTGCGCCCCGAGCCGGGAGTCGTGCCGCCGATCGAGCAGCAGCGCCGCGCCCAGAAGGACCGCGCCCGGCCGGTAATCGACCGCGAGGCGGAACGCGAGGGAAAACTCCTGCACGTCCCGGTTTCTCGGCGCGAGGAGTTTGCCAAACTCGCCGAGGGCAAGCAGATCACCATTGCCGAGGGTGTGACCGTCAAGGAACTCTCCGAGAAGCTCGGCATCAAAGCCAACCTGGTCATCAAGAAGCTGGTGGACCGCAAGATCTTCGCCACCATCAACCAGACGCTGGACCTCAAACTGGCCGAGGAACTGGCGCAGGAGTTCGGCGCCCTCACCTCGCGGATCAGTTACGAGGAGGAAGCCACCCAGGCGGAGGTGTTGCAGGCCGACGAAGAGGGCGGCCCCGTGGAGCGCGCTCCGGTGGTGACCATCATGGGCCACGTGGACCACGGCAAGACGTCGCTGCTGGATGCCATCCGGCTCAGCAACGTGGTCGACAGCGAGGCCGGGGGGATCACGCAGCACATCGGCGCCTACCAGGTGGAGAAGAACGGCCGGCGCATCTCGTTCATCGACACGCCGGGGCACGAAGCGTTCACCCGCATGCGCGCGCGCGGCGCCAAGGTGACCGACCTGGTGGTGCTGGTGGTGGCCGCCGACGACGGCGTCATGCCACAGACTGTCGAGGCCATCGATCACGCGCGCGCGGCCCAGGTGCCGATTGTCGTGGCGATCAACAAGATCGACAAGGCCGATGCACAGCCCGAGCGCGTCATGCAGCAGCTTTCCGACCGCGGCCTGGTCCCCGAGACGTGGGGCGGGGACACCGTCATGGTTCCCGTCTCCGCCCGCACCAAGCAGAACCTCGACCTGCTGCTGGAGATGATCCTGCTGGTCTCCGACCTGCAAGACCTGAAAGCCAATCCGAGCCGGCCCGCGCTGGCCACGGTGCTGGAGGCGGAACTGGACCGCGGCCGCGGCCCGGTGGCCACGGTGCTGGTCCGCAACGGCACGCTGCGCGTGGGCGACTACTTCGTCTGCGGCTCGGTCTTCGGCAAAGTGCGGGCGCTCTATGACGACCGCGGCCAGCCGATCAAGCAAGCGGCGCCCTCGCAACCCGCCGAAGTGCTCGGGTTGGAGTCGCTGCCCGAGGTCGGGGACACGCTGCAGGTGGTCACCGACACCGCCAAGGCCAAGCAGATCGTGATCTACCGCGAGTCCAGAGCCCGCGAGCAGCTCATGGCCAAGAGTTCGCGCATCACCCTGGACCAGTTGCACCAGCAGATCAAGGAGGGAGAGGTCAAGGAACTCCGCATCATTCTCAAGACCGACGTCGGCGGCAGCGCCGAGGTGCTCTCCGACACGCTGCAAAAGCTCTCCAACGAGAAGGTGAAGATCCGGGTCATCTCCAGCGGCGTCGGCGCCATCACCGAGACCGATGTGCTGCTGGCTTCGGCCTCCAACGCAGTGGTCATCGGGTTCAACGTCCGCCCCGACCGCAACGCCAGCGCGGTGGCCGAGCAGGAGAAGGTGGACATCCGGCTGCACACGATCATTTACGACCTCACCGACGAGATCAAGCGGGCCATGACCGGAATGCTGGAGCCGGTCTTCAAGGAGGTCTACCGCGGCCGCGCCGAGGTGCGCGACATCTTCCGCATCAGCAAGGTCGGCACGGTGGCCGGCTGCCTGGTGATCGACGGCTCGGTGACCCGCGACAGCGAGATCCGCCTGCTGCGCGACAATGTCGTCATCTACACCGGAAAAATCGGTTCGCTCAAGCGGTTTAAGGACGACACCAGCGAGGTTCGCAGCGGGGTGGAGTGCGGCATCGCGATCGAGAACTTCAACGACATCAAGCCCAGCGACGTGCTGGAAGCGTTTGTCACGGAACGCGTGGCGCCGGAAGTTCTCGTCTGATCCTGCAATGGCTACGATCGGCGTCCTCACCCTGGAGATGAGGCTGAACGACGCGCACTCTTTGAAAGACAAGCGCCACGTCGTGCAGAGCCTGAAGGAACGGCTGCGGCACAAGTTCAACGTGGCGGTGGCCGAGATCGATTGCCAGGAACTGTGGCAGCGGGCGGTGGTCGCCGCCGTCACCGTCTCAAGCGACCACGGGCATGCCGCCGCGGTCCTGCAGTCGGTCGAAAAGGAGGCCGTCTCGCTGTTGGGCGACGAGCTGGTGAGCGCCACCGTGGAGTGGCTGGAGTAGTTGGCCATGGATCCCCACCGGGCCCAACGCGTCTCCGAGGCGCTGCGGGAAGAACTGGCCGAGATCATTGAATACGAGCTGTCGGACCCGCGCCTGTCCGGCGTGACCGTGACCGGGGCCCACGTGACCCCGGATCTGAGGCACGCCCAGGTTTTGGTCCTCTCGGGCGGCGCGGGGGAGCAGGGTCGGCAGGCGCTGGAGGCCCTCGAGCACGCCTCGTCCTACCTCCGCCGCGAGCTTTCCCGGCGCCTGCGGCTGTGGCGCGTCCCCGAGCTGCATTTTGCAGCGGATGAGCATGGCGGGGCTGGCAACCGGGTCGAGGAACTCCTGGAGCGGGTGCGGAAAAGCCGAAAAAAAGATCCTGGAACGGGCGAGAAATAGCCCATCAGATGTCACATTTCGTGCTACTTTTGTTTTTGTTGGCGCCGGGGGCGCTCCTCGGCCGCGACCGCCAGGGAGCGGGAGTTCAGGCTGTACCCCGCGAACTGCTGCGGCTCGAGGAGAGCGCCGGCGCCATGGGCGGCACCTACACGGTGGCGCTCTACGGCTACGACCGCACCCGGATGCTGGCCGCCGTCGAAGCCGCGTTCGAGGAGTTGCGGCGCTTGGATGGGTTGCTCTCCAACTACCGGCCCGAGAGCGACCTCAGCCAGGTCAACCGGCTTGCGGCTGAGCGCCCGGTGAGGGTGACGCCCGAGTTTTTCGAGTTTCTGGAGAGGTGCCTGGAGTACAGTCGCCAGAGCGAGGGCGCTTTCGACATTAGCGTGGGCCCGCTGATGAAGGTCTGGGGGTTTTACAAAGGCGCCGGCCGCCTGCCCCGCAAGGCGGAGCTGGACCGGGCGCTCCAGAAAGTGGGCTATCGGAACATCCTGCTCGATCCGGGGAACCGGACGGTGCGCTTCGCCCAGCCGGGCGTGGATCTGGATCCGGGAGGCATCGGCAAAGGCTACGCGGTGGACCGCATGGTGGAAGTCCTGAAAGAGAACGGCATTACCTCCGCGCTGGTCTCGGCGGCCGGCAGCAGCATCTATGCCCTCGGTGTGCCGAACAACGCCAAGGGCTGGGAGGTCAAGATCCGGGACCCCAAGGACCCGCGAAAGACCCTGGAAGAGCTCTACCTCAGGGACCAATCCATGTCCACCTCCGGCAGCTATGAGAAGTTCTTCGTGGCCGACGGAAAGGTTTACAGCCATATCATGGATCCCCGTACCGGGTATCCCGCCACGGGCACTTTGGCGGTTTCGGTGGTGGCCCCCAGGACGCTGGACAGCGAGGCCTGGACCAAGCCCTTCTTCATACACGGCCGCCAGTGGGCGGCTCAACACAAACCCAAGGAATTTCGCGTGTTCTTATGCGAGGATAAGGCGGAGCAGCCATGCGCATGGCTCCAATGAACAGCCGGTTCTTGGACGCCTGCCGGCGCCGGCCCACGGACGTGAGACCCGTGTGGTTCATGCGCCAGGCGGGCCGTTATCTCAAGCAATATCGCGAGATCCGTTCCAAACACGGAATCCTGGAGATCTGCAAGCGGCCGGATCTGGCAGCCACGGTGAGTCTGCAACCGGTGGAGATTCTCGACGTCGACGCCGCGATCGTTTTCGCCGACCTGCTGCTGCCGGTCGAGCCCATGGGGCTGAAACTGAGGTTTTCCGTCGGGGAGGGCCCGGTGATCGAGAATCCGGTGCGAACCTCGGAGGACATCGACACCCTGTCGATCTCCAACACCGACGACCTCGGTTACGTCGGTGAATCGATCCAGATCGTCGTGAAAGCGCTGGCCGGGAAGGTTCCGGTGCTGGGCTTCGTGGGAGCTCCGTTTACGCTGGCCAGCTACATCATCGAGGGGGGGGCGTCCCGCACCTTCCTCAAGACCAAGCGGATGATGTACTCCAACGAGACGCTGTGGCGGCGGCTGATGGGGAAACTGGTGGACGTGCTCGGCCCCTTCGCCATTCTCCAGGTGGCCGCGGGCGCCCGCGCCATTCAGGTCTTCGATAGCTGGGTCGGCGCGCTCGGCCCCGACGATTACGTTCGCTACGTCGCCCCGTATTCTCGCGCGCTGATCGAGCGCATCCGCTCCACCGGCGTACCGGTTATCCACTTCGGCACGGGTGCGGGCGGCTTCTTCCGCGAACTCCACGCCGCCGGCGGCGACGTCCTGGCCGTCGATTGGCGCGTCAACATCGATCAGGCCTGGATGGATATCAGCTACCGCTCGGCCATCCAGGGCAACCTCGACCCGGCGGTCCTGTTTGCCCCGCTGCCCGAGTTGAAACTGCGCGTACACGAACTGCTGAAACGCACCGGAACCCGCCCCGGGCACATTTTCAACCTGGGCCACGGCGTCCTGCCGGAGACCCCGGTCGAGCACGTCAAGGCGGTGGTGCAGTTCGTCCGGGAATTCCATCCGTGAGTAGGATAAGGCTCCAGCCTTGTCCGCATGAGGGCGCCACATGAAGCAGGCTGTACTGCTGCTGGCTCACGGAGCCCCGGAACGCCTGGAGGACATCGCCGAGTACCTGAACTACGTGCGTGGCGGCCGTCCCACGCCCTCGAAAATCGTCGAGGAAGTCCGCCAGCGCTATGCGGAGATCGGCGGCGGCTCCCCGCTTCTGGCACGCACCCGCGAGCAAGCCCGGGCGCTCCAGGCGCTTCTCGACGTGCCGGTTTACTTCGGCATGCGCAACTGGCATCCCTTCCTCAAGGAGACCCTGGCGCGGATCCAGGCCGACGGCGTCGAGCGCATCGTCGCCATCTGCCTCGCTCCGCAATATTCGAAGGCCAGCGTCGGGTTCTACTTTCGCCGCACCCAGGAAGCCAAGCAGGCGCTCGGCCTACGGACGGAAATCGTCTGGGCGAAGAGTTTTCACGCCGCCCCGCTGTTGATCGAGGCGTTCCACGAGCGGCTGGCGCCGCTCCTGCCCGCCGAGCGGGTTCTGTTCACCGCCCACAGCCTGCCCGCGCGCGTGCTCGAGCGCGCCGACCCCTACGACGCCGAGGCCCAGGCTACCGCCGCCGCCGTCGCCGCCCGCGCCTCGCTCGCCTCCTGGGATTTCGCTTACCAGAGCCAGGGCTTCACCGAGGAAACCTGGCTCGGCCCCACCGTGGAATCGCGCCTCGATCAATACGCCGCCGAGGGCGTCCGAGATGTAGTGGCGGCGCCCATCGGGTTTGTCTGCGATCACGTCGAGATCCTCTACGACGTCGATATCCTGTTCCGCAATTACGCCCGGGATCGCGGCATCGGCCTCCGCCGCCCCGAATCCCTGAACGACTCGACGGCCTTTATCGCCGCCCTGGCCGAGGTCGCCAAACAGAAGCTATGCGCCGGGTGATGATCGTCGGGGGCGGGATTTCCGGCCTCTCCGCCGCCTACTACCTGTCACGAGCGGGCACGCCCGCGACGCTGATCGAGCGCCGGCCGCGCCTGGGTGGCGTCATCGAAACGGAAACCGTTCAGGGCTGCGTGCTCGAGGCGGGCCCCGACAGCTTTCTCGCCGCCAAGCCCTGGGCCATGGAACTGATTCGCGAGCTGGGCCTGGCCAGCGAGGTCATCGGCTCCAACGACCATCGCCGCGTCACCTATGTCCGCAAGAACGGCCGCCTGGTCCCGCTCCCCGACGGGTTGATGCTCATGATCCCCACCAAGGTCTGGCCGCTGGTGGCGACTTCGCTCCTCGGTTGGCGCACCAAGCTGCGGATGGGGTTGGAATGGTTCCGCCGCCCGAATAGTGTTCCGCGCGCGGACCAGTCGGTCGCGGACTTCGTCGTCGAGCACTACGGAAGCGAAGCGGTGGACTACCTGGCCGAACCGCTGCTGGCCGGTGTCTACGGCGGTGACCCGAACCAGCTCAGCGTGACCAGCGTGCTGCCGCGTTTCGTGGAACTGGAAGCGAGGTACGGCAGCCTGACCAAGGGCGTTCTGCACGAGCGGCGTAAGGCGGCCAGGGAGGTCAGGGGACAGCCGCTGTTCCAGACGCTCAAGGGTGGCCTGGGAGAACTGGTCGCCGCCGTCGCGGCCGCCACCGGTCCGAAACCGGAGGTGCTGCGCGGCACTGCCGAGACCGTGGAACGCACTTCGGAGGGCTGGCGCGTCCGGATCGCCGGAGAGTGGATCGAAAGCGAAAACGTGGTTCTGGCGTGCCAGGCTTACGAGGCGGGCGAGCTTCTGACCGGTGTCGAAGCGGAGCTGGCCGCGCTGCTCGACTCCGTGCCGTACACCTCGTCGATCACGCTCTCGCTGGGCTACGAGAAAGCGGGCTTCTCGCACCCACTCAATGGTTTCGGGTTCCTGGTTCCCAAGCGGGAGCGCCGCCGCCTGGTCGCCTGCACATGGGTCGGAACGAAATTCGCCTACCGTGTGCCGGAAAACCGAGCCGTGCTGCGCTGCTTCCTGGGAGGCGGAGAGGAGTCCGACGAGACCCTCATCGCCATGGTGCTCGACGAGCTCCGCGACATCATGGGAGTGACGGAAACGCCGCTGTTCACGCGCCTGGCCCGCTGGCCCCGCTCGATGGCCCAATACACGGTGGGTCACCGCGATCGCCTCGCGCAAGTCGAGGCCCGCGTCGCCGCTCTGCCCGGCCTCCACCTGGCGGGCAACGCCTACACCGGCATCGGCATCCCGGATTGCGTCCGGATGGGAAAGCAAGCTGCGGAGCGGATCGCATCCGGGCGGTAGCCTACCGCCCAATCACCACCCGCACCTCGGCCGGGTCGATCTCCAGCCGGTCGATGCGGTGGGCCAGCTCGAACTGCTTGCCGACCTTGGCCTCGGGATAGTAGGACCACAGGAAATTGCGGATCAGCCAGTCGAGGGTGGCGCCGCTGAGAACGATTCCCGAAATCTCCAGGCGCTCGATGTTCACCATCGCCTTGCCTCTGGCCGAGAGGATGTGCGCATCCACCCGGATCGGCCGTTCGCCGCCCACCAGCCAGGCCAGGAGCCGACCCATGGGCTTGCCTTGCGCCTGGCGGAGCCTGGGGAAATCGACGTAGGCGTACCCGGTGACGCGGTTGATGCCCAAGACCACCCGCGTGTCGCGCACGCCGGCGGGCGCTACCGCGGCCACCTCCCCCCGCACGTACGCATTCAGCTCGTCATGACTCAACGTCACCTTGGTCCCCGAAGGAACGCGGTCCTGCCGGATGAGCTGGATCTTCCGCTTCGCGCTCCCGGAGTCCGCTCCGGGCGCGGCTAGCGCCACCGCAGCCAAGAGGAACACCAAACGCTCCACAGACTTATCATGACACGCGATGCGGGCGATTTGACGCCTCAGCCTGGGTCCGATAGACTTGAGGTTTCGACTCCCCTCAGGAAACCTCTGTTCCGGTGAACCGAGGCTGGGTTGTGTCAAAGGAGGACGGTCAGGTGGCAGACGCCCGCAAGTTCATTTTCACTTCTGAATCGGTGACCGAAGGGCACCCGGACAAGATCGCGGACCAGGTTTCGGACGCGGTTCTGGATGCCGTGATGAAGGACGACCCGATGGGTCGCGTGGCCTGCGAGGTCCTGGTGACTACCGGGCTTTGCATCGTGGCCGGGGAAATCACGACGCAGCCGAACTGCCGGCTGGACATTCAGGGGATCGCCCGCAACACCATCCATGAGATCGGGTACAACAACGCGGACTACGGTTTTGACGGCGAAACCTGCGGCGTCGTGAACGTCCTCCAGCAGCAGTCGGGCGATATCGCCATGGGCGTGGACACGGGAGGGGCCGGGGACCAGGGCCTGATGTTCGGCTACGCCTGCGACGAGACGCCCGAGCTGATGCCGCTGCCCATCATGCTGGCGCACAAGCTGGTGCGCCGCCTGAGCGAAGTCCGCCGGGCGGGAATCCTGGATTTCCTCCGCCCCGACGGCAAGTCGCAGGTCAGCGTGGAATACGTGGACGGCAGGCCCAGCCGCATCGATGCCGTGGTGGTTTCCACCCAGCACGACGACATCCCCATCGAGGAGGTACGCGCCGGCGTCAGGCAGCAGGTTATCGACGCCGTAATTCCGGCCGAGATGGTCGACGCCGGGACCAAGTACCACATCAACCCCACCGGGCGGTTTGTGATCGGGGGGCCGCACGGCGACACGGGGCTTACGGGCCGCAAGATCATCGTGGACACCTACGGGGGCATGGGACGCCACGGGGGCGGCTGCTTCTCCGGCAAGGACCCGACCAAGGTCGACCGCTCGGCCTGCTACATGGCCCGCTACGTCGCCAAGAACATCGTCGCCGCGGGGCTGGCCACGCGCTGCGAGGTCCAACTCGCTTACGCTATCGGCGTCGCCGAGCCGGTCTCGGTCTCCGTGGACACCTTCGGCACCGCCGCCATCGACGAAGAGCGCATTGTCGAGCTGATCCGCGCTCATTTCCCGCTCACTCCCAAGGGGATGATCGAGCACCTGCGACTGCGCCGTCCGGTGTATCGCCGGACCGCCGCGTTCGGCCACTTCGGCCGGACCGAGGAGACATTTACGTGGGAAGCCACCGACCGGGCGGGCCTGCTGCGCGACGACGCGCGGGTGGCGGCTTCGGTCGGATAGGGCGGGTTTCCGCTCCCGCTTCCATCGAGCATCCAAGGAGGATTCATGTCAGGCAATCCGCAGGCCTCGGTCGCTTGCGACGTGAAGGACCTGGCGCTGGCCGATGCCGGCAAGCGCCGCACCGAATGGGCGTTCCAGTCCATGCCGGTGCTTCAAACCATCCGTAAGCAGTTCATCAAGACGCAGCCGCTGGCTGGCATCCGCATCGCGGCCTGCCTGCACGTCACCACCGAAACCGCCAACCTCATGATCACGCTGCGCGATGGCGGCGCTATCCCGGTCGTGTGCGCCTCCAATCCGCTGTCCACCCAGGACGATGTGGCGGCCACGCTGGTCGACGACTACGGCATTCCGGTTTACGCCATCAAGGGCGAGAGCAGCGAAGTCTACTACTCCCACATCCTGGCGGCCATCGACCACCAGCCGCAAATCACCATGGATGACGGCTGCGACCTGGTGACGGTGCTGCATACCAAGCGCCAGGACGCGCTGGAGGGAGTCCTCGGGGGCACCGAGGAGACTACCACGGGCGTCATCCGCCTCCGCGCGATGTCCAGGGACGGCGTGCTCCGCTATCCGGTCATCGCCATCAACGACGCCCTGACCAAGCACCTGTTCGACAACCGCTACGGTACCGGCCAGAGCACCGTGGACGGGATCATCCGCTCCACCAATCTTCTGCTGGCGGGCATGAGCGTCGTGGTGGCCGGCTATGGCTGGTGCGGCCGCGGCTTCGCCATGCGCGCCCGCGGCATGGGCGCCAACGTCATCGTCACCGAAATCGACCCGACTAAGGCGATTGAGGCGCTCATGGACGGTTTCCGGGTCATGTCGATGGCCGAGGCCGCCACCATCGGCGACCTGTTCGTCACCCTCACCGGCAACAAGAGCGTCATCGCCAAGGAGCACTTCGAGAAACTGAAAAGCGGCGCCGTCCTGGCAAACTCCGGCCACTTCAACGTCGAGATCGACCTGGAGACTCTGGGCCGGATGGCCTCCACGCGGCGCCAGGTGCGCGAGTATGTCGAGGAGTTCGCCCTTCGCGACGGCCGCCGGATTTACGTGCTGGGGGAGGGCCGGCTGATCAACCTGGCCGCCGCCGAGGGCCACCCCGCCTCGGTCATGGACATGAGCTTCGCCAACCAGGCGCAAGCCGTCGAGTACCTGGTCAAGAACCACGCTTCGCTCGAGAAGCGCGTCTATCCGGTCCCCGAGGAACTGGACAAGAAAGTGGCCCGCATGAAGCTGGAATCCATGGGGGTCAAGATCGACCGGCTTACGGCCGAGCAGGAACGCTACCTCGCGAGCTGGTCGGAGGGAACATAAGAGGCTTGTGGCTTGTGGCCTGTAGCCTGTCGACGGAGCCTGGCAGCTTAGCCGCGAACCGCCGACAAGCTACAAGCTACAGGCTACATGCCGCCTCAATCGGAGGCACATGGCCGATCCCCAGAACATCAAACAGACTCTCGAAATCACTGTCCCAGCCGCGGAAGTCGAACGGGAAACCGAGCGGGTGGTCGAGTCGATCCGGAAGAAGGTCCGGCTGCCAGGGTTCCGCCCCGGCAAGGTGCCGCTGGACATTATCCGCCGCCGGTACGCGCAAGACATCCGCCAGGACGTCCTCGAGAAGCTCCTTCCCAAGCACTTTTTCAAGCGCGCCGAGGAAGAGGGCCTCAACGTGGTCGGAAGTCCCAGTGTGCGCGATGTGCACTTGGCCGCGGGAGAGCCGCTCCGTTTCAAAGCGGAATTCGAGGTGGTCCCGTCGGTCGAGCTGAAGGAGTACAAGGGCCTCACCGTTCCCTATCAGGACCCGGAGGTCACCGACGAGGACGTCGACAAGCGCCTGGCGGAGATCCGCGATCAGAAGGCCGAGTACATCAACGTCGATCCCCGGCCGGTGGCTCAAGGCGACCACGCCGTGGTCTCGCTGGAAAGTCTCGCCGGCGTTTCCGGCCCGCCGATCAAGCAGGAAGAGGTCACCCTGCACATCGGCGGCGAGGAGACGGTCGCCGGGTTCAGCGTGAACCTGCTGGGCATGTCCCCCGGGGAGGAGAAGGAGTTCGATGTCGCCTATCCGGAGGACTACGGACAGGCCCGGCTGGCTGGCAAGACCGTCCGCTTCCGCGCCCGCCTCAAGGGCATCCGCCGGAAGGAACTGCCCGAGCTCAACGACGATTTTGCCCGCGACCTGGGCGACTACCAGAACATGGAGGAGGTGCGCGGGGCCATCCGCAACTCGATTTTCGCCGAGCGCCAGTTCTTCGCCCAGCAGGAAGCCAAGAACAAGCTGGTCGAAATCTTGGTCGACATGCACGACTTCCCCGTTCCCGAGGCCTATATCGAGCGCCAGATCGAATTCCAGGTGGAACAGCAGCTCCGGATGCTGGCCGGCGAGGGCGTCGATCCCAGCAAGCTCAAGCTGGACTGGGAAAAGCTGAAGCTGTCGCAGCGCGACAAGGCCATCCGCGAAGTCAAAGGCTCGCTGCTGCTGGGGAAGGTGGCCGACGCCGAGGCCATCCACGCCACCAATGAGGAAGTCGACCGCGAGGTGCACCGCATCGCCAAACAGGACCGCGAGCCGGTCGCGGCGGTCCGCATGCGCCTCGAGAAGGAGGACGGCCTGCGCCGCATCGCCTCCCGCATCCGCACCGAAAAGACCCTGAACTTCCTCTTCGAGCACGCCCGCAAAGAGGCGGAGGCGTAGGCGCGGGTTTCCAACCCGCCCGTCTCCGCCCGGCCCGGGCAAGTGGCCGGTGGAGGCTCAAAGTCGCCCCCAAACCGTACCAGCCAGTACCAAGTACCCTCCACTGCGCCAACTTCCTCGTTGCCGTCCCGCCCGCTTCGGGCGATAATAGGAGCAGATCCCGGTGAACATGCGGTTGGGCCATAATTCGAATCGCTCGGGAGCACTCTCATGAAGCGCGTGGGTTCCGACGAGCCTTTGCGCTGTTCCTTCTGCCACAAGAGCCAGGACGTCGTCGGGAAGCTGATCTCCTCACCCAGCGATTATCCCCGAGCCTACATTTGCGACGAGTGCATCGCGGTCTGCAATTCCATTCTGGAAGACGACCGCCACGATTCCCCTTACCAGGCCCCGCACAAACTCCCTAAGCCTCTGGAATTGAAGGAGTACCTGGACCAGTACGTGATCGGCCAGGATTCCACCAAGAAGCGGCTGGCGGTAGCGGTGTACAACCACTACAAGCGCATCCACATGAACAAGCAGCGCGGCGGCGAGGTGGAGGTGGCCAAGTCCAACATCCTGCTGATCGGCCCGACTGGAACCGGCAAGACCCTGCTGGCTCAGACGCTTGCGCGCATTCTGGACGTGCCGTTCGCCATCGTCGACGCCACCACCCTCACCGAGGCCGGCTACGTCGGGGAAGATGTCGAGAACATCATCCTCCGGCTGCTTCAGAATGCCGACTGGGATGTGCAACGGGCGCAGCAGGGCATCATCTATGTCGACGAGATCGACAAGATCAGCCGCAAGGATGAGAATCCCTCGATCACCCGCGACGTCTCGGGGGAAGGGGTCCAGCAGGCGTTGCTCAAGATCCTGGAGGGCACCATCGCCAACGTGCCCCCTCAGGGCGGGCGCAAGCATCCGCACCAGGAGTTCACCCCGGTCGACACCACCAACATCTTGTTCATCTGCGGCGGCGCGTTCGTTGGTCTGGAGAAGGTCATCGGCCGCCGGGTAGGCAAGAAAGCGATCGGCTTCCTGACCCCCGAGGACCGGGCGCAAGACGGCGTCAAGCCTGCCCTGCCTGGCCGCCGCGACCTGGATCTGCTGGAGAAGCTCCAGCCCGTCGACCTCATCCGATTCGGCTTCATTCCCGAGTTCATCGGCCGCCTGCCCGTCGTGGGATTGCTCGCGGACCTCGACAAAGAGGCTCTCATCCAGATCCTCACCAAGCCCAAGAACGCCATCGTGCGCCAGTACCAGAGACTCTTCGAGTTCGAAAATGTTAGACTGAAGTTCAGCGATGATGCGCTGGAGGCCATCGCGGTGCTGGCGATGGAGCGCAAGGTTGGGGCGCGGGGCCTGCGCATGATTCTGGAAGACTTGATGCTGGACCTGATGTACTATCTCCCCTCCTACAAGAAAGTTCGGGAGTTCGCGGTCACCAAGGAGATGGTGATGGCCCAGAAGATCAATGTGGCGCTGTTGGAGAAGGCAGGGTAGAGGGCCAGGTTCCCAGCCCTTTCCCGAAAGCCACCCCGGCCTCTGGGAGCCGAGTTGGGGTCTTTGGGAAGACAACAATTACCCGCGTTCTCGAAGAGCGCACCGCCGCGTGAAAAACTGAGATGCTGACCTCCAAGGAAAAGTCGGATACAAGACGTCTCCCGATGATGCCGGTGCGCGACGTGGTCATTTTCCCGCACATGATGACCCCGTTCGTGGTGGGCCGCGAATCCAGCGTTCGCGCCTTGGAAGAGGCCCTGGCGGGCGACAAGAAGATCTTCCTGGCCACGCAGCACGACGCCTCGATCGACGAGCCGCGCCCCGAGGAGATTTACAGCGTCGGCGCGATCGTGAGCATCGTGCAGAGCCTGAGACAGCCGGACGGCAACATCAAGGTTCTGGTGGAAGGGGTCGAGCGCGGCAAGGTCGTCTCGGTCAGCGACGAGGAAGGCTTCTTTCGCGCCGTGGTTCGCACCTTCCATTTCAAAGTGGAGCCGGGCCCGCAGTTGGAGGCCCTGGTGGCGCGCGTCAGCACGCTCTTCGAGCAGTACATCAAGCTGAGCCAGAACCTGAATTACGAGACCATGATCGCCGCCATCCGGGTCGACGATCCGGGCAAGCTGGCCGACACGGTCGGCGCTAATCTCCAGCTCACCCTCGAGGAGAAACAGGAGCTGCTGGAGATATTCGATCCCATCGACCGGCTCACCCGCGTCGCCGAGATGCTGGACATCGAGATCGAGAAGCTCAGCGTCGACCGCACCATCCAGGGCCGCGTCAAACGCCAGATGGAGCGGGCCCAGAAAGAGTACTACCTCAACGAGAAGATCAAGGCCATCCAGAAGGAACTGGGCCGCGGCGAGAAGAGCGAAATCGACGAGCTCAAGAAGAAAATCGAATCCGCCGGGATGACCAAAGACGCCCTGGAAAAGGCGCTGGCCGAGCTCAAGCGGCTGGAGAACATGCCGCCTATGTCGGCCGAGTCGACGGTCTCCCGGAACTACCTGGAATGGCTGCTGGCCGTCCCCTGGAAGCAGAAGTCCAAGGAGATCCGCGATCTGAAATTCGCCGAGCAGATCCTGGAGTCGGACCACTACGGCCTGGAGAAGATCAAGGAGCGGATCCTGGAGTTCCTGGCGGTTCGCCGGCTGGTGAAGAACCCGCGCGGCTCGATCCTGTGTTTCGTAGGCGCTCCCGGTGTCGGCAAGACCTCGCTGGGCATGTCGATCGCCAAGGCGACCGGCCGCAAGTTCATCCGGCTGTCTCTGGGCGGAGTGCGCGACGAGGCCGAGATCCGCGGCCACCGGCGCACCTACATTGGGGCCCTGCCCGGCCAGATCATCCAGATGATGCGCAAGGCGGGCACGCGCAACCCGGTGTTCATGCTCGATGAAGTGGACAAGATGTCGATGGATTTCCGGGGCGACCCCTCGGCCGCGCTGCTGGAGGTCCTGGACCCCGAACAGAACTACATGTTCATGGACCACTACCTCGACGTGGAGTACGACCTCAGCCAGGTCTTCTTCATTTGCACGGCCAACGTGCTCCACACCGTGCCGCCGGCGCTCCAGGACCGCATGGAAGTCATCCGCATGTCCGGCTACACCGAGCAGGAGAAACTGGAGATTGCCAAGCGCTTCCTGGTCCGGAAGCAGACGCAGCAGACCGGACTGACCGCCGAGCGCGTGCAGTTCAGCGACGAGGGGCTGATGATGCTGGTCCAGTTCTACACCCGGGAGGCCGGCGTCCGGAACCTGGAGCGCGAGATCGGCAACATCTGCCGCAAGGTGGCGCGCTCGGTGGTGAACGCCCAGAGCGGCAAGGAGAAAGCCGAGCCGCCGCTGGCCCTCATTCGCCCCGAGAACGTCTCCGATTACCTCGGCCCGGCGAAGTTCCGCGACCTGGAGAAGGACAAGTCCAATGAGGTCGGCGCGGCGGTGGGCCTGGCCTGGACGGAAGTGGGCGGCCAGATCCTGGCCTCGGAAGCCACCATCATGGACGGGAAAGGCAAGCTGACTGCCACCGGCAAGCTCGGTGACGTCATGCAGGAATCCGCTCAGGCAGCCATGAGCTACATCCGCTCCCGGGCGCACCAGTTCGGCTTGCCGCGCGATTTTTACCGGAACCTCGACATCCACGTGCACGTGCCCGAAGGCGCCATCCCCAAGGACGGCCCCTCGGCCGGCATCACCATCGCCACGGCGATCACCAGTGCGCTGACAAAAATTCCGGTTCGCTGCGATGTGGCCATGACCGGCGAAATCACTCTTCGGGGAAGGGTCCTGCCGATCGGCGGGTTGAAGGAGAAGCTGCTGGCCGCGAGGCGCCACCGGATCTTCGAGGTCATCATTCCGAAGGACAACGAGAAGGACCTCCCCGATATTCCGGAAAACGTTCGAAACGAGATGAAGCTGCACTTCGTCGAGTCAATGGACGAGGTGCTCAAGATCGCTTTGGAGCGGGAAATCACCGCGCTCCCGCTCGCCGCCGGCGCCACGCCGGTGGAATTTGCCGCCCAGCCGAGCGAAGAGCAGTTGCACTAGGAGCGGCCGCCGGGCCAAGCTGCCGTTGGATGCCCGGGCGCCGGCCATGGGAGTCAAAGCGCGGTATATAATGGGTGCAGCCCACCGGGAGCGTTTTTCCCCTGAAGAAGTACCGGAGACCGCCTCCTGGGAGACGTGATGTGGGCAAGTCCAGCCTGCTGAATTGCCCGCTCGGCGCGCTTCGACTGGCTGGGATCAGCAGAAAGCCCGGCTGCACGTAGTGGATACACTCCCATCGGGTGGACGCCACGAAGACTGACAAACTAAAGAACCGACCCCAATTGACTCGCGGGCTGGCTGCTATCCGCCGCTGGGCAGGCCAGCGGCCAGCGCCGAACCCGGCCGCCTCCGGCCGGGGAGCGAGGGAGACTTGGCAAGCGATATGGAAAACCCAGAAGAAACCGTAAACCCGACCCAAGCGCAAGAGGAGAAACCGCAGGCCCCGACCACCCCCGCGGCCGCTCCTCCCCAACCTGGCGCTCGCAAGGGGCGGGGACCGGCGCCTCCCACCAAGAATGGCGCCCCCACCGCTACCATCACCCTGGATCTGGTCGCGCTCAAAGACATGAGCATCCAGCAACTCAACCAGATCGCGAAGGATCTCGGTCTGAGCGGCACCTCCGGCCTGCGCAAGCAGGAGCTCATCTTCAAGATCCTGCAAGCCCAGGCCGAGAAGAGCGGCCTGATTTTCTCCGAGGGCGTGCTGGAATGTCTGCCCGACGGTTTCGGATTTCTCCGGGCGCCCGAGTACAACTACCTCCCGGGACCGGATGACGTCTACGTATCGCCGTCGCAGATCCGCCGATTCGACCTCCGCACCGGCGACACCATCTCGGGGCAGATCCGCCCTCCCAAGGAAGGAGAGCGCTATTTCGCCCTCATCAAGGTGGACGCCATCAACTTCGAGCCCCCCGAAGAGGCCCGCAACAAGATCTTCTTCGACAACCTCACGCCGCTCTACCCGCATGGGCGTATTCGCCTGGAGACTGTCAAGGAGAACTACTCCGGCCGCATCATGGACCTGCTGACGCCCATCGGGAAGGGGCAGCGCGGCCTCATCGTTTCCCCTCCGCGCACCGGCAAGACCATGCTGTTGCAGTCCATCGCCAACTCGGTCACCGCCAACCACCCCGAGATCATTCTCATCGTGCTGCTCATCGACGAGCGGCCCGAGGAGGTCACCGACATGCAGCGGAGTGTCAAGGGCGAGGTCATCAGCTCGACCTTCGACGAGCCCGCCGCCCGCCACGTTCAGGTGGCCGAGATGGTCATCGAGAAAGCCAAGCGCCTGGTCGAGCACAAGCGCGACGTGGTGATCCTGCTGGATTCGATCACGCGGCTGGCGCGCGCCTACAACACCATCGTGCCGCCTTCCGGCAAGGTGCTCTCGGGCGGCGTCGATTCCAACGCGCTCCAGCGCCCCAAGCGCTTCTTCGGCGCGGCCCGCAACATCGAGGAAGGCGGCTCGCTCACCATCATCGCCACCTCCCTGATCGACACTGGTTCCCGCATGGACGACGTCATCTTCGAGGAGTTCAAGGGCACCGGCAACATGGAAATCCACCTCGACCGCAAGCTGGTCGACAAGCGCGTCTTTCCGGCCATCGACATCAACAAGAGCGGCACGCGCAAGGAAGAGCTGCTCCAGCCCAAAGAGGAGTTGAACCGGGTTTGGGTCCTGCGCAAGGTCCTTTCCCCGCTCTCCCAGGTCGAGTGCATGGAGCTGCTGCTGGACAAACTCAGCAAGACCCGCAGTAACGCCGAGTTCCTGGGCGCGATGAGCGGCTGATCGCGGGCCGCGTCCGGATCCGTCCATGAATCCATCGGAAGCGCCGGCCTGGCGCCCAGCCTCGTCTTCGACGTGCTCGTGACAGGAAACCCGTGACGGTTGCCCCTCGAGTACACTTTCATCCTCGGGGATGGTGCACTGTGCCATAGCGCCGACTGTCACGGGTTTCCGGCATTCCGTTCCGGGATTAGGATGGAGGCATGAGGCTGCTCGAACGATTGGGGATCCAAGAGGTCAACTCCGGGGCCGGCTGGGGAGAGTGGATCGACAATCCCCGCGGCGGCGAACTGGTTTCCATCAATCCGAGCGATGGCTCGGCGATCGCCACAGTCCGTATGGCGGGGGCGGAGGATTACGAAGAGGTGATGCGGCACGCCTGCGAGACCTTCCCGCGCTGGCGCGCCTGCCCCGCGCCAAAGCGCGGCGAGATCGTGCGCGAGATCGGTCAGGAACTGCGCGGGTGCAAGGACGATCTCGGCGCGCTGGTCAGTCTGGAGATGGGCAAGATCCTCGCCGAAGGCAAGGGCGAGGTGCAGGAGATGATCGACATCGCCGACTTCGCGGTGGGGCTTTCGCGGCAGCTCTACGGCCTCACCATGCAGAGCGAGCGGCCCGCGCACCGTATGTACGAGCAGTGGCACCCCCTAGGAGTGGCGGGCGTCATCTCGGCGTTCAATTTCCCGGTGGCGGTCTGGTCGTGGAACGCGATGATCGCGGCCGTGTGCGGTGATTGCGTCCTCTGGAAGCCATCCTCGGAGACGCCTCTTACCGCCATCGCCGTGCAGAAGATCTGCGATCGCGTGCTCGAGCGCAACGGTTGGAAGGGAATATTCAACCTGGTGATTGGCCGGGGCTCGGACGTGGGCGAGCGCCTGCTCGCCGATCGCCGGCTGCCGCTCATCAGCGCCACCGGCTCGTGCCGGATGGGAACCCGCGTCGCGGAGATCGTCGGGCGGCGCCTCGGGCGCACCATTCTCGAGCTGGGAGGCAACAACGGTGTCATCGTGATGGAGGATGCGAACCTCGACCTGGCGCTGCGCGCCATCCTGTTCGGCGCCTGCGGCACCTCCGGGCAGCGCTGCACCACCATCCGCCGGTTGTTTCTTCAAAAAGGCATCGCGCGGCGCATGACCGAAACGCTCGCCGCCGCTTACGCCCAGATCCGTATTGGCAACGCGCTGGAGGAGGCTACGGTGATGGGCCCGCTGGTTAACCGCGCGGCGGTCAGCGACATGACGCGTGGCCTGGAGCGGGTTCGCGAGCAGGGAGGAGAGGTGCTGTTCGGCGGCCGCCAACTCGAGCTGCCTGGAGGCTGCTATGTCGAGCCCACCCTGGTCCGGGCGCGGCCCGACTTGCCCATGCTCAAGGAGGAACTGTTCGCGCCGGTGCTCTACCTGGTCGAGTTCGACCGCCTCGAGCAGGCCATCGAATGGCACAACGCCGTGCCGCAGGGACTCTCTTCCGCCATCTTCACCACCAGCCTGATCTCGGCGGAGACGTTCCTGAGCGGCGGCGGCAGCGATTGCGGCATCGCCAACGTCAACATCGGCACCAGCGGGGCCGAGATCGGCGGCGCCTTCGGCGGCGAGAAGGAGACCGGCGGCGGGCGCGAGGCCGGCAGCGACGCCTGGAAAGCCTACATGCGCCGCCAGACCGTCACCATCAACTGGTCCGGCGAATTGCCGCTGGCCCAGGGCATCCGGTTCGAGCTCCGAGGCGAACCGCAAGCCGGTGCGGATGCGCCTATACTGTAGTCCATGAGACTACTGTCGCGTTCCTTTGCTGGTCTCTTATTTGTCGCAGTCTGCCTGCCCGCGCAAGAACTGAAACCGATCCAACTGCCGAAACCGCAAACCGAGGGCGGCAAGCCGCTGATGCAGGCGCTCAAAGAGCGGAAGTCCGGGCGCGAGTTCGGCCCCGAGAAGCTCACGCCCCAGGTGTTGTCGAACTTGCTGTGGGCGGCCTGGGGCGTGAACCGCCCGGACGGCAAGCGTACGGCGCCCTCGGCGATGAACCGGCAGGAAATCGACGTCTACGTGGCCCTGGCCGATGGTCTGTACGTATACAACGCCAAGGCCCACCAGCTCGATCCCGTGTTGAAGGAGGATGTCCGCGCCGCGACCGGCGGACAGCCGTTCGTCGGCCAGGCGCCGCTCAACCTGGTCTACGTGGCGGACCAGGTCAAACAGGGCCGGGCGGACGATTCGTGGGCCTTCGCCGCGACCGGATTCATCGCCCAGAACGTGTACCTGTATTGCGCCTCGGAAGGCCTGACGACCGTGGTGCGCGCCATGGTCGACCGCACGGCGTTGTCCAAAGCTATGAAGCTGCGTCCGGACCAGAAGATCACCCTGGCCCAGACCGTCGGCTACCCGAAGAAGTAGGCGCTAACCGCGCGGCAGTCCGCCTCCGGCGGAAGAGCAGGCGTGTCAAGGCCGCCGCTAACCGCGCGGCAGTCCGCCTCCGGCGGATGGCGCGCCCGAGGGACTCTCGCGCGGCGTATAATGTCAGCAGCGGAGGGCTCCCAATGCGGAAGTCCCGGTTTCGCCGCCGCTGGGAACTGACGATCGTTCCCAACCCCTTAGTTCGTGTGAAACGTATTCGACCGCCCGGGTGCCGTACGGCGAGTGCCGGCAACGGCAAAGAGACAGAAGGAGACATCCCGTCATGCGAAAGACACTAGTCATCTCAGCCATCGCTTTCCTGATGGCGTTCACCCCGCTGCTCAAATGTCAGGACGATTCGTCCAGCGGGTTCTTCTCTCCAGAGCAGCTCGACAACTTGCTGGCGCCGATTGCTCTGTATCCCGACCCGCTGCTGGCCCAGGTCCTGCTGGCCGCAACCTTTCCGGATCAGATCGATGAGGCGGCGCGCTTCTTGCGCGCCAATTCCGACCCCAACTCTATCGACTCCGAGCCCTGGGACGTCAGCGTCAAGTCCGTCGCTCATTACCCGACGGTTCTTTACATGATGGCGGACAAGCTGGACTGGACCACATCAGTCGGGCAGGCCTATGCCAGCCAGTCCACCGACGTGACGGATTCGGTTCAGCGGCTGCGCGCGCAGGCGCGTTCCGCGGGCAATCTGATCTCGACCCCGCAGCAGGAGATCAGAGAGACCGGCGGCTACATCCAGATCTGGCCCGCGCAGCCCCAGTTCATCTATGTGCCGATATACGACCCGGGGATCGTGTATTACGGCCGCGGGGGCTTCTTTGGGGGCTCCGCCATTTCGTTTGGAGGGGGCTTTGCGATCGGAGCCTGGCTGAACCGTGACTTCGACTGGCGCGGGCGCCGTGTCCTTTATAACGGCTGGGACTACGGGGGAGGCTGGGTGGGACGATCCCGGCCCTTCGTCCGCGTCAGCAACGTATACGTGAACAACAACTTTCGGAACGTTGCGATCAACCGGTCGGTCATGAACCGGACGGTGAACTACAACAACCTGAATCGCTACAACGGCGTTCACCGCGAGGGGAATTTCAACAACGTCCGGGTCAACAGAACAGTGGTCCGCAACCAGACCTTCGTCAATAACAACCGAGCCGTGGTGAATAACAAGATCATCCAGCGCAACATCAATACCAACGATTCGAGGATCGATGCCTACCGCGGGCGTGGGGAAGCGCCGCGGCAACAAGTCCGGCCCGAGCCAAACCGGCCCGCGTTTCAGCCCCAGCGGCAGGAGCGTGCCGAAAGTCCTGCATTCGGTGGGAACCGGGGCGGGTTCGGTGCGCGCGTGGAGAGCCAGCGCGGGCAAGCCAGCCGGACGGAGATGTCCCGGCCCGCACCCAGCCGGACGGAGACGTCCCGGCCCGCGCCTGCTTCGAAATCCTCGAATCAGCCGCAGTCTCATGACCGCGGCGGGAGGCAGCGATGAACTCACGAATGAACCCACTCGATCATCGGCGCTGCGCGTGGTTCGCGCTAGCGTTGGCACTGCTGCTGTCCATCGCCGGTGCGGCGTTGGCCGCCCAGCACCCAGCGCAAACGACGCCTCCGAAACAGGCGCTGTTTTCCACTCCGGAAGACGCCGTGAAGGCACTGGCGGCCGCCGCGGAGGCGAAAAATCAGGGGGCCATGATGGCGATCTTCGGCCCCGAGCGGGAGAAGCTGCTTTCGGGCGATCCCGTCGAGGATAGCAGCTCGCTGGAGCACTTCGCCGCGACCCTCCGCAAATCCTCCGAACTCGAGAAAGCGGGCGACAACAAGTTCACGCTCCTGGTGGGCGACGACAAGCACCCGTTTCCGATCCCCATCGTCCAGGCAGGGAGCCAATGGCGATTCGATACCGCGGCGGGGCTCGAGGAGATTCTGAATCGGAGAATCGGACGCAACGAGCTTTCGGCGATCATGACCTGCCGCGCGTACGTGGTGGCGCAGTGGGAGTACTTCACCCAGCCCCTGGACACGACGGAAGACGGCTTGGCGGTCTACGCGCAGCGGTTCACCAGTACCTCCGGCAAGCACGACGGGTTGTACTGGGACACGCCCGAGGGCGCCCCCATGAGTCCGCTGGGAGATCTCATCGCCGAGAGGCGCGCGGCTGGTTACGTGGCGGCCGGCCGTGCGCGGAGCACTCCAGCCAGCACCGAGGGTGCCGCGGCTCCAGCGCGGCAGCGCACCCCCTATCACGGGTACTACTTTAGGATCCTGAAGCAGCAAGGCGCGCATGCGCCTGGCGGCAAATTCAGCTACGTCCTGAACGGCCACATGATCGCCGGCTACGCGCTGGTGGCGTATCCCAGCAAATGGGGCAGCTCCGGGATCATGACGTTCATCGTCAACCAGCAGGGCCGCATATACCAGAAAAACCTGGGCCCCACTACCGAGCAGATCGGCTCCGCCATGACCGAGTACGACCCCGACCCGAGCTGGACGCTGGTGAAAGACGAGTAGTGCCGCGCAGCGCTACGAATTGTCCAC
Source organism: Bryobacteraceae bacterium (assembly GCA_050008465.1). Lineage (GTDB taxonomy): Bacteria > Acidobacteriota > Terriglobia > Bryobacterales > Bryobacteraceae > Fen-330. Next base: position 27,353 of record JBEKMO010000043.1, read on the forward strand.
CTGGTCGAGCCAGTCCGGGGTTTTGAGGACTTCGCGCGGCTTGCTGCCGTCGGGCGGGCCGATGATGCCGTCGCGCTGCATAGTGTCCAGGATGCGGGCGGCGCGGCCATAACCCAGCCGCAGGCGCCGCTGGAGCGTCGAGGTCGAGGCCTTGCCCATCTCCAGCACCACGCGCACGGCGTCGCGGTAGAGCGGGTCCTCCTCGCCGGAGAAGTCGTCGCCCTCGCCGGGCGCTTCGTCATCCGAAGGCGGCGCGATCAGGAACGACTGGTCGTATTCGGGCGTGGCCTGCAACTTCCAGAACTCCACCACGCGGTTGATCTCCGGCTCGGCGACAAAAGCGCCGTGCACGCGGATCAGCCGCGAGGAGCCCGGCGGCAGGAACAGCATATCGCCCTTGCCCAGCAGGTGCTCGGCGCCCATCACGTCCAGCACGGTCCGCGAATCCACGCGGGTGGCCACGCGGAAGCTGAGGCGCGCCGGGAAGTTCGCCTTGATCAGGCCGGTGATCACGTCCACGCTGGGCCGCTGCGTCGCCAGCGCCAGGTGCATGCCGACGGCGCGCGCCATTTGCGCCAGGCGCGTCACGGATTCCTCGACGTTCTGCCGCTCCACCATCATCAGGTCGGCCAGCTCGTCGATCACCACCAGGATGTAGGGCAGCGGCTGGAGCTCCTCGGGCGGCTCCTCTTCCTCCTCGAACAGCGGGATCGGCTCGTTGCGGAGCTGGCGCACCTTGCGGTTGAACTGTTCGATGTTGCGCACGCCCTGGGAGGCCAGCAGCCGCAGGCGGCGCTCCATCTCGAGCACGGCGTTGCGCAGGGCGTTCGAGGCCTTCTTGGGGTCGGTGATCACCGGCGTGAGCAGGTGCGGAATGCCTTCGTACAGCCCCATCTCCAGCCGCTTCGGATCCACCAGAATCATCCGCACCTCGTCGGGCGTCGCCTTGAACAGGACCGACATGATGAGCGAGTTCAGCATGACGCTCTTGCCCGAACCGGTCGAGCCGGCGATCAGCAGGTGCGGCATGGATTCCAGCGGCGTCACCTTGATGCGGCCGTTGATGTCCTTGCCGAGAGTGACGGTGAGGCGCGAGGGGGAGTTGGTGAACTCGTCGGATTCGAGCACCTGGCGCAGGCTGATCAACTCGCGCCGCGTATTGGGCACCTCGATCCCGACCGTGGGCTTGCCCGGGATGCGCTCGATGAGAATCGATTCGGCTTGCAGGCCCAGGCACAGGTCGTCGTTGAGCGTGGTGATGCGGCTGTACTTGATGCCGGCCTCGGGCTTGAATTCGAAGGTGGTGACCACCGGCCCGGGGTTGATCTGGACGACCGAGCCGAACACGTTGAACTCCTCGAACTTCGCCCGGATGCGCGCGGCGATCTGCTTCAGCTCGTCTTCATCATAGGCGGGCCGGCCCTGCGGCTCGTTGAGCAGCGAGGTGGGAGGCAACTCGTAAGCCTTGCGCGCGGGCGCGTGGCTCTCGGCCGGTGCGGGAGTCCGCTTCCGAGTCTTTGGCTCGGGCTCCGCCGGCGGCTCCACCAGCACTGGACCGGACTTGGGCTCGGGCAATTGGTCGAGCGCGCGGATGGGGATGTCCGGCTCGAAGGGCGGTTGCCCCTCGGCCACCGGCCCGGGCGGAGGCGGGGCAACTTCAGGCTCGGGCTCAGGCTCCGGATCGGGGCGGCCGCGTGGAGGCTTCGGCGGTTTCGGCGTGGCGACGCGGTGCGCGCCCCACCATCGCCGGACCGGACGCAGCGCCAGCGCCGGAAGGGCCGCGACGTTGGCCAGGTGCGAGATGCGGAAGCTCGAAGCCAGGTACAGCGAGATCAGGAAGCAGGCGAAAGTCACCAGGCTCGCGCCGGTGATGTTGAAGGCCGCGACCGCGTAGTCGGCCAGCACGACCCCGGCCGTGCCACCCGAGGAGACCGCGCCCTCGAACATGGTCCACTTCGGCCCCAGTTCAAAAGCCGTGCAGCCGCTCAGAACGAAAAGCAGGTAGCCGCATGCGCGACCCAGCGGGTACTCGACCGGCCGCGAGCGCACCCAGTTCCAGGCCAGTATGACCAGCACCACCGGCAGCGCGAAGGAGAGCACGCCAAAAAGCTGCAAGAACAGATCCGCCAGGCGCGCTCCCGCCGGTCCGATCAGGTTCTTGGAGTGTACCGCCCCGGCGGCCGTGTTCCAGGACGGGTCATCGGGGTGGTAGGAGACCAGGCTCAGCCAGATCAGCAGGCCGGCAATCAGCGACAGGACACCGGCGGCCTCCGTGAGGCGGGAATGTCGTTCCGCGGATGAGGCGTTCATCCCGTGCGGCGGACAAAGATGGCCAGAGCGATTACTATTATGCCAAAAACGATCCGGTAGTACACGAAAAATCGCAGGGTGTGGGTGCGCAGGAAGCGCAGGAAGAACGCGATCACGAACCAGCCGGTGACCGCCGAGACCAACACGCCGACGAGGACCGGGATCACCGGGAACTGCATGTCCGGAGACAGGCCACTGGGCTTCCGCAAGTCCAGGAAGGCTTTCAGGGCGGCCCCGGCCAGCGCTGGCGCCGACAGCAGGAAGGAAAAACGGGCCGCGGTCTGGCGGTCGAGGTTGCGCATCAGGCCGGCCGAGATGGTGATCCCGCTACGCGACACGCCCGGCACGATGGCCAGCGCTTGCGCCGCACCGATCACGATCGAGTCGACGAAAGACACCTGCCCGATGTCCCGCTTGGCCTGGCCCAGGAGCTCGGCCACGTACAGCACGAACCCGAAGACGATCACCATGGTCCCGATGACCAGCGAATTGCGCCAAGCAGGCCCCTCGGCCTGGTCCTTGAAGACGTACCCCAGCGCCGCCACCGGAATCGTGGCGATGGCCAGCAGCCACAGCAGCTTCCGGTTCTGGGCCAGAGCTGGGTCAGGCTGGTACTTGAGCCCGAACGCCTGGGCCGCCAACTGGATCCAGTCCCGATAGAAGTACGCCAGGAGCGCCAACAGCGTGCCCAGGTGGAGCGCGATGTCGAAAGCCAGACTGTTCAGGAAGGGGTGGTCCCAACCAAACCAGAGCGGCAGTTCCCTCAGGTGCGCGGTGCTCGAGATGGGCAGGAACTCCGTCAGGCTCTGGACAATGGCGAGGACGATGACCTGGTAGAGGGGCATAGGGGCGCACTCCCATCCTATCGCATCGCCGCGCGCAGTCTAGGTTGCCGTCTCCGAAGTCACTTGACACCGCTCCCTTACGGTCGCGGCTCCGATCCGAGCCGCGCGCGCCAGCAAGCGGTCAGTGAGCTTCGGAGACAGGAGACTAGGAAGTGAGCCGCTCCCATGCGGCCTGGTAGCGGGCCAGCCGCTCCCGGTCCCTTGGGGTGATTTCAGGCAGCCGGCTGGCATCCATATTGTCGGCCAGATCAGCCAGTTTGACCCGCCGGGCTAGAGGGTTCCCGGCCGCCCGCTCGATGAAATCGGCGTAACTTTCGCCCTTGCGCCGGGTCAGCGCATCCAGCGCACGTAGGACCTCTTCGCGGTATCCTTGCTGCCGCAGAAACTCCACCGTGATCCCGGCATCCTCGAGCACATCGTGCAGCACCGCGGCGATCCTGTCCGCTTCGCCCTTCAGCCGCAGCATCACCCGGAGCGGGTGCAGGATGTACGGCGCACCCGCCTTGTCCACCTGGCCTCGATGCGACTGCGCCGCCAGGACGATCGCGTCCTCCAGGGTTGGTTCTCTATCCATGCAGGTTATCCAGGATCTCCCGGTAAGCGACCAGCATGTTGGCGCCCGACTCGCCGATCAGCACGCTGAGCAACGCGCAACCGGGGTCGGCCGCCGCCAGCTCCCTGAGCGACATCACCAGTTTGTGGAGCGCCTCTACCTGGCCATGAATCGTCTCCCCAGCTTCCTCCCGCGGCACACGGATCTTCGATCTCAGATCGGTCACGTCCCGCCTGAACTCCGCGCACCAGGAGAGCAGGCGCTGGCGCAAGACCTCATCCATATCCAGCCCCGGAAGCTCCTTTTCGATATACGCCAGGTTGGAGAGGATGACTCCGAAGCTCTCATCGTTCCCGCGTCCCATAGGCGTTCAGAGTATACAACACCGGCCCCGGACAACGGGCTTTGGAAGTCAGCCTCTGGTGAACAGGGCCACTGCCGCCTCTGGCGTGAGGACCTGGACGGGGGAATCGGGAAAGCCCCTCGGATCTCGGGTCACGATCGCATCGCAACCGGCGGACTGGGCGGCTGACGCGGTGATGGCGTCCTCGAAATCGGGCCAGGAGAACTCGAGGGCTTGCCGGACCACATCCCCATCGACAGCCGCTATTCCGAAGACCCGAAGGATCGCGGCCACCGTGCGCCGCGCTTTGGAAGCCCCTCGCTCCTTTCGGACCAGGTAGTGGATCGTCGTGACCGCGTGAGCGGCCAACACCCCCTCGGCCATTCCCGTCTCGATTGCCGCCCAAAGCGCCGCGCTCGGCTCGGCATGCGGTTTGCGGTCCAGGAGCACGTCGAGCACCACGTTGATGTCGACCAGGATTTTCTTCACCGGTACTTCCGCGCCAAATGGCGCCGGTACTCGCCGCGGTCGGCCTTCTTCAGCGTACCCCTCAGCGAACGCAGGACCGGGGGATCCTCGCCCGCCTGCGGAGGGTCGGAGACGACGGCGAGGTAGGTTTGCACGAGCTTGGATACCGACAGGCCTCGCTGTTTCGCGTAGCGCTTCGCGCGCGCCACTACGGCTTCGTCGACACTGAGGGTGAGCTTGGACATCACACGTATTGTACCACCGAATTGATACGTATTGCCCTACCGTTGCCGCTCGACCCACGCCCACCAATACTCGAAGCTTACCGGCTGGCTGCGGTCGTTGCCAGCATAACACCCCTTATCGCCCTCCGGGCCGGCGACGCCGGTGACTTCGGCGAAATAGAAGTTCCACACGTCGCAACCGTGACGGGCGTCGAGCCCCCCCTCGGATTTCTCCAGGACCTTGCGCCTCACCTCCTCGGGCGAGCGCAGCGGCTCAATGCCGGGAGCGCCGAGTTGGACGAACGGCATCAGCCGCGGCGGAACCTCCCGGTACGGGATCAGGTGGGGCGGCGCCGACTCAGGCTCCACCAGCCACACGCGCCGGCCTTCGAAATAGCGGATCAGTCTGGCGTTGCTGGTCCGGTCCAGCTCTCTGGCCCAGACCACCCGGGAGTGGTCGATGTCCGCGCCGTTGTGGACCCACTCATTCCCCGGATCGCGCCGCGCCGCGTACCGAACGAACACCAGGTGCTTCTCTCCCGATCGCTCGAGCTGGCCGAGGATGCGGGCGCGCTCCACGCCGACGAGCGCCGGCCAGCGCCAACTGCCCTGCCCGGCTACGGCGGCCGGCAGGCGGGCGGCCAAGACCTGGACCAGCAGCATCAGGGCGCAAGCCACGGGCAAGCCACGGACCACGCACAGCCCCACGGGGCGCTGCCGCCAACGCCACAGCCGCAGCCTCCGCATACCCATGACGACGATCAGAACCGCTAGTCCCGTGGCCGGCGCCGCATAGTGGGCGTTGTGCCACACCTGCCCAACCAGCGCCAGGGAGAACGCCGCGCCCACCAGCAGCAGTGGCCTCGCCTTGCGGTCGCGCCAGAGGAACGGCAAAGCGACCAGCGGGATCGTGAGCAGCGGCCCAAAGTAAAACCGCCAGTAGGCCCCCGTCTTCTCTTTCAAGTCGGCCAGCGGCGCCTTGCGTGTGTGGAGATAGCTGTTCATCTCCCAGCCCAAGTAGAAGTGCCGGAGCTCGCGATTGTTGAACAGCGGCTGCGGGCGCGGCGCCTGCCACACGAAGTGGGGCGCCATGGTAGCGGTGTTGCGATAGAGAACGTAGGGCGCAAGCCAGGGCTTGCCGGTGATCCGCGCGAAGGAGTACCCCATTCCGGCGGCGGTCAGCGCCAGCAGCGCCGCCAGCGGAAGGACGATCGAGCGCCACGCCACCCCCCGCGAGGGACCGCTCCTGCCCAGCATCCAGGCAAGCAACACCAGGCCGATCGCCAGGCCGAAGACCGCGCCCTCGAACGGCCGGCTGTTGGCGAGCACGGCCAGCCCCAGGCCCATTACTACGGCGTGGCGCCAGCGAGGCGCGCGCATGATTCGCGCCAGGGCCCCGAGCACCAGCGCGCCTCCGGCCGCGGCCAGAGCGCCTCCCCAGTAACTGTTCATCCAGTAGTTCGACACGCCCAGCCGCAAAACCACTAGAATGGCGCCCAGCAACGCCCACCGCGGCGGCAGGAACCCCTGCAACATCCAACAGACCGTGCCGCACATCAGCGCGACCCCGAGCCACACGCCGGCCCACCAATGGCCAAACAGCACCTTCCCCGCGGCCAGCGCAGCCGCCTGCGCGACCGGAAACGCACTCGCATAAACCGGCCGGACCAGGATGTGCACGCTCTCGAAGTGGACCCAGAACGGGTGTTGCGGGTTCGCCAGGCGGCCGTGCGCCAGAGTGTCCGCCCCGAGAAGGAAACTGAACTCGTCGTCGCAGCGTGGCTCCGGAGCCGGAAACCAGGGCAGCAGGAGCGCGCGCAGGACCAGTGGGGCGAGAGCGGCGACCAGAATCGCCAGTCCCTTTCTTCGGGCCAGGCGCGCCAGCGGACCTTCCCACCACCCCAGCCACCGTGACCTGAAGTGCGCAGCGGCCAGCGCCACCGCCAGCACCGCCGCCGCTAGTGCGATCTCCGGGCTGGGGAGGTCCGCCGACCGCTGCAAGAAAAGGCAGATCACAATGTGCTAGTATCGCAAGCTTAGTCTCACAGCTCCACCTGGAGTGGAGGCACCCACAGAATGAAGATCCTCAGCCTTGGCGCAGGCGGTTTCATCGGGTCGCACCTGACCCATCGGCTGCTCGTCGAAGGACACACCGTAACCGCGGTGGATATCGAAACCGACAAGATCACCGACTTCCTGGGACACCCCAATCTCACCTTCATCCAGCAGGACATCCGGAGCCCGGAATGGAACCTCGACAGCCTGGTCCGGGACTCCGATCTGGTGATCGACCTGATCGCCTACGCCAACCCTGGGCTCTACCTGCGGATCCCCTTGGAGGTTTTTCAGCTCAACTTCATCGAGAACCTCAAGATCGCCGAGGCTTGCGTCCGGCACGGCAAGCGGCTGATCCAGTTCTCGACGTGCGAGGTCTACGGCAGAACCGCGGCCAGCTTGAAGAACGCCCGGCTTGCCGACCCCGAAGACCCCATCCACGCAACCTTCAGCGAGGACACCAGCGAGTACATCCTCGGGCCGGTCTCCAAGCACCGCTGGATTTATTCCTGCGCCAAGCAACTGCTCGAACGGGTGCTGCACGCCTACGGGATCGAGATGGGTTTCAACTACACCATCATCCGGCCGTTCAACTTCATCGGGCCGAAGATCGACTTCCTGCTGCACGAGAAGGAGGGCATCCCCCGGGTCTTCTCGTTCTTCATGGACGCCCTGCTGAACGGCACCCAGATGAAGCTGGTGAACGGCGGCGTGAACCGCCGGTGCTACACCTACATCGACGACGCCGTGGAGTGCTCCTGGCGCATCGTCGAGAACCCTGGCGGGGTTTGCGACCGGCAGATCATCAATATCGGCTCGCCTGCCAACGAGGTCTCGATCCGGCGGATGGCGGAGATGATGCGCGAGATTTACGCCGAGAAGTTCCGCGATCCCTCCGTGCCGCTGCCGGAGATCGTAAGCGTGCCCGCCGAGGAGTTCTACGGGCAGGGCTACGACGACTCCGACCGCCGCATTCCCGACATCACCAAAGCCCGGACACTGCTGGGATGGGAACCTAAGTGGGGCATCCGCGACATTCTCGAGACCACCATGCGCTACTACGTTTCCAGCTTCCGGAAGAATGGTTGAGACCGTTTTCGTCCTGATGCCGGCCTACAACGCCGGGGCCACCGTCGAGAAAGTCTTCGCACGGATTCCCCCCGAGGCGAAGCGGCGCATCCGGCGATACGTCGCGGTCGATGACGGCTCGAAAGACGACACCGCGGCGGCCCTGGCCCGACTCCAGGCCGAGTTTCCGAATCTCGTGGTGCTGACGCACGAGACCAACCGCGGCTACGGCGAGGCGGAGAAGACCCTGCTCCGCTACGCGCTGCGGGAGGGCGCGGACGCCGGCGTCCTGCTGCACTCCGACGGCCAGTACTCGCCCGAGAAGATCCCCGAGCTGCTCGACCCGCTCGACCGCGACGCGGCCGACCTGGTGCAGGGCTCGCGCATGCTGGGCGGCGGCGCCCTCCGCGGCGGCATGCCGCTCTATAAATTCATCGCCAACAGGGCCCTCACCGCGATCGAGAACTGGGCCTTCGGCCTGAGGCTCGCCGAGTACCACAGCGGGTATATGCTGTACTCGCGGAAAACGCTGGAAACGATCCCGTTCGAGAAGCTCTCCGGCTCCTTCGACTTCGACCTGGAGATGATCGTCCTGGCCCGCGTCAAGGGCCTGCGCATCGCCGAGGTCGCCATCCCGACCATCTACGCCGGGGAGAAGTCGCACCTGCGCCCCATCCAATACGGCCTGGACGTGCTGAAAGTGGTCCGCGACTATAAGCGCGGGAAATACCACGCCCTCTGAGACCACGCACATTTTTATCCACCGCCCGGAGCCCCCCCGGAGCCCCCCCCGCCCCTCTTGCCCGGCTCCGTGATACCATACACAAGGTATCCCAGTGAACCCGACCGGTGACTACATGCCGACGCTCGAAGCTTTGGGAACCAGCGATATGGGCCTGGTCCGCCAGAACAACGAAGACTACTGGTTCATCGACCCGGCCCTGCGCGTGGCTATTGTGGCGGATGGGATGGGAGGCGCCTCCTGCGGAGAGGTGGCGTCCTCGATGGCCGTGGAAACCGTCCTGGAGTACCTGCGGAACACGCCTCTGGTGGAGCCCATCCCGATGATCGAGGCGGCCATCCAGGAGGCCAACCGCCGGGTGCTCGAGAAAGCCCGCAGCGACGAAGGGTGCAGCGGCATGGGATCGACCTTCGTGCTGGCTTTCTGGGAACTGCCGCGGCTGCTCATCGCCAATGTCGGCGACAGCCGGGCCTACCTGTGGCGCGACGGAACCCTGACCCAGCTTTCCTATGACCAGACGCTGGTCAACGAACTGCGCGTGCGCTTCGGCCTGTCGGAGGAAGAGGTCCGCAACTTCCCGCACAAGAACGTGCTCACGATGGCGGTGGGGACCACGTCCGAGCTGACGGTCCGCACCCACGAGGAGGATCTCGTGCCGGGCGACGTCATCGTGCTCTGTTCCGACGGCCTCACCGGGCCGGTCACCGAAGCGGCGATCGCCGCTACCCTCTCTCGCGATGCTCCGCTCCAGTACCAGGTCGAGCAGCTCATCACGCAGGCCAAGGCCGGCGGCGGCCCCGACAACGTCACCGTGGTGCTGCTCCGTTATAACGACTGGGAAATCCTGTAGGCCCCCTATGGGGGCAGGCTCCTAACTCTTTGGGCCGGCGCTGCCGATATTGAGAGTCAGCCTCCCATGCCTGGGCATGGGGTGGCCCGTGCTCTCATGCGTGACAGCGAACAGGAAACAAGCACTACCGTAGTTGACTTCCTTCCGGAGCTCGAGCCCGACCCGAAAACGTCCGCTCGCATCGTCCGCTCCAAAGCCCCCGTGCGCATCAGCTTCGCCGGCGGCGGCACCGATTTCCCGCACTGGTTCGAGCGCCGCGCGGGCGCCGTGCTGTGCGCCACCATCTGCAACTATGCGCGGGTGACGGTGTATCCGCGTCCGGACAAAGCCGTTCGCATCCGCTCAGTCGATCTCGGCTACATGGCCAATTACAGCCTCGAGGAGGAGCCCGTTTACGACGGCATGCTCGACCTGGCCAAGGCGGCCATCCGGCGCCTGGGGTGCTCGATGGGATTCGACCTGGACGTGCGCTGCGACGCCCCTCCCGGCAGCGGCCTGGGCGGATCGTCGGCGCTGGTCAGCGCGATCATCGGCGCGCTGGCGGCCTATCAGAACCTGGTCCTCGATCCCTACGAACTGGCCGAGCTGAACTACGCGATCGAGCGGCGCGACCTCGGGATCGCCGGCGGGATGCAGGACCAGTACGCCACCACCTTCGGCGGCTTTAACCTGATCGAGTTCTCCAAGTCCGGCGTGCTGGTGAACCCGCTCCGGCTGGACGAGGGCCTGCTCGCCGACCTGGAGGCGCACCTGATGCTATGCTATGTGGGCAATGTCCATGCCCACACCGGGTTGATCGACCGCCAGATCCGCTACTACCATGAGAAGCGGGCCGCGACGCTGGAAGGCATGGACCGGATCCACAGCCTCGTGTACGACATGAAGCGTGCCTTGCTGAAGGGGAACCTCGCCGGGTTCGGCGAATTGCTGCACGAAGGCTTCGTGAACAAGAAGCGGATGAACCCCGGAATCACCGAGGGCACCATCGCCGATCCACTGTACGAAGAAGCCCGAAAGCACGGCGCGATCGGCGGTAAGCTGATGGGAGCGGGCGGCGGCGGCTACCTGCTGCTGTATTGCGAAACGCACCGGCAACACGAGGTCCGCAAGGCGCTCGAGCGCCGGGGAGGCGTGGTCGCCAACTGCGCCCTGGAGCCCAGGGGCTTGCAGGTCTGGCGGACGCGTTCGTTGTAGGACTGTGCGGAAGGAACAGATCAGCACCGGCGTCATCCTGGCGGGCGGCGGGGGAACCCGTCTCCGGCCTGTGCTGCCGGACTCCGCCAAGTCGGCGGCGCCCGTCCATGGGCGTCCGTTCATCCATTGGCTGCTCGAGCAGGTGGCGGGGGCCGGCGTCCAACGCATCATACTGTGCACCGGCTATCGCTGCCAGGACGTCGAGGCCGCGGCCGGGCGGGAACATCGCGGCATCCCGATCCTGTATTCGGTGGAGGGGCGGCCGCTCGGCACCGGAGGAGCGCTGAAGCAGGCGCACGACCGCTTCGGCGACGGCGGGACCTGGATCGTCATGAACGGCGATTCCTACTGCGCCATCGACCTCGCGGAATTGGCGGCCGATCATCTCGCAGCCCGCCTCTACGCCACCATCGCGGTGGTCGAAGCAGACGACGCGGGGCGGTTCGGCAGCGTCGTGATTTCGCACAACCGGCGCGTGACGAGCTTTCTTGAAAAGCAGCGCTCCGGCGGCGGGCCGGGATGGGTGAACGCGGGAGTGTATGTTTTCTCGGAGCCGTTCCTGGCGGCACTGCCGGCCGGGACGCCGCTTTCCCTGGAACTCCAGGTTCTTCCGCAGTGGCTTTGGCAAGGCATGCACGCCTTCAAGCGCCGGGCGCGCTTCATCGACATCGGGACGCCCGAATCCTACGCGCTGGCCCAGCAGTTCTTCATGGAAACCGGAGGCGCATCATCAAGAACCGAACCGTACTTCTAGACCGGGATGGCACGCTGATCGTCGAGCGGGACCACCTCACCTCGATCGGCGAAGTCGCGTTTCTGCCCAATGCCATTGCCGGGCTGCGGCTGCTCCAGCAGCAAGGGCTGCGGCTGGTCCTGCTGACCAACCAGTCAGTGGTCGCGAGGGGCCTGCTCGACGCCGAGGGACTGGCGAAGATCCACGAATTCATCGGGCAGGAGCTGGCCCGCGAGGGGATCGCTCTGGACGGCGTGTACTCGTGTCCTCACCTTCCCACCGAGGGCTGCGCCTGCCGCAAGCCGGAAACGGAACTGGCGCAGCGAGCCGCCCGCGAGCTGGGCTTCGACCTCGCCGAGGCCTTCGTCGTCGGGGACCAGCCTTCCGACATCGAACTGGGACGCCGCTGCGGCGCGACGACGATTCTCCTTCGCACGGGCTACGGGCGCGAGCACGAAGCGGCCGGCGACGTGTATCCGGACTTGGTCGCGGAGGATCTGGCCGGCGCGGCGCTGCTGATCGGCCAGTGGATGGCCGAGGCGCCGGAGGCCCCTCCCGCGCTGCTGCACACGGCCGGGGAGCGCCTGCGGCGGCATGTGCTCGGATCGATCGCGACGAAGCAGAGACTGCTGGCCCGCTGCCAGCAGCCGATTTTGGACGCCGCCGCGTTGATCGCCTCCGCCCTCCGGGACGGCGGAAAAGTGATGCTCTGCGGCAACGGCGGCAGCGCGGCCGACGCGCAGCACATCGCCGCGGAGTTCGTGGGCGTACTGAGCCAGTCCTTCCCGCGCCCGGGCCTCGCCGCTATCGCGCTCACCACCGACACTTCCATCCTTACCGCCAGCGCCAACGATTTCGGCTTTGAGGGCATCTTCGCGCGCCAGGTTCAGGCGCTCGGAAGACCGGGAGACGTGCTGGTGGGGATCAGCACCTCGGGCGACTCCGCGAATGTCCTGCGGGCCTTCGAGTACGCCCGCGAGCACGGCCTGCGCACCATCGCGCTCGCCGGCCGTGGCGGAAAGCTTCCGGAGCTGGCGGACGTCGCCATTCGCGTTCCGGCCGACGCGACCCAATACATCCAGGAGTCGCACATCCTGATCGGCCACATCCTCTGCGACCTGGTGGAGCGGTCGCTGTGGGCGGACGCCCCCCATCCTGGAGGACTTTAGAACTTTTGCCGGCCAACTTGAACGGTGAGACCGAGGCTGGGAACATTGCCGCAAAAGAGATACGCACGCCAGAACCTGCCGGCCCGCGCTGAGCGACCCCTGAATCGACGGCTGCTGGCCAGCTTCCGGGTGGCTGACGGCCCGGAAGTATTATAGGTCAAGGAGTAGGGAGCCGTGACCACGCGTCAACACAGGGTTCACACTCAACTCGGCCGAGCCGCAGTCCAGATCTTTGCCGCCAATGATCGCATGAACCAGGTTCTTATCGAACATCTTGACCCTACCGCCTGGAGAGCCAAACCGCCCGGCAAGGCCCGTACCATTGCGGCGATCTTCACGCACATGCACAATGTCCGCTCCAAGTGGGTCAGGCTTACAGCTCCGCACCTGAAGGTTCCACGACAGCTCAACCGCGCGCACTGCACGCCGCAACAGGCCCGTGCGGGATTGGCCGAGAGCGCCGCTCGCTGCGCGGAGATGCTCGCTGAAGCGCTCGGCGGTTGTGGGGGCCGCGTCGAGAAGTTTCGCAGAGACGGCTGGGCTCCGCCTTGGCCGGTTGGCCTGGAAATGCTGTGCTACATGCTTTCTCACGAAGCTCACCATCGCGGGCAGGTGTGTATGCTCGCGCATCAGCTCGGATTCCCGTTGCCGAACGAGGTGGCGTACGGGATCTGGAATTGGGAAAAGCTGTGGAAAGAGTGCGGGGCGTCTGCCGGCCCCGGCTACGATTCTTAAGGAATCGCTCAAGGCACAGGCCGCCCGGGGATGGGCTGCGATGGTGGAGACATCGAGCCCCAGCCGTTGGGGTTGTTGTAGAAGCTCCGGGCGGCGGCAGCGGTTAGAAGCGGGCGCCCAAATCCCGTGTGTGGGAGGGCGCTGCCGGAACGTGGCCCGCGCCATCACCACACACCGCTTCGGATTGTGGGCGGTTGACGGCGCATCCGGAAGTAATCTACCGAGTTCGAGAACCAAAAACCGCCTCATGGCGATTCCCGAATCCGAGGTGTCTCAGTCGCTTAGTTCGATTCCATGCTGGGCGAGGAGATCTGTCGGCAAGAAGAGCAAGCAGTTTTCTTGAGGCCCCGCGCGATGGGCCAAAACCGCCTGGGCCCAGGCGGTTTTTTCAAAGCCTGCGGTGAAAACAAAGGACTTCGGACAAATAGACCGCCAGGGTCAGGCGGTTTCTCGAAGCCCCGTCTACTTGCCTTCCCGCACCTCGACGCGCGGGTAGACCTCCTTGGTCTGGGCCAGCGAGGCGAACGTTACGCCGGGCAGCCGGGCCGAGGCGCTGCCGGCCGCGACGCCCCAGCGCAGCGCATCCGCGAAATCGGGCTGTTTGTCCATGGCCCAGACGAACGCCGCTGCCAGCGCGTCGCCGGCCCCGATGGGACACACCGCGTCCACGCGCGGCGCAACCACTTCCACGAGGCCGCGCTCGTTCGCCCCAACCGCGCCGCGGCTGCCCAGCGACAGGATCACCGACTCGGCGCCCATCTGCCGGATGCGCGTCGCCGCCTCCAGGAAATGACTGCGCGTGAGCAGCGCGGTGTTGAGCAGCCGCTCGGCTTCCTGTTGGTTCGGCGCCACCACGGTCGGGCCGGCTTCCACGCCCTCGATCAGCGCTTCCCCATCCGTATCGAGCAAGCTCTTGACCCCGCGCTCACGGGCCATCCGCACCAGCTTCGAATAGAAACCGGCCGGCACGCCGGGCGGCACACTGCCGCAGATCATCAGCCAGGAGGCGTCTGCCAGCTTTCGCTCGACGGCGGCCTCCACCCGGTCCAGTTCCGCCTTGGTCAGCGCCGGGCCGGGGTGGTTGAGCTTCACGGTGAGACCCTGGCGGTCGGTGATGGTGAGGTTGGTCCGGATCTCGTTGTCGATCGGCACCACCTCGACGGGAAAACCGCAGCCGCAAAGAAACTTCTGGAGCCGCTCACCGGATTGCCCGCCGGAGGTCACAATGGCCAGCGTCTTGCCGCCAAAGGAGCTGATGACGCAGGAGGCGTTGATGCCGCGCCCGCCCGCCGTGTCCGAGGTCGACAGGATGTAGGCCCGGTCCTCGAACACCAGGCGGTCGGCCGTCACGTTGTGGTCGATGGCCGGGTTGATGGTGAGGGTGACGATCAAGTCTTCATTCTAGCTCGCCCTTCTCACACAGGATCGTAGCGAGGCGCGATGAGAGGGCCGCAGATACAAGGCGCGCGAAAGCCGGCGCCCGGAGGCGTACTTGAACAGTACGTCGAGGACGGCGGCCGAGCGCAACGCAGTAGATGCAACCCTATCGCGCGCCGCAGCAGATCTTGTGTGGGAAGGGCGGGCTGGCTCCCAGTGTTAACCTGAAACATTGCACCGTCAGCCTTCTTTTCGAGCTTACGCCGCCCTGGCCGCGGTCTGCTTCTTCTGGGGCACAACCTACCTGGGGATCCGCATGGCCCTGGAGTCGTTCCCGCCGCTGGCGCTGATCGCGTTTCGGTTCGCCTCCTCAGGCGCGATCCTGCTCGCTGCCGCGTTCCTCGGGGGAGCTCATCTGCCCAAGGGTCGCGAGCTGTGGGTTTCGATGTTCACCGGCCTTTTGACTTGCGGGATCGGAACCGGCAGCCTGATATTCGCCGAGCTATGGATTCCCAGCGGCCTGGCGGCGCTCATCATTTCGTTCTCACCGTTCTGGATGGTGGGGATCGAGGCGCTGGTGCCGGGAGGCGACCGGCTGCGCCGCCCGACCGTCCTGGGGCTGCTGGTGGGCAGCGCGGGCGCCGCTCTGCTGGTCTCCGCCGGCGTTTCGCGCGAGACCGTCGGCGGGGCGACACTCGTGGGTTTCCTGCTCCTGCAATTCGGCAGCGTGAACTGGGCGTTCGGGTCGATCTATCAGCGGCGGCAAGCTACTCGTGCGCACCCCATCGTGACCAGCGCGATCCAGCAGTTGACCGCGGGCCTGGCTTTCCTGCTGCCCGCCCTGCTGATCCCTCCGCACCCAACCATGCCGAGCTTCCGCGGCATCGCCGCCCTCTGTTACCTGGTGGTTTTCGGGTCGATTGTCGGCTATAGCGCCTATGTCTATGCGATGAGCCACCTGCGGGTGGCGGTGGTCTCGATCTACTCTTATGTCAACCCAGTGGTGGCGGTGTTCCTGGGCTGGCTGTTCTACCGGGAGCCATTCGGCCTGCGTGAGGCCGTCGCCATGGTCATCATCTTCCTGGGAGTCGCGCTGGTGAAGCGCTACGGCAAGTAGGATAGGGCTCCCGCCCTGTCCATTTCTGCACATGAAATTCCCACAATCGGACACCCCTACCCGCCAACTCTATGCGCTACGGGCCGCGCAAGTGGCGATTGGCGTGCTCCCTGGACTCCGGGGACGCCTTACCCGGCCGAATCGAATAGAATGATTCGTTAGGCGAAGAACGATGATCAATCTGCAAAACGTCGAGAAGTGGTACCAGACCGGCAACATGAGGACCTTCGTGCTGCGCCGGATCAACCTGGAAATCAAAGAGGGCGAGTTCGTCACCGTCATGGGCCCCTCCGGCGCCGGCAAGTCCACCTTGCTGAGCATCATCGGAATGCTCGACAGCGCGTGGACCGGCGAGTTCCACTTCCTGGGACAGGCGGTGCACAAGTTGAACCCGCGCCAGAGGGTGGAGCTGAACAAGAAGTACATGGGCTTCGTCTTTCAGAGCTACCACCTGCTGGACAACCTCACGGTATACGAGAACCTGGACATCCCGCTCTCCTACCGCAACGTCAAGAGCTCGGAGCGCGCCAGCATCGTCTGCGACACCCTCGACCGCTTCCAGATTGTCGGCAAGAAGGACCTCTACCCCAGCCAGCTTTCGGGCGGGCAGCAGCAACTGGTGGCCGTGGCGCGGGCGCTGGTGGCCAGCCCCAAGCT
>JBEKMO010000044.1:0-42230 GCA_050008465.1 Bryobacteraceae bacterium
AAGGACACCTCGTGGAAGGACCCGGCCAAGCTGGTGCCGGCCACGGTGACCAAGGAAGAGGTGGCCAGCCGCATCCGGCGGAAGCGGCTGCTGTGGATGGTGCCGGTCCCGGGCACCAAGACTAAGGTGAGACGCTGATCGAGTTCTTAGTGAATGGGCGTCGTCATCAGCGCCACCCGGGTCATGCCGGCGCCCCTGGCAATATCCATCACCTGCGCCACCGGGCCGAACTCCAGGTTCCCTTCGCCGCGCACGAAGATCACGCGGTCGCCCCGAAACTTGAAGATCTGCGCCAGCCTCGCCGGAAGGTTCGCGCGCTCGACCGCCTCCTGGTTTAGATCCAGCGTCCCGTCGCTCCGAACGGTCAACACCAGGTCGGTTGACTGCCCGGGAGGCCGGTCGCCGCCTGCCTGCGGAACCAGCGTGGGCAACCCGGTCGGCTTCAGCGGCGAGACCAGCATGAAGATCACCAGCAGCACCAGCAGGACATCGATCATCGGCGTCACGTTCATCTCCGCCTTGATCCGATTGGCTCCACCGATTGACATCGCCATGGCCGCATCCTCCTGCCGATTGGACACCTGGAGCGGAGCGAATGTTCCGGGGTGGTGCGGGGCCCTAACCAGGCACGCGACTGACCCGCCGGGGCATCGGGGTGAGCGGCCCGGCGTCTCGACCGCTGGGGTCGCGGTTTGCCAGCGTCGCCTCGGGCCGCAGTCCCGTGGCGCGGTAGTAGTGTTCCAGCAACTCAGACTCGTTATAGTCGATGGCGCGCGCGTACTGCCGGATGTAACTGGTCGAATAGATTCCACCCGGCAGTTTGGCGAACTCGCCGTCTTCGATGGCCCGGAGGTAGTTCACACCGATCTTGGTCGTTTCGGAGATGTCCTGGAGCGAGACACCCTTCTTCCGCCGCACCGTAATCAGGTCCGGCGGGGCCCCGCATTCGAGCTTCATGGAAGGTGTCTTCCTAAGCACTCTGGATGCCAAAGCAGCAATCCCTCATAACGCTATGTAAATACAGGAGATCCAACCCTGCCCCCTCCGTCCAATGTAACCTTTACACGGTAGTCCTTGCCGGCTAGGCGGGTTTCCCATTGTCGCACAGGCGGCGCGGCGCTTACTCCGGGCCCCCCTTCTCCAGTTCGGCTGCGGCCCCGTCGATCAGTGCGGCCTCGGCGGCGAGCACCCGGCCGACCCGCGCGATCTGGGTTTCAGCCTCCGCCCAACGCTTCTGCTCGATCGCCTCGCGCACCGCCGGGATGGTCTTCACGCCATAGCCGGTGTACACTCCAGGAGCGTAGATCTGGTGCTTGAACCAGGGGCGGCCGGGCAGGCCGGCGGAGTCGGTAAGCCGGCGCTCGCTTTCGATCAGCTTCTGGTCGACCGCCTGCAACGACGCGCGCCCCAGCGCCGCCTTCGCCAGCGCTTTCTCGTACCGCTCAGCACTGCGAGCCAGCGCCTCGACGCCGTTTTCAAGCGGGGCAAAGCCGAGGAAAGGCGGCACCGGCTCGGTTGCCGGCGGCACCGACTTCTCCCGTGGATCCGCCGTGGCAGCGAAGACCCCCTCCTCGATCTGGCGGTTGCGCTCGCGAACTTCCTCCTGCTTATCCTTAAGCAGTTTCTGGAGTTCGCCCACGTACTTGCGGGCCGTGTCGGCCAAATTGGTGAAGTCGTAGGGCAGGAGGTCGGCGCCCGCCATCCGCATCACCGCGGTCCCGGCGGTCTGGGCGAGCGCGCGGCCGTAGCGGAAATCGGAATCCGAGAAGTGCGTGTACCAGTAGATGTCGTCGTAGATCGAGTGGTAGATGCCGCCGCCGTCCTCGCCGCCGAAGCCGAGGTTGAGCGACGCGATGCCAAGGTGGTCGACGAACGCGGTGTAGTCGGAGCCGGAGCCCAACGCGCCGATGCGCAGGTCGGGGCGCTGGCGGGCGTCCTGACGCGATTCGGGCGACTCGGCGATGCGCTGGAGCTGAAGGCGTTTCCACACGCTGAGCTTGGTTTCCGGATCCTCGATGTCCCGCGCCACGGCGTTGAGAAACTTCTCCAGCGAGTGCGACCCCGCGGCGAACAGGTAGCCCCGGCCGTTGGCGTCGGAGTTGATGTAAGCGGCGGCGGACCGGCTCAGTTCGGTGGCGTGCGCCTCGGCCCATTCGGTCGAGCCGAGCAGGCCCTGCTCCTCGCCGTCCCAGGCGCAGTAAACGATGGTGCGCTTTGGTCTCCAACCCTGCTTGAGCAGGAGGCCGAGCGCGCGCGCCTCTTCCAGCAGTGCGCTGGCGCCGGCTACGGGGTCTTCGGCGCCGTTCACCCAGGCGTCATGGTGGTTCCCGCGGACGATCCACTGATCGGGATACGTCGAGCCGGGAATCCGCGCGACGACATCGTAGACCGGTTTCAAGTCCCAGTTGGACGCGACCTTCAGACGCACTCGGGCCGGGCCGGGTCCTACATGGTAGGTGATGGGCAGCGCCCCGCGCCAGCCGGCCGGAGCAACCGGTCCTTTCAGCGCCGCAAGCAGTGGCCTTGCGTCGCCGTAGGAGATCGGCAGCACCGGGATCTTGGTGAGCGTCGGAGCGTCTTTCAGCGGCAGGCGTATGGCTTCGGGCGTTGCGCCCACCCCGGGCGTGAGCGGGTCTCCGGGGTACAGCGGCATGTCCATCACACTGCCGCGCTGCACCCCGTCCTGCGGCCGCCATGCGCCCTCGGGGAACACGTCGCCCTCGTAATAGCCGTCCTCGCGCGGATCGGAGTAGATGATGCAGCCCACCGCGCCGTGCTCGGCGGCGACCTTCGGCTTGATGCCGCGCCAGGAGGCCCCGTAGCGGGCTATCACGATCGCGCCCTTGACCGAGATGCCCAGCCGGTCGAGCTGCTCGTAGTCCTCCGGCACGCCATAGTTAACGTAGACCAGCGGCGCCGTCACATCGCCGTCAACCGAGTAGGCGTTATAAGTCGGAAGCTGCTCGGCGTTCTGTCCCGAGGTCGGATCGCCGGCGACCGCGGGTTCCTGGAGCCGGGCCGTGAACTTCACGGGTTCCAGCATCTCCAGGCGGCGCTCCTTGGGCGTGGGGAAGAGCACTTGGAAGGTCTCGACCCGCGCATCCAGGCCCCACTCCTTGAACTTCCCCAGGATCCATTCGGCGTTGTCCTTGTCGTAGGGCGAGCCAAGGTGGTGCGGTCGCGCCGAGAGGCGCTTCATGGTGTCCCGCAGGCTTTGCGTGTCGGGAATGGCGCGGAACTTCGCCTCCCACTCTCGCTCCACGCGCGCGGACTCCGGCGAATAGCCACGCAGCGGCGGTTCCTCCGCGGCTCCCGCCGGCCATGCAAGAGCCAGCACGCAGACAAATCTCCCGATACCAGTCATCGATGCCTCCCGGATAGTGCTATGGTAGCAACCCGGACTGTCCGTTCACTCGACCGCCTTGAGCTGCACGGTGTAGCGGCCGCGCTCGTCCACGCTGACGGTTTCTCCGCGCTTCTCGTATTCGCCCAGGAAGTCGGGGTCCAGCCAGGCGCCCGCCTCGACGTCCTCCCAGGCGAACAGCCGGTACTCGCCGGGTGGGACGCCTCGCAGCACATAGCGCCCGTACCGGTCCGCCGTGGCGCTGCGGAACAGATGGACCTGGTCGCGGCGCGGGGCGTCGGGCGCCAGCGCCACGGTCGCTCCGGCCGCCGGCTGCTGGTTCTCCTTCAGCACCACGCCCTCAACGTCTCCGCCGGCCGGGCTCAGCACCACCTCGATTGGCCCGGGAGGGTCGCCGCGACTGAGGTCCAGTCCGTGCTCCAGCGCGTCAACGCCGCCGAATCGCGCCGATTTCACATAGCAGTCCTCCACCAGCCCCGCGATCGAGAGCGTGTACCAGTCGGCCGCAACGTTCTGAAGCGCAAATGTCCCATCGCTCCTCGCTACCGCGGAGGCGCTGCCGGCGCTTTCGCTGCGCGACTGGAGTGTCACGTGCAACAGCTCCAACCTCCCGCCGGATTCCTCAAACCGAATGCGGCCCGCAATCTCCAGGCCCGGGCGTAGCACCAGGCTGATGCCCTCGAGGCTGGCGGCGCCGACGTCGATGGGCAGCCGGGAGAAGAAACGGCGCTGCTGGTCCGCCTGGTACGCGCTGAGCACGTAGGAGCCGGGCGCAACGCCGCGGATCTCGAAGTTCCCCTGCGCGTCCACAACAGTGTTCTGGGTGCGCGCCCCCGAGGCGCCACTTCCGGACCCGCGCGGCAGCAGGAACACCACGATGCCGCGCTCCAGCCGGCCCGCGGCCGCATTCAGCACGCGGCCCCGCACCCGCACCGTGCGCGCGCGCGTCAGACGGAAATCGACACCCTGGATTTCGCCACCCGCGCGGAGTTCCAGCGGCGCCGCCTGACCCGGGTCGATCACGCCGGGATAGTAGAACGGGACGTAGCCCTCTTCGTCCGATTCGGGCGCGCCCGGGCGCGAGCTCGGAGCCGGCGCGGCGCTGACGTAGTAGCGCCCGGGCGGCAGGCCGAAAACCCGGTACTCGCCGCGATCGTCGCTCGTGCCGCTCGCGACGGCCATCAGTTCGCGCCGGCCGCTCTGGTGACTCACCCGCATGGCTTGGATGCGGACACGGGATATCGGCTCGCCGTCCTCGTCGGCAGCGCGGCCGGAGATCACGCCAAACGGCACCAGGCGGAAGACAATGTCGCCGAGATGCTGGCCCGGCTGAAGGGTCAGCACGGCGCCCGGCTGATTGGCGCGGCGCTGACCGTAATCCTGCGGCACGTAGCCGTTACGTTCGGCGGAAAGAGTGTAGCGGCCGGGCTCGAGGTCAGTTAGAAGGAAGCGGCCGCGCTCGTCCGTAGCCGAGGAGTACGACTGATCGCGCGCGTCCAGTTTGCGGAGCAGCACCTGCGCCTTGCGGAGCGGCTCGCCGCTGGCGGCCCTGAGCACCTGGCCCTCGACCGCGCACCGTTCCGGCTGCTGGCCCAGCGCCGCCAGGCCGCAAAAGCAGAGCCCGTAAACGAGAGCGTCCCGTCTCATGGTCCCTTGCGCTCGCTCGGCATTTCGTACTTCTCCCCGAACACGATGGCCGCCAGATCGCGCGCGGCCGGACCCACTGCCGAGCCTTCCACATTGCTCAGCACGATGACCGCGACCTTGTCGTCCGGGTATCGCTCGATCATGGTGGAAAAGCCGTTGATGCCGCCCGCATGGCCGATGTATTTCCGGTTGTGCTTCTGGGCGACGAACCAGCCATAGGCGTAATCGCCCTTGAACGGCGTGAAGATTCTATCGAGCGATTTCTTCGACACCAGTTTTTCGGTGTACAGCGCCTGGTCCCACAGGAAGAGGTCCTCAACCGTGGAATAGAGAGCGCCCGCCGCGTGCGGAACGGTCATGTCGATGTACAGGGCGTTGGCCAGGTTCCCGGCCCGCCGCATGTAGCCGCTCGCACGCTGCTTTAGGATGGCGGCGGAGCTGTCGTAGCCGCTGTTTCGCATCTTCAGCGGCCCAAAAACGTTCTGCTCCAGGTACTCGCCATAATCCTGCTCGGCGACCTTCTCCAGAATGTACCCCAGCAGAACATAGCCCGAGTTGCTGTACTGAAACTTCTCGCCCGGCTCGAAATCGAGCGCCTTCCCCTTGAACCGCTCGACAGTCTTCGAGACCGGGGAGCGCTGGTTCATGGTCGTAACGTAATCCGGGAACGAGGTGAAGCTCGGGATGCCCGACGTGTGGGTCAGCAGGTGGTGAATCGTGATCTTCCGCCAGGCCTCGGGGCAATCGGCGACGTACTTCGACACCGGGTCCTCGACCTTTAGCTTACCCTTTTCGTCGAGCTGGAGGATCGCCAGCGCGGTGAACTGTTTGGTAACCGAGCCGAGGCGGAACTTGGTCGCGGGCGTGTTCGGGATATCCCACTCGGCGTTGGCGAGGCCGTAGCCTTTGGCCAGCAGCACGCGGCCGTCCCGCGCCACCAGCACCGACCCGCTGAAGCGCCCCAGTTTGGTCAGCGCGCTCAGGTACTCATCCAGCTTTGGCGCGACCTCGTCGGCCCGGGCAGCGGCCGCGGAAAGCAGCCAAACCGCAACCAGAACAAAACTCCTGCGTAACATTGCCCTCTCCAGTTGCCCGCCGATCTTACGGGCTTGTCGCCGGCGTTGTGAGCGTCGCCATTTCCCGGGCTTTCCGCACCCGCACATAGAGGACACGGAGCGTCGCCATCACCGGAACCGACAGGAACATGCCGGGGATGCCAGCCAGTTCTCCACCGGCTAGCGCGCCAAAGATCACCAGCAGCGGGTGCAGCGCCACGCCGGCGCTCATCAGGTGAGGGCTTAGGAAGTAGTCCTGGAACATGCGATAGGCCACCAGAGAAACCAGGATCAACCAAAAGTGCCCGAAACCGCTGATGACGGCCACCAGAACGACGATCGCCACCGCCGCCACCGGCCCGAAAAGCGGGATGAACTCGAGCGTGCCGGCAATTGTCGCCAGCAGCAAGGAGTAGGGCAGGCCGATGACCGTGAAGAAAATGCCGTAAGCGGTCAATGTCGCCAGCGCCAGGAGCGCCAGTGCCCGGATGAACCGGCCGAGCAACACGTGTATGTCCCCCGCTATGTCGTCCCACATCGCCCGGCGTTCCGGCCTCACCAGCGCCAGCGCCCGCTCCCGCAGTTCCCTCCCATCCTTCAGGAAGAAGAAGCTCAGAATCGGAATGAGCACGACGAAAACGATCCTTGGGAGTACCGAGAGAATACGGGCGCCCGCCTGCTGCATCAGGGGTACCAGCAGCGGGCCGAGGTTTTGCGCGCCCTCGCGGATCTGCTGCCTTAACGGCTCAAACCATGCCGGCCAGGGCTCTTGCAGGCGTTTTACTACCGTCTTTTGCAGCTCCGGGAAGCCGGTGGCCAGATTCGAGGCCTCCTGCGCCACCCGGTTCCCCACCAGCACGCCAGCCAGGATCAGCAGCCCGATCAGTGCGGTGTATACGACGGCCAGAGAGTAGGTGCGGGATCTCGTCCAGGGCTGCATCCGGTCCACCAGGTTCACAATCGGGGCAAGCATGTAGGCGAGCAGGATCGCCAGGATGAAAACCAGCACGACCGTGCGGATGTAGTAAAGGCCGACGAGCAGCAGCGCGACCAGAAACACGGTCCAGGCCGTTCGCGCCGCTCGCGTGTCGAAACCCAACATGCTTAGTATCCTAGCGCACTACCGGCCCCCGGACACCCGGTGTTTCGGTATTCTGTAGGTAGACCGTGAAACCAACTCCTGGGGGGGCCCTGGAAGCCGCGCAGAACGCCTCGCACATGCGCAGACTGCTCGAGCGGCTGGACAACATCGAACAGCGCCTGCGGGCCGGCGGCGGCCCGGACAAGATCGAGCAACAGCATCGCAAGGGCAAACTGACGGCCCGCGAGCGGGTGGCGCAACTTCTCGATCCTGGCTCGATGTTCCTGGAGATCGGGCTGCTTGTGGGCTACGACAAACACGATGGGCAGGCGCCTGGGGCGGGCGTGGTCACCGGAGTCGGGAAGATCGAAGGCCGCCCCGCCGTGATCGTCGCCAACGATGCGACCGTGAAGGCCGGCGCCTTCTGGCCGGAAACCGTCACCAAGATCCTGCGCGCGCAGGAGATCGCCATGCGCAACCGCGTGCCGATCATCTACCTGGTGGATTCGGCGGGCGTGAATCTGCCGCTTCAGGACGGCATCTTTCCCGGCCAGTACGGGGTATCGCGCATCTTCTACTACAACTCGCTGATGCGGCGCCGGCTGCGGGTGCCGCAGATCGCGGCGGTGATGGGCTCCTGCGTGGCGGGCGGAGCCTACCTGCCGGCACTGAGCGACTCCATCATCATGGTCGACAAGACCAGTTTCATGGGCCTGGGCGGGCCGAACCTGGTGAAAGGCGCGACCGGCGAGGTGATCGACGCGGAATCGCTCGGCGGCGCGCGAATGCACACCACCACCAGCGGTGTGGCGCACTACATGGCCAAGGACGACCTGGCCTGCCTGGCGCTGGTCCGGCAGAAGGTGCGTGAGCTGCCTCCCGCGCCGTGTGCGCCCCAGGGCGCGCCGCCCGGCGGTCCCGCCGAGACTCTGTACGAGATCCTGCCGGCCGACCACCGGCTCCCCTACGATATCGAAAAGATCATCTTCCGCATCTGCGACGCGGGGGACTACCTCGAGTTCCAGCCCGAGTTCGCGCCCGAGGTGCTGTGCGCGGAGGCCCGGCTGACGGGCCGTCCGGTCGCTCTGATCGCCAACCGCCGCGGATTCCTGAAGACCTCCGGTGGCCCCCGGGTCGGGGGGATCATGTACACGGACTCGGCGCACAAAGTGGCGGGTTTCGTCGAGATGGCCGAACGGCTGGGCCTGCCGCTGATCTACCTGCAAGACGTTTCTGGTTTCATGGTGGGGCTGGAGGCCGAGGCGGGCGGCATTATCCGCGCCGGCGCCGAGATGGTCGAGAGCATGGCCTGCGCCACCGTGCCCAAGATCGTGCTCACGCTGAACCACGCCAGCGGCGCGGGCTACTACGCCATGGCCTCTCAGGGATTCGATCCGCACTTCGCCTTCAGTTGGCCGACCGCGCGCATCGGGGTGATGGAAGGCGATTCGGCGGTGCAAGCGCTGCATGGCGCGGAACTGGAAAAGCACAGGACGGCCGGGCAGCCGGTTCCCGAGGAACTCCAGCGCGCCATCGAGAAGACGCACGCCAATTACGAACGCTGGCTGGACGCGCTTTACGGCGCGGCGCGCGGGCATTGCGACGCGGTGATCGACCCGAAGGACACCCGCGCCGTCCTCTCCTTCGTGCTGGAAGTTACGTCTTACCGAGGGCATCGCGAGCACGCCGTCTTGGAGACTGGGCAGTTTCTGTCGGCTGGTGGCTGACCGCCACCGGCTTCTCATATGATCCGCATCGCGAACGGGCAGGGCTTCTGGGGTGACTGGCTGGAAGCCCCGGTGCGCCTGGTCGAGCAAGGGCCGATCGACTACCTGACGCTGGACTACCTGGCCGAGCTCACGATGTCGATTCTCCAAAAGCAGAAGCGGAAGGATGCGGCTCTTGGCTATGCGCGCGATTTCCCTCCCCTGGTGGCGCGCCTTGCCGGGCGCATCCGCGAACGCGGCATTAAGGTGATCGCCAACGCCGGCGGTGTGAACCCGGTGGCCTGCGCGCACGAGGTGCGACGCTTGGCGCCGGAGCTGAAGGTCGCGGTGGTCCGCGGCGACGACGTTTTCGGACGGATCGATGAGCTACTCGACAGGGGCTGCGAGATGCGCAACCTCGATAACGGCGAGCCGCTCCGGAAGATCCGCGACCGCGTGCTGAGCGCGAACGTCTACCTCGGCGCGTTTCCATTGGCCGAAGCGCTCGCGACCGGCGCGGACGTCGTTATCTCCGGCCGTTGCGCCGACGCCGCGCTGGCGCTTGCCCCAATGATCCATCGCTTCGGCTGGAGGGAATCGGATTGGGACTTGCTCTCGGCCGGCGTCGTGGCGGGCCACGTCATCGAGTGCGGGGCCCAGTGCACCGGCGGGAACTCTCAGGCGGATTGGCGGAGTATTCCGGACCTGGCTAACATCGGCTATCCGATCCTGGAGGCCGAGCCGGACGGGACATTCGTCGTCACCAAGCACCCAGGCACCGGCGGGCGCGTGAGCGCGGCTAGCGTCAAGGAACAACTGGTCTACGAGATCGGCGACCCGCGGCGCTACATCACTCCGGACGTGGTGGTCGACTTCACTTCCATTCGCCTTGATGACCTCGGCGGCGACCGCGTTCGCATCTCGGGCGCGCGCGGGATGCCGCGGACCGGCAGCCTGAAAGTCTCACTGAGCTACTTCGCCGGCTGGAAGGCGATCGGCACGCTGGTGTACAGTTGGCCGCAAGCGCTGGAGAAGGCGAGGTGCGCGGATGGCATCGTGCGCGAGCGGCTGCGGCAACTCGGACTCGAGTTCGACTGCATCGAGACCGAGTTTCTGGGGGTCGACGCGTGCCACGGCCCCGCCGCGGCGCCGGCCGGCGATCCGCCCGAGGTCGAACTACGGATCGGTGTGCGCGGCCAGGACCGGGCCGCGGTCGAGCGCTTCACGCGCGAATTGGTTCCGCTGGTACTCAGTGGCCCGCCGGGGGCGACGGGTTACGGCGACGGCCGTCCGCCGGTGCGCGAGGTGGTGGCCTACTGGCCGGCGCTCGTGCCGCGGGCGGAGATCGAGGCGACGGTCGAGGTGGTGGAATGAAGGTTCCGCTCGCGCGCATCGCGCACTGCCGCTCCGGCGACAAGGGCGACATCGCCAATATCGGCGTGGTCGCCCGCGAGGACCGGTATTACCCCGTTCTGCTCCGCGAGGTCACGACGGAGCGCGTCAAGGCGTTCTTCGGCGCGCGGGTGAAGGGACGGGTGGAGCGCTACGAGCTGCCGAACCTCGGCGCCCTGAATTTCCTGCTGTACGAGGCGCTTGGCGGGGGCGGCGCCATCTCGCTACGCGTGGATGCGCAAGGGAAGACCTTCGGAGCCGCGCTGCTGCGCATGGAGATCAATGTCGATGAGCACGAACTTTGAGGTTCGCTTGGCGGAGCGCGTTCTGCACCTGACGCTGAACCGGCCGGAGAAACGCAACGCCCTCGCGCTCGCGATGTGCCGCGAGCTGGCCGAGACGCTTCGCCACGCGGAGCAGGACCGCGCGGTTGGCGCCGTCCTCGTGGCCGCCAATGGCAACGTCTTCTCCGCCGGGATGGATCTGGACGAAGCGCTCGAAGGCGACCCCGGCGAGCACGCAAGGGTTCACGAGGAGCTGTTCACGATCGGTTCGCGGTTGGCCGTGCCGGTGGTAGCAGCCGTCTCCGGCGCGGCGCTCGGCGGAGGCCTGGGCCTGGTGGCGAATGCGCACGTGGTCGTGGCGGCGCAGGAGGCCACTTTCGGCCTCACCGAGATCCGCCTGGGCCTGTGGCCGTTCGTGGTCTACCGCGCAGTGGCGCTGGCCATCGGCGAAAGGCGCGCGCTGGAACTGGCACTCACCGGGCGGATCTTCGGCGCTCAGGATGCTGCGGCGTGGGGACTGGCGCATCACGTCGTCCCGTCGCTCGAGTTGGGCGAACGGGCCGGGGAGATCGCCGCCGGCCTGGCCGCATCGAGCCGCGACGCCATCCGGTGCGGGATGGCATTCGTCAATGCAGCGCGCGGCCTGGAATCGAGCGCGACCGGCGAACTTGCGCGGCGCGCACGCAAGGCCGTCTTCGAGGGCGCCGATTTCCGTGAAGGAGTGCGAGCGTTCCGGGAGAAGCGGAAGGCGGTGTGGCCGTCGCTCGGAGTATCCTGACAGGATATGACGAAGCGGACGGTTGCAGGGATCCTTCTGACCGCTGCGGCGGCCCTAGCTCAAACGCCGGAGACCAGGCTGCTGTGGCCCGGCGGCGCGCCCGGCGCACTCGGCAGCGATGATGCCGATAAGCCGAGCATTACGGTGTACCTTGTGCCGCAGGACAAGGCCAGCGGCGCCGCCGTGGTGGTCTGTCCGGGTGGCGGCTACGGGCACCTGGCCATGGATCACGAGGGGAAGCAGATCGCGGAGTGGCTGAACGCGCGCGGTATCGCGGCCTTCGTGCTCAAGTACCGGCTCGGCCCGCGCTATCACCACCCAATCGAGCTGGGCGACGCGCAGCGCGCGCTCCGGACGGTGCGCGCGCAGGCCGCCGAATTCCGCGTCGCGCCCGATCGCATCGGCATTTGGGGATTCTCCGCCGGAGGCCACCTGGCCTCGACTCTGGGCACGCACTTCGATGCCGGCGACCCGAACGCTTCGGACCCGACCGACCGCGTCAGTTGCCGGCCCGACTTCATGATTCTGGCCTATCCGGTGGTTTCCCTCGACGGCGAGTATGTGCACAAAGGCTCGCGGCGGAACCTGCTCGGCGACGGCCCCGATCCGAAGCTCGTGGAACTGCTGTCGAACGAGAAGCAGGTGACCCCGCAAACGCCCCCGGCGTTTCTCTTCCATACCGATGGGGACAAGACCGTGCCGCCGGAGAACAGCGTCCTGTTCTACCTCGCGCTGCGCGAGGCAGGCGTCCCCGCCGAGATGCACATCTACGAGCGTGGCAATCACGGCGTGGGCCTGGCGCAGAAGGACCCCATCCTCTCGACGTGGCCCGACCGCTTGGCCGACTGGCTGAAGAACTGCGGCGCGATCAAGTAACGGCGCTTTTCTGCTACCATCTTTTTGTAGCCGCGCTGGAGTGGCGGAACTGGCAGACGCACGGGACTCAAAATCCCGCGCCCTTCAATGGGCATGTGGGTTCGACCCCCACCTCCAGCACCAACAAAAAAAAGGAATTGATTCCATTCCCTCAACTTCGATTCCACCTTAGGTCCGGTTGCGTTGTGTGCGTATAGTGTGCGAACTTTCCCTCTGACGACCCCTCGCAGCCGGTTTCGACTTCGCGCTCAGGTAGGCTGCGAGCCTCTCCGCGGCGTCTTTGAGGTCGCCTTCGCTGACGATGTTGTAGCGGTCGAACACGGACCTGGTCTTGTGGCCGCTGATCGCCATGGCCGTCTTCTCGGGCACCCCGGCTCGAATCAGGTTCCGGACTCCGGTTCTTCTCAGGTCGTGGAACATTCTGGATGCAGCGCCGGAGCTGGTGACCAGTCTTGCCTGGATACACGCTTGATCCCAGGACTTGCGGAAATTCCGAATCGGCCTGCCGTCCCGAGAGAAGACGAACTCACAGTGTGGAAACTCGGCGTCTCGCGTCCGCTTCTGCGCTTCGAGCATTTCATGTAGTTCGCCGGCGACGGGGATTACCCGGGGCTCGTCATTCTTCGTTGTCCCCGGGTGCAGTCGCACCAACCGTTCGGAGAGATCCACTTGGTCCCATCGCAGGGAGAGGATCTCTCCCTTGCGACAGCCGGTGTGATAGGCAAAAACCAGTAGTGGTCGGATGTCTTCAGGTAGCGCCTGTTTCATGCGCAAGTACTCATCGTGCTCAAAGAAGCCCTTGCGAACGTTGTTCTCCTCCAGCATAGGGATGTGGGGAAGGCGGGATATTTTTGGCGGCGTGTGCCTGCGCCCGAGATTCAGCGCTCGTTTCAGGATGGCCAACTCCCGATTGATGGTCGCGTTCGCCGCTTCTTCCTTCTGGCGTTTTTCGATGAACTGCTGGACCACTGACGTAGTAAGCTTCCGGGCCTGAATCGAGCCGAAGAACGGTCGCACGCGGAGTCTCACCTTTCGTTCCGCCCAGTCGTAGTCCTTCCCATTGATCCGGTAATCCGTCAGAAGGTCGTCCAGCAGTTCGTTGATCGCCGTTCGTTGCGCGGCGGTCTCGGTGCCACCCAAGTCCCGCCGGCGTAGCGCCTCGTTCAGGTAGCCCTCCGCGTCTTTCTTGTTGCCGTGGATAGTCTTGTTCTCGTAGACGCGTTTGCCCGAGGCGTCGCACCCAAGGTAGACGCGAACGAGCCAAATGTTCCGAGCTCGGAAAATGATCTGTCCGGGCATAATCAGAGCGCCGCAGGACGGCTGTGGTTCCGTCCACCGGCTGCAGGAGTTGCGGCCGGAACCCTCGCGGATCGTTGAGGCCGTCTCTCGCCTGATTGTAGCCGGGTTCCAAGGCCGGCGAGCAAGCGAGTCGACTGAGTTCTTCTGAGATTGGCGGACTATGCCTGAGATTGGTGTTCACCATTCGAACGCCCGCGCTTTTGACAAAACCTTTGAGGAGCAGTAAAACACAGCCATGGGCGCCTCCCCCAAGATCCTATCGGTGGTATCCAATCAGCTTCCGCACTTACGGCTGCTGAATATGCAGGAAGTGGCCGAACGCCTGGGTGTCTCTCTACAACGGGCGTACGAGATGGGCCGTTCCGGTCTCCTCCCAGTCGTCCGCCTTGGCCGCCAGATGCGTGTCGAGGAAGGGAGACTAATCGCCTGGGTCGAAGGTGGTGGCCGAGCGCTTCCCGGCGGGTGGAGAAGGCGGCCCGATTGAAGAGTGGGCAGTATGCGGATCGATGCGAACCAGACCATCGCCGGATTCCCAGCCGTCAAGATCCGCCAATTGATGCGCGAGACGGTTGGGCGACCGATATCACTGCGGTGGGCCAAGGAAGTTCTCAACTGCTCCGAGCCAATCGCCGACCGTGCCTTGGCTGATCTCCAGCGCTTGGGCCTGATCACAACAGTAAATGGCCACCTTGAGCCGTCGCTGAAGGGTAGCGCCTTGGCACAGGCGACCGCGGCCAAGCCTTTGCTTCGCAGTAGCGCCGAGCGGCTGGTTTCGGAACTGGTGGAACGGGCCACACTGATCAACGCCAATGATGCCTGGGCCTATCGGATCGACATCCTGGTCGTGTTCGGCAGCTTCGTCGGTGGCGCTGAGAGGCCAAACGATGTCGATGTAGCGTGCAAGCTCCTGCCCCGCTGGCAGGGTGAAGCACAGGCGGAAGCCGAACAGCGGAGGAGGGCAGTCCACAACAACCCATTCCGCAACACTTGGGAGTGCGTGGCGTGGCCGAAGCTCGAGATCCTCCGTTTCCTGAAATCTCGATCACGAGGCCTGTCGGTTCAGGAACTGGATGACTGGATTCTGAAGCAAGAGAAGCACTCGATCGTCTTCCGCGCCGGCCAGGGGGTGTGAGCCAGTGGTAGAATGCCAGCTTCTAGCACTGAACCAGTGGTGATCGCCCCAGGTGGGGTTCGAATCCCTGCCTCCCAGCCAAGCTAGAGCGCGATGAGGGCTGCACGAGCTTGTAGAGTGGCGACGTTCCATGTGGGACTGCCCGATCCGCTGTTGATGCCCGTTTGGGTGGGCTGTTTTTGCAGCCACGTCGCGCGAGTTGCCGGTCTTTTCGTACCCCCGGACTGAATCGAACCCCCGAACTCCTGGTTCGGGACCAGGAGGTCGGTGGTTCGAATCCACTCGCCCCGACCAATCCCTTCAATTACTTGGCGCACCAACCGCGGCGAGCCCGTTTGCCCGGAACCAGGGGTTCGGTCGTTCCGTGGTAGAGCTAACTCCCTGCATGCAAAGCATTTGATCTTGTCTTGCGAGCTTGGCCATGCCTGTTCCAGGTGAGCATAGTTCTGGGCATAGACAACTCAGAACCGCAAGGCGGCGGACTCCAGGTAGGGCCGGATGACATTCGCGACCCGGCAGATTTTCGCAAAGCGGTAGATCTCATCCGTTGAGACCTGCTTTCGCGGCGCATCCCGCAGCGCCTCTATGGCCACATCGATGCCAATCTTCCGCCGATACTTGAAGCAATCGGCAACCGTTTTGGCAATGCCGTAGACGCGGACAGGAACGCCCTCGATCTTGTGATTCTCTACGCCATCGGTCAGCGCGGCGCCTGAGAAGCGGACCACGTGGACAGCCGGCCAGCCGATCGTTGGCCTGTGAGCCTTCACGCCGACCGCGATCCAGACCTCGCGCGGTTGCTGGGTTGTCAGACCGTGGAACTGCAGCGCCGAGAGGAGACACACGACCGCGTCGGGAGCCTGCTTGCCGACAAGTGCGAGGCCGTGATGCACAGTGGGAGGAGCGCCGGCGAGCATGTAGATGCCGCGAGCCACCCGGGCTAGAACGCCCCTCCGCAGCAGTCGGATCAGATGCTCGCGTGCGATGCCACGGGCGGCGAGGTCGCGAGGGCGGATGATGCGCTGTCGTTTTGCGATCTCCAGAATCTGCGCAGACGCAGTCGGCATAGCCTGTTACTATATATAGGTAGTTTCTTACATTTACCGAGATCTTGCAACAGAGGTCTCGGCGTAGTGCGGGGCGTCAACCGTCGCGTCTCGCAGATTGCGGTTGCATTCCGGATCGCCTCCCCATCGGCCGGCAAGCCGCGACGGAGAGACTGGGCACAGATGCGCGCCACGCGCTGAAAGGGCCCTGTTGTAAGCATCCCCAGAAGGGTTCCGGCTGTGTGCAAACGCATCGTTGCGAGTCGTGTCTCTCACGAATAGTTCCGCGGCCTGGGCGTTGTTGGCTGGTGTCGAATCTCAGAGCGGGCACTCTCGCGATCCCGTGTAACGAAGGTTATCGCCTTCACGCTGGCCGGCCCGATTGTCAGTAGGGGGTCCGTGGCGGACGTGTCGGAATGCGAACCAGGGAGGCTTTATGGGGGCACTGCCACAGGAACAGGCGTGCCATGCTAGTGCGGTAGAGGCGCCTCCGCGCGGGCGCCTGATCGTTCTGAACGGAGGGGTGCGTCCACAGCGTAGGCGCGGTAGAGCGAACGAACTTGTCCCAGCAGACCTGACGGAGGTAGTCCGCGAGCGCACGAAGCAACGGAGGCACCGTGCGCGGGTTCGGTGGACGGACAGACTGCGCCAGGTTCTCATAGCGGCGTACCTGAAGGGAGGTGTTGGCGAAGCGAAGAGGGCGATCAGATTGGTGCGGCCCGACCTGTCCGATCAATGCATCGTCCAGGAACTCAACCGGATTAGGCTGCGAACGCCGGAACCCAGACCTCGAAAGCCACTTCGAGAGGGTGAGCAAGCGTTCGTGCTCAACTCGCTGGGAGGATCGACGTTCCGGCTGCTCGCGGAGGAGTTGGAGCGTCCGGCGTCGACAATCTGGAGTTTCGCCCGCCGACGTGGCTACTCTGCCGACCACCAGACGGAGAGCTTTAAGTGCAAGGATGTTGCGGGCTTGCTTGGGGTCACGGGTCGCCAGGTCCGGCGTTGGATCTGGAAGTGGTACCTGTGGACGGAGCACGCCCGAGTTCCCGTCGAATCGTTGGCCTTGTTCGTGAAAAAGTTCAGTGGTCCGCTGCCGCCCGAACGGCTGCCGGCCCTGAAGAAGTGGCTTGGCGAGTTGGTCGATGGGATGACGTTGGAGGAGTTGCGCGAGTCTCAGAAAGAGGTGGCGGCCAGATTGGGCGTGACCAAGGGAACGGTGCGGGACTGGCTTCGGTGCGAGTGGCTGGAGCGAGCTGGCAAGGGTGCGACCTGGGGAGCGGTCGCACGGTTTCTCCAGGAGCACCCCGAAGAGATCCAGTACAGCGCTCTGCGCCCGCACTTCAAGGAACGGGTGAAGCGACTGGGTTATCCCGCTCCGGCAAAGACAGACGAGACCATGAGGGAAGCCGAACAGTCTCTGGTCAGCGCCTATTCGGTGGCCGGCTAGACGTGATTCAGCGGACACCTGTTTTCGACAACCGGTTCGAACCGCGCATGCAAAGTGACATTACCGCACGGGCCAAGGCTGAGTTGGTTCGGTGTGGACTGCTCGCCGGAGGGAACGAAGTCGGCTGTTGGGGGCGAGTCTGAGGTTTAGGGCCGCCAGTCGTCGGACCTGATGTAAGCTGAACCGGAGAGACTATGCAGCCAGCGGCGATGAAGAAGCACAGAACGGCGTTGGAGGCCCTAGGACCTAGACCGCGCGTTGACCAAGGAGTTGCTCTGGAAGCGCGGACCCGCTCACATCAAGAAGCTCGTGGGTCGCCTGGATGAGATGACCGGCGCAATCGGTTACGAAGTGGCGCTCCGGAAGCTGAACTACCGATGCGCCCTGCTGCTTCGGATACGGGCGGCGCTCCGCCGGATCGAGGCGCAGAGCTACGGCACATGCCAGCTTTGCACCGGCGATATCGGCCTCAGGCGTCTCGCAACGTTACCGTGGGCAGCCTTCTGCGCTAAATGCCGAAGGGACGTTGACGCGCAAGACTGGAGCGCCTTGTCGTCGCTAGGGATCAAGTCAATCGGCAGTACTCCGCGTTGAGCCGCGACTGCGTCGCGCCAGAACGAGACTCCAAAGCCGCTGACGACACCGTACCCGTTCCGCTCCACTGCAAACGGCTGACGGCTGCAAGACCGGTCAAAGAGCCGCGCGTTCCGGGACAGGCGGCCAGTGAGAGGCACGCGTATGGCGCTTTCGCACGCAATCCTGCAACGCCTGTGCTCGAGGAAACTGGGATACAAGGCAAGTTCCGTCGTGACGTTCGCGCGGTCGGCCTGTGCCCCGTCCAGGCTGATTCCAACCAGCCTCGGCCTTTCAACGCGGCCGAACCGCTGCGATCTTCCATGGGCACGAAGGTGGCAAGGAGGGCAAGAAAGAGCTTTTGCTGGTTGCTTTCGCCGCATCAATCGGCAAATTCCGGATCTGCTTGCCGAAGAGAGCGCTCCGCTCATTTTTGCGGCGGAGGATTCCCTTTGCCCGATCTACCGGTGGGCGAACATCTCTCACGAACTGCTGGCGGGTTGGACATCGGGCAACCCGAACAATCTGAAACTGCGGGAGTTGCGTGAGCGGACTCTACCGCTCGCCTCGGTACGAGCCGTCAAGCACGCGGCCCACCGGCAAGGCGAGCGGGAGCTCGCGCAACAACATGCGACCGCGAGCGTCGCTTTCGAATCAGCGGCGGCGACAAACGGCTCGACGGCTGTGAATGTGCCGGACTCGGTGAAGAGGTAGCGCCACACTGGGCTGACTTTTTCAGAACCACCGTGCCTGCCGACGTCATGGGCACCCGGGCGCGCCAACTTGCGATGACGGTGATTTATCCGAGTCCGTTGATGGTGTTGTGCGACAGGCCGAAGAACTATCGCGGACGGGCTGGAATCGAGTTCCTTCGCGAAATGCCGACAGTGTGGGATGAAGGCGTCGTACTCTCGGGCGAAGTCGGCAGGTCCATCGTGATAGCTCGCTGTTCGGGTGAACGCTGGTATCTTGCCGCAATGAATGGCGATGATGCAGAGCAATTGCCGGCGCGGCTGAAGTTCCTCGGGAAGGGAAGATTGACGTTGCGCGGTTTTGCTGACAAAGCGGACTCGTCCGAGTACGAGGCTGTGGTTGAATCCACGCGTGACGTGGACGCGGAATCCGTTCTGCCGCTTTCGCTCGCTCGGGGCGGCGGCTTTGCCGGGATCATCAGCAAGGCGAAGTGACGAAAACGTGAGCACGAACCGGAGCCGATCCAAGAACCTCCCCACGACATCAGGACCGCCTCCGGCCCGCGCCGACTCTACAGCGTGCCCCGCGCGTGCGGTATGTTTCCAACGGGCTGTCCGCCGCCGACGCTGATATCCACCTTCTTGGATTTCGGCAGGTCGTCGGAACCGAGTGTGAAACTCACCTGACGGCTCTCGCCCGCACGCAGATGAACCCTTTGGAATCCGCGCAGACTTCGTATCGGCGCTTCCTCTCCAGAGCCGCCTCCGACGTATAGCTGCACCACTTCATCGCCCTCCCGGGCCGAAGTATTCTTGACGGTCGCGCGGATCTCGGCGCCCTTCGGCGTCCGCTTCGCGCTCAGACCCGAATACGCAAAAGTCGAATAGCTCAACCCGAAGCCGAACGTGTAAAGGGGATCGCCCTTAAAATACCGGTAGGTGTGGCCTTTCATGGCGTAATCGGTGAATGGGGGCAGTTGATCCACGCTCTTGTAGAACGTCACCGGAAGACGGCCCGCCGGATTGTTGACGCCGGCCAGCGTCTCCGCGATGGCCGTCCCGGCTTCCTCGCCGCCGTACCATGCCTCGAGTAGCGCGGTCGCGTGCTCCGCCGCATAATTCGCGGCGATGGCGCTGCCGCTGGTCAGCACGACGACCACCGGTTTGCCGACGGCGGTCGCCGCCTTCACCAGGTTTTCCTGCGGCTCAGGCAGGTCCAGACTGGTGCGGTCGCCGCCAAGAAATCCGGGGATGTTCAGCCCCGGCATCTGTTCCCCTTCCAGCGCGGAACTCAAACCGACGCAGACAATGGCGACGTCGGAATCCTTCACGAGCGTCTCGGCCTCGGCAAGGGCTAGGTTGGCGGGCGGAATCCAGCCGAGTTGAACCGATCCTCCGGAAGCCGTCTGCCGGTACTCGACCCGCACACTGTACTTCCGGCCGGCCTCCAGCGGGACGCGGGCGTACGCGCCGCGCCGGGGGGGCTGCGCCGTTTGTGTCGAGGTCATTTGAGTGGAAGGACCGGAGCCGAAGGTGAGTTCCTTGTCGTCGAGGAACAGCCGGGCCTTACCGGTGCGGTTCCACATCCCGGTGCGAACGGTCAGATCATACTCGCCCGTCGCCGGCGCTGTCAGCGTGCCCGTCCAACGCAGGGAATACTTCACTCGGCCAACCGCCGCGGTCACGGCGGGCTCTTCCATATCCGAATCGAAGTACGCGCGCCGCTCGGCCCGGCGGAGCTTCGGTTCTCGCTGGAGGTCGGGATTGTCGAAGTACTCGGCCAGCAGTCCGCTCCCTTTGCCATCCGGCTGCGTCAGAACCGTCGAGGGAACCAACGCCTGCGTACTGGCCGTGTAGGTGGCGCCGAGCGCGTACCGCACTCGCGCGGCCGGGAACTGCTGCTCGATTCCTTCCAGCGGGGTCACCTGCTTGGACGAGATGCCGCTGTAGCTCCCCAGCAGCGCAACGGGGTCGTCGGCGGATGGGCCGATGACCGCGATCTTGCGCACCGACTTGCCCAGAGGCAGCACGCCGCTGTTCTTGAGCAGTACGATCGCCTCGCGCTCCGCGTCCCGCGCCACTTGCCGGTGTGCGCTCGAATCATTCTCGGAGATCGGGATTTTCGAATACGGAACCCGCTCCGGGGGATCGAACATGCCCAGACGGAATCGCGCCACGAAGAGCCGCTCCAGCGAGCGGTTGATCTCGGCTTCGGTGATGTGGCCGGCCTTCACCTCGTCGACCAGGGTTCGATACTCGGTGCCGCAGGTGAGGTCCGTGCCCGCTTTGACGGCCGCCACGGCCGCGCCGCCCAGCGTGGACGCGTATCTGTGATTCCGGTAGATGTCGCCCACCGCGCCGCAATCGCTCACGACGTAGCCCTGGAAGCCCCACTGTTCCCGCAAGCGCTTTTGCAGCAGGTCCGCACTGGCGCAGCCGGGCACGCCGTTCACGGAGTTGTAGACGCACATGATCGAGTCGGCCTTGCCTTCAACGACGGTGGCCCGGAACGCCGCCAGGTACGTGTCCACCAGGTCGGACTCGCTCACCTTGGCGTCGAAGACGTGCCGTTGCGGCTCCGGACCGCTATGCACCGCGTAGTGCTTCGGCGTGGAGACGACTTTTAGGCAACGAGGATCGTTGCCCTGCATCCCGGTGACGAACGCGACTCCCATGCGGCCGGTCAGGTAGGGGTCTTCCCCGTAGGTTTCCTGGCCGCGTCCCCAACGGGGATCCCGGAAGATATTGACGTTCGGCGACCAGTACGTCAGTCCGGCGGTGCGGCCGGGAAGGATGGCGGTCGTTGTCTCACCTGGGTGAATCAGGGCGTCGTTGTACTTGGCCCGCGCTTCGGTGGAGATGATATCGGCCACCCGGTACATCAGGCCGGTATCGAAGGTGGCGGCAAGTCCGACGGCCTGCGGGAAGACGGAGGCGCGACCCTGTACCACACCGTGCAACGCCTCATTCCACCAGTTGTAGGCGGGCACGCCGAGGCGCTCGATCGCGGGAGCGGTGCTCTGCATCTGGAGCGCCTTCTCATCCAGCGTCATGCAGGAAACGAGATCCGCAGCGCGGCGCTCGGGCGACAGATTCGGATCCAGATAGGGCGCGCTGCCCGATTGTTGTCCGAATGACGCCGAGCCAATCAACGAAAGCAAAGCGATCACAAACCGATTGGGGTTCAACTTGAAATCTCCTGTTTTGTTCATTCCGAGGTCCATCTCAGGGCAACTTCACCCGGACTTCCTCGCCCGAGTAGGCCGCCACGCGGGCCCCGGCGGATTCGTCCAAGCCGCCTCCGTGCCGCTCGTCCACGAGCACGATCCGGAAGGTGCGCTTCTTCAGCATACCTTCGTAGGCGCCGTTGCGCTTTCCGATAATGAGCGTTTTCGAAGCGTCGTTCCAGCGGAACGGAATGTTAGTGTAGGCACCGCGCTCGTAGTCGTAGGAATCGCCTGCGTCTTCGTACAGGGTGAATGAGCCGTCCGCGCCGGGATAAACGCGCACTTCGAGCGGATCAGCCGGCTTCTGGTCCACGTATTCGACGTCCGGCCCGAGCGGCAGGATGGAGCCCGCGGGCACATACAGCGGCATGGTTTCAATCGGCGCGGCAGCATCGACGCGGCGGCCTGGCGCTTCGCGCGTGCCGGTCCAGAAGTTGTACCAGGCAGCTTTGCCGGGAAGATAGACGCTGCGCGAGGTAGCGCCCGGCTCGGTTACCGGATTGACCATCAGGGCCGGACCGAACAGGTATTGGTCGGCAACCGTAAGCGCGTCCCGATCGCTTGCGAAGTCCATCACGAGCGGGCGCAGCATGGAACTGCCGTTGCTGGTCACCTGCCAGGAGACCGAGTAGATGTACGGCAGCAGGCGATAGCGCAGCCGTTCGAACCTCTCCAGAGTCTTCTGGGTGGGCTCGTCAAATTGCCAGAACTCCTTGCCTGCGCCGGTGCCATGCACGCGGAACATGGGCGTGAACGCGCCGAACTGGAACCAGCGCACAAACAGTTCCTGGTATTTCGGGTCTTTGGGATTCCCGCCGAAGAAGCCTCCAATATCGGTGTTCCAGTACGGAATGCCGCTCAACGAGAAGTTGAGGCCCGCCGGAATCTGCTTGCGGACCACGTCCCAGGTCCCCTGGATGTCGCCGGACCACGAGATGGCCGAATTGCGCTGCTGTCCGGCGTACGCGGACCGGGTGAGGATGACGACGCGTTTCCTGTCCGTCTGCACGCGCTGACCCTCGTAGATGCCTGTGGTGGTCATCAGGGGATAGGCGTTGAACACCGTTGCGCCCGGGCCCGCGACTGTTGGAAACGCGCGATACTCGCCCCACTTTCCACCGATCTCGGGCTCGGTGGCGTCAAGCCACCAGCCGTCCATCCCCATCGTGCCGAGGCGTTGGTAGATCTGCTTCCAGTAAATGCGTCGGCCCTCAGGATTGAAGGCGTCGTACCACTTACCTTCGCCCTTCGGATAGACATTCGGAACCACGGGCGGGTAGAGCGCGCCGGCCTGCTCCAGTTCCTTCCCGTTGGCGGTGCCTAGATCGAAGCGCGCCCACACCGAGATCAGGATGTGCGCATTCATCTTGTGGATGGCGTCGACCATCCCCTTGGGATCCGGATACCGCTCGGGATCGAACTCGTGCGATCCCCAACCGCCCGGCTTCCAGTACTGCCAATCCTGCACGATGCCATCGAGGGGCATATGGCGCTCGCGGAATCGCGACACGATTCCTAACATTTCGGCCTGCGTGGAGTACCGCTCTTTGCATTGCCAGAAACCCCACACCCATTTCCCGAGCAGCGGCGCTGGGCCGGTCAGCTTGCGGTAAGCGGCGATCACATCATCTGCTTTGGGGCCATACAGGAAGTAATAGTCGATCGCTTTGCCGGTTTCCGAGATCCAGCGCAGCGAGTTTTCCTTGCCTTGGACGCCGGCTTCGACATCCGTGATGGCGGGATTATCCCACAGCAGGCCGTAACCGCGGCTCGAAACGAGGACGGGGATGCCGATCTCCATGTTCTTCTGCTGCAAATGGACCGACGCGCCGCGATAGCTCATGCGGCCGTCCTGGTGCTGGCCCAGGCCGTAGATCTGTTCATCGGGTTGCAGTACGAAGCTGTCGCCGACGGTAGATTCGCGGGGGCCAGCCTCTTCGAGAATCGTGTTCCCGGCAAGATCACGGAACCAAACGAGACTGGTCTTCTTATCGACGCTCGCGCGCAACGCCTGCGTCGAGAGGACGACGGCCTCGGGCGTTTCCTTGATCTCGAAAGGCGCGGCGGTCGGAGCGGAAATCACGCTCAGACTGCGAATGGCTGGAACCTCCGCGCCGGGGGCGTACGTAACCCGCACCACGCGGTCGGACCAAACCTCAAGCCGCAGCACGCCGGCGTCGAATCGCACCAACGCGCCGTGCGCTTGTTTCTCCACGGCGGGAACCGCCGCGGGCCAGGCGCAACCACTAAGCCCAATCGCGGCAAGAACAAGAACCTTCCAATGCGTATGCATATCGAACTCCTGAGACTCCTAAGAGTATGCCAAATGAATCCTATGGGCGCGACTACGGGACATCACTACGCTCCGAACTGGTCTTTCGGCTTGGCGCGAACAACCCGAGCCGGACCTCGGCCTTTGATCTCGTTCGGCCTCAACACTCCCCGCAGTATATGGAGTCGGCGGGTGGCGGGCCAACTTCTCACTGGAGCGCCTTCATCCTGGTAAATCATGCAACTCGGGTCGCCGGCCCGTGGACGGCGGAGATCGAGCTCGCGTTCGTAACACTACTGTGCGTGGGAACCGAACTCGTTCATTAACTCGGTTACTGAACCGACTGGCTTGCCGGGCTCGGCTCGTTCCACCTTAACGAATCTCATCAGGCCGGGAGCAATCTGTGGTTGGAACTTCTGCACAGGCCCCGTGGTGTATCCAAGGAAGTACACCTTCATGTTCCAGCTGTCGATCATGTCGACACGAAACGTGCCTTCTCCGATGCGGAATTCCGGTACGGGAACAGGCTTCCATGTTCCAGGCCCGATCGGCTTCGCAGGCAGTGGCCGCGACGGCGTGGCGGGACCGAAGAATCCGATGTTCCAGTCGGCTGCTTCCTTGGCCTGAGCGAAATGGAAAAGGTAGTAGGAACCCCGCTTGGCAAGCGCCGTGATCAGCGGATTTCCACTCGTGACCAGGTCGGGCGCCGGTTCCATGTCGCTGTAGGGCGCCCCGGACATGATCTTCTTCAGGAAGCCAAGCCTGGCCGGAGCTGCACCTACGAGTTCTCCGCCGACAGACCACCACAGCAGGTGGCCCGGATTCACATACGTCTCCCCGTGAGAGCCGTACGCGCCCGCCATGGCGATCGCCCAGTGCAGCTCGACCGCTTCTCGCGGGCCCAGATTACCCCATGTCATGCCATTGTTCCCCTCGTACCCGTACTCGTCGACCACCACGGGTTTTCCAATCTTCCGGGCATCCAAAGCCACAGAGGAATCGTTGCGCGAGGAAGCGGTCCGCTGTTGGGCCGTAATGTCCTGCAGGATCACGTGCGTAATCCAGGATTGTGAGTTGTCGTAGAAGGCGGTGCAGCAATTGTGAATGCCGCGCTGGTGTCCGTAGGGATCGATCTTCGCGAGCAGCTCGCCGAGATGACGCCAGTCTTTCTGCACCGGGAACACGTCGAACTCATTGGCGAGCGTCCACCAGATATTCCGAAACGCCGCGAACCGTGCCACGACGTATCTGAGGTAGGCATCGTCGTGCCGTTCGTCCATGGTCGAGAATCCCCACTTGTCGTAAGGATGGAACAGGATGATGTCGGCCTCGATTCCGAGGGCCTCGAGATCGCGGATGCGGGATTCGTAGTGGGCGAAGAACTCCGGGTCGAAGCGGTCGAGATCGAACTTCCCGGGCTGCGGCTGCAGGTACGGGAACCGCGCGGGCGCCACACGGTTGAAGACCATCCACTTGGGGA
Source organism: Bryobacteraceae bacterium (assembly GCA_050008465.1). Lineage (GTDB taxonomy): Bacteria > Acidobacteriota > Terriglobia > Bryobacterales > Bryobacteraceae > Fen-330. The sequence goes on from JBEKMO010000044.1 coordinate 25,352, forward strand.
AGACCAAGAAGCGCACCTTGTTGAACGGATTTCGCGAGAGCGTGGCCAGCGTGCGATTCTCGAGATCGGGGTCGCGGTTCAACCAATTGTATAGAGTCGTGCCGAGCAGAAAGTAAGGCGTCCCGTCGGCATAAGCGAAATGGCGCTGGTGGTGCACCACGACAGGCCCATGGTTCCCTGAGCTGGGCGCATCCACCACAAACGATCCAGATTTCCCGCCAAGATCCGGGTCGGCCGAGACCGTCGTGAACGTCCATGTCCCGGAGGCCTCCGGCATGAAGCGGACCTTCCATGTGTGGTTGCCGTCGTAGAAGCCATCGACTGCGATGTCCTTGCCTTGCGACCGGAAGCGCGCCTGAATGCTCGCGTCCGTGAAGGGGTTGTTGTACGTCCGCTGCGATCGCAACGTCAGTTCTTGAACACCCCACTGCTCAACGCGGGGGGCGAAGGACGGCGCATCGCCAGCAGCGGCAATCAACGATGGGACAGACAGTAACGCGATGAGAAAACGCCGGAAGCGGAGAGTCATTTGGCCTGACCGAGCTATGAGAACACTTTACCGCTCCCGCACTATCGGCACACAAGGCCGTGGTTCCACCTGTTTGGTGGTGATCACGAGTTTGGCTGGCATCAATTCCGGACCTTCCCAGCCCTCTTTCACCGCCTCGATGCGGATCTCGCCGGGGCGCCTCGTGGATTGAACGATGACTTGCGCCAAGCCGTTGAACAGCGAACGCTTGGGTTCCTTGTCGCTCTCCTGGCAGTTGGGATCGCCGTTCCCCACCCCAATCAACGCGCCGGCGCCCGAGACCTTGAACCCGATCCTGTTGTTCGCGGCCGGAGCCGGCCGACCCTCCCGGTCGAGGGCTTCCACTCTAAGAACGGCTATATCCTCGCCGTCGGCGTTGATCTCGGTGCGGTCGGCCGTCAGCCGAATCGAAACCGTCGGTCCAGTGGTCTCACGCTTCTCTGTCAGAAGCACCTTGCCGTCCTTCGAACCCCGCGCCTCGATGGCGCCCGGCTCGTACTTCACCTTCCATTCCAAGTGGCCCAGGTGCGGGACCTTCTGGCTGCCCAAACTCTTGCCGTTGAGGAACAGCTCGACCTCGTGGAGGTTGGAATAGACCCAGACCGGAATTTCGTCGCCTTCCCGTCCGTGCCAATTCCAATGCGGGAATAGATGCAGCGACGGCTCCTCGCGCCACCACGCTTTGTAGTAATAGAAGTAGTCCTTCGGGAACCCGCACATGTCCACGATGCCGAACTGCGAGTTGATCGAGGGCCAGCCGTACGGCGTCGGTTCGCCGCGATAATCGAAGCCTGTCCAGGCGAACCCACCCGCCTCCCAATCGCGCGTGCCGTAGAACTTCCACCATCCTTCTGGCGTTTCGCCCCACGGCACCACGCCGTTATAGCAGTTCACCGTGTTGCGCAACGGATCGGTTGCGTACTCGCCCCGCGTGCTGATGGCGCTCGACGTCTCCGATCCGTAGAGCGGGCGCTTCGGGTACTTCTTGTGAAACGCGTCGGGACGGTCCTGGCCGTAGTTGAAGCCTACGATGTCGAACGCCTCGGTGACGCCCTTCTCGTTGTCCCCGTTGACGGCGCCGGAGACGACGCGCGTCGGGTCGAGCTCGTGGCAGAAACGCACCATTCGGGAAGCGATCTTGGCGCCCTGCTCGGCCATTGCATCCTGCAGCACCCATTCTTCGTTCCCGATGGACCAGATGACGATCGAGGGCGAGTTGCGGTAACGCTTGACCATCTGCTCGAGTTGCCGCATACCCTCGGCGTTGGAGCTCATCTGGCGGGTCTCGCACATCATCATCACGCCCATGCGGTCGCAGGCTTCGACCAACTCGGGGGTGGGCGCGTTGTGGGAGGTGCGGACAGCATTGCAGCCCATCTCGCGCAGCACGGCGAGCCGGAACCACTGCAGCCGGTCGGGCAATGCGGCGCCCACGCCCGCGTGGTCCTGGTGGTTGCACGTGCCTTGAATCTTGACGGACTTGCCATTCAGGAAGAAGCCCTTCTCCGCGTCGAACACCGCCGTGCGCACGCCAAAGGTGATGCGCTCCGCATCGCGCGCCTTGCTATCCGACTCGACCGTCACGACCGCCGAGTACAGGTTGGGTTCATCCACCGACCAGAGCGCCGGATTCGCGAGCTTCGCGGCGGCGCTGTAGGTGGCGGAGCCGTCGACGGCAATGGTCTGTGCGGGTGCTTCGGTCGTCGCAACCGCCGCCCCCTTGGCGTCCAGAATCTTCCAGCTCACCTTGGCGCTCGCGGCCTGCTTGCCTTCGTTCTCGACCACTGTCGCGAGCGCCAGCGTGGCCGAGTTGCCGTTCACCGTGGTGCGGACGGTGCTGTCCCACTTGCCCAGATGGACCGCGTCGGTCTTGGTGAGCCAGACGTGGCGATAGATTCCGGCGCCCTCGTAGAACCAGCCATCGCCGAAACTGGCATCCACGCGGACCGCGATGTAGTTCTTCCCACCGTAGGCCAGGAAGTCGGAGATATCGAAGCGGAAGGGAGCGTAACCATTGTCGTTGCGGCCAATGAAACAGCCGTTCACGAAGACCAGTACGTCGCGGAAGGCGCCGTCGAACTCGACCCAGATGCGGCGGCCCAAGTCGCTTGCGGGTATCTCGAACACGCGCCGGTACCAGCCCACGCTGGTCTCAGGATAGCGGCGGCCGAGCGGCTTGTAACCGTGCGAGCGCAGCGGAACATCGTCTCCGATCCTGGCGTCGTCATGCACGAACGGGAGTTCCACTGCCCAGTCGTGCGGAAGATCGAGGAGGCGCCACTTGGAATCGTCGAAGTCGGCCTTTGCGAATTTGAATTCGCCGGTCTTGGCAAAGTCGCCCTGACCGAAGCCGAATCCCAAGTCTTTCGACGGATCCGTGCCATGACCGAAGGTGAACTTCCAACCGAAATCGAATAGGAGCTGCTCGCGGGGCGTGACGGCGGGGACGGCTGCCGTATGGCCCCCCGCGACATCCCCGGACAACTCGGCGGTGCGAGCCCAGGCGGAGCGTGCCAAGAGAGAAGAGGCGGACAGAGCGAGTCCGGAAGAGAGCAGATTGCGGCGAGTGATTTCAGGCATGAGGGGTTTCCAATGATCTTTGGCTTGAGGCGTTGCCGTGCCGGCGGAGTGACCCACTGGCCGAAGCCTCGCGAAGCGAAGCTTTGAGCCGCGGCGCAGGCAAGCCCCATTCTACACAACAGGGACAAGGCGTGCCATCATTGGGAACCGGTAGGGTGGGTCCCGCATTGCTATTCTGGGAGGTCTTGCAGAATCAGGCATTCGGATAAGGAGGAACTGCATGACGCTTACCAGGCGCCAGGCGCTGGCCGCCATTGGAGGATCGGCGATGCTCACACGCGCGCGGGCTGCCGGCCTGCAATTGGATATCGCCGCCGGGCCGTTCAAAGGCACGCGGGAATCGCTCAAGGACTACAAGGTCCCCACGTGGTATCGCGATGCCAAGTTCGGTATCTGGGCGCACTGGGGGCCGCAATCCGCCGCCGAGGCCGGCGATTGGTACGCGCGCAACATGTACATCCAGGGCCAGCGGCAGTACGATTACCACGTCAAGACTTACGGCCATCCATCCAAGTTCGGATTTAAGGATGTGATCGCCACCTGGAAGGCCGACAAGTTCGATCCCGATCACCTCATGCAACTCTATAAGAAAGCCGGGGCGAAGTACTTCTGCAGCATGGGTGTGCATCACGACGGCTTCGACCTGTGGAAGTCCACTCACCAGCCGCGCTGGAACTCCGTGGCGGCTGGGCCGAAGACCGACGTGGTCGGGCTGTTCAAGAAAGCCGCCGCGAAGCAAGGACTGCGGTTCGCCGTGAGCGAGCACCTCGCGCCCAGCTATCACTGGTTCGCCACTTCGCACACGAGCGATAAGACCGGGCCGCTGGCCGGGGTGCCCTACGACGGCGCCGATCCCGCCTATGCCGATCTCTATCACGAACTGCCGAGAGACTACCCATTTGACAAGGTGAATTCGATGGCGGGAGACCGCAACATGCCGGACTCCTGGAAATTGCACTATTTCAAGCGCATCAAGGACCTGATCGATCAATACGAGCCCGACCTGCTTTACACCGATGGCGAAATCTTCTTCGAGGAATATGGCCTGCACCTGGTTGCGCACCTCTACAATACGAACGCCAAGCGCCATGGCGGGCGCGTCGAGGCTGTTTACTTCAGCAAGGATCCCCGGGATTGCGAAACGGAGACTTGCGTCCTCGACCTGGAGCGCGGCGTGGCCGGCGGCATTCCGGCCAACCCCTGGCAGACCGACACCTGCGTCGGCGACTGGCACTATAACCGCCAGGCCAGGTACAAGACGCCGAAGCGCGTGATCGACATGCTGGTCGATATCGTCAGCCGCAACGGCAATCTGATGCTGAATTTCCCGCTGCCCAACAGCGGCGCGCTGGATGACCAGGAATTGAAGATCCTGGACGAGATCACGCGGTGGATGGCCGTCAACAGCGAAGGCATCTACGAGACTCGGCCTTGGAAGATTTTCGGCGACGGTCCGGTGGCCTCGGCGCCGCCTTCTGGCCGCGGCGCCAGGTTCAACGAGGCGGGCCGCAAGGACCTCACGGCCGAAGAAGTGCGCTTCACGACCAAGGGCAACACCTTATACGCGTTCGTGATGGGCTGGCCGGAGAAGCAGGCCGTAATTAAGCCCCTGGCGACGACCAGCAGCGTGGCGCGGACGAAGGTCAAGAACGTCGAGTTGCTGGGCTTCAAAGGGAAGGTGAAGTGGACCCAGGACGAGAAGGGTCTCACCGTGCAGATGCCCGAACAGAAGCCCAGCGATCACGCGATTGCGTTGAAGATCGCCGTTTAGCGATCAGCCGAGTCCGGATTGAGCGGACCCGCTGCCGCGAGCGGCACCCCTATTCGAAAGTGACCGCGTATTCCCGGCGTCGTTCGAGACGAACCAGCCAGACGCCGCCGGAAATGGTCGCCTCGATGGTCCGGCCGGCGGATTGAATTCTGGCGATGCGCTGGCCATGCGGTGGCCGGAGTTTGAACTCGCCCGCGACGGCCGGGCGCAGCGCGCCGGAAATAGCCCTGCCTCCCTTCCAGGACGCGTCTACTTCCACGTTTCCGCGAGCGCGGAGTCCGTGAAAGCGGCCTTCCGGCCAGGCCGAAGGCAACGCCGGCAGAAATGCGATCTCGCCGGAGTGGCTCTGCAAGAGCATTTCGGCGATACCGGAACTCGCGCCGAAGTTGGCGTCGATCTGGAAGAAACGGCGGTTCGCGTTCAGCAGACTCTCGGCCGAAGTGGAGAGCAGGGCGCGGATGTGCTGGTATGCCTGATCGCCGTCTTCGAGCCTCGCCCAGAGATTCGTGTACCAGCCTGCGGACCACCCGCTCCTGCCCGCGCCGTTCTGCACCCTGCGCTCGAGCGAAATGCGCGCGGCCTTTGCCAGCTCGGGCGCGCCGCGCAGGGTAATCTCATCGGCGGGAAACAGCGCGAACAGATGCGACACGTGACTCATTCCCGGGTTGGGCTCGTCGTAGTCTTCGCTCCATTCCTGGAGCTGGCCGTGCTTGCCGATCTTGAGGTCCGGGCTGCGCTTGAGCGCGGCTTCAAGCTCCGCGCGGTAACCGGCGTCTATGTCCAGGATCTGGGATGCGCGCATGGTGGCATGGAACAGCACGTAGATGATCTCGTAATCCATCGTGGCGCCGACCGTTTGTCGGCCCACCGTTCCATCCGCCATGCTATAGCTGTTCTCCGGCGAATGCGAGGGATTGGTGACCAGGTGGCCTTTGCCGTCGTCGATCAGGAAGTCGAGAAGAAACCGCGAGGCTTCCTTCATGATGGGATAGGCTTCACGGCTCAGGAAAGCGCGATCCAGGCCATATTGGTAGTGTTCCCAGAAATGGAGCGCCAGCCACGCGCCGCCCATCGGCCAGATGCCGCAATAGGCGTAATCGACGGGCGCGGTGTCGCCCCAGGCATCGATGTTGTGATGAAACACGAAGCCGCGGGCGCCGTACATCTGCTTGGCGGTGAGGCGGCCATTGTCGAGCGACATCTCGACTAAGTCGAACAGGGGCTGGGTGGTTTCCAGAAGGTTGCCGACTTCGGCTGGCCAGTAGTTCATTTCGAGGTTGATATTGGTCGTGTACTTGCTGTCCCAGGGCGGCGCCGTGCTGTCGTTCCAAATACCTTGTAAGTTGGCCGCCATGGTGCCGGGGCGGCTGCTGCCCATCAGCAGGTACCGGCCGAACTGGAAGTACAGCGCGCAAAGGCCGGGATCATCCTGGCCTTTCTTGATTCTGGCAAGACGTTCGTCGATAGGGAGGTTCTCGATCGTGGAGCCGCTGGCCGGCGGCGCCAGTTCCAGCTCGACGCGGCGGAAGAGCTTCTCGTGATCCGTCATGTGCGCGGTTTTGAGGGCAGCGTACGGCTTGGCGGCGCGAGCCAGGTACCGGACGCAAGCGGAGGCTGGATCGCCGCCGCGATAATCCGTCGCGGCGACAACCAACAGGGTCACGGCGTTGGCTTTGGAGATGATCAGCTCGCCGCCGGACGCCTCCACCTGACCGCCTTCGTTGATGGCGCGAAGGACCGCGTGGAATTTCACGCCCGTCGGTTCGAGCTGGTCTCTTTCGGCCTTCAGGCGCTCGGGAGTCAGGTTCCCGCGCATCCAGAAATTCGTGTGGGCGATCGCTTCGCCTTGCAAGATGACACGGTCGGGCGCGACCACCGTGGTCTGGCTATCCTGCTCGCGCGTCAGCGTAGCGCGAAACGACAACTGGCCGGGCTTGTCGCAGGCGATGCGAACGACCAACGCTTGGTCCGGCGTGGAGGAAAACACTTCGCGAGTGTAAGTCGCTTCGCCGATGCGATAGCTCACACGCGCAATGCCTGTTGCCAGGTTCAGCTCGCGGCGGTATTCGACGGCATTGTCCTGGCCGGAGCACTCGATGTTCAGGTCCCCCAATGGCTGATAGGGCGGCTGGCGATTGGGGATGCCCATGAGCTTCTGGTCCTCCAGCGCAGTCGCCTCGACGGGTTTGCCGGAGAAGAGCAGGCGGCGGACCTCCGGCAAGGCCTTGAGCGCTTCCGGATTGATGCGGTCGCGCTTCTTGCCGTTCCAGACCGTGTCTTCGTTCAGTTGGATGCGTTCTTTTGCGACGCCGCCAAAGACCATGCCGCCGAGCCTGCCATTGCCGACGGGCAGCGCGTCGCCCCATCGTTGCGCCGGGTGCCGGTACCACAGCACAGGGTCGGCGGCTGAGAGCGGAGCCGAGGCTACGAGGAATAAGAGAAGTGAATGGAGGACGCTGCTCATGCAGCCCTTCCTACTTAACGACCGCATCGGCCGCATTGGCCGCCAGAATCCACTTGGCGGCGACGTTGATGATGTACTCGTCCTCAAACCAGAGGAATCCGAAGTCGTCGATACACTCCGGGAAATCCGGCTGGATGAGGACGTAGCCCGGAATCATGCCGCCGGGGATGAACGTTCCGTCGGCGCGGTTGTTTCCGTAGGCCTTCATCTTCGAGACCGTCCCCACCGAGGAAATGTACGAAGTGCTCGATACCGGATGCGTCCCCAGCAGGTAGTTCGCGGCCCGGAGCGTGTAGTCCGTCCCGACGATCTCCGGGAACGCTTTGTGCAGGAAGTACATCCGCACGCCGAGATCGGCCACCGAGACCGAGCCGCCCCAGGTGCGGAGGCTGGGCGGTACGCCGAACGGAGTCTTCGCCAGTTCGGCATCCAGCTCGACTACGTAGGATTTCACCACCTCTTCAAGCTGCTTCTTGAACTCCGCGTCCATGTAGGGCAGGGCGCGCACGGCCGTCCAGCCGTTGAATCCGAACCGCTGCCTGATTGTGGGGAACAGCTCCAGGACGCGCTTCTTATATGGCTCGGCGCCATGGGTGGCGATCAACAACTCCACCGCGGCGTTCCAGTCCATGGCCGCGGCCATTCCCTGAGGGCCGAATGAGCGGCCCTGGCTGGGGGTCGGATGGGCGTGTTCCTCGTCCCACAGCTTGACGGCGTTATCCAGGCACTCCTTGGCCAGCGGGTCGTCCCAGCCTTTGAGCACCCGCGCGGCAGCGGCCAGCGATGCCGCGGCGCCGTACTGCAGGTACGCGCTCTTGGTGGTGAAGGCCCAGCGGTCGTCCGGCTTGCCGGAGAAGTTCCCGTCCACCTCGTTGGGCCCGAGCTTCTCCGAGTAGATCCGTCCATCGGTCTTCGATGCGGCATCGCCCAGGTGCGTGTACTGGCGCAGATTGGGCTCAATGATACCCATGATCGGGTGGCCGATGGCCTTGATCTGCGCCAGCACCTGCAGAACCCCATGCTTGACCTGCTGCACCGCGTCCGGAACTCCGTCGGGCCGGTGCATCTCCACCTCGCGGGCCGTCTCGTCCACCGTAAGCTGGTCCCACTTCAGGTCGAACTCCTGGTAGGCCAGAGCCAGGTCCTGAATGACGGAATACTGGCTGAAGGCGATGTTGTCGTAGTCGCCGGCGTCAAACCAGCCGCCCACGTTCAATCCGGGGATGTGCTGGCCGGGCTGGTACGGCGAATCGAGGTTCGGGCCCATGCGGTACCCGTCGAAGTGTTGTGTGTTCGGCGGCGCCTGGCGCGCATCGTCGAGATGCGAAACGCCGTGCCACAGCCGGTAGCCTTCCCTCACCAAGACGTGATCCATCTCGACGGCGAGGAAGCCGTCCAGGCTGGATTGCCAGGTCCGGCTGTAAACGTCTTTGGCGATGGGGAACAGGTCGGTCTTCTGGCCCGCGTACTCGATCACGTACAGGCCGGGCTCTTCGACCGAAGAGAAATCGAACTTCGCGTAGGTGTAGCGCAGCCACGGCGTGGGAGTGGAAACCGGTCCTTCAAAGACCTGCCGATAAGAGCCGTCTTCGCCCAGGCGGAGTACCTTCGCCGTCTTGGGCGCATCGAATTTCGGATCCAGTTCGATGACGGCGACCTTCGGGAAGTTGGGGGCATAGCCGGCCTGGCTGTGAGCCACCATCGGCGGCCGCGTCCAGTTCGGAATCACGTCCGGACGGATGTGCCAGACCACCGCGCCCTCGGTCTTGCCCGAAGGGATCAGGGTGCGCACCACGAACCAGCCGTTCTGGGCCCGGTTACGGCCGTCATAAAGAGACACCGGCCCGTTTTCAGAGGTGACGGTGATGCGATACTGCGGGTCTTCCGCCGCCAGCGTGACGCTTCTGCCGGTGGCAAACGGAAGCGGCTGCGTATAGCCCTTCTCTTTGTCCCATTCCTCCTGGTACGGCAGTTTCTTCGGGTCGTCGGGCGACGGCAGCACCTTCTGCATCGGGTCCTGAGGACTGCGCGGCATGATCCCGAACGACTTACCGTCTACCGCATAGCTCTTGCCGACGTAGATAGACGGCAGGAACTCCAGATTGAAGCCCGCGCGGCCGGCCATTTTCTCCGGCAGCGGCTTCTCGAGGTTCACGCTCACCCGCACGCCGCCTGGTTCGGCAGCGACTTCGAGGCGATAGTTCATCTCGTAACTGGGAAACGACAACTGCGCAGTGAGACGGTTGTGTTCTTTGTCCGCCTGCTGGCCATTCAATTTCGCCACCAGGTCCCACTGCTCCGGAGTGGGCACCAGGCGCACATCGCCGCCGGTGGCGATGCGCTGCCCATGAAGGATCATCTCCATGGCGGCTTTCTTCTCGTCGACGAAAATTGGGTGGAAAGTGTCTTTGTAGAGAGTGACGCTGAAGCCCTGCGTATTCAGGTAGCCATTATCGGTCACCTGCATCACGAAATCGCCGCCGCTGACCGGAAGAGTCAGAAGCAGGCCGGCGACAAGGACCGTTTTACGTTGATTGAACATAGCAAGACAGACTCCTAATCGGTTCACGGTATCCAGATTCTACTACCGCACCTCGAATTCATACACGCTGATGCTGGCCGGAGGCAGGGCAGCCGTGCGCGGCGCCTGCGGCAGCGACGTCTCCGCCATCTTCGCCGGAGGCCCAAAATTGAATGCGCCCCGCGCCGCCGGCGTCGGCGCCGGAGCAGCCCCGGCCGGCGCCGTCAACTGCCACAGCTTCGCCGCGCCCGCCTGCACCCAGCTCAGGTTCAGCTCGCACTCCTGCGCCGTCTCGGTCGGATTCACCACCGAAATCACCAGCTTCTTGCGGTCCGCGCTCAGCGCCGCAAAGACGTCAAGCGGGTAGGTTGGACTTCCAGAGGGGCGCGCCGAGGTGTCCACTCCGACAGTACCTTTAATGGCGTGCTGGGGGGAGTTGCCAGTGACGGCAACCGGCAGCGCACCTGCAAAGTGGTCGTGCAGCACCTTCATGACCAGCCCCTCCATTCGGAACCCGACCGGGTCGCCATAGGCGTCCATCGCCGTCAGCCCCATGCCGCCGGTGGCCACCGCCAAACCCACCTTATCGGAGTGCCGGAAGAACTCGTGGTAGACCAGGGCATTGGTCATGGGATTCAACATCGGATTGCCGGCGGCGGGAGCGCCCCCCGGAGTGAGCGACCGGTTCCTGGGAGACCATTCGTCGAAAGCGAACTTGATGTCCTTGTCCTTCAGGGACGGCATCCGCTTCACGTACTCCTCCCATGCCTCGAACTTGAACTCCACCCGGTTCGACAGCCGGCGCACCTTGTCGGCGAGCAAATCGTTGGCCTCCACGAACTGCTGAGTCTCGGCATCGATCGCCAGGTTGGGGTAGCCATAGAAGTGCTCACCGAGGTAATCGATGTAGTCGGCGGAATGCTCCAGTAGCGCTCCCGTCCAGTCATACTTTGAGCCAAAGGCGAAAGGCACCTTATCGTTCACCGCTTCGCGCCCCGGGAAGGTGCCCAACTGCCGGTTCTCGATGTAGCACCAGGATGTTTCCTCCGGCGTGGCGCTGGAGGCTATCACCTTAATCGCCGGATCGACTTTCCTCATTGCCTGGACGACCAGGTTGTGCTTCTCTGGATATTGCGTGATGGCGATGTGGCCCCACTGCCAGGGACCGTACATCTCGTTGCCGATTCCCCAGATCTTTACGCCGTACGGCGCGGGATGTCCGTTGGCTGCGCGCAGCCGTCCCAGCCGGCTCGTGGCGGGACCGTTCACGTACTCGACTTCCTCCGCCGCCGAATGCGCGTCACCCAGCCCAGTGTTCACCGCAATATAGGGCTCCGCGCCCAGCAGGCGGCAGAACGTCATGAAGTCGTCGATGCCCATGTCGTTCGACTCCAGCCCGTTCCAGGCGAGCTCGCGCCGCGGCGGCCGCTTGTCGGCGTCGCCTATACCGTCGCGCCAGTCGTAAGCGGAGACGAAGTTCCCGCCGGGCCAGCGTGCAATCTCGATCCCTTGCTCCTTGAGCGAGCGGATCATCCCGGCCTTGAACCCCGAGACGTTGTCCGTCGGCATCAGAGAAGCGGCCCCAATGTGGAACGTGCCGCTGCCAATCCCGACAATCTCGAACGCGCCTTCGCGAGTATCCGCCTTGGCCGTGAACTTCAAGGGTAACTTGGTGTAATTGGCGGTAAGCGTGCGAACGCTAATCGTCTGGCGATCCCCCGGATTCGGCCCCCAGACCAAGCTGACATCCACCTTGACGCCGGGGCTGCCTGCCAGCACGATTCGTCCCGTGTAGGTCCTTCCAGCGCGCAGCGAAATCCCCGACTGGCTGATGCCGTGTGGTGTTGCCGCCTCCAGCCGGATGAGCGGACTCCACTCACCCACGTAGGCGTTCTTGCCGTCCATAACCACAAACTTGTCGGCGCCAACGGGCTCCCATCGGGGTTGCGGCCCTCTTCGGCCAAACCCTCCAGCCGGCGGCGCGGGCTGCGGCTTTGAGTTGATCTCGTTGAAGAACTTCCGGTCGTACAACATCTCGGCCCAAACCCGGGTCGTGGCCGGCTCCATGAAGCCGCCGAATACAAACTTCGTGATCGGCTGCGCCGTGCGTGTGGCGTCAATGGTGACCGCCACAGGTTGCGCTGCCGCCGTTCCCGTAAGAACCGCAACCAGCGTCGCTAATAAGAACCACTGTCTCCAGCCGTGCATGATGGTTGTCCAAGTCACCAAAAGAGGGCCGGCCGAGGCGTCGCAATCCGGCCTCCCTGTTGTCTTCTCACAATACAAGCGAACAGCCTATAGGCGTCAGAACTTGGCCTTGAGTTACCCTGTTCGCCTCGATCCGGTTCAGACGGGGACTAGTCCAGACCGCAGAGGCCCCCGCAAGAGCGCAGACCACAGATGCTCGCCTTTCGGCGACGGGAGCGGTTCTGCAACTTCCGTCCGTTACGGACGCAGCGCGGCACTGGCCTTCACGGTCTTCAGCCGCAAAATGGTCAGTGAACGGGGGACGAACGTTCGCGTGAACTCCGGCGCGAACCCTGAAGCCTTGCGCGTCACCGGGACCACCTTTCGCGGCTGTTCAATGGTGTTTTCGTCCTCCGGGCTGGCCGAGGTCAACAGGATGTCCGTGCCTTCGGATTCGATCTTAGGGGCTCCCTCCAGATGGATGCTGGTAGTCTGCGGCTGCTCGGTGAAGTTCACCACCTTGACTACGATCTCGCCGGAGTTCTGGTCAAGAGAGGCTGCCGCCTCCAGGGGAGCCAGCGCCATTTCGCGATAGAAGTTGGCGACATCAAGGGCCGGTTTGCCGTCGATGAAAACCTGGGCGCGAGGTCCGGTTACGTCGATCCTGACGTCATACCACCGTCCAGTCTCCATCGTGCCCGGCGCGCTCCCCAGCGAACTTCCGCCGCCCATCGCCATGCGGTCCAACGAGGCCAGGGTTCCGGCGGGTCCACCGAGGTTCAGCATCGCGCCGCCTCCCGGTCCTCGCCCGCGGACGCCGATGCTCACCCGGCCATCGCCCGCGGTCTTGCGGACTTTCAGAGTGACACTGTAGTCCCGCCAATCGTCGCCTCGAATGAAGGCGCGCGCCCGGGCCTCCGTGGAGGTCTGCTTGTAGACGCCGTCTTCCGCCGCCCAGGTTCCTCCGAAACTGCGCCACTCGGACGCGTCGTTGGCGAAATCCGAGGAATACAACACTTGCGAGCCGCTGGACACTTTTACGTCCTTGAACTCGGCTTGGCTGTCCATGGTCCCCAGCGAGATGCCCCCGCGGTCTGCCGGGAGAACGAACTTCTCTTTCTCGACTTGCAGATGGAGGGGAAGCACGACATCGCCGCGGTTGTGGGCGAAGAGCCACTGTACCCAGTACGAAGGCGTGCCGAACACATGGGCGCTGTCGTAGCCGATCAGATTAACCGGCCATCTGCGGTCCTCCACATGGTAGAAGAGCGGCGCATAGGACGCCATGATGACTACGTCGGCGTTGCGCTCGAAGCCCATCATGTAGGCCGCTTCGGCCAGGGCGCCTTTGAGGTTGCCGGCCCCCACGCCGCCATTGACGGCATACTCGCCGACGAAGACTTTCGGGCGGCTGGCGCGGTCCCAGGTATCGTACGTGTCGGTGACGTCGCGCATCCGTTCCGGCGAGGAGTAGATATGATTGTCCACGATATCCATCGGGGACTTCACCAGCGTATTGGAGATCAGGATCATGTTCGGATACTTGGCCTTAATCGCCTTGTAAAAGAGCGGGTAACGGGCCTCGTAGTTCGGGCCGCCGTTTTCGTTCCCGATCTCCATGTACTTCAGATTGAAGGGCTTGGGGTGCCCGTTTTTCGCGCGCAACGCACCCCATTTACTCGTGACCGGGCCGTTGGCGTACTCAATCGCGTCCAGGGCGTCCTGCACCCACGCGTTCATGCGCTCCATCGGCTCAGACTCGCGGTGGGCCATGCCGACGTTGACGGTGAACAGCGGTTCCGCGCCCAGGTCCTCGGCCAGTTGCAGGTACTCATGAAACCCGAGCCCATCCGTGGAGTAGTATGCCCACGTGTCGTTCAGGTGACCGGGGCGCTGGGCGATGTCCTGTACCGTGGTCTTCCAGCGGAAAGCGTTGCGTAAGTAATCGCCGCCCTCCACGTAGCAGCCTCCCGGGAAACGCATGAAGGCGGGTTTCAGGTCGGCCAGCATCTGAGCCAGATCCTGCCGCATGCCGTTGGACCGGCCCTTCCAGGTCTTTGCCGGGAACAGCGAAACCGTGTCCAGCCAAACGGTTCCCGGGGCCGTGGCGACGAGCGCCAGGCGCGCCTTGGGCTCGGCGCCCGAACTCTCGAACGACGCGGAGTAGCGTTTCCAGTCCGGACCGATCCCTGTGACGATCTGGGATCCGTAGACCATGCCCCCGGGCCCCTCGATACGAGCTTCCAGGGAGCCATCGAAACCGGCCGCGCGGGCGTAGAACGACAGGTGATATCTTTCGCCCTTTTCGAGCCCGATTCCCCAGAAGCCTTCGTTCACCACGGCGACACGCCCGCCTTTGTCGGCGCTCATGATCTCGACGCGCAGCGATGTCTTGTTGGATTCGTTCAGCGGCTTTGAAGTGTCCAACGTCATGCTCGCGCGGGCCGCTCCCGTCGTCTCCAGAGACCAGCCCAGCGTAGTGCGCTCTTCAAAACCGCGGTTGCGGATCAACTCGGCGTATAGCCCGCCGTCTCCGGCGTGATTGATCTCCTCGAAGAAGATGCCGTATAGAGTAGGGCTGATCTTCGCGCCCGGATGTGAAAGGTCCACTGTGATAGCGGGACGCTGGCACCGGGCGTCCGTCGATGCGAGCGTGAGGGCCAGCAGGTAACACGGTGCGGTAATCTTCGTGAAGTTCATTTGAGTCCTCCTGTTATGGTGCACTCACGGAGTCTGTATTGTAATCGCCTGCAAGACGTCATGCAAAAGGGTATCGCTGTTTCTCGGGCCCTTTCGCTACTGCTGGCGCCACAGGTTCGGCAGAAAGCGGTAATAGAGCAGGTGGCGCCACGTGGCCCAATCATGGCCGCCATATCCGCCCACGTAGTATTCGTGCTTGATCTTGTGGTCGAGCAAAGCCTGATGCAGGGCAACGCAGCGGGCGCCCATCTGTCCCTCTGCTTCCGCGGTCCCCAGTCCCACAAAAAGATAGTCGATCTTCTTGTTCACGTCCGGATCGTTCAGGAATTTGGCGATCGACTTTTCACTGTCGACATCGCCGGCGCTGAGCACTCCGAAGGAAGCGAACAAGTCCAGGGAATTGAACCCGACGAACTGAGTGTGACGGCCGCCCATGGACAGTCCCGAAAGCGCGCGGCCCTTCGGATCGCGGCGGACGCTGTACTCGCGCTCGACCAGGGGAATGACGTGCTGCCGGAGCTCCGCCTCGAACAGCTTGAACGTGAGTTCGACGTGCCGCGGATTGTTCCGATGGACGACCTGGTTGTTGGGAATGGCGATCACCATGGGGACGGCCTTGTTCTCGGCCAGCAGGTTATCCATCATGAAGTTCACACGCCCGTCATATACCCAGTTCGAGGGCAGGTCGCCGCTTCCGCCCACGAGATACAACACCGGATAGCGCTTGCCGCGGTCGTACCCGGGAGGCGTGTAGACATAGAGCTCGCGCTCGCCGTTCGTTACGTTGGAATGGTAGACATGCCGCGTCACCGTTCCGTGCGGGACGTTGCGCGCATCGTAGTACGCGGGGCCGCTGCCGTGTACGACCAGTTGGCTGTACGGCGGCATAGCGGTGAAGCCGGCGATGCTATTGTTCGGGTCTGCGATCCGCACCCCGTCCACCACGAAGTTGTAGATATACATGTCCGGCTTGAGAGGGCCTACCGTGAGCGTCCACACGCCGTCGTCGCCTTTCGTGAACGGTACGGACTTGCCCGATTTTACGAGTGCGGTGAGAATGGCGACGCCCGAGAGCAGCACTTCCCTGGCGGCCGGCGCTTTCAACCGGAACGTGACCGTTCCGTCGTCCTGGACGTCGGGCGAGTTGATCGTGGCGCTGAATGGAACGAGGTTTTCGGTGTTCTTCTGCGGGTTGTAGTCCAGATTCACGTTGGCCTGTTGAGACCATACAATCAACGGCGACAGCAGGCACGCCATTGCGAAATAGGAGCGAATTGTCATTTTGACCTCATTTGACGCGGGAAGCGGACTACTTCATGTAGCCCTTCTCTTTGTAGTAGCGGGCAGCGCCGGGATGGAGCGGAACTTCGTACCCCTTCCAGACCGTGTGGACGTTGTAGGAGAAGTTCAGATGTCTCCATTGCAGGAGCTGCTGCTGTTCGTCCATCGCTTTCGCGACGATATACGCGAAGTCGTCAGGCATGTCGTCCCGGCCGTAGACCGCCGTTCCGGTGCGCACCACCGTCGGGATCGGCCGCTCGATGCCGCGATATAGCCCCGCGGGGATGACGCCGCGGTCCTGTTCGCCCTCCTGCGCCAGTTCCGCCAGCAGATCGTCCGGCAACTGGAGGAAGTCGAGGTCGAACTTCTGGCTGATCTCCGTCCAGATTCTCCACTCCGGAGCGGTCGTCATGACGCCGCCTCCTCCAATGACGACGTCGAAGTTCTCGCGGTCGGCGGGCGTATTGCCCACGCGGCCGCCGGCGGCCTCCACCGTTTGTTTCGAGAGGCCATAGTAAGCCAGGATGCGCGACGAGTCGCCGCCGATCCCCGCGGTCAGAATGCGGACTGGCCAGCGCTTCTGCCGGATCTGCGACAAGTCGGTAATGCCCGTCCCGGCCTTGGCCGCGACCAGAACATAACTGGGGTCCTGGATGTTGGCGATCAGACGCAGGTTCTTTCTGGGCTTCTCTTTCGCGTACATGCCCGTTCCCAGGTAGGCGTTCCGCAGGAATTGGATCGCGACCGCGCCGAAGTCGATGGCCCCAAGCCCGGGCTCATTTCGGGGCGCGAGGATCTCGGGTACGGCCGGATCCGGCTTGTAGGGAGGCGGCATTCGCGCTTCGC
>JBEKMO010000045.1:0-41739 GCA_050008465.1 Bryobacteraceae bacterium
AACCTCCTCACCGTCTTCGAAACGTCGCTGCGTCTGCTCCACCCGGTGATGCCGTTCCTCACCGAGGAGCTGTGGCAGCGGCTCGCCCAGGGCGCCGCCGCGCGGCCGATCTCGATCGCGCTCAGCCAGTATCCGCAGTACTACATCCACGTCACCGATTACCCGGCCGAGCGCCAGATGCAACTCCTCCAGGAGATCGTCACCGCGGCGCGCAACCTCCGCGCCGATATGGGCGTGAGCCCCAAGGAGCAGCTCGAGGGCATCCTGTACTCGCCGACCGCGGCCGCCGATGTCGCCCGCAAACAGATCGACGCCATCCAGAAGCTGGCGAACCTCAAGCTCGAGGTCCGCCCGGAGTCGGCCCCCACCGAGGTCCAGGGGGCCAAGCGCTCTACCACCGAATTCGATCTCGCGCTCCGCATCCCGCTGGCCCAGGTCGAGCTCCAGCGGAAACGCCTCGAGAAGGAGATCGAGCAGCTCGAGAAAGTGATCGCCAATTCCCAGCGCCAGCTCGGCAACCAGGAGTTTGTGGCGCGCGCGCCCGAGCACGTGGTTGACACGATCCGCCAGAAACTCGCGGAATACGAGGCCCAGCTCGCCAAGAGCCGGGCCGCGCTAGTAGGATAAGGCTCCAGCCTTGTCCCGGAGGTAGCATGGTCTTCGACGTCCACCATCCCGAGGTCCTCGAGACGGTGAGGCGGGCGCTCGCCGAGGATATCGGAAGCGGCGACATCACCTCCGAAGCTTGCGTCCCCGCCGAAATGCGTGCCGCCGGCCGTTTCTTCGCCCGCCAGCCGCTCATCCTCGCCGGCGTCGAATTGCTGCCGCTGATCTACGACGAGCCCGATCTCTTCAAGCGCAGCGGCGATGAGTGCGCGCCCGGCGAGCCGCTTGCCTTCGTCCGCGGTCCCGCCCGCAAGCTGCTCGAGTGTGAGCGCACGGCCCTCAACTTCCTCCAGCGGCTCAGCGGCATCGCTACGCTGGCCCGCCGCTACGTCGAGGCGGTGGCGGGCACCGGCTGCCGCATCCTCGACACCCGCAAAACCACGCCCGGGCTCCGCCGCCTCGAAAAAATGGCCGCCACCGCCGGCGGGGTGGTGAACCACCGCATGGGCCTTTACGACGCCATTCTCATCAAGAACAACCACATCGTGGCGGCGGGTGGCGTGAGGGCGGCCTTCGAGCGGGCGAAGCAGAGAGGCGAGCCGCAAATCGAGGTCCGCACCCGCGCCGAGCTCGACGAGGCCCTCTCCTGCGGCGCGAGGCGCCTCCTGCTCGACAACCTGACCCCCGAGCAGGCCGCCTCCGAGATCCGCTACATCGCCGGCCGCGCCACGGTCGAGCTTTCCGGCGGCATCACGCTCGAGAACGTGCGCGCCTACGCTGAAACCGGCGCCGATTTCGTCTCCTGCGGCGCAATCACCCATTCGGCCACCGCCGTGAACCTCAATTTCCGGCTGGAGGGTAGGGCGGACCTCCTGGTCCGCGCGGGTCCTCCTGGACCCGCCCACAGTGGCGGCATCGAGCTATGATCGTCTGGTTCGAGTCCTGCGCCTCCACCCAAATCGAGGCTGCCAGGCTCGCGCGCCAGGGCTGCCCGTCCGGAGCCGTCGTGGGCGCCGACGAACAGACTGCCGGCTACGGCCGCCAAGGCCGCGCCTGGCATTCCGAGCGCGGCTCCGGCTTGTACGTCTCCATCGTCCTGCGGCTCGCGATCCCGCCGGGGAGCTTCCCCGTGCTCTCGCTGGCGCTGGGCCTCGCCACGGCGGAATCGATCGCCAATTCCACCGGCCTGACCTGCGACCTGCGCTGGCCCAACGACGTCCTGGTCGGCGAGAAGAAGTGCGCCGGCGTCCTGGTTGAGACCGAACGCCCCGCCTTCATCGCCGGCATCGGCATCAACGTCAACCAATCCGCCTTTCCGGAAGACATCGCCGAGCTGGCGACCTCCCTGCGCCTCGCCTCCGGCCGCCCCCACTCCCGCGACCAACTCCTCACCAACCTGCTCGAATCCGTCGACCGTTTCACCGCAATCCTCGTCGATGAAGGCCGAGACGCAATAATAGAGGCGTTCTCCCGCGCTTCCAGCTACGTGCAGGGCAAGCGCGTCGTCGTTGACACAATGGAAGGAGTGACGGACGGCCTCGACCCCAGCGGCTTCCTCTACCTGCGCCGGCCCGACGGCGCGCGTACACTGATCTTAGCGGGAGGCCTCCGGCCGGCCGGCTAAGGAGCGTTATGTTACTGGCACTCGACGTTGGCAACACCAACGTCACCATCGGGGTCTTTGAAGACCGCCGGCTCACCGCCAATTGGCGGCTGCAAACGGTCCACGAACAGACCGCCGATGAGTGGGGCATCCTGCTGCGCAACCTGTTTGCCTTCTCCGCGCTCGACCTGGCCCGGGTCGATGGCATCATCATCGCCAGTGTCGTGCCGCCGCTGGACTCCTCGCTGGCCGCGATGGCCCTCCGCTACTTCCACACGGAGCCCCTGTTCGTAACGCCGGAGACCGATACCGGCCTGCGCATCTGTTGCGACAATCCGTGGGAGCTCGGCGCCGACCGCGTGGCCAACGGCCTGGCCGCGTTCCACAAGTACGGCGGTCCCTGCGTGGTGGTCGATCTCGGCACCGCCATCACCTTCGATGTCGTATCCGCGCGCGCCGAATACCTCGGCGGTCTCATCTGCCCGGGCATCGGCATCGCCGTCGAGGCGCTGTTCGCGAAGACCGCGCGCCTGCCCCTAATCGACATCCGGGAACCCGCGCGGCTGATCGGCACCAACACGGTCGGCAACATGCAGTCTGGCATCTACTACGGCACCATCGGCATGATCGACGGCATCCTCGAACGGCTCTTCGAAGCGCTGGGCTCGGAAACGCGCGTGGTCGCAACCGGCGGCCAGGCCCACCTCATCGTGCGCGGCTCGCGCTTCCTGAAGCAACTGGATGAAGACCTCACGCTCGAGGGCCTCGAGCTGATCTGGGAGCGGACCCGGCCGCGATGAGCGAAGAGCTTTGGTCCGGCAACTACTTCAACTACTTCACCGAGGTCGAGGAGCACTTTCAGAAGGCCCGCGGCACCGGCTTGTTTCTGCTCTCGCCCCTGGACTGGGCTTTGATCGAGTGTTGGAAGGAGGCGGGCCTCCCCCTGGAGGCGGTGTTGCGCGGCATCGACGACGCCTTCGAGAAGTGGCGCGGCCGCAAGTCCAAGGTCCGGACGATCAACTCGCTGGCCTACTGCGCCCAGGCGGTCGTCGAGCAGGCGCGGATCATGGCCGGCGCGGCGCCGCCCGCGCCATCGAGAGCCGCCGCGCCGCCCTTCGCTCTCGACGAGCTGCGTACGTACCTCGCGGCCGACGCCGATCAGTTGCGCAAGGCCTCCTTCGAGGAGATCGCCGCCGCGCTCGACCGGCTGGCCGCCGAGGTGGAGCTGCACTACGGCAACCTCGAGGATCTCGAGCGCCGCCTCACCGCGCTCGAGGACAAGATGATCGCCGCGGCCCGCACCCGCCAGACCGACGACGACCTCGTCGCCGCCCGCCGCGAATTCGACCTCCAGCTCCGCCCCTACCGCGCCAAGATGACCGCCGAGCAGATCGCGATGCTGGAGCGGCAATTCCTGGACCGCCGCCTGCTCGAATCCGCCGCCCTCCCCCGTCTCAGCCTGTTCTACCTGCGCTGACCGCCCCGCTGCGGGAGAGGCGGCGGCAGTAATGTGCCTATAATAGCTACACGAATTTGCCGCGACAGGAGGACATTGTGATGCGGAAGGCGAGTTCCGTTTTCGTGATTTGCCTGGCTTTCTTCGGCCCGGTTGCATGGGGGCAAAGACCGAATCCTCCGGTGAGGCTGGCCGTCCTGCCGGAAAGGTCGAGCGTGAATGCCGGGGAGCGGATCAACGTCACGCTGGAACTGCGCGACGCTTACAACCAGGCCGCGCGGGCTCCGAAAGACTACGAAATCAATCTGGAACTGTGGCTCCAGGACAAGCTGCTGGAGAGGCAGATCGTGCGCATTCGCCGCGGCGAGAGCTCCGCGCGCGCGGCGGTGCCAATCCGGGAGCCGGGCATCGCCCTGATCAAGGCGACGCATCCCGAATTGCGGGAGGACGCGGCCTACGTTCAGGCGAGGCGCGGGCGCGCCGCGGTGGCTCCGATGCAACCGCGGCCTGGCAGGGCGCGGGCAAGCTGTTCCGCGCCGCCTCAGCGCCCCCCGCAGCCGCAACCGCTGTACCTCGACGTGAGGTGTTCGAACACGGGGGCGAAGCTCACCGCCAACGGCTCCGACCGGGCGAAGGTCACGGCTTTCCTCACCGACGCGGCGCCAAGGGACCTCAGCCTGCTGTTTTTCAGCGACAGCGGCCTGCTGGCGCCGAACCCGCTGGTAATTCCCAGCGGGGAGTACCTCGGGGAGACCTACCTGAGTTCGGAAAGAGTGGGCGCGGTGAAGGTGAACTACATTCACTCCAACGCCGACCAAATCGTGCGCCTAAGAAGCGGGGGGGAGAACGACGTCCAGTTCGACCTGGCCATCAAGGAAATCTCCCTCAAAGCGAGCCCCCCGCGGATACCGCTGGGCGATTCCACCGAAATCCAGGCGGAGATCCTGGACCTGCACGGGACCCCGATCCAATTGCCCGAGGCAAGGAAGGTATACCTCGCACTAGACTCCGGCCTGGGGGATTTCGACCAGAATCCGATCGAGATCGCGGCCAACGCGATCCAGGGGCACTCCCACTTCACTCCGCGAAAGATGGGGACTGCGCGCATCTCCGCTTCGAGTTACGGCGCGCCGACCTGGGAGGCGGCGGCGATGGAGGTGTACTTCCCGGCTTCGATCACCATCCTGGTCTTCGTTTTCGGGGCGGTGCCCAGCGGGCTGCGAATCCTGGTCAAACCGGTCGGCGCGAGGACGGCGGTTGTGGGCGCCGCGGTGGGCGGTTTCACGGCGCTGGCAATCTGCGGGCTGGCCGTGTTCGGTCTCTACAAGTACGTGCCGCCGCAGGTGGTGCTGAACCCGATCGGCGCGAGCGTGGTAGCCATGGCGGTGGGACTCGGGTTGATGCCGATCACGACCAAAGCGTAGACGCCCCCGCGAGCCTGATGCTACATTGGCTGAGGGCACGCATACGTGTGAGAAAGGATCGGAACCAGGACGCCATGCGCAAGATCAAGACTGCCGTCATCGGGACCGGATTCATGGGGCGGGTGCACACCGAGGCGATCCGCCGGCTGGGCAATGTGGAGGTGGCCGCCGTGGCGGGGGAGACCGCGGCACTTGCGGCGTCCTTCGGCCGGCAGGTGGGCATCGACAAGGTCACGGGAGACTACCGCGAGGTGTTGAAGGATCCGGAGATCGAGGCGGTGCACGTCTGCACTCCCAACGCCACGCACTTTCCGATCTGCAAAGAGGCGCTGCTGGCGGGCAAGCACGTGCTGTGCGAGAAACCGCTGGCCGTGTCGGCGGCGGAGGCGCGCGAACTGGTGGAGGTCGCGCGGGCGACCGGCCTGGCGAACTGCCTGAACCACAACCTGCGGTCCTATCCCTTGGTGCAGCACATGCGCCGCATGCGGGAGAGCGGCGAGCTGGGGGAGATCCTGGTGGTGCAGGGCACTTACTCGCAGGACTGGCTGCTGTACGACACGGACTGGAACTGGCGCATCGTGGCCCAGGACAACGGCCCGCTGCGGGTGATGGGCGATATCGGCTCGCACTGGATGGACACCGTCCAGCACATCACCGGGCAGAAGATCACGGCGCTGTGCGCGGACTTGCAGATCTTCCACAAGACCCGCAAGCGGCCCAAGATGGCGGTGGAGACCTTCGCCGGCAAGACGCTGCGGCCGGAAGACTTCGACGAGGTGCCGATCGAGACCGAGGACTTCGGGGCGGTGCTGTTGCGGATGGGAGAGCGCACGCGCGGCGCGTTCACGGCCAGCCAGGTGAACGCGGGCTGCAAGAACCGGCTGCAAGTGGAGATCTACGGGAGTAAGTCGGGGGTGATCTGGAACCAGGAGCGGCCGGACGAGTTGTGGATCGGCCAGCGGAACTCCAATAACCAGATCCTCATCAAGGACCCGTCGCTGCTGGCCGAGGGGGCGAAGAGCTACGCGGATCTGCCGGGCGGTCACAGCGAGGGCTACGACGACGCGCACAAGCAGTGTTTCCGGCGGTTCTACGCGACGGTGGCGGACCGCTCGGCGCCGGTCGAATACCCGACCTTCGCGGACGGCTACCAGATGATGCGGCTGCTCGAGAAGGTGCTGGAGAGCTCGCAGAAGCACGCCTGGGTGGAGGTGGAGTAGGAGAGGATCAGGGGACCAACTGCTTGAGGGCCAGCTCGAGGGCTTCGAGGGAGGGGAGACTGCCCTGGGCCAACTGGGCGTTGCCGCCGCCGCGGCCGCCGTGGCGGGTGACGGCGGACTTCAGCAGATCGCCGGCGTGGAGGCCGGCGTCTTTGGAGGCGGCCAGGAGCAGCGCGGGCGGTTCTTCGACGACGGCAATGAAAACAGCCTTGTCCCCGGCGGCGAATCCCTGGGCGGTGGCGCGCAGCTCGTCATCGAGTGCGGCGCCCTTGGGCAGGCGCTGAAGGGCCGAGCGCAGCCCGGAAGCGTTGGGGGCGGTGGCCCGGTACAGCTCGCCGCCTCGTAAGCGGGCCAGCTCCGTGGCCAGGCGGCGCCGCGCCTTCTCCGAGACATCCAGGGCCTGGATCTGGGCCGCAACCAGCGCGGGCGTTTCGTCCGGGGGCGCCGAGAAGAGGCGGGCGATTTTCGCGAGCGCATCCTGATCCGCGCGGGCGCGGCGAATGGCGCGCAGGCCGCAGAGGAACTCGATGCGCACGCTGCCGTGCGCTTTGTCCAGTTTGCGGAGCAGGATGGGGCCGATCTCGCCGGTCGCGCGGACGTGCGTGCCGCCGCAGGCGCTGCGGTCCAGACCCTCGATCGAGACGATACGCAGCAGCCCCTCGCGCTCGGACGGTTTGCGCAGATCCGGGGGGCGCTCCTCGAAAGAGATGGCGAGGGGGCGATTCTCACAGACCAATTCGTTGGCGCGGCGCTCGACAGCGGCGGCCTGTGCCGGATCCAGCGAGATGAGCGCGACGTCGATGGCGGAGGATTCCGCGCCCAGGTGAAAGCCCACCGTGGCGGCGCCGAACATCTCGACGAGCACGGCGGAGAGCAGGTGCTGGCCGCTGTGCTGCTGCATGTGGTCGAAGCGCAGCGGCCAGTCGACGCGGCAGGCGGCTTCGCCCCGAGGTACGGGAGCGCTGGTGAGGTGGGCGACGCGGTCGCCCTCATCTACGACGCCGGCCACGCTGACGCCGGCGATCGAGCCGGCATCCTGGGGCTGGCCTCCGGAGGCCGGATAGAAAGCCGTGCGATCGAGGTAGACGCGACGGCCTTCCTCGGCGGTACCGACCACCGTGGCTCGAAAGTCAACCAGGTACGAGTCGCGGTAGTAGAGGCGCTCGGTGGTCATTCAATGGCGACGACCACCTGATTGCTGAGGCGGTTATTCCCGAGGTCGAGGTACAGCGGCACGCGGTCGCCTTTCTGGGCGCCCTGCGGGACTAACACGCTGACCTGGTACACGCCGACGAGCGTGGGGGTCATCACGACGTCCAATGGATCCGCGTCGATGGAGAAACTCGAAAACCGGTCGCCAAAGTGAACCTTCAGCGACGCGGGGATGCGGGACAACGGCTGCGGGGGGAGCGGCGCGCCGACGCCGGTCGCCACCGGCGGGTTGCCCTGCCCCAAGCCGATGACCCAGATGACGAACACGTCGCCAATATGGGCGGGGTGGCTGGAATAGCCAGGAGTGATCGGCATGGGAAACGCGTTGTTCTGGCTGAAATTCCAGATGATGCCGTAGTTGGTGGAGGGGATGGGGAGGATGTGCGGCGCCCGGTCGGCGACCTGCATCGAGACCCCATTGCCGCGCTGACCGTCGCGCTCCACACGCACGACCGCTTGGCCAGCCGGTGTTTCGAAGGGAACCTGGATGTTTATCTGGCCATAGGAGGCGTAATACAATGGCGCGGGCTGGTCGTTCACCAGAACGCGTGTAGGGCCGAGCTGGGCGCCGAGCGGGACGGCCGACGCGCTGCGCGCCTGGTCGTCGCAAAGCTGTTCGCCCCACACCGAGACGATGTCGCCCTGGCCGACGGAATCCGTCGCGCGGTAGGTGGCGATGTTCACTGCTCCACCGAAGTAGGTGAAGGGCGCCGACTGCGGGATGACGGTCAATTGAACGGGGACGGTCACCGTGTTATTCACAGCGTTGCTGGTGACCGTGACCGAGCCCGTGTAAACTCCGGGCGCGAGGCCCGTCGGGTCCGCGGTGATCGTGATGGCCGTGCCGGGATTGCCGGCGGAGAGCCAGGCGCCGCCCGCGGTGGCAACGCCCGAGACCGCCAGGCTGCCCATACCGCGGTTATTGATGTTGAGCGTCCAGGGCTGCCTGGGCGAGTTTTGCACGACACGCCACTTGATCGGCTGCGGCTGTTCGGCGATCGGCGCCGAGGTGACGTGCAAGTTCACCTGGACGTTCTTGTTGTCCAGCGCGAAACCGGACCCGGAGAAACCGATCGAGCCGAAGTAAGCGCCCTCGGGCATGCCGCTCAGGTGCGTTGCCGTGACCGTATAGGTGACGCCGAAGCTGAAACTGCCGGCGCCGCCGGCGGCGATCGCGAGCCACTGCCGCCCGTCCTGAGTGGTAGTGCTCATGGACGGTATGAACGAGTTGGAACTCATGGAGGCCGTGGCGGAGGAGCCATTCGGCGCCACGTACAGGTTGAGGCTGTCGGGAATGCCGCCGCCGATCTTCACGGTGACGGTGATGATCTGCGGCGCGTCGATGGCGTTCGGATCGCCGACGGTGACCTCGCCTGTGTACGTCCCGTTGGCGAGCGAGGCGGTCTGGAAACCGAGCTGGATCGGCAGGCAGGTGGATTGGCCTGGGACGGACTGGCACGTCCGCGACGGACCGACGGACGCCGACAGCCAGGGAACCGACGGCGTCGCGGTCGGCGACAGCGCTCCGTCTCCGGCGTTATAGACTTCGACGGTCTGCGAAGCGCCATTGGCGCCCAAGGCGATCGAGTACGGACCGAAAGTAGCACTTGCGAGCCGCAGCTTGGGGGCCGCGGAAACACCGCCGCACAAACTGGACAGAAGCAGGGCGGTAGGGATGAACTTCGCGGGTTTCAGACCCACTCTAAAGCACCTTTCTTGTAAGCCCAGACGTAACCTACCAGGAGGATGGCCAGAAAGACCGCGACCTCGGCGACGCCGAACCAGCCAAGCTGCCGGTAGCGAACCGCCCAGGGGAACAGGAAAATCGTTTCCACGTCGAAGATGACGAAGAGGATGGCGATGATGTAGAAGCGTACGGTGTAGCGGCCGCGGGAATCGGAAGCGGCGCGAATGCCGCACTCGTAGGCTTCGAGCTTGGTGGAGATGGGCGTGGAGGGACGGACCAGCTTGGCGGCCATGAGCGCGACGATGGGGAACGCCAGGGCGAACACGGCAAAAATGAAAATCGGGAGATAGCCCTCCGGCATCAAGAGCCATCTTAGCATGGAGACTAGCGGCCGACGGCAAGCTCGACACCTGGGGCAGTCCCTCGGTTGCGGGCGTCACCCGTACTTTGCGAGGCTCATCTGTTACCATCGTGGCGATGAGACGGAAGAGTGCGGTGTTTGGGTTTCTGGTGGCGTGGATCGCGGCGGCGCAGACCGGCCCGGTGGTGGCGGTGACCGGCGGCGAGATCCGGGGACGCCTGGCGGCGGATGGCGGGGCGGCGTTCCAGAAGATTCCCTACGCGCGCCCGCCTCTCGGGGACCTGCGCTGGCGCGCGCCCCAGCCAGTCGCGCCGTGGAAGGGGATTGGGGAGGCGGAGGCGTTCAGCGTGCCCTGCACGCAGCTTTCCGAGGGTTGGAACAAGCGCTACGTGGAGGAGAGCGCCGAAGACTGCCTGTACCTGAATGTCGCCACGCCGGAATGGCCGCCGAAAGCGAAGCATCCGGTGTTCGTGTGGATCCACGGAGGCTCGAACACGGCCGGGTCGGGCGAAGCGGCGGGGTTCGATCAGCGAACGCTGGTGCGCCGCGGGGTAGTGCTGGTGACGATCCAGTACCGGCTGGGAGCGCTCGGGTTTCTGGTCCATCCGGAACTGGCCCGCGAATCGCGCCACCACACTTCGGGGAACTACGGGTTGATGGACCAGATCGCGGCGCTCCAATGGGTGCGGAAGAACATTGCGAAGTTTGGCGGAGATCCGACCAATGTCACCGCGGCGGGGGAGTCGGCGGGAGCGTTCGACATCAGTCTTCTGATGACGTCGCCGCTGGCGACAGGACTGTTCCACCGCGCCATCGCGGAGAGCGGCGCGGCTTCCGGGTTCAACTGGCCGATGACGGCGGCGCACGCGGAAGCGAACGGGCGGAAGATGGCGGCGCATCTGGAAGCGCCGGACGACGGGGCGATCCGGTTCCTGCGCACGCTGGGGCCCAGAGAAATCCTGCAAGCCGCGAAAGACTCCTCGGCCAACGACAGAACCGGCCTCCAAACGTCGCTGGATGGATATGTTCTGCCGAAGCCTCCGGCGGTGGTGTTCGCGGAAGGCCACAGCGCGCGCGTGCCCATGATCACGGGGAGCAACGCGCAAGAGACCGGTGGGGACATCCCGGCAGAGAAGCTCCGAGAGGCGATTCGAAAGACTTACGGGAACCTGGCGGACCGGGCGCTCAAGCTGTACGGGTTGCCGGACCCGCTCTACGGCGTGCCGGGCAGGCAGTGGACCACGGATATCGAGTTCCGCTGTCCATCGACCGCGCAGGCTGTGGCGCACGCCGCGGCGGGGAACGTCACCTACGAGTACGAATTCGAGCGCCCGTTGCCGGGCGAGAAGGCCACCTTTCACAGTTCGGAACTGAATTTCGTGTTCGGCACCTGGGGCGAGAACGTGAAGCTCGCGGCGGAGGACCAGAAGCTGTCTGAGCAGGTGCAGGCCTACTGGGCGAATTTCGCGCGCAGCGGCAACCCCAACGGAGAGGGCCTGCCGGCGTGGCCGAAGTTCACGGTGAAATCGCAGGACTACCTGGCGTTCACGGATAACGGCGCAGTCGCGAAATCGGGGATGCGGCGCGAGTTCTGCGAGGTGTACATCGAGGACCTGAAGGCTCGCACGGCGAAGTGAAAGGAGATTGTATGAGAGTTCTGTTCATCGGTGGAACGGGGATCATCAGCACCGCGTGCACACGGTTGGCGGCGGAGCGCGGCATCGATCTCACGCTCTGGAATCGCGGGCGCCGGGCGGTGGATATTCCCGACCGAGTGAAGACGCTCCGCGTGAATGTGGAGGACGAGGCCGGCGCCGCGGCAGCGCTCGAGGGGGCGTCGTTCGACGCGGTGGTCGACTGGATCGCGTTCGTGCCCGGGCAGGTTGAGCGCGACTTGCGGCTGTTTCGCGGCCGGACGCGGCAGTATATCTTCATCAGCTCGGCCAGCGCGTATCAGAAGCCTCCGACGCACTACCTGATCACCGAGTCCACGCCGCTCTCGAATCCGTACTGGGAATATTCGCGGAACAAGATTGCGTGCGAGGAGCTCTTAATGCGGGCGCACCGGGAGGAGAGCTTTCCGGTAACTATCGTGCGGCCGTCGCTGACCTACGGCGATACGCAGGTGACGCTGGCGGTCAACAGTTGGACGAAGTCCTACACGGTGGTGGACCGGATGCGGCGGGGGAAGAAAGTCATTGTGCCGGGCGATGGCACGTCGCTGTGGGTGATCACGCACAACAGCGATTTCGCCAAAGGGCTGGTGGGACTGCTGGGGCGCCACCAGGCGATCGGGCACGCCTTCCACATCACCAGCGACGAGGTCATGTGCTGGGACCAGTTCTACCGGATCGTGTGCGAGGCCGCGGGCGTGGAGCCGCGACTGGTGCACATCCCGTCGGAGTTCATCGCGGCCTGCATGCCGGAAGAGGTAGGCAGCCTGGTCGGGGACAAGTCCCAGAGCGCGGTGTTCGACAACAGCAAGATCAAACGCTTCGTTCCCGGCTACTGCGCGACCATGCCGTTCTCCCAGGGTATCCGCCGGACGCTGGCCTGGTTCGACGCCGATCCCGCGCGGAAGCAAATCGACGCGGAGGCCGACGCCGCGTGGGACAAGCTGATCGACGCGTATGAGAGAGGAACGCGCGAGGCATTAAGGTGGTTTCGCGGGGGGCAACCGGGGACAGCCTGAGCCGTCCCCACAGCGGACGGCCTAGGCAGTCCCTCGGTTGCGGGTGGCGCTGCGGCTGTTTCGCCTATGAGATCGGGCTCAGCTTGAGCAGAATCACGTCGTGCGCGGCGAGGGGGGCGCGGAATTCGGCGGAGGTCTGGCCGAGGTCTTTCTTCTGCCAAAGATCGCGGATGCGATAAGAACCCTTGAGGAAGGGCAGGTGGTTCCAGTCGATGCGCAACTGCACGGTGTCGTCGCCGCTGTTGTAGAAGCAGACGGCCCATTCTTTGCGCGATAGCTCCTTCACCCAGATCTGCTTTCCGGGGTGGTTCATGAACCGGTAGCCCTGCTTGCCGAGGGGGTCCTGGTTGATGGCGATGACTTCAGGGTTCGTCAGAATCTCGAGAACCTCGCCGGACATCTTGCGCACATCGTTGCCGGCCATCAGTGGAGCGGCCAGAATGGACCACAGGCTGAAGTGGGCGCGGGATTCGGCCAGGGTCAGACCCGGATTGCCGACCTCGAGCATGTCGGGATCGTTCCAGTGTCCGGGTCCCGCGTATTCCTCCAAACCCACCTGGCTTTCCAGGATGAATTTCCAGCCCAGGGAGTAGACGCCCTGGCAGTCGTAGCAGGCCATAATGTCGCCGGTGGTGCGCCATAAATGGCCGACGTCCTTGGCCCAAAGCCAGGGCTTGGTGTCCCCCCACTCGCAGAGGCTGAAGACCACGGGGCGGCGGGCGGTGAAGATCGCATCGCGCATGGTCTTGTAGGTTTCCTGAGCGTTGGCCGTTCCGTGGTTGCACCAGTCGTACTTCAGATAGTCCACTCCCCAGGAGGCGTAGGTGAGGGCGTCCTGAAACTCGTGGCCGCGCCCGCCGGGGTAGCCGGCGCAGGTTTTGGTTCCGGCGCAATTGTGGATGCCGAATTGGAAGCCCCTGGAATGCAGGTAGTCGCCGAGCGCCTTCATGCCGCTCGGAAACCGCACCGGATCAGGAACCAGGTTGCCCTGGGCGTCGCGCTCGCTGGCTTCCCACGCATCGTCAACCACCAGGTATCGATAGCCGGCCTTCTGCATGCCGCTCGAGATCAGGGCCTCCGCCATTTCCTTGATGAGTGACTCGCTGATCTTTCCCTGGAAGGTGTTCCAAGTGTTCCAGCCCATCGGCGGCGTGAGGGCCAGTCCTTCGAACTTCTGGGCCAGCAGCGCTGGAGCAAGGGCCAGGAACGAAAGCACGAGCATCTTCTTCATGTGTCGACTCCCTCGGAATGGGATCACGTCCCAACCAGTGTACCCGGTACGTGGGCGAGAATCAGAATGGGAGGGCCGATGGTTCAGGACGTGCTGGAGGTGTGGCGGGTTCACGAGGAGATCAACGCCTATCTTTTGCGGAACATTCCCGAGGAAGGCTTCGCCGCGGTGACACTGCTGAAGAATGGGAAGCCCTCGACAGGGCGCACGGTAAGCCGCGTGTTCGCGCATCTGCACGCGGTGCGGGTGGCACACGTTGGGCGGGAGTTTCTGAAGGGCATTCCCCGCTTCGAGACCGGGGCGTCGCCGGGGCGCGAAGAGCTGCTGGAAGCGTTTTGCGGGTCGAGCCGTGGAATCGAGCAGCGGCTCGAGCGCATCCTGGAGCGGGGCGAACGCATCAAGGAACGCCCCGGGGTGATTCTGCTCGGCTACCTGATTGCGCACGAGTCCCACCATCGCGGCCAGATCCTGCTGGCGCTGAAGCAGTCCGGCATCCGCATGCCGGAGGAGGCGCGCTTCGGCATCTGGGAGCACTGGTTCCGGCCGAAGCTCTAGCCCAGCGTGTCGGCCAGGGAGAAGATGGGCAGATAGAGGGCGACCAGGACGAAGGCCACGAAGACGCCCATGCACATCATGATCAGCGGCTCGATGAGGGAGAGGGCGGCCTGCATGCGGGTGTTCACGTCGTCCTCATAGAACTCCGCGACGCTGGCCAGCATGGAGGGCAGCGCGCCGGTGGATTCCCCGACTTCGATCATGTCGATCGCGAGGCCCGGAAAGATCTTCGTGGTCGTGAGCGCCGCCGAGAGCGATTGGCCCTCCTTGACCAGCCGCTCGGCCGCTTCCAGCGCCCGCTGGAGCAGCCTCGTATCCAGGGATTGCGCGGCCGTCTGGAGCGCCTGCACCAGCGGAATGCCACCCACCAGCAGCGTGCTCAGGACGCGCGCGAACTGCGCGACCTGGTATTTCAGCCAGATGTCGCCGAGCACCGGCATGGCCATCTTCACCCGGTCGATCTTCGCCCGGGCCGAATCGCCACGCGACCACAGCCGGAACCCGAGGATGCCCGCGACCAGCGCCAGGAACGCCGCCAGAATGTAGTTGCGCGCCGTGGTCCCGACGGCGATCAGGACCAGCGTCATCTTGGGCAGCCGCGCTTGCATGCTGGCGTAAAGCTGGGCAAAATTCGGCACCACGTAGGTGATCAGGAACACCACCAGCGCGCACACCAGCGTCAGCAGCAGCGAAGGGTAGATGAGGGAGACCAACACCTTCTTCCTCACCGACAGCGACAGCTTCTGGTAGGCGATGTAGCGGTCCAGCACCTCGGCCAGGCTGCCGCTCTTCTCCCCCGCCATGATCGAGGTGACGTAAATGCCCGGGAAGACTCCCTGGTTGCGGAAGGCCTCCGAGAGCAGCACGCCGTTGCGTACGTCGTCGCGGACGGCGCGGATGTGGCGGCCCAGCTTGGGGTCGGTGAGGCGCTCCGCCAGCAGGTCGAGCCCTTTGAGGATCGGCAGTCCGGCGCGGACCAGGGTAACGAACTGCTGGTTGAAAATGAGGAACTTCCCCAGGTGGATCTTGCGGCGGGAGGAAAAGGCCGGGGAGAGCCGGGCGATGCCGGCGGCGCGCGGCCGGACCGAATAGACCAGAAATCCCTGCTGGGAGAAGTGGTCGCGGGCCTCCTGCTCGGAGGCCGCGGTGGCCACCTGCTGGTGCATTTCCCCACGGCTGTCCGCGTATCTTAGAACCCATTCCGCCATAACGCTCCTAGGGCGCCTCGTCCACCACTTCCGCGCCCGGCGGCGGCTGGAAGCGAAAGAGCTTGTCGCTCAGGGGCGGATTCAACTTCTCGTTCTCGAAGCGGAACTGCATCAGGGAATTGTCCTGGCCCGTGATTTCCAGCTCGCGAACCTCGAAGGCCGGCCCCACCCGGAACTCGACTTGGCTGAAGGGCGCGCGGTCGGAGCGGGGCTCGGCAGCGATGGAGAGATCCGAGCCGCGTTGCCGGGTGATGAAGCGCTTGAAATCCCGATGGAAATCGAGTTTGCCGAGCAGAAAGGCGAGCGGCGCACGCATGTCGTCGGTTTCCTTGACCTTGGAGCGCTCGACGCGGTTGGCGGCGGGGGTGTAGAGGTAGATGTACTTGCCGTCGCTCACGAACAGTTTGCCGGGCGGCGTGGTGTACTGCCAGCGCATGCGCCCGGGCTTGCGCAGGAAGAGCTGGCCGCTCTCGGTCTTGGCGCCCCGCCGAGGCGCCGTATAGGTCTGCTGGAAAAGGACTTCCACGGTCTGCGCGCGGTTGTAGCGGCTCTCGACGCCTTTGAGGATGTCCATCAGGTCCGGGGCCGCCGCCCAGCCCGACACCGAGAGCAGACAAACCCCGCTCAGAAGACGGGTCACAAAGGAGTTGACGCGCCGGGGCGGCCAAGCGTGGAGGGGAAAGGGATGGATGTTCAGGGAGGGACTGCAGGAGGTTGACGATGCCCGCTTGGGTTTGGTGTAATGATGACTGCCAACCTGTTGCTCCTCAGTAGCTCAATGGTAGAGCATTCGGCTGTTAACCGAAGGGTTGTAGGTTCGAGTCCTACCTGAGGAGCCAAAGTCTCCATTCCCGTTCTCGGACCGCCGTTTCCCACTTCTGGACGACCTTCTTGGGTTTTCGCACACATCCCGGCGTCGCTCACGGCCATAGTGAACTGGTAAGGTGGTCGTCACCGGAATCGGGCCAGCGCCACTTGAGGAGGCACACAACCACCAAGGGGGGAAGGATGCAGCGACTCAGGCGGCTCTTTAGATACGGGAAGTAATAGTCAAGAACCAAGGCCCCGAAACCCAGGACTGCCGCCCACAGATACGCGGGCCTTCGCTCCCTCCCGGCAGGACCGCGTGCACCACACGCCGGACATTGCTGGCCGACGAGCAAGCCGTCGCACAACCGGCACCGCGCCTCCACCTTCCCCGTGTCCATTCCGGACATTCTACCTCCGAGACCCGCGTATCAGACCGGCTCAACAAGCCCCAAGGGGCCGGCTGACAGCACCCACGCCGTGGCGAAGTGCGCGCAAATCGAGGTGCATTGGGGCTGGTTCTGGTTCCAGTACGATGGTACTGCAAACCCATGAACCAAAAGCGGACTGGACGTGCCAGTGGACGCAGGGGTACAGTTGGGGTGAAAATGTCAGGGTGTGCCTCCGCGACCGGGTACCGATCCTATTGTGTTATGACCACAGCGGCCATCCGCGCCAGCGTGCCGGCAACTGCGAAACCAGAAGTGCCTGATGCCAATTCGGCCGGGGGCCCCGCATGAGAGTCGTGGTTCTGTGTGGAGGTCTGGGCACGCGCCTGCGTGAGGAGACCGAATACCGGCCCAAGCCGCTGGTCGATATTGGCGGGCGTCCGATCCTCTGGCACATCATGAAGCTGTACGCCCACCACGGGTTCCACGATTTTGTTCTCTGCCTGGGTTACCGCGGCAATATGATCAAGGAGTACTTCCTGAACTACGAGGCGATGAACAGCGACTTCACCATCTGCCTCGGCCAGAACTCGCAGATTCATTACAACAGTTGCCATCGGGAACAGGATTTTCAGGTCACGCTGGCCGATACAGGCCAGGAGACCATGACCGGCGGGCGCGTGAAGCGAATCGAGCAGTACATAAGCGACGACCTTTTCATGCTGACGTACGGGGACGGCTTGACGGACGCCAATCTCCGCGCCCTGGTGGAGTTTCACCGCAGTCATGGCAAGATGGCTACGGTCACGACGGTTCGCCCCTTTGTTCGGTTCGGCAGCGTGACTCTGGATGCCGCGGGCGCCGTGCGGGCGTTCGCCGAGAAACCGCGGTCGGACGGATGGATCAGCGCGGGGTTCTTCGTCTTCAACCGCGGTGTATTCGATTACCTGGGCGGGGACGACTGCATCCTGGAGCGTGAACCGCTGGAGCGGCTGGCCTCGGAAGGCGAACTAATCGCGTACCGGCATGAAGGCTTCTTCTACGCCATGGACAGCGTGCGCGACCACCAGGTGCTGAGTCAACTCTGGGCTTCGGGGAAAGCGCCGTGGAAGATCTGGCAGTGAACCGGCGGTTTTGGCTGGATCGTCCCACTTTCGTCACCGGAGCGACCGGCTTCTTGGGGGGCTGGCTGGTTCGAAAACTGGTCGAGGCCGGTGCGGACGTGGTCGCTCTGGTTCGAGACCGGGTGCCGCACAGCGAGTTAGTGCGATCCGGGCTGATCCAGCGCATCACCGTCGTCCGGGGCGACCTGCGGGACCGCAAACTGTTGGAGCGGGTGCTGGGCGAGTACGAAATCGAGTCGGTCTTTCACCTCGCGGCCCAAACGGTGGTCGGCGTTGCCAACCGAAACCCGATCTCCACCTTCGAGAGCAACATCCAGGGCACCTGGAACGTGCTCGAGGCCTGCCGGCGGTCGCCCATGGTCAAGGGTGTGGTGGTCGCATCTTCCGACAAAGCCTACGGGAACCAGCCGGTTCTGCCCTACACCGAGGAAGCGCCGCTCGAAGGCGAACATCCTTACGATGTGAGCAAGTCCTGCGCGGACTTGATTGCCCGTGCGTATGCAGCAACCTTTCAGTTGCCAGTGGCGGTCACGCGTTGCGGCAATCTCTACGGCGGCGGCGACCTGAACTGGAGCCGGGTCGTTCCCGGTACCGTTCGCTCGGTCTTGCGGGGCAAGCCTCCGGTCATCCGATCGGACGGCCAGTTTAGCCGCGACTACTTCTACGTGGAAGACGGCGCCGCGGCGTATTTGCTCTTGGCCGAGCGCCTGGTGGCGGATCCGGATGTGCGCGGGATGGCGTTCAACTTTTCGTATGAGCGGCCGATCACGGTTCTGGAGCTGGTGAACCAGGTTCTGGGCGAAATGGGATCACGCTTCACGGCCGAGATTCGCAACGAAGCCTGCAACGAGATCCGCCACCAATACCTCAGTGCGGCGAAGGCGCGGCGACTTTTGAACTGGAGCCCGCTGTTTACGCTGGGCGAAGGACTCGGGAGAACCATCGCCTGGTATCGCGACTACTTTGCCAGCCGGGAAGGCTGAACCTCCATGAGTACACCCTCCGGGAATGGCGAAGCCGATGCGGCCCGGCTCAAGGCCGATATTCTGGAGCAGGTCGCGCGGTACTATCGGATCGCGCACCAGCCCGGGCCGTTCGAGCCGGGCAAGAGCCGGGTGCCCTACGCGGGCAGGGTTTACGGCGCGGAGGAGCTGGTCAATCTGGTGGCGGCCTCGCTCGATTTCTGGCTGACGCTCGGGCCGTACGGCGAGCGCTTCGAGAACAGAATGAGAGAGTTCTTCGGGGCGCGCGATTTCGTTCTGGTCAACTCGGGATCGGCGGCGAACCTGCTGATGGTTTCCACGCTGTGCTCGCCGGAGATCGACCAGTCCGCCGGGAATGGCGGCAAGCACCATCTCCAGCCCGGTGACGAGGTCATCACACCGGCGGTGACGTTCCCAACCACGCTAGCTCCCATCATTCAGAACCGGCTGGCGCCCGTGTTTGTGGATTGCGAGGTTGGAACCTACAACATCGCCCCGGCCCTCATCGAGGATGCCATCGGGCCCCGGACAAAGTGTATTCTGGTCCCCCATACGCTCGGCATCCCGTGCCAGATGGAGGCGATCGCCGATATCGCCGCGCGGCACAAGCTGTGGCTGCTGGAGGATAGTTGCGACGCGCTCGGCGCCACTTTCGACGGCCGGCTGGTGGGCACGTTCGGGGACATGGCGTCGCTGAGTTTCTACCCGGCGCACCACATCACGACGGGGGAAGGCGGCGGCGTGGTTATCAACAGCCGGCATCTCGGGCAGACGGCCCGCTCCATTCGCGACTGGGGGCGCCACTGCTGGTGCGACCCGGGCAAATCGAATACCTGCGGAGAGCGCTTCGGCTGGAACATGGGGGAATTGCCCGCCGGCTACGATCACAAGTACATCTACTCGAATATCGGCTATAACCTGAAACCGACCGATCTGCAAGCGGCGATCGGGCTGGCCCAGCTTGACAGGGCCGCCGGGTTCATCGCGCGCAGGAGGCGGAATTTCAAACGACTTTACGGGGCTCTTCTTCCTCTCGAAAGCCGGTTGATTCTGCCCGCTATCGACGCACGGGCCAATCCCTCCCCGTTCGGGTTCCCGATTACGGTCAGGGAAGGCATCGACAGAACCGCGCTCACACAGCATCTGGAGGCGCGCCAAATCGAAACCCGGCTCGTGTTCGGCGGCAACATTCTGCGCCAGCCCGCGTATCTGGGGTTGGAGCATCGCGTGCACGGCAGCCTGGAACAGTCGGACCGGATCATGCGGGACACGTTCTTCGTGGGGATCTATCCGGGCTTGACCGACGCCATGGTGAACTACATCGCCGAAAGTATTCACAGCTTCTTCCAGCCCGGGCAGAGACGCCCGGCCCTGGACGGGGCGTGTTCTTAACATGGGGAATCCGCTGGCAGCCGATCTCGATCACATCCTCGCGCACACGGCCGGTCTGTGGGACGAATTCCGGGGCCGGCGGATCTTCATTACGGGCGGCACGGGGTTCATCGGGTGCTGGTTGCTGGAGAGCTTTCTGTGGGCCAACGACCGGCTCGGGTTGGGCGCGTCCGCGACCGTCCTGACCAGGGATCCCGAAAGTTTCCGGGGCAAGGCCCCGCACCTGGCCGCGCACCCCGCTATCCGCCTGCATACCGGCGACGTGCGCTCTTTCCGGTACCCCGACGGCCAGTTCTCGCACGTGATTCACGCAGCCTCTGCCGCCCGCGAGAGACCGAACGAGCAGGATCCGCTAGAGATGCTCGACACGATCATAGCGGGCACGCGCCAGGTCTTGGATTTCGCGGTGGCCTGCGGGGCCGGCAAGTTCCTGCTGACCAGTTCGGGCGGGGTCTATGGCAAACAGCCGCCCGAACTGCCGCACCTGCCCGAGACCTATGCGGGCGGGCCAGATACGATGGAGCCGGCCTCCGCCTACCGCGAAGGGAAGCGGCTCGCGGAATTACTCTGCGCGAGCTACCACTCCCGATACGGGCTGGGTACAAAAATCGCCCGGGGATTTGCTTTCGTAGGCCCGTACCTGCCGCTGGACGCGCAGTACGCGATCGGCAGTTTCATTCGGGACGCCATTTCCGGGCGGCCGATCCGGGTGAGTGGCGACGGCAGGCCGGTTCGCTCCTATCTTTACGCCGCCGACATGGCGATCTGGCTCTGGACGATCCTGCTGAAAGGTCAGCCCGGCCGGCCTTACAATGTGGGGTCCGAGGCGGATCTCACGGTCGGGGACCTGGCCCATCGCGTGGCGGAAGCGGCCGGGGACGCAAGGGTAGAGATGGCGGGCCGCCCCGAGCCAGGTGCGCGGGCGCCCCGGTACGTGCCTTCGACGGCCAGGGCCCGCGCCGAGCTTGGGCTGGAAGAGTGGGTTCCGCTGGATGAGGCCATACGCCGCACGGCGGAGTGGGCGAAGAAGGAGGCAGTCCGATGAGGGACGCGGTCAACAGCGACTTACAACAGCGGCCTATGTTCGTCTTCGAGATGGCGAACAACCACATGGGCCGCCTCGAACACGGATTGCGGATCGTCGCCGCCCTGCGCGAGGTGGCGCGGGACTTTCCGTTCCAGTTCGCCGTCAAACTGCAATATCGGGACATCGACAGCTTCATCCATCCCGCCTATCGGAACCGCTACGACGTGAAGTTTGTCAAGCGATTCGCGGAGACCCGGCTTGCCTGGGAGCAGTACCGCGCCATCAAGGAGGCGATTGCCGAGGCGGGCTTCGTCTCCATTTGCACTCCCAGCGACGAGGTTTCCGTGGACCGCATCGAGGAGCACGGATACGACATCGTCAAGGTGTCAAGCTGCTGCGTCGCCGATTGGCCGCTGCTGGAGCGGATCGTGCGCACGAACAAGCCCGTGATCGCCTCGGTAGCTGGAGCCGGTCTGCAGGATATCGACCGGGTAGTGAGTTTCTTCCGCCATCGCAAGGTGCGGTTCGCGCTCATGCACTGCGTGGGCGAGTATCCGACCTGCGATGAGAACCTGCAACTGGGCCAGATTGGGTTGTTGCGAGAGCGTTACGGCGACGTCGAGGTCGGCTACTCGACCCATGAGCGGCCGGACAACTACGACGCGGTCAAGATCGCCATCGGAATGGGGGCGCGGCTGTTCGAAAAGCACGCCGGCGTGGAAACCGAAACGATCCGGCTGAACGCATACTCGGCGAATCCGGGCCAAGTGCGCCGTTGGCTGGAAGCGGCCGCGGCAGCGCTCGAAGCGTGCGGCGTCGCCGGAGCGCGGTATCCGTTCACGGCCGAGGAAGTCGCCACGCTGAAGGACCTGCAACGCGGGGTGTTCGCCCGGCAGGACCTGCCGGCCGGCGCCCGGCTCACCTCGGAAAACACGTTTCTGGCGATTCCCGGCGCCCCGGACCAGCTCCGCGCCAACGACTTGTCCAAGTACGTTGATTTCATTCTCACCGAGCCGTTACCCGCGCAGGCGGCAGCTACTGCGGCGAACACCCGCTCGTCCGACCGCCGGCAGCACATCTTTGAGATCGTGGCGGCGGTCAAGCATCTGCTCAAGCAGGCTAAGGTGGCCGTCCCCGGCGAGATCGAGATGGAGATCTCGCACCACTACGGCATCGAGAAGTTCCGGCAATTCGGCACGACAATGCTTACGGTCGTGAACCGCGAGTACTGCAAGAAGATCATCGTCCTGTTGCCCGGGCAAATCCATCCCGAGCAGTATCACGAGCTCAAGGACGAGACGTATCACGTCCTTTACGGGGAGCTGGAACTGGTGCTGGACGGAGCGCCGCGGCGGGCGAAAGTGAACGACGTAGTTGTGATTCCGCGCGGCGTCCGGCATGGCTTCTCGAGCGCCAAGGGAGTGGTCATCGAGGAAGTCTCCTCGCGCCACACGCTGGGCGATTCGCATTACACCGACCCGGCGATCGACGCCAACCCGAATCGCAAGACCTTCGTCACCTATTGGATGGACTGGGCGTTGGGGCGCGCCGAAGGATGTTGACGATCGTCTGGGACATCGACGACGTGTTGAACCATTTGATGCAGGAGTGGTTCGAGCAAGAGTGGAAGCCGGCACACCCCCAGTGCGGTCTGGGCTACGCGGGAATCCGGGCAAACCCGCCGCACCATATCCTGGGAATCGACGAGAGCGAATACCTGGACTCGCTGGATCGTTTCCGCCTTTCGGAGGCGGGCCGGCAGATGGCGCCGGACGCGAGCGTCGTCGAGTGGTTTGCCGCGCACGGAAGCGGGTTGCGGCATGTGGCCCTGACCTCCCGTCCGCTGGAGATGGCTGGGGCGGCCGCCGAATGGGTGCTGCGCCATTTCGGCGCCTACATCCGAGCCTTCGGCGTGGCGCCGTGCCGGAGCGGCGCCAACACGCCCCGCTACGATGCGAGCAAGAGCGAGTTCCTGGCCTGGTGGGGGAAGGCCGACCTGCTGGTCGACGACGACCGCGAGAACATTGTTGCGGCGGCGGAACTGGGGATCCGGGGGGTGCTGTTTCCTCAGCCCTGGAACGGCGGAGGGAGCGTCTGCGCCGCCTTGATGAAGCTCACCGAATTGGAACACGGGCAATGAAGCTTTCCGATTACGTCATCGATTTTGTGTCGCGGAGTGGGCCGCGGCATCTGTTCCTGCTGCCGGGCGGCGGAAGCATGCACCTGGTGGACTCCGCCGGCCGTCAGGCGGGCCTCGAATACGTCTGTTGTCTGCACGAGCAGGCATGTGCGTATGCCGCCGAAGCTTACGCCGAGTACACCGGCGGCCTGGGCGCCGTCCTGGTGACCACGGGGCCGGGTGGGACTAACGCGATCACCGGCCTGGCCGCCGCCTGGATCGATTCCACCAGTTGCCTGTTCCTCTCCGGGCAGGTGAAGCGGGCGGACATGATCGGCGATCGCGGCGTGCGGTCGATGGGTCCGCAGGAAGTGGACATCGTCTCGGTGGTGCGGCCTCTCACCAAGTACGCGGCCACGGTGATGGAGCCCGAGAGCGTGCGCTATCACCTGGAGAAGGCCGTCTGGCTGGCCACGCACGGGCGGCACGGCCCGGTATGGATCGAGGTCCCGCTCGATGTGCAGGCGGCGGAGATCGATGAGCGCAACCTGGCGGGCTTCGAGCCGCCGGAGCCCTGTGGCGATAGGGACACCCTCCCAAGGCAGGTCGCGGAAGCGATCGCGTTGCTGAACCGCGCCGAGCGGCCGGCCGTGCTCCTCGGCAACGGCGCGCGCGCGGCCTTCGGGAAGCTGGCCCCGCTGCTGGCGCGGCTGGGCGTTCCGGTGCTCACCACATGGAAGGCCGTGGACCTGCTGGCCGACGACGACCCGCTCTTCGCCGGACGGCCGGGCGCGGTGGGCCAGCGCGGGGCCAATTTCACCCAGCAGAACGCCGATTGCCTGCTCATCCTCGGCGCCCGCCTGGACCTGCCGCAAACGGCCTTCGACCACGCGAATTTCGCCCGCGGCGCCACCAAGATCATGGTCGACATCGATGCGGCGGAGATCGCGAAAATGGGGACGGCGATCGACCTGCCGGTATGCGCCGATGCCGCGGCATTTGTCGAAGAACTGGCCCGCCAGGGCGAAGCGCTGCGGCGTGGCGGGCGCGAGCCGTGGATGGAGCGGGTGCGGGAGTGGCGCCGGCGGTATCCCCCGATCGGGCCCGAACACTGGCGCCCCGAGGAAGGCACAGTCAACTTCTACGCGTTTCTGGACGCTTTGTCGGATACGCTCCCGGAAGGCGAGCTGATTGTGCCCGGCAGTTCCGGGCCGTGCAGCGAGATCTTCATGCAGGCGTTCCGGGTCAAGCGGGGGCAACGGATC
The DNA here is from genome assembly GCA_050008465.1 of Bryobacteraceae bacterium. Lineage (GTDB taxonomy): Bacteria > Acidobacteriota > Terriglobia > Bryobacterales > Bryobacteraceae > Fen-330. Next base: position 24,362 of record JBEKMO010000045.1, read on the forward strand.
GTGAATGCTCCCGGGCTCGGCGCCATGGGGACCGGCCTGCCAGGCGCGATTGGCGCCTGTCTGGCAAACGGGCGTCAACGGACGATCTCGATCATCGGCGACGGAGGTTTCCAGCTCAACATTCAGGATCTGGAAACCGTGCGGCGGCTGGCCCTGCCGATCAAGTTTTTCGTGCTTTCGAACGGCGGCTACGGGTCGATCATGACCATGCAGAAGACCCACTTCCAGGGGCGATATGTCGCGAGCGAGCCCTCGAGCGGGCTGACTCTGCCGGATGTGGTGCGTGTGGCTGCGGCCTACAGGCTCGATACCGCGACCATTTCCGGCCACGCGCACCTGCGCGAGGCGATGGCCGAAGTGCTGGCAATGGCGGGACCGGTTGTCTGCTCGGTGCCGGTTTCTCCGCAGCAGGCGATCGCCCCGCGCGTCGCCTCCCGGCTGGGAGCGGACGGGGTGATGGTCTCGACGCCCATGGAAGACATGTGGCCTTTCCTGACGCGGGAGGAACTAGCGTCAAACATGCGGGCGCAAGGGAGCGCGAAGCAATGAACAGCCGGGGTTCGCCTCCGATGGCCGGCCGGCTCGCGGCAGCAGAAGGGAGGAGCGCCGAGATTCCATGAAAACGATCAGTGTGATCACGCCCTGTTACAACGAAGAGGACAACGTCCGGGAGGTGTACGAGCGAGTCCGAGCCGCGGTGAGGTCGCTCGGCGGGTACCACTACGAGCACATCTTCATCGACAACGCCTCTCGCGACCATACCGTGGCGATCCTGAGGCAAATCGCCCGAACGGACACCAACCTCAGGATCATCGTCAACACCAGGAATTTCGGCCACATCCGGTCGCCCATGCATGCACTCGGCCAAGCCTCGGGCGACGCCGTGATCCTGCTTGCCTCCGACTTGCAGGACCCGCCCGAACTGATCGTCGACATGGTGCGGGAGTGGGAGCGCGGCACGCCGGTGGTGATCGGCGTGAAGGCGGCCAGCGATGAAAACCGGCTGATGTTTTGGATGCGCACCGCATTCTACCGGCTGATCCAACGCGTCTCCGAGACCGAGACCTACCAGAACTTCACCGGTTTTGGACTCTACGACCGCCGGGTCGTGGAGATCGTGCGGAATCTCGAGGACCCGTATCCGTACTTTCGGGGCATGATCGCCGAAATCGGCCTCCCCCACGCCGAGATCCCCTACAACCAGCCGGAACGCCGGAGAGGACTCACGAAGAACAACCTCTACACCCTGTATGACCTCGCGATGCTGGGCATCACGAACCTATCGAAAGTGCCGCTGCGGATGGTCACGTTTGCGGGCTTCGTCTGCTCCTTCCTCTCGGTCCTGGTGTCCTTCGGATACTTGGTCTACAAGCTGCTGTTCTGGAACCGGTTTACCGTGGGCATTGCCCCGGCGGTCATCGGGCTGTTCCTGGTAGCGTCCCTTCAAATGCTCTTTCTGGGCATTCTGGGCGAGTACATTGGGGCGGTGCACACGTTGGTACAATCGCGGCCCTTGGTGTTCGAGCAGGAGCGGGTCAACTTCGAGCATGCTCCCGGCCCGCCGACGACGGAATCCGCCGGCGTCGCACACGATGTGCCGCGGGGCGACGGCGAAGAAGAGAATGTTGAGCCCACCCTCTGAGCCGCCTCCCGGGCGCCGGAGCGGCCTGGCCTGGCACCTTCGAATCTGGATGGTCCCGGTCGCGCTGGCGGGCACGTTGCTCTATCTGGCTTTGCGCGGCGCGGACTGGCGGGCCATCTGGACCGTCCTCTCGCGGATGCGCCCGCTCTATTTTGCTCTCGCGTGCTCGGTGGCCAGCGTGGCCTGCCTGTTCCGCGCCTTGCGCTGGCGCGTGCTGTTGGCGGCCGGCCAGCCCATCCGGCGCCGGGAGGTGTTCTGGGCGACCATGGCCGGATACCTCGGCAATTGCTACCTTCCGGGAAGAGCCGGGGAGTTGGTGCGGACCTTCATCGTGAGCTCGCGCTCCTCTCTGAGCGCGACCTACGTTCTCACCACCGCCTTGATGGAACGGCTCACCGACGCGATCGCCCTTGTGATTCTGGCTTCGCTCGCACTCCTCGGCGTCGAGCCCAGGCCCGAGTGGCTGGGGCGCGTGTTCGGAAGCGGGGCGGCATTGGCAGGCATCGGCGCACTCGCACTGTTCGTCCTGCCCCGGTTTCAGGCACGCCTCGCGCGGCTGGTGGAATTGCTTCCCGCGAGGGCCAGCCTCCGCCGGCGGATCGCCGCCATGCTGGAACAACTGTTTCTGGGGCTGGGGACCCTGCGCGATCCTGGACGCGGGTTGAAGTTCGTGGCGCTGACGCTGCTGATCTGGGCCGTGGACGCGGCTGGCTCGATGGTTTTGGCCCGATCGATCGGACTGAGGTTGCCGTTCCGCCTGGCGCTGGTGTTGCTGGCGGGCTTGGGGCTGGGGAGCGCCCTGCCGTCGGTCCCGGGCTACGTGGGCATCTATCAGTACGTGGCGGTCACGGTGCTGGTCCCGTTCGGGTTCACCCGCACGGACGCCCTGGCCTACATTCTGCTGGCGCAGGCCGGCATATACCTGGTGGTCACGGTTTGGGGCACGATCGGGTTATCCCGGGCGCTGCCGGGTTTGCGAAACCAGTTCCGGCATTGGCGCGCGGAATCGGGAAGGGCTCATGCGTTGGCGTAAACACGCCCCCATTCTTCTGGTGGTGGCCAGCCTGGCCGCGGTGCTGGCGCTCATGGAATTCCGGTGGCCGTACTACTTCGTCCAGGACGACAACCGCGATCTTGGTATCCCGATGATGGTCCACAACTACCACGCGTTGCGGGGAGGCGAGATCGCGCAGTTGAACTTCCACCAATTCGCTGGAGTACCCTACGTGGGCAACGGCAGTTCGGGCGTCCTCTATCCGCCCGGCTACGCCGCCACGTTCGTGAGCTACGCGCTGCTCGGGCATCCGTTCGGCGCGATGGACTTCCTGGTGATCGTTCACCTGATGGTGGGCGCCATGGGCATGTTTCTGCTGCTGCGGCTGATCACCTTAGACGGCCGGGCTGCATTCTGGGGCGCGGTCACCTTCGAGCTGAACAGCTTCGTCATTTATGTCAGTACGTGCTGGATGACGCTGTCGGGACCGGCCGCGTACTTCCCCTGGATGGTCTACTTCAGCCTGAGGCTGCTCGATGGCGGGTTGCGCGTGGGCACGATCGGCCTGTCAGCGGCGCACTTACTGCTGTTGCTCATTGGATACCCACAGGCTCTCCTGTACTGTGCGGCGTTCGAGCTACTGGTGTTCGCCGCGGTGGCGGCCGGGCGGTTCCGGTCGGATCGCACCGGGGTGGCCGCGGCGGTTTGGCGTTACGCAGCGAGCTGGGTGGTGCCCTTTGTCTTCTCGCTGCCGTTGTTGCTGCCGATGTGGCACCAGACGACGATTTCCGCATTCCGCAAGCAGGCGTTATCGTGGGAGGCGTTCCGCATTGGCGCCTTCACGATCGGATACTGGTTGTCGGGGCTGTTCAACCCGTTCTCGAACACGCACTACGCGAATACGCCCATCGTAAACTGGCTGCAGCGCTCGCTGCCCTATCTGTCGCACATCGGTTATGCGACTCTCGCGCTGATCGGGATCGGGATGGTGGCGTTTTTCAGGGATGCGCTGGATGAGACGCGGAAGAAGTACTGCTCCGTCTGCCTGGCTGGGGCGCTGGTCTCGTTCTTGTGGTCGATCAACGCGTATGCGGGAATCGTGTACCTGATTCCCGTTCTCAACCGCCTTCGCTGGCCGTTCAAACTGCAGCTCCACACCGCGTTTTTTCTGGTAGTGGTTGCAGCGATCGGTCTCGCCTGGCTATTGGGCGCGCTCAAAAACCAGTGGGCGGCGCGGAGCGTATTTGCCGCGGCCACGGTGGCGACCTTCGCCAACTTTCTGCTGTTGTACCTCGTCCTGCCCGCCAGGACCTTCCGTACGCACCTGGAGAGCGTCCCGCTCGCGGAGCCGCTCCGGGAGCGGTTGGGAGAGGGAAGAATGCTCACGGTCGGCTACCGGTTTGAAGACCAGAAGAGCGCCAACTCCCTGGGCTACAGCTACGCCACGTTGTGGGGCCTGCAATCGATCGCGGGTTACGACCCGCTGGTGCCGGAGCGGAATCACGAGGTCGGCTTGGGACTGAGCCATCTGGCGTCGTACGGGGGCCCTCCCGACCAGTTGCCCATCGCACATCTCCGGCGCTGGGGCGTGCGGTGGTACATCGTGAGCAACGGCGCTCCGGAGTACCCGCCCGTGTTGCTGAAGAACGGCATGACCCCGTACTTTCGTGACGAGGACCGCACTGTGTACCACGATTCCGAGGCGAGCCCGCTGGTCTGCTGGGAGCGGGGCGGAGTGGCGGGCATCGACTATCGGCTGACCACCAACACGATTCAGGTGGACGTCGATAGCCGCCAGGAAGACCACCTGCGTTTGAGGTTTGTCGGCGATCCGTTCTTTAATGCCTCCGTCGACGGCCGCCGGACCGAGCTAGCTACGGATCAGTACGGCCAGATGAGCCTGCGCGTGCCCGCGGGCCGGCATCGGATTGTCGTCCGCTATCGGGACCGGTACCTCGTGCTCGGCAGCCTGTTGGCGGCTGCCGCGGCCGCGCTCCTGGCTGGAGTGGCCCTCGCCAGGAGAGCGCGGCCTGCCCGCCCGGAAACACCCTGACGCCGGGCAGCGCGAGGATTTCCGGAGCGATCGCGGCCCCGTGGGGCAGGGCCTGGCCGTGGCCGCTGTGCAGATCGACTTCCTCGGTTCTCCAGCAGGGCGCCCGGAGGTGGATCAGGTCCCACAGCAAAACGCTGGAAGTCTTCGACGAGAGCGACCAACGGTTCACTGAGCTCAGCCTGTTCCCGGAAGACCGCGACCTTCCGCGCGACGCCGTCAACGGCATTCAGATCAAGCTCGACCAGATGGAGCTGCATCGGCAGTGGTTCGATCAGAGCGCGATGGCGGAGTTGTTGGAGGCGGATTTTGCCGCCGCGGAAAAGGACCGGCTGTACCGTTACCTGGACCGCATTGGGGATCGCAAGCAGGCGTTGTTCGGGTATCTGCGGCAGCGCTGGCAGCACCTGTTCGGCGCGCAGTTCGACATTCTGCTCTACGATCTGACCAGCACCTGTTTTGAGGGCGAAGCCGGGGAGACGCCCAAGGCGAAGCGGGGATATAGCCGGGACCACCGGCCGGATTGCCTGCAGGTCGTGCTGGCGCTGGCGATCACGCCGGAGGGGCTTCCGCTGGCCTACGAGGTAATGGACGGCAATACCTCGGATCGCACGACGCTGCGCGGATTTCCGGAGAAGGTCGAGAAGATCCGCGGCAAGGCGCGGCGCGTGTGGCTGATGGATCGCGGCATCCCGACCGAGGAAGCCCTGGGGGCGATACGCGCCGAGAGCGAGCCCGCCGAAAGGCTCCGTCTGCAGGGCAGACCTTTCCAATGCCTCCGCTGAAAAATAGAGGCGTCCGAAGAGATCCCGAGGTTATCGGCAAGTGCCCGAAATGGGAATGCGGGCTCAAAGCCCCTGTAGCGTCTCGATGGAGGAGCGGCGGAGGTGGCGCCGGGGTAATCACTGTCCCCGTGAGCCCTATTCGATGAAGTCCTCACTTGTGAAGACTTCGGAGTAGGAGACGGGAAGCGGCCTGCCATAAATCCTCCCGACCTCGTACTTCTCAATAAAGGCCCTGTCCTCGGCAATGAGGCAAGTGTCAACGTACTTCCCGAAGTGCTTGATCTTCAGCCCCCTCTCAATGATGTCCTTCAGCGTTTCCTCGAAGAAGTTCCCGAGGGAGACGTGTATGTACGGACATGGCATCACATCCCCGTACTTGGTGATGGATACCATTCTCTTGACCGCGATGCAACCCAGGTCGAGGCCGTACGCGGGCGTAAGGTGTGTAAACACATTGTGCTTCTTCTCGAGTCCCCTCAAGTAGTCCATGTCGTCTCGGGTGACGAGCACATCGAAGTTGCCCTCCCATGCCCCGACAGGCTTGGCGTAAGTCACAAACACCGGCACACCCTTTGCGTTGAGAAACTCGACGAAGTCGATGAACTCCTGGGAGCGGAGCCTCTGTTTTGTGACCACGGTCTGCACTAGGATATTCAACCCGGCGCTGAAAGCCGCTTCAATCGCTCTTAGGCATCTTTGGTGCGATTTCGGCTTGCGTCTGAACTCGTCGTGGTCGGGCGCGGAAAGGCTGTCGAGACTGAGCTGGATCTTGTCCACGCCGATGGCCTTAAGGTGATTGGCGCGCCGGTCGTCGAGGAACCATCCGTTGGTGTCCGACGTGATGTAGAATTTCCGCGGGTCAACGGCCTCAACGAGAGCATCAAAGTCGGGGAATACCAACGGTTCGCCGCCCGTGATGACGAGGTGTGCCAGGCCCATTTCATCAGCCTGCCGGGACAGTTCCACGACGTCGGCGATTGTGAAAGCCCTTCCGTTCCGCTTCCCCTGAAATGGCTTGATCGAACAGTGCTGGCAGTGGAAGTTGCACGTGTAGTCGTACTGCAACTGAAGTATGGCTATGCTCTCGCCGCGCTTCACCTTCTCGTCGTACTTCATGATTTTGTCATGGACATACGGCTTCTCCTTCTTAAGCCGGTTCCTCTTTTCAATCTCGCCGGCACTCAGTTGCTTCCGATCAGGCAGCATCGTGTTTTCTCGGTTCGACCGCCCAGCCGTCGGCAAACTGCGTTCGACATCCGGTGCTCAGATCACATGAAGGCACGGTAGACCTCATGGACGGAGATGATGTTGGCCGGACACCGATCGTGCCAGGCCCACTCTCCGGGCTTCGGGATTCCGTGTCTGTGGCGGAGATTCTCGTTGGGCGAGCCGACCAACTTGCATTCGTAAAGGTGCGAGATGAAGTGCCCGCGGGCCCTCCGGGAAGGATGGATGATCTCATTGATCGCTAAAGGGGCGCTTTTGAATGTGACCTCCGCCCCGAGCTCATTTGCGGCGACGGCATGAATTCTATGCGATGCCAGCTCCTTGTACCTTATAATACCACCGGGAACGTGCCAGCCTGCGGGATAGTAGCCATCGTCCCTCCAAGTCAGAAGCGTGCGGCGTTGGTCGTCCTTTATCAGCAGATCCACGTTGACGAGCGGCGTGATTCCGCTTACGAAAAGGAACACCTCCTCGGGCAGTTCCCCGGACGGGCTCTTAACAGAGGCCTCCAGCAGCTCAATAGCGTTTCCGATTTCCACGGTCCACCTGCTTCGCGCCAGCGGTCAAATGCTCTCCAATTGCGTTCCTCTTAGCACGGAAACATTCAGGCGCCCATCGAACTTCTCTCGTATGATACCGGCCACCTCATCGGAGTAACTGGCGGCCATGACGATGACGGCATCCACCGGATCGGAGCGAAGCGCCTCGGGAGAAACCGTTGGAACATGCGACGCCGGCGTGTACTTGCCCTGCTTGAACACGGCGGAGTCAACGACATACCGAATTCTGCCGCCGAGCTTCAACAGAGAGATCACCGCAAGCGCCTGATGACCGGCGCCCCATACGGCCACCCTGCCGTCTCCGAATCGGCGGATGTAGCGATCTATTTCCGTCTCGAGGTGCGCCTGGCACCGGCCGAGTCGCGACAAGTCCGCGCGCCGCCTCTTCTTCACGACGGCGGAGATGATGTACTCGTGCCAGACCTCACTGGATTCGAGAACGTCGAACCCGCTCAGCCCCAGTGTCCGTTCGAGAGTGTCCCGGGTGAAGTAAGACAGATGGTCGCCAATGAACTCCGAGAACAGGTTCTCGCGCAGGATCATGTCGAAATTCGGAACCTCGACCAAACCGACTCCGTCGTCCGTGAGAATGTCCGCTATACCGCTGAGAGTCGCAGCCGGTTCAGGCAGATGCTCCACGAAGTTCAGGATGAAGAACGCGTCGAAAGGAGCACAGCACAAGGAGGACGTGTCGCCCGGGATGAACCCGCGGGACACCTTGAGGCCCATGCCATGACAATGCGCAACGGCTTGCTCGGAATGCTCCAGTCCGTACGCATCCACGCCGGATTGCTGCATGATGGACAGGAACTCTCCACGGCCACATCCGATCTCAATTACTTTCTTTGCTTCGAGGGAAAATCTTCTCACGAACCCGGCGAACTGCCGGCTCCGGAACTCCTTCATTTCCTCTGAAACAGCGCTCGCGCGAATGACGTCCTCGTAGTAGGGAACGGGGGCGCCGCTTAGCTGAACCAATCCGCAACCCGAGCACTGGCAGACTTCCAGGTCCACTCCTCTGTCGCTGTCAAGGGACCCGGCGTCGGGAAAGGATTGTGCGGCGCCAGGCATGTTCTCATAGCGCAGCAGCGGCTCGGCAAGGAAATCCCGGCCACATACTCTACACTCCCTGATTCGTCCTGCGGGACTGGCCATCCGATCGCTGTCTCCGCACTACAGGTTACGTGTCCCTGCGCAGGCTGTCAAGGGCGGAGTAAGACTAGACCATGCGGGCGGCGGGGAAGTAGGCCAGCACATGGGTGGCTGGGACTTTGCTTTGAGGGATTTGCGGGGGCGGCTGGAGTGTAGGCCTGGGGTGCCCGTAGGGAGGACCGCCAGGGTATCGGGGATCACCAGCGCGTATCAGCCCGGACCCTCGCTCCATACCTCGGACGACAGCCCCGTCTTGGGGTTCGCCCACTGGGCCTTGGGGATGTTCTCGGTCCAGGCGTGCAGATATGGCCCGGAGTCGCCCTTGAGGCAGCGTCATCCGGCACGGCAGCGTGATGGGGGATGCCGAGTTCTGTTGGAACGAAGCCGCCCGGCAGATCAGAAGGACGGCCGGACGCACCTGGCCTACAAGGCCGAGCACGCGGTGGACCCGGAGACGGGAGCGGTGGTGGCGCTGACGGTGCAACTCGCCGACCGCGGGGACACCGTGAGCATGACGACGACTCTGGCAGAAGCCGGGTGCACCGTGACGGAACTGGCAGGGGCAGGCGGCACAAGCGGACGCGGTGGGACCAGCGGAGACGGTCGGCGAAGTCGGCGTGGAACGGGTCGTGGCGGACAAGGGGTATCACAGCAAGCAGGCGCTCGAGGACCTGGGCCAAGTATCGCGTGCCTGCGGACGTCAAGAAGGTGTCCGTGTTCCTAACGGGTGTGGAACCTTTCGAGAACGTCGCGATCGCCGAACCTTCACCGGGGACAAAGTAGCAGGGCGGTCGCCGGTCCGTGGAGCTCGCGGCTACCTCGGGCAGGCATGTTGGGCAGGTGGTACACTTGAGGTGCGCTTGAATATCCCCCCGAACTGGGCCGAATTCACTCAACCCCGGGGGGCAGGTCTCAACCGCAGCGAGACCAAATGAAGAAGATCTTTGTTGGAAACCTGGATTTCGGCGTCGCCGAGGAATCCATAGGGGAGCTTTTCGAGAAGTCCGGCGCCGTCGAACGGGCGGACCTCGTCCGGGACCGGGACACGGGCCAGCCGCGCGGGTTTGCGTTCGTTGAGATGACCGGCGGCGGAGAAGCGGACCGAGCGATCTCGGAGTTGAACGGCACGATCCTTGGCAGCCGCGCAGTCAATGTGAATGAAGCACGCCCGAAAGCCGCGGCCGGGAGTTCCGGCGGGTTCCGGCGTCAGGGTGGCGGTCCTCCGCGGCAGCGCCGGGAGCCGCGCTGGTGAGGCCGGCCAGCGGGAGCGGGACAGCGTGACCGGCACAATAGTGGGTCTGGCTGGAAACACTCGCACGGGCACGATCCGGTCTCAGGACGGTTCTCGCCCGGGCTTTTCGGCCGCCGACGTCCTGGGTGACTTCGACACCCTAGCTGTCGGACACCTGGTCAGTTTCGACTTGGACCGAGCCCGTCCGCATCACATCGCCGTGCGCGTCTTCCGCGAGCCTATCGGCGAAAGCTGGCCTGGGAAGAAGCCCGACGCTTCGCCCGACCTCCGCTACGCGGGCTTCAATCAGGCGGAGAATATCCGGAGCTTCCGCTTCGACGCGGTTGCATGCGGCCATCCGATTCGGCGGTTCGTGGTCACGGTTGACTTGGCGCTGATGCTGAAGCACCACATCGGTGTTCAGGAAGCCCCTGCGCTTTGTCTACGAAAGCTGGCGGCGGATCTGAAAGCCTTCCCGGATTCCGGACGGCACGAACTTGGTAACGACGATCTGCTTGCCTATGCTTCGTCGCGGGCAGCGGCAATCGAGAGGAAAAAGGCGAAGCATTCGTTCGCCGGCCGCCGCGGCTCGGCGCCGCCCGGTCCGTCGAATCATATGCGGGTGTCGTGAACGCCGATATTGCCGCCGCTTAGAGCCGGGCGGCCAAAGGCAGGACGACGCGCCGGGTCTCGTGGCCCTCTTCACCGATAACGATCTTCCGGCGGCCGCCGAGATCGACCAGTGTCGCGGTCTCAGCCTGCGACTGGCCGGAGCCCACCGGATGGATGACCATGGGCGTTTCGCAGATAGCTGGGTTTCCATCACGACCTCCTTGGCTGGGAATATGAGGGAATACGCCCGACCGGTGGCCGGACAGAAGCGTCTTGTGCGGGTCGAGCAAGGGCCTGAAGATGGTAGAGGCGATTGCCAAGCAAGACCTAGGGTCGAGCCTGGAAAAGAACAAGCGCTACGACCAGTTTGGGTACAGCTCAAGGCCGATACGGACGCGGAGCACTTGGACGAAATCATCGCCAAGATCAAGACGACGTGAGCCGAAGGGGGGCGTTGGCTGTCAGCGCACGGTGCCGACCAGGCCGGCGGCGAACAGACGCTCGTCGACGCGTGCCAGGCGGCGCTCCACTCCGCGCGCGAGCAGCGGGGTGTGCGGGATGGCGAGGAGGTGGTCCGGGATGGCCCAGAGCTCCTGCTCCGTGGTCATCCATGCGATGCGGTCGAAGCGCACCAGGTTCACGGGACGCGAGTAGGCGCGGAGCGTCTTTTCCGCCTCCAGGTTGTAATAGTGCTCGAAGTAGGACATCACCAGCTCGCGCAGGGTGCGGTAGACCGGCTCGCGAAAGCGCAGGCCCGAGTAGTTCGACTTGGCGATGGCGCCCCAGTGTCCGCGCTGCTTGAAGATGGCGAGCACGTGATCGTCGTCGCGCACCGCCTCGAGATCCAGCAGCAGAGGCGGAAAACCCTGGGCGCGGAGCGCGGCCGCGCCGAACAGGGCGCCCTCCATGCAATGAGCGATGCGGTCCCGCAGCACGCGGCGCGGCGAGCGGCAGGTGGGGCCGCCGGACTCCTTGTTGTAGCCGATATCGATGTCCAGAAAGCGCTGGATCCTCTCCGGCGTCCGTAGCCGGCGCAACGTGTTCCATTCCCTGGCGTTGAATCCGTTGGAGAGCATGGAGGCTTCAGGTCCTGGCGATATCGACGAGGTCGCTGAACAGGCCATACGCGGTCTGCTCGACGCCCGGGTTGATCGAAACCGTTCCCACCGTTCCCATGAGGTCGGTGTGGATGAGCAGCAGGTTGGAGGTGCCGGCGAGGGAGGCCAGCAGGTCGGTGAGCGCCAGGACCTCGGCGCGCACCCGCAGCCGCACGCCGTCCCGCGTGCGCTTGGCGCGGCTCACCACGCGGACGGTCTGGCCCTTCGCGGCGAGGGCTTGAACCCGCTCGGGGGTCAGCCGCCCGATGCCGCGCGGCTCGACCATCCGCGGCGTGACGCGGGCGTCCATGAGGACGTTGGCCAGCGCACAGGCTTTGGCCGCCGAATCCCAGCCGTCGATGTCGTAGGAGGCATCGGCCTCGGCGATGCCGAGGCGCTGGGCCACCCGGATGCCGTCTTCCATCGAGAGGCCCTCGCGCAGGGCTTCCACCACGATCTTGGTGGTGGAGTTCAACACGCCGGTGAAGCCGAGCACCTCGCAACCGGGCAGGCTGTTGCGCACCAGGCTGTAGACCGGCGCGCCGTCCATGACGGTGGATTCGAAGCGGAAGCTGACGCCCGCGGCGCGCGCCGCTTCGTCCAGCGCGTGGTAAGCGTGCGCGATCGGCCCTTTGTTGGCCGTGATGACGTGGATGCCGCGCGCGAACGCCGCCCGGATGTGCGAGATGGCGGGCTCGCCGGTCGATGGGTTGAGCGGGGTGACCTCGATGACGACCTCGGCCTTGACCGCGTCCAGGAACTCCTCGATCGAGGCCGCCGCCGGGCCGAAGCGTGGGTCGAGCCGGAGGCCCTTGGGATCGAGGGCCGTGCCGTGCCGCGCGGTGTGAATGCCGCAGATGCGGAAAGGGAACGAGGCGCGCTTACGCTCGAGCAGGCGGGCGAAAGCGCGCCCCACATTCCCGTATCCGATCAGCGCGAGATTCATTCTTCGAGTTTAGAACTCCATCTTCTCGATCAGGGAGTTCAGCTCGGACTCCAGGGCCGCCTTCTTCTTGCGCAATTCGCTCAACTGGTCGCGCAGGGAGGCGATCTTGGTTTCCTGGTCCGCGAGCTGGCGGGCGTATTTTTGCACCAGCTCCTGCTGGCCGCTGACGCGGTTCAGGCTGGCGATGTTGTCCCGCACGCGCTGCTCGTCGCGAACCACCTCGTTCAATTCCTGTTCGGTGCGGCGGATGTCCGCGTCGTTGGCGGCGATGGCCTGCTTCTGCTCAATGATGCGCTCGAGTTGCTTGCGGGCGGCGTCACCGAGCGCCTTGTTCTGCACATAGCTCAGCAGGAAGTCGGGTGTCACATTTACCAGCGTCACCGAGGTCTCATAGAGGCGCTCCTCGGCCACCGGGAACTTCTCGGTGGCGCCGCCGGCCAGCTTGATCTCGAAGCGATAGGCGCTGGTGGTGGTCTCGGCCGGTTTGAGCTTCAGGAGCTTGTAGTCGGACCGGATGGGGTGCTCGAGCATCAGCGTCTTGGGTTTCTGGTCGACGTTGCGGATGGTGTAGGTCTGGGTTTCCTGGAGCGCGGAGCGGGTGGTCATGACGCCGCGGCGGACGTGAACCTCGCGGACGAAATCGCGGCTCGAATCGACCGCGGTCGATATACGGGTGCCGAGGTCGATGGCGTAGCTGATGAGGCGCTTGTCGCTCGCTTTCACGGTTTCGACCAGCGCCTCGCCGGCATACGCGTTGCCGTCATAGACCGTGATGGGACCGCCATCCAGCGTCTTCCCGGTAGAGTTGGTGATTTCGGCGGCGTTGCGTGGAAACTCGGAACCGCCGCCGGAATAGACCAGCAGCTTGCGCGCGGTGACCTTCTGTTGCAGGAACGGCAGCATGGCCGACTCGTCCTTGCGCACCGTGACCGGAGTGGAGAAGCTGTACTCGAACAGCTCGCCCACCTCGTGCCCCTCCGCGGCCACCTCGGCCGTACTGGTGCTTATGGGCGGTGCTGCCGCGGTGACTGTGACGCGCTCGGCCATGGCGGCTCTGGACATGCGGCCCATGGACATCGGCGCGGCCATGGCCGGCGGAGGCGGCGCCTCCGGCGCACCGCCAACGACGCCTCCCACGGCGCCCTCATGAATCTCCGGCGCCGCGGCCTGCTCCTCGGGCAGTTCGGCCACCTGGCGCTGGACGTAGCGCGGCTCGTAGAGCCTGCTGATGAACGAAATCGGCCGGCCGGAGACCAGCGCCAGGCGCACCTTCGTCCAATCCTCGCCCGAGGTGTTGTCAACGATGGCCCAGCCCTCGATCATAGGCTCGGCGCCCTCCGGGAAGATGAGGCGGTAACTCGATTTCCAGACCGGCGTCGGGACCACGTAGGTGGCCAGGATGCGCCGGCTCTTGGCCTCCGTGGAATCGATGTAGACGCTGCGCTTCTCCTTGGAGCGCCCGACCACGAGGCTGCCGAGGTACGCCTTGAGCTGGGATTGCAGGACCGGGTCGGCGAAGCGCACGCCCGTGACGGCCGCCAGATCGTAAGTCCGCAGGTCGCCCGCCTCGAGCACCAGCGAGACCTGTTCGCGCGGCGGCTGTTTCTCGTCGCCGGCCACCTCGCGCGCGCCCAGGATCGTGCCCGCCACCTTCCCAGCGCCCAGCGCCAGTTCGACCCGCGCGCCCTTGAGCTGATCCAGCAGCGCGCTCAGCGGCTGGCGCTCGCCGAGCTGGAACGGGAACTCGGAGAGCTTGCGGGCCAGCGGCTCGCTGGAGTCGTAGCGCAGGCCGGTGACCTTGCCGCCGCCCTCCTCCAGGATGGTGAGCGACTTGAGGACGTCGTTCATATCGGCGGCCTTGAAATCGAGCCGCGCCGATTCGCCCGGCCCGAGCTCGCCGCCGCGCCGGAAATACCCGACGCCGTTCTTATACAGCACCACTTCCTTGACCGGCAGATCGGCCGCCAGCGCGCTCCCCATCAGGAGCGCGCCCAAAGCAACGGTACGAATCATGGGTATGCCTCCATTTCTCAATGCCGCAATCGCTGGCTTCCTTTCACTCTCCCATCACCTTGATGATGACGCGCTTGGACCGCTGGCCGTCGAACTCAGCATAGTAGATCTGCTGCCAGGGCCCCAGGTCGAGCTTGGCCGCGGTGACCGGCACGATGACCTCGTGATGCACCAGCAGGCTCTTCAGGTGCGCGTCGCCGTTGGATTCGCCGGTGTGGTGGTGGTGGTAGTCGCGGCGAAACGGCGCGAGCTTCTCGAGCCAGTCGTCGATGTCGGCCAGCAGGCCGTCCTCGGCATCGTTCACCCACACGCCGGCGGTGATGTGCATCGCCGAGACCAGGATCATGCCCTCGCGGATGCCGCTCTTGCGCAGCGCGGCCTCCACCTGGGCGGTGATGTTGATGTATTCCCGGTGTTTCGGGGTCTTGAAGGTCAGGTACTCGGTGTGAGATCGCATCATAGGCGATGATATAGCAACGGCGAGGCGGATGTGCTTGACACAGCATCCGCCCGCGAGTGAGACTTTGAGATTGTAAGCTCGAGGGTGCCGTGTACCTGAGGGTGGAGCCGGGAAGGTTCGAGCCACCAGGATGGAGACAATTTGAGAATGCTGTTCGCTCTTGTTTGCTTGCTCCTGGCCGCGGGCGGATGGGCGCAGGAGCCGCCGCCCAGCGCTCCACCGCAGCGCCCTCCCATCAGCCCGCCAGAGGCCTCCGACGCCTCCGAGCAGCAATCACCCGAGCGCGGGGGGCCGGCGATCCTCAGCCGCGGAGGCATGGCCACGGTCGCCAAGGCGACCCTGCAATGCCGGCTTGGCTACGACAGGATGTCCAGCCTGGCGCAGACCATCGGCAGGTATCGGAGTTACTCGGGGGGCGGCGGCACGACAGTGAAACTCAGCCGGACGATATCGCTGATCGGGCAGGTGGACGGTCGGCACTACGACGCCAACGGGACGATGCTCCGGCGTTCCATTCTCCACGCGAGCCCGGGACTCTCCTGGAGCCCCGGCGAACGTCCCCTGGCCATCTGGTGAGGGACGTGGGGGAACGGCAAGCGGGGCGGATCCTGATCGTCGACGACGAGAAAGCGCTGCTTGTCGTCATGGAGCAGTACCTGCGGCGCCTGGGCTACGAGGTGGCGGCGTGCCTCAGTGGCCAGGAAGCCTGGGATCTGTTTGAAGCGCACCCTTCCGGCTACTCGCTGGTTCTGGCTGACATCACCATGCCGGAGATGTCCGGGCACGAATTGCTGCTGCGGATGCTGGAGCTCAACCCAACCATCGGCATCCTGATTTGCAGCGGCTACCCCTTCGATGTTTCGACGCTGCCCGCGACTGTCCACCAGCAGACCGGCTTCCTGCAGAAGCCATTCACGCCGAAGATGCTCTCCGACGCAATCGAACGATTGCTGGCAGCCCGAGGCGGCGGGGCGGAGGTATAGCTGGCGCGGACTCGGTGGTCGAGCACTGGAGCAGGTACTGGCGGCGTACAAGACGGGTATTACAGCAGCGCAGATTCTTTCCGGCTTGCGAAGATTTTTCTCATGCGGCAGCGGTGAGCTGTTGAGTGGTCATGCGATGGGCCGAGAGGATAGCGTTGAGGATGAGACGGCCTTGTGCGCTGACACGGTAGCGGTGGGTGTGCGGCAATTTGTGGAGTAAGCCGTGGGCGCGCAGCATTCTCAGCTTGCGGCTGACAGCGGCCGAACGGCGGCGTTTTTCGGCTGGCGTGGTGGCTGGCCGGTGGTACAGCAACCGCTGGAGATCGCGATTGCGCAAGCCGTGGATGGCGAACTCGCCGCGGTTGACAGCTCTCAGCAAGGCGTGATCCTGGGGCTCGAAGGGGTGTAAGGCGCGCACCGGCTTGCCGTGCCAGCGGAGGCGTTTCTCCAGCCGCTCGGTGAGTTCCTGCAGGGTGGTGCTGTCATCGACGGCCGCCAGGGCATCGCAGTAACAATCCAAAGCCTTCTGGGAAGCTTCCGCCCGGCGGTGTAGATCCGCCAGTCCGCGCCGCATGGGGCGCCATTCGGGTGCCGAATCCGGCTCGCCGTTCTTGGGGCGATAGACGCGGAAGAGCCGGGTTTCGGTGATGGTGATCTCGGGCCGTAGGACCGCTCCCCAGTCGTCATAGGCCTTGTCGTAGAGCTTGATGGAGTTGGCGCCTAGCCGGTGCTTGATTCGGACTCCGTTGGGGCGCACCTTCAGATCCGAAGTGAGGGGGATCTCATGGCCTCCCGGCGGCGTTCCCTGTCGAGTCGCCTTCTTGCCCATGAAACGCAACACGTCCGGGCTGGAAAAGCTGGTCATGCCCAGGTGTACCAGTTGGGGATACAACCGCTGCAGTTGCTGCCGGTCGCGGAACACCAGGTCCATGGCCCACTCGCTGTCCTGACAGGTCCAGTAATAGCTCATGGGGTAGTGGCGGCGCAGTTCCTCCAGGTACGGATGAACCTGTCGGCTCACCCCATCGAGCAGCTTCGCCCAGGGGCTGCTGAGTTGGGCGTCCATCAGTTGCTGTGCCCGGGTGAAGTCTTCCACCCAGGTGAAACAGTTGTCGTGACGGCGGTAGTGGATTCCGGCCCCATCCATCTGCCGCGCCAGCCACGCCCGCCCGTTCAGATAGATGTGGATGGGAAAGGGGAACCAGGTTTGCAGGCGGGCGCTCATGAAGCCGAACACTGGGTGCATCCAGTACTGGTAGACAAACAGGCATTTGCGGAAGGCTCGCTCCAGCCGGATCTTCCCGGTGGTGCGGTCGCCCCGGATGGCGCAGGTCGTACACAACTCCACGGCGGTCAGGGCGCACACCGGACCGCTCCGGATGCCTTCTCTGGCCGCCATCGTTCGGGCTAGCCTCTTTTTCTCACGCGGGGTCTAGCAAGAAGCCGCTTCTTCTGGCATAACTGAGTTTCCACACAGCAGTTAGCGCCAAAGAGGAAGCGGCTGTCGCTATGACAGAGTGTACCCAATCCAGCTTCGAGTTCCAAGCCCATTTTTCGCGCCAGGTGGTGGCCCGCTTCGACGGCGGCACGATGAGCTCCGATGGCGGCGCCGTGCTGCTGCGGGAA
>JBEKMO010000046.1:0-40260 GCA_050008465.1 Bryobacteraceae bacterium
ATCCAGCTTCCCGAGCAGTAGACAACGTAGGCAGAACCCTGACCCGCCCGCATTCCGGCAAGCCCAACAGAACAATCCCTTTCCGGCTCATAATCCGCTCACCACGAGAGGGAAGATCCGTCCGTGAACGTGCCGTCGTGATTGTTGGGGTAGAGTTGGCTCTTGTTGGGCGTGGGCGAGCTGTCGCAGGTGAACACCAGCGCGGATTTCTGCGCGATCTCCTCGAACCGGATGGTGCTCGCAACCTGCGCCGCCAACGCGGCGCACAGCAAGGCTACGCTGGCCAGCGGCGCCCGCATACTGTTTCGCTGGACTCAGTGTGCCAGCCGTGCGGTTGCAGGCGCATCGTCCCGGAGCCCCGGAAACACCTCGAAATCACCGACCGGCGCGGCCGGATTCGAACTGCCGACCCCTTGCGCCAAAGGCAAGCGTGCTACCAGGCTGCGCCACGCCCCGAATTCAACGCAACTCCAATTAGAATCGCGCCTCCTGATTCTCTCGTATGAGAGAAGCGTGAGGCTACCATTGCTACAAAACTATCTACAGGGGGGTTTTGAAGGCAACCAGGAATGGCCGTCTCTGCTCTATTTCGTTGGTCGGGGCGGTCGGATTTGAACCAACGACCCCCTGCGCCCAAGGCAGGTGCGCTACCAGGCTGCGCTACGCCCCGACTCCATCCCATTATAGTCCAGCCCATTCGGATCGGAGCGCCCGCTGTCCAGTCTTCTGCCGTTGCAGTATTCAACAGCCCTTGCTTGTTCTTGGAGAGACCCCCTTCTTGAGGTGCCGGGGAGGATTGCTTCAGGGGTCTTTATTTAGAGGTTAGTCTCGCTTTGGTGGGAGTTGCCTCCCCGGCTTGATTCCAATAATAGTATATCCTGGGCCGGAATGCAACAGTTTTTTGTATTTCTTTCTAGCGGCGCTTCACCTCAACCCCCGCCCAGGCCTCTAACACCTTGATTGCAGAGCAGAAATCCTCGTCTCCGTAGCCGCGGGCCAGCGCTACCTGAAACATCTGCTGGGTCAGCCCGGTTAGCGGAAGTGGTACTGCGAGCTGTTTTCCGGACTCCAGGGCCAGCCCCACGTCCTTGTGCATCCACTTCAAGGAGAAATTGGTCTCAAAATTGCGAGCGAAAACGTAGGGTGCTTTGAAGGCGATCAGCCCCGAGCGAGCTGCGCTGTTGTTCAGGATCTCGAGCATCAGTTCCGGGTCGATGCCCGCCTTCGTGCTCAGCACGAGACCCTCGTTGAAGGCCTGCAACAGATTGGAAAGAATAAGGTTCTGGGTCAGCTTGGCATGCAGGCCCATACCCGGCCCGCCGCAGTAGTAGAGTTGCTTCCCCATGGGCTCGAAGTACGCCCTAACCCGCTCGAAAACTCCTCGATCCCCGCCTACCATGAAGGTCAGAGCGCCCTGCTCGGCCCCGGGTTTGGATCCGGTGCAGGGGGCATCGAGGTAGTGGATCCCCTGTCCCGCAAGCTCCTCCCCGATCGCACGGCTCGCCTCCGGCGAAATGGTACTGGCATCCGCGACCACCGTGCCCTTTCGGGCCCCTTCGGCGATCCCGGCCGCGCCCAGTGTCACCTGCCGGGACATGGCGGTGTCGCCCACGCAGAGGAACACGCACTCCGCGAACTCCCCCACCTGCCTCGGCGTCTCGCACCACACCCCGTTCTCCGCCTCGGCGAGCTGCTTGGCCTTGGCCGCGGTGTGCGACCACAACGCCACTTGGTGGCCTGCTCGCAGCAGGTTCCGGGCCATCGGATAGCCCATAATCCCCAATCCGAGAAAACCAAGTCTTGCCAAGTCCCACCTCCCGGTTACAGAAGCTCATTGTAGGACAGAATCGGGCTGGAGAAAGGACGGGGAAGGAGGTACCACACTTCCCCGGATAGCGGACTCACCCACCCCGTTTCCGGGGCGCACTCAACCCTTGGCCGATTAGTGTAGCCGCACCCACGCCGGGTCCGCCATACGGGAGATTCTGTATTCTTCGCGGCTCAGGGAAGCCCCACCAGCCCCCGGCGCACCGCGCTCAGCACCAGCTCGGCGGCGCTGTGCAGCCCGAGTTTGTCCATCACGCGCGTGCGATGAGTCTCCACGGTATGCAGGCTCAGGCAGAGCAGGGAAGCGATCTCCTTGTTGCACTTGCCTTCTGCCAGCAGTTGATAGATCTCCCGTTCCCGCTCGGTGAGCAGATCGTAGCGGTCCTCCACCTGGTGGCTCCGGGGCGCCTCCGCATCCCGCCCGGAGAGCACCTTGGCGACCGCCGGGCTGAAGAAGGTTTTGCCGGCGTGCACCGCCTCGATCGCCTGGATGAGCTCCCGCTCCACGGAGTCCTTCAACAAATACCCCCGGGCGCCCGCCTTGAGCGCCCGCACAACATACCGTTCGTCGCTGTGCATGCTCAGGATCAGCACGGCTGTGGAGGGCGACCGCCGCAGGATCTGCGCCGTGGCCTCGATGCCGTTTAAACCCGGCATGCCGACATCCACGATCGCCACGTCGGGCCGCTCGTCGCGAGCCAGTGTGACGGCTTCCGTGCCGGAGGCCGCTTCAGCCGCTACCACAAAACCGGGGTAACTCTCCAGGATCCGGCGCAGTCCGCTCCTCAGGATGGCGTGATCGTCGGCCAGCAGGATCCGGACAGGCATCAGGCCGGGACCTCCTCCGGGTTGGGCGCCGCCGTCCCGGCCGCCTCGGGCAGCGGGAGGGAGAGCGTGAGCTGCGTCCCTTTGCCCGGCGCGGAATCCAGCCGCAGAGAGCCGTCGAGCGTGGTCGCTCGCTCCCGCATGCCGAGGATGCCGAGCCCGCCCGGTCCGGCCGGCAGCCCTTCCGGTCCGGCCTCGAAGCCGCGGCCGTCGTCCTGGATTTCCACGCTGAGCCGCCGCGGCGCCTGTCGCACCAGAATGCGCACATTCGAAGCCGCCGAATGCTTCTCGCAATTGTGCAGCGCCTCCTGAACCACGCGGTACACGCAGGTCTTGTGCGAATCCGGCAAGGCATCCGCAAGGCCGTCCTCGGACAGCGTACAGCGGATGCCGCAGCGGCGCGAGAATTCCTCCGCCTGCCATTGGAGGGCCGGCCCCAGCCCCAGGTCGTCCAACATCGGCGGCCGCAACAGCAGCGAGATATTCCTCACGGTTTCGACCGTCCGTTCGGCCAGCGCGCGCGCCTGCTCCAAGCGGGCCTCGGCCGCGGGCTCCCCCGCTTTCCACGCGGCCTGCGCGTGGGAAATCTCGATGCGCAGCGCGTGCAGCGTCTGCCCGATCTCATCGTGCAGTTCGCGGGCGAGGCGCTTGCGGGCGGCCTCCTGGCTCTCCACCAGCCGCGCCGAGAGCTGTTGGAGATCCTTCCTCGCCCGGGTGACCTCCTCCAGCCGCCGCACGCTCTCCCGTTCCAGGCTGGCCGCGTGAACGACGCTGAAGCACGCCACAATCAGCCCCAGCGCCACGGACAGGCCCAGAATCACCACCAGCCGCCCCGCGGCGGTCCGGCGGCTCCCGTCGAACTCCGCCTGGCTGTTCGCGAACGCGCTCTGGTTGGCCTCCGTGTACGCGGTCAGCAGCGCGGAGGCGGCATTGCGCCGCGGCATCACCTCGCGCTGGATGAAATCGAACCCCCGCGCCGGGCTGGAGCCTTCCGCCCAGTCGAGAACAGACTCCAGGTTCGACCAGAATCCCTGCACGTGCGCCCGCAGCTCGGAGGTGGATTGGTTCGGCCCAGTCAACCGCCCGAGCTCGCCGAGCGCCGTCTCGGCCTCGCCCCGGACCCGTTCGATCTGCGCCTTGAATACGCCCGTGCGGTCCGGCCTCGAGCTCAGGAACAGGTCGCGGGTGTAGATCGATCCCAGGAACAGCAGCCGCCGGATCTGCGACAGCGCCGCGCCCTTCTGCGCGAAGCGCCGGTGGATCTCCACCGAATGCCGGGATGCGCTGGTCTGAATCTGGTACGCCTCGACGGCCGAGAACACCAGCAGCGCGATCATGCCGCCGAAGCCCAGCCACAGGATGTCCAGCTTGCTCAGGCGCCTCAAGACGCTCATGGGTTTCTATTCTACTTCAGGCGGGACCGCTTCTTGGCACTCGCCACTGGTCCGCATTTCTCACCCCGGCCGCTGGCGGGAGGCCCCACCGGCGGTCAGGCGTTCGCGCGCTTCGGAGGGATCGCGGGCTCTTCCGGCCTGGCGAGCAACGAGCGGACGGCCTCGACCAGCGCCACGGGCGTGAATGGCTTGTCGAGCACCGGCAAGTCGCTGGCCGCCTTTCCTTCCGCGAATCCCGACAGCCGCAGGATCTTCAGCTCCGGGTGCTGGCTCGTGAGTCGCTCGATCTCGGGGGACCGGCCGTCGATCACCAGCAGGCCGACCTCCCGGCGGTGCTGCTCGTAAATCTGCAACGCCTTCTCGCCGCTGCGAGCCAGAAGAGCCGTGAATCCCGCCCTGGCGAGGATGTCCCGCAGCACACACTGCACCTGTGGCTCGCGCTCCACCACCAGAACCGTTGCTGCCGTTCGAGAAGGCATGCCCGAAAAAATGCCCCAAGTTGCGGCTGCCGGCGTGGACCAAACCCCGGCAACTTCGCGTCGGCGGCGGTCTCCCCCGCAGGAGACCGCCCCCGGCGGGCCGCAACTTGGGTCCGCAAAGGAGATTCCGTACTACTAGTGAGTTCCGATGGCCAAGCGTTTCACTAAACTGAGGAGGAATCGAGTCCTGCTGGCAAGTCCTCAAAACGCCGGCTGTCGTGTGAAGACCTGGAACGGCGCCCAATAGTACGGCTTGCGGTACGCTCCCGAGGACCTGAGCAGATCCAGCTTCGCGGCTCGCAGGGCCGTGGCGGGGGCGCGCCCGGCGGCGATTTCGGCGTACAGGCGGTCCATCAGCAGGGCCGTGGAGCGGTCGTTGACTTCCCAAAGCCCGGCGATCACGTTCTGCGCCCCGGCTTCGAGGAATGCCCAGGCAAATCCGACCAAGCCCTCTCCGGAGTAGATTCTGGCGCCCGCGCTGCGGCACGCGGAGATGGTGACCAGCTTGGCGCGCAGCGGCAACCCGATCACCTCTCGCGCGTACAGCTTGTACGCCTCGCCCCACTTCGAGAGAATCACCGCCGATTCCAGCGGGTCCTCGCGGTTGCTCGTGGCGTGGGCCGCGAAGTGGATCAGCGAGAATCGGGCGGGATTCGATTCCACATATGCGCCGGGGTTTGCAGCCGCGCCGGTAAGCACCAGGCTCCCCGGACCCGGGAATCTGCGCCGGAGGCTTCCTACCTCTTTCTCGACATCGGGGAGCGGAGCGAACTCGCTGCCGTCCGCGATGGGGTCGCCGATCAGGAGCAGGGAATTCGAATCCGCTCTCTTACTCTGGCTCGCGGGAGCGAGGAGCGCGAGCGAGGGCACTATTAACAGCGTCACGTCTTCCAGCCAGTAATGGGGCTTGCCGGAGATCGCGGGGAGCGCCTCCGGATTCAACTCGTGCAGAGCCCCATCCGGCGCCAGGATCACCCTCGTCCCTGAAGGCGCAAACCGGGCGATCGGGCCCAGCAACAGCTCGGATAGCCGGCGTCCGGCGGGGTTCGCTGTCTCCAGCGGATCGCGGAGGCTCAGGATCGCGCCCTGGTATGCCTGAACCGCCGCGGTGAACTCCGCCTCGCGCGGCAGAACGAGGGACTCCACCTTCCTCGGCGTCACCACCCATATGAAGGACCTCTTCGGTCCCAGCCACACCGAGACCAACGCGGCGTCCAGCGCTTGAGCCATCTCACGAAAGCGCGATGCGCCGGGCAGACGCAACGTGGACTCCAGCACGCCCAGCTTCTGGGCCAGCATCCTGGCGCGGGAAGACTCCACAACCTCGAGGGCGCGTTCGCTTTGCCCCCGCTCCATCAGGAAGTCCACGTAAGTCTGGAAGAACTCCTTCGCACTCGAATGGAAACTGAGCTTCCACTCGTCCCGCGCCAGCCCCGCCCGCGTTCTCTCGAGCGTGGAGAGCGCAGCCTGGAACTCCCTCTCCGCCTCACCCCAGCGCCGTGTCTGAGCATACATGTTGCCGAGCTTGGTGTGGGCCTCCCAAACGGCCTGCCGGTTCTCTTGGTCGGAGGCTGCGGCGATGACTTCCCGGAAACCCCGTTGTGCCGCGGCGAACTCCCCTCGCGCCGACTGAATCTCCGCCTGTGCGAACAGAGCCCACAACTCCAGGTTGCGAACTCCGATTTGCCGGCTCAACGCCAGCGCCTCCCGGTTGTACTTCTCGGCGGACGCCAGGTCGCCTGAACGGAGAGCCACCTCGGTCATACGTTCCAGGCACCGGGCCGTGGAAGCCCGCTCTCCGATTTGGCGTGCGAGTGCCAGCGCCTGCCGGTAGTAGGAAGTGGCCTTCTCGAGGTCGCCACGGCCGTAGAACGCCGCGTCGCCCAGCGACCCGAGCAGGTTCTGCCGGCGGTACACATCCCCGATCTCACCGAACAGGTCGGCGCCGCGGGAGAGCAGTGGAACGGCCTTCTCGAAATCGCCCAGCCCATAGTAGCAAAGCCCAAGATTGCCCAGCATGGTTGCGACGGAACCCCGAGCCCCGGCTTTCTCGGCTAGCGTGAGCGCCTGTTCGAACCAGGGGAGGGCTTCGTCAAAGCGCGAGCTCCTCAGCAGATTGAATCCCAGGCCCCCCAGCGCCAAGGCCTGGAGGTGCAGGTCCCGCTGGCCGGCCGCGCCCTCCAGGGCCTTGCGATAGTGCCGCTCCGCGCCCACGGAATCGCCGGACAGGCTCAACGCGGTCCCGGTTCGCAGATCGACTTCCGCTCGTAGGATCGGGGACCCGGTGTCCGAAGCCAGGCTTGCCGCCTGCTCCAGCAACCGTCTTGCTTCACTGAATTCCGCCAGCAGATATCTGGCGGACGCCTGACCCATCAACTGGCGCACCGCCAGTTCCCGAAACGCGGGTCCGGCGGGCATATTGCCTTCCAGCAACGGGAGAGCGTCCCTGGCTTTGCCCTGTGCCAGGAGGACCTCAGCCTTGGCAGTCCGAAACTGCCAATAGGGTTTTGAATCGGGCTGATAGCGCCACTCCCGATAGCTGCGGTCGGCTTGGGCCAGCGCGTGATCGAGATTCCCCTGGCGAATCTCCGAGCGCACCTCTTGATAGAGGGAATCCGGGGACACGCGAGCCCCGCCGCACCCGGCGAGCAGGAGCGCCAGCAGCGGCAAGCCTCGCGCGATCGCTAGTTGTCGTTTCCTCCGATGGGTGGATTCCCGTTCGGATCGCCGCCTCCGAAGCCCAGGTCTCCTCCTTGCGGGCTGCCCAGGCGCAGCCGCAGCATGGTCAGGGTCTGTGTATACGGCGCGGCGGTCCACTCCCCGAAGTATACCCGGCCGAAGTTCGGTTGGTTGTGGTAGCCGTAGCCGGAATCGTCGAACTTCAGCAGCGGATGCCGCCCCAGGGCGTAGTGGATCTTGCCACGCTTCTCGCCGAGTGCGGGGTGGTTCTTTCGAAAGGCTTCGTAATCCGCGGCCTCGTGGCCCAGATCGTGGTCCATGGCCACCTCGAACGCCAACCCGCCGATGGTGAGCTTGACGAACCTGCTCCCCTCTGTCTTGATCGTCACCCGGTCGGTCCCCAGATCGTAGTTCAAAGTCAGCGTCGCCGTGACCTCCTCGGCTTTGAGAACGTTGCCCACGTTGATGTCCCGTACCGTGGAAACCAGCACGGTCGTATGCATCCCCGGGGCGCTTTCGTATCCCTGGATCGAGGTCTCGGCCGAGCCGTAAGAGAGCAGGAACTCGCCCGAGGCCGGATCGGACAGACTGAACGCCCCGGCCTTGGAGGAAACACTCCCCCCGGTGGCCGGAAGCACGCAGACGCCTTGCGGCTCCAGGTGGCGGTCGATCGGCCGGATGATCCGGCCATACACAGCGATACCGCTCGCCCTATACATGAAATGCGCCATGATCACACCTCAGTTCAGATTAGTCGGATGATGAAGCCGAAACGGCTCAACTCCACCGCCTCCGAGCCGTCGTTTCGGCCCCGCAGGATGAGGACATACTGTCCCGGCTGAAGGCGCGACACCGGGATAAGAATGTTGAGCGGCGCTCCAGGCGACGCGGGTGCGGGTACTGTGATCGAGAACCGGCCTCCACCGCGGAGGTCGCACTCGAAGCTGCGGTAGGCGCTGCCCGGCGGGACGTCGAGCGCAAAACCCACGAGCGGGGCGCTTTTCGGAACCTCGAGCACCTGGTCGTCGCCCCGTGCCACCGGCCGCAGGAAGAACGCCGGATACGCCCGTGGCGCGGCGATTTCGGCCCACTCCCTCCTCAGCCCCGGAACCCTTAACAGCTCTTCATAGGCGACCACGAACAACAGGGCGGCCGCGAGCCCAAAGACATAGGCCGGCCGCCGCCATTCCAACCACCGATGGTGGCTGGGGGCGTGGCGGCCGGCCTCCTCCGAGAACACCGCTCGGGCGTTAGCGGCGAAAACCGCCCCGGCTTCCACCTCCGCGGCGCAGTCGGCGCAACCGAAAAAATGCGCCTCGAACTCCTCCCGCTCGGCTGCCGGCAACTCGTCGAGCACGTACCTCTCCACTGCCTGCCGCTCGACCGCTTCCCGATGGTTCATTTCACATCGCCCATATATAAAGTGATACTCGCCTCAATTCCGTTTCACCTATCTGCCGCTTTCGGCCTTCTCCGGTTCAACCTCTCCCGGAATCGCTCTCTGGCCCGATGCAGCACCACTCGCAGGTAGTCCGGCGTGACCCGCAGCTTCCGGCACACCTCGGCCTTGTCACGCTCTTCCAGCAGCACCAGCCGCAGCACCTCCCGATCCTTGCGCGAAAGCTCTGACAACACCCTTCCCACCAGGCGTTTGCGCTCCTGGCTGATGAGCTCCTGCTCAGTCTCCATCCGCTCGTCGATCGGTTCGGATTCTTCCTCGCCATGCTCCCGGCGGCTGCGGCTCTCGGCCCGCCGGTACTCCCACAGGACGTTATTCGCGGTTGAGCACACGAACCCCCCCAGGCCCCCCGGCTGGTCGATCCGGTCCTCCCGCAGCGCCTCCAGCACGCGCAGCAGCGTCTCCTGGCGCACCTCCAGCAGCATCTGCTGGGAGCGCACTCCGTTGGCGAGCTTGACCTGGAGCAGGAAGCCGAAGTACTCGCTGAAGTGCCGCTGTGTCTCCGGGTCGGCCTGTTTCAGGCGCCGCAGGTAATCCCCGTCGAATTCCTCGAAGTCCGGCAACTCGGCCACTTTAGACGGCAGTAGTATAGCGGGTGGCCGCGGTTCGCGCAATGACGTCGCGCACAAATTGATCCGGGAAGTACTGCCGGTACCCAAACCTGGCGCCGGTCGCTTACACCCGCACCGCGGCGCCGAGTTCCTTGACGATGCCGCCCAGAAACGACTTGGCGTCGCCGAACAGCATCAGCGTATTTTCCATGTAATACAGATCGTTATCAATACCGGCGAAGCCCGGGCTCAGGCTTCGCTTGATCACCATCACCGTCCGCGCCTTGTCCACATCGAGGATCGGCATGCCGTAGATCGGGCTGTCGCGGTCGTTGCGCGCGGCCGGGTTGGTGACGTCGTTCGCCCCGACCACCAGGGCCACGTCGGCCTGCGCGAACTCCGAGTTGATGTCCTCCATCTCGTACAGCTTGTCGTAGGGGATATCCGCCTCGGCGAGCAGCACGTTCATGTGGCCGGGCATGCGTCCGGCCACCGGATGGATGGCGAAGCGCACATCCACGCCGCGCCGGCTGAGCAGGTCGTAAAGCTCCCGCAGTTTGTGCTGCGCCTGCGCCACCGCCATCCCGTAGCCGGGCGCCACGATGACCAGCCGGGCGGACTCCAGGATCGAGGCCGCGTCTTCCGCTGTCGCCGTTCGCACGGGGCGCTCGGCGGCGTGCGCCGCGGACGCCTGCACCTGCCCGAAGGCCCCAAACAGCACGTTCGTGAACGAGCGGTTCATCGCGCGGCACATGACGATCGACAGGATGAACCCCGAGGAGCCGTCCAGTGCCCCGGCGATGATCAACAGCTTGTTGTCCAGCGCGAACCCCATCGCGGCCGCCGACAGGCCGGCGTAGGAATTCAGCAGCGCAATCACCGTCGGCATATCGGCGCCGCCGATCGGCAGGATCAGCAGCACGCCGAAAACCAGCGCCAGCGCCATGAAGATCGGGAACACCCAGGTTTGCTCGGGGTGAATCGCCAACAGCACCCCGGCCAGCGCCGCCAGGCCCAGGATCGTCAGGTTGACCGGGTTTTGACCCCGGTAGGTGATGGGCCTGCCGGGAAGCAGTTCCTGGAGCTTGCCGAACGCCATCAGACTGCCTGTGAAAGTGAGGAAGCCGAGCAGGACCTCGGTTGCGAGCGCCACCATCACCAGCCCGTGCGGCGTGTGTTTGTAGTACTCGGCCGTGCCGATCAGCGCGGCCGCCAGCGCGCCAAAGGCGTGCGACAACGCGGTCCGCTGGGGGACCGCGGTCATGGGCATCAGGTAGGCCAGGGGCACGCCGATCGCCGAGCCCAGACAAAACGCGATCAGGATGCCCTGGTAGCCGACCACCTCGTGGCGCAGCAGCGTCCCCACGATGGCCAGCAGCATGCCCAGTTCCCCCGTCAGCACCCCGCGCCGCGCCGTGGCGGGCGCGCTCATCCACTTCAGCGACAGGATGAACGCCGCCGCCGCCACGATGTAAATGAGCTGTACGGCGTTTTCGGTCACGGCTTCTCCGGCTCCCGCTTCTTGAACATCTTGAGCATGCGGTCGGTGATCAGAAAGCCGCTCACCAGGTTGATAGTTGAAGCCGTCACGGCGACGAACCCGAGCACGCGGCTGAGCGCCGGAGCGTCCTTCTCCCCGAGGATCAGGATCGCCCCGACCACGGCGATCGCCGAGATCGCGTTGGTGAGCGACATCAGCGGCGTGTGCAGCAGCGGCGACACGTGCCGGATCAGCTCGAATCCCAGGAACGCCGCCAGCACGAAAACAAACAGAGTGGCCTCGTCGAATCTCACAAGCTGTCCCCCCTTATCAGGCCGCGCTCTCCACCAGGCCGAGCGCTTCGCGCACCCTTGGATGAACCACCTCGCCGCCCTGCGTGATTAGCGTTTCGCGGGTGATTTCGTCCTCCAATTGGATGGACAGCACGCCGTCCTTCACCAGGTGCAGGACGAAGGCCGCCAGGTTGCGCGCGTACATCTGGCTGGCGTGATACGGCACGTCCGAGGCCAGATTCAGCGGCCCCAGAACGGCGACTTCGCCCTCCACCACGGTTTCGCCGGGCTGGGTCAGCTCGCAGTTCCCGCCTCGCTCGGCGGCCAGGTCCACGATCACCGACCCCGGCCTCATCGCCGCCGCCATCTCGCGCGTGATCAACACCGGCGCGCGCTTGCCGGGCACCGCGGCGGTGGCGATGACCACGTCCTGCTCGCGCAGAACCTCGGTCAGGAACTCCCGCTGGCGGCGGTAGAAACCCTCGCTCATGGCCCGCGCATAGCCGCCCTTGTCCTCGGCCCCGCCGGCCTCCAGGTCCATCGCCGCGAACCGGGCGCCGAGACTCTCGACCTGCTCTCTTACCGCGGGTCGCACGTCGTAGGCGCTCACCACCGCGCCCAGCCGCCGCGCCGTCGCGATGGCCTGCAAGCCCGCCACTCCCGCGCCCAGCACGAACACCCGCGCCGGAGTTACCGTTCCCGCCGCCGTCATCAGCAACGGGAACATGCGCGGGAGCGCGTTAGCGGCGAGCAGAACCGCCTTATAGCCCGCCACCGTGGCCATCGAGGAGAGCGCATCCATGCTCTGCGCGCGGGTGATCCGCGGGATCAGTTCCATGGCGAACGTGGTCAGGCCGTGAGCCGCCAACTCGGCGCACTCGCGCAGGGCGGTGAGCGGCTCCGCGAACCCGATCACGGTCTGGCCCGGGTGGAACAGCGGCAAGTCCGCGCGGCCCGCCTCGGGGTTGGCGCCCAGCGCGCGCACCTGCAAGAGGATGTCCGCGGAGTCGAAGACCTCGGCGCGGCCGCCCGCCAGCTTTGCCCCCTTTTCCTGGTACTCCCAGTCGGCGAACCCCGCCGCCGCCCCGGCGTTCGGTTCGATCAGGAACTCCACCCCGGCCCGCCCGAGCAGGTCCATGGCCCGGGGCGCCATGGCCACACGCCGTTCGCCCGGGAAAGTCTCTTGGATGACACCAACGGTAAGTCCCACTCCGGTTTCTCTCCAGCCCTCCGAGTCGCGCGCGCCAGCCCGTCTTCAGGCGGAGCGCCACGCAGTCACTGCCTGATTAGATGCTAGCGCAGCCAAAAGGTGTCGTCCACCTGCGGCTGCCCTGGATTCTGGATGGGAACAGGACGAGCAAGCGGAGTGGGGAGCGCGCCTGTGCCCGTCACTGGTCCGGCACCCAAGGCCGCTCCCCGTTTCTCGGAGAACCCCAACCCAAGCGAGACGTTCTGATACGAGTATAGGATAATTGTAACCGACTTGTTAACAAACGTCCAGTCTATTCTATCTAATCGGTTAGCGTGCAATAAGATCTAGCTGCTAATCGCTTAGACTATACAAATCGCTTCCAAACTGCCCCGTTTCGCGCTCCCGCACCTGTAACTGCCTCCACCGCGGCGCTGCCGGCTGGTTCCGGTTCGGCTCCCCGTCCTGTCGAAGACTTACTCAGACCGACAAATCCGCTTGGAATAAACCCGGACCCGTAAAACTAATCGGTTAGATTGTGAGAATTGCTCTCCGGATTTACCCGGATCGGCGGTCACACATCCAGGCCCACCGACCGCATCAGCTCCAGCGCGTTGCTCTTGCGCACCAGGCCCGGAAGCAGGAGGTAGTCGAAGGTGATCTTGCCGTCCTCGATGTGATCTTCGAAATGCACGTTGGCGGCCCGCGGGGCGAGCACGTCGACGATATCGGCCAGCGCCAGGTCGTGCGTGGTCAGCAGGCCGATCGCGTCCCGTTCCACCAGTGTGCGGATGACCGCCTCGGCCCCGATTCTCCGGTCGTGCGAGTTGGTCCCGTGCAGCAGCTCGTCCAGCAGGAACAACAGCGGCCGCGGACCCCTGGCGAGATCGACCAACTGGCGCAGGCGCTTGATCTCGGTATAGAAGCGGGAGGTCCCGCCCTGGAGCGAATCCAGCGTCCGGATCGAGGCGCCGATCGCCAGCGGCGTCAGGCGAAGGCGCCGGGCGCGCACCGGCGCCCCGGCATGCGCCAGCACCGCGTTCACGCCGACTATGCGCAGCAGCGTGCTCTTGCCGGACATGTTCGACCCGCTCACCACCTGAACGCGCAACTCGCTCGAGAGGCGGATGTCGTTGCGCACCGAGCGGTTCTCGGGAAGCAGCGGATGGCCCAGGCCCTCGCCGTCGAAGCACGCCTCCCCCTCGGCGAACTCGGGAAACGGATCGGCCGGGTGTTCGTAGGCGTAACTGCCGAAGCCGGAGAGCGTCTCGATCTCACCCACCGCGGCCAGCCAGCGCCGCACCGAGCGCCCGTATTTCTTGCGCCAGGCCTCGATCGCGAAAGCCACCTGCGTGGTCCACAACAGGGGCGGGCCGATGATCCGCACCGCCACGTTGTCGCGCGAGTGCAGCAGGTCCATCAGCCGGTCCAGCCGGGCGATGGCGTGCGAGGGCGGCACGCCCTCGGTATCCAGCTCCGCACGCAGCTCCAGCAGGCGCGCGCTGGTGAACCGCTCCCGCTCCAGCCGGCCCAGAACTTCAGCGAACAGCGCGATGCCATACGCCGGCTCCCCAACCACCTCCGCCACCGCCACCACTCGGGCCCGGCAGCGGACGAAGAACACCGCTTCCACCACCACCACGCCCAGGAAGTATTCCACCACGCCCGTCAGGGCCCAGGCCGCCAGGGCGGCCAGCGCCGCCAGCACGAGCGCCGCGGCGGTCGCGCGCGCGGCGCGCGAATCCAGCGTCAGGGGTCGCTCGGCCCACGTGGCCAGCGCACGCGGGTTGATTCCCGACCGCAGGTCCTCGCCCAGCAGCGCCATTTCCTCGCGCAGATCGAGGCGCGGGCGAAGTTCCGCCACCGCCTCCTGGCGCGCGCGCACCACCTCGGGCGCGGCGGGTTCCAGCAGGAAGCGGGCCAGCGTCTCCTCACCCGTGCGCAGCCGCGTGGTGCACAGCAGCTCAAACAGGGAGCCTTTGCCGAACAAGTCCAGGTCCTCGGCGTAGGGGTGCGAAGGATCGTCGAAGCGATCGCCCGGTTCTCCGGTGCCGGCCCAGCGATCCTCGATCCGTGCCAGCCCTTTCTCATAGAACCCGCTGGCTCGGCGGGCCGCCAGCCGCCTCCGGATCACGCGCTCGTGCGCTATCACCAGCGCGGCCAGTACCGCGCCCGGCGCCAGCAGCCACCACCCCCGAAACCAGTGATAGGTGAGCGCAATCCAGCCCATCAGCACCAGCATCGCGAAGACCGCGACCTTGGCGTTCCCAAGCCTCCGGTGGCGCTCATCGAGCCGCGCCGCCACCGCCTGGCGTTCCTGCAAGCGGCGCGCATATTCGGCATGGGGGTCGTCGCCCGGCTTCATTTCGTGCACCTGTTATCGAATGATACCCGCTATTAACGTTGGGGCGGGCATTTCCCACCCTCCCGTAGGATAAGGCTCCAACCTTGTCCTTCTTTGTCAACCCGGACGCCTAGGCTCCCCGGCAGGGGCCCGTGGATTCGCGCACGATGAGCGCCGGCTCGATCAGAACCTCCTGGCCCGCCTCGGCCGAGCGGCCCGGCTCCGGCACCAGCGCCTCGTAAATCAGCGCGCCGATCCGCTCCCGCGGGATGTGCAGGGTGGTCAGCGCAGGGATGGTGAATTCGGCCAGCCGGATGTTGTCGAACCCGGTGACCGACACATCACCCGGAACCGACAGGCCCTGGTCCCGCAGTTCACGCAGCACGCCGATCGCCATGAAGTCGTTGACGCACAGAATCGCCGTTGGCGCGAATTTCGAGCCCAGCAGGCGGCGCACCGCCTGCCGCCCTCCCACCGGCCCGTCCACGTCCGCGACGGTCATGAATTCCACATTCGGCGAGAAATTCGCCATCATGTCGACAAACGATTTCTTTCGAACGTTCAGCGGCCCCAGGCTGGTGTGGTGCCCCACGAAGGCCATCCGCCGGTGCCCCAGGTCATGCAGGTACTCCACCACGCGCTGCATTCCTTTCCCGTAGTTCACCCGGATATTGGTGATGTTGGGGCTGGAGACTCCCACGTCGTAGAACACCACCGGCAGGCCCGCCTGGGTGAGCTCGCGGATGAGCGAGGTCTCCACCTCCGAGACGATCACCGCCAGCCCCGCCGGCCGCCGCCCCATCATCGCATGGACACCGGCCACCAGCCGCTGCGGCCGGTAGTCGGTGTTCACGACCAGAACCTCATAACCGTAGCGGTGCGCTTCCGCCTCCAACGCCCGGAAAATGTCCAGGAAGAATGGGTTCTCCAGATTCGATACCACCATGCCCAGCGTGCGATTCTTCCCGCCGGCCAGCGTGCGGGCATGCAGGTTGGGATGGTAGTTCAGCTCCTTGACCGCCTTGAGTACACGCGCGCGGGTGCTGCTCTTCACCAACCCGACGTCGTTCAGCACCCGCGATACCGTTGCCGTTGATACTCTCGCCCTTTTGGCGACATCCTCGAGGTTCATCGCTCCGCCTGTTGCGCGCCCTGCCGTCCCAACCCGCCGGACGGGCAGCGCCCGATACAAGATTATGGCACTTTCGAAACCAGGGGACAGCCACCATGTTTCCGGTTTTACCGAGAACCTCCGCGACCGGCGAATCCTCGCTTCCTGGATCCTCGCCGCCGCCTTCGGGCCGGCGGGAGCGCTGAAGGCGACCTTCAATCCCACGTTCCCGGAAGCACCTGCGCCGCTGCAGGCCGTCCTGGTGATGTCTTACGCCTACGCGGGCTGGGCGACTGCCTGGACCTTCCCACCGGTCTGGAGGTGGCTCTATCAGCACACCCTGAGCCTGCTGCTGCGCCTACTGGGCGTCCTGCTGGGGACACTGAAAGTGCTCCTGGCCGAGGCCGTGCTGTTGTGCTTCATTTCTATAGCGGCCCTGTTCGCCGGGATGCTTTACGGCACCTTCGGCGGCGGCATCCGCGAGTATCTGCTCAGGCGCAGCCGGCTCGGGACGGAAGGTGCTGGCGCAACCGTGCAAAGAGCGCCGTGACGAAGTCCTGCGCGGTTTTCGAGGCCTCCTGGTTGTAAATGATAGCCGGAATCGGCACCATGAACAGCAGCAGAAACAGCGGGAACGCCAGAATCCGCCCAGCAGCAGAATCATCCCCGCCACCGAGATCACAAACGCCGTCCGCGCCAGGAACAACTTCGCGCCCACCGTGGCGAAGTAGAGCTGCAAGGCGCCCCACCCCCGCACCGCCAGGCCCCACCAACTGGGAGCCGCCTCGGCGGCCAGCAGCTCGTCCCGCCGCTGCCAGGCAATGTAGCCCGCCACCACCGCCGCGAAGAACCCGTGCCCCATGTCTCCGTCGGTCGCCCACTGCCGCGCCAGCCGCCGCAGCACCGGCGCGTAGCAAGCCACCAGCAACACCCCGAATCACACGGTCGCGGCCCACGGAAACGCCTTCAAGGCGCCTCGGGGCGGCTCCTCCTCGCGCACGCTCTCCGTCTCGTCGCTCATCGGTAACACCAAGTAGACCTTATCCTTTCCGCTTGTGGCAACGGCCTGGAAGTCGGCGAATAACCTCCCGTCTGTTACCGTGTTTTTCGAGGCTCCGTAGAGTGCCCACCGGAAACCGGATTGAGGACCTCCGGGACCGAAAAGCGGGCTGGAACCCCAGCGGGAGGTGGTCTGGTGTACCATCTTTGGTTGGCGAAGTGGACACGCTAGGGAGACTTGAATGCAGCGGACCATTTCATTCACCCTGAACGGGAAGCCGACGCGCGTGACGGTCGATGACGAGCGCATGCTGCTGTGGGTGCTGCGCTACGACCTGGGCTTCACCGGCACGAAGTTCGGCTGCGGCGCCGCGCTGTGTGGCGCCTGCACGGTCATCGTGGGCAAGGAGGCCGTCCGGTCCTGCTCGACCCCGGTGAAGGACGTGGGCGGAAAGCACGTGCTCACCATCGAGGGCCTGCGCCAGGACGGCCGCCTCCATCCGATCCAGGAGGCGTTCCTGAAGCATCACGCCTTTCAGTGCGGCTACTGCACGTCGGGGATGATCCTCAACGCCTACGCGCTGCTGCTGAAGACGCCGCGGCCGGGGCGCGCGGACATCATCCGGCTCATGGACGACAACTTGTGCCGCTGCGGCTCGCACACGCGCATCGTGGACGCCATCCAGGAGGCGGCCGGCGCGATGATGGGAGGCGCGAGATGAGACCGGAGTCAGATCTGAGCCGCCGCGGATTCCTGGGGCTGGCAGGCTCCGGGCTGTTCGTGTTCTTCCGGGTTGAGCCGCTCGAGGCGTTCCAGGAGCCGGCGCGGCTGCCCTCCCGGCAAGCCGGCCCGGCGGACTTCAACGCGTACCTTCGAATCGGCGCGGACGGCCGGGTCGGGTGCATGGTCGGCAAGGTTGAGCTGGGCCAGGGAGCGATGACTTCGCTCGCGCAACTGCTGGCCGAGGAACTCGACGTCACGCTCGACTCGGTGGACATGGTGATGGGCGACACCGACCTCTGTCCCTGGGACATGGGCACGTTCGGCTCGCTGAGCACCCGGATGTTCGGGCCGACCCTGCGTGCCGCCGGAGCCGAGGCGCGGGCCGTGCTTCTCGAAATGGCGGCCGAGCGTCTGGAAGCGCCGGCCGGGCGACTCCAGGTGCAGGCGGGCGTGGTCAGCGACCCGTCTTCGCCGGGCAAGCGCGTCACCTACGCGCAACTGGTTCAGGGGAAGCGGATCGAGCGTCACCTCGAGAAGGTTCCGGTGAAGCCCGTGTCGGCGTTCACGGTCGTCGGGCAATCGCCCCGGCGCAAGGACGCGCTGGAAAAGGTCACCGGCAAGGCGAAGTACGCCGCCGACATGGCCATTCCAGGGACGCTCCATGCGCGGATTCTCAGGCCGCCGGCGCACGGCGCGACCCTGAAAGTCGTCGACACGACCGCGGCGGAGAAGGTAGCCGGCGCCCGAGTGGTGAAGGACGGCGACCTCGTGGCTGTGCTCCATGAGCGGCCTGACCTGGCCGATAAGGCGCTGGGGCTCATCAAGGCCCAGTTCGACCGCCCGCAGCCGACCTTCGACGACAAGACCATCTTCGACCACCTGCTCAAGGCCGCGCCACCCGCCCAGGTCGTGGGTGAGAGCGGCAGCCTGGCCGAAGGAGAGAAACTCTCGGCGTCCATCATCGAGGAGACCTATCTCAACAGCTACGTGGCGCACGCGCCCATGGAAACCCACTCCGCGGTCGTCGTGATCGAAGGCGGCAAAGTCACCGTGTGGGCTTCGACCCAGACGCCGTTTCCGCTGAAACAGCAACTGGCGCAGGCGCTGGGCTTGACGCCGCAAAACGTGCGGGTGATAATGCCCTATGTCGGCGGCGGCTTCGGCGGAAAGGGCGCCTCCCAGCAAGCCATCGAAGCGGCGCGGCTGGCGAAGATCACCGGCAAGCCCGTCCAGGTGGTCATGGACCGCGCCGAGGAGTTCTTCTACGATTCCTTCCGGCCGGCGGCCGTGGTGAAGATCCGCTCGGGGGTGACCGGCGACGGAAAAATGGTCCTGTGGGACTGCCAGGTCTGGGGCGCCGGCGACCGCGAGGCGAAGCCTTTCTATGACATTCCGCACCAGCGCGCGCGCTCGGCCGGCGGCTGGATGGGCGGGAACCCTCCGGGCATGCACCCGTTCGCCGTCGGGCCGTGGCGCGCACCGTCTGTGAACACCAACACCTTCGCCCGCGAATCGCACATTGACATTTTGGCGAACAAGGCGGGGCGCGACCCGCTGGAGTTCCGTCTGAGCCACCTGAGCGACAAGCGCATGCGGCGGGTGCTGGACGCCGCCGCGAAGCAGTTTGGCTGGAAGCCGGGGCGGACGCCCAGCGGCCGTGGCGTGGGCGTCGCCTGCGGCATCTACTCGGGCACCTACGTCGCGACCATGGCGGAGGTGGCGGTCGACAAGGGCGCCGGGCGGGTGCAGGTGAAGCGGGTGGTCTGCGCGCAGGACCAGGGAGTCACTGTCAATCCGGACGGCTCGCGCCAGCAGATGGAAGGCTCGATCACCATGGGTCTGGGCTACGCGCTCACCGAGGAGGTTCACTTCAAGGGCGGGGAAGTCCTGGAGCGGAACTTCGACACCTACCAGATCCCGCGCTTCTCGTGGCTGCCCAAGATCGAGACCATCCTGATCGACAACCCGGAAGTGCCGGCCTCGGGCTGCGGCGAACCGCCGATCATCAACATGGGCGCGGTCATTGCGAACGCAATCTATGACGCAGTGGGAGCGAGGCTGCTGCAACTCCCCATAACGCCGGAGCGCATCAAGGAGGCGCTGAAGCGAGGGTGAGCAGAGAGCGACCGAGCCTGTTCGGCAGGGCGGAGACCCTGAGGCGTTGAGCGCCGGGCCGTAATTTCCCCCCAGCGCGGGGAAGCACTGCGCCTCATCAGCGCGCGACGAGCGACGCTCCGTGAGCGGAGAGACTATGAAGAGAGAGAAGCGTAAACGCCGAGAAGCCGGTCGGGTCGATGCCGACGAGATGCTTCCGGAGTACGACTTCAGTCGCGCGCGGCCCAATAAATATGCGTCGCGGTACGCCCCGGGCAGTATTCTGGTGGCACTGGAGCCCGACGTGGCGGCGGTGTTTCCGAGTGCGATGGAAGCCAACGCCGCCTTACGGGCGTTGGCGGGAATCATTCACAGACACCGGCCCGTCCGTCCGGCGTCCCGCCCGAGTGCCTGACCAGGGCGCGCGCCCGCGCCGTGCTATCGTGGAACCATGGATCCGGTCATGCGGCTGGCCACGTTCGAGGAGTTGAACACCGCCAACGCCTCACTAACCTACTGGCTGACCCGCCCGCCCCATGAACGGATTGCCGAGGTCGAACGTCTGCGGCGCGAGTACCTGGAGCGCCTGCGAGGGACCCGCCCCGATGGAGCTTCAGAAGGACTTCGAGGATCTCTGCGCCTCGTTGAACGGCCGGAACGTTGACTACATTGTAGTCGGCGGCTACGCTCTGGCCTTTCACGGGGCGCCACGGTTTACCGGCGACCTCGACATCTTCATCCGGCCCACGACCGAGAACACGATCAGGCTGCTCGCCGCCTTGCACGACTTCGGGTTCGGTGAGTCTGAGGTCCATCCGGACGACCTGCTGTGCGCGCGCACGATCCTCGAACTTGGCCGTCGGCCGGTGCAAGTCCACATCATGGCATCCATCAGTGGTGTGTCCTGGGAGGCCGCTTGGGAGTCCCGGCAACTCGGTGCCTATGGCAGTGCTCCCGTCTACTTTCTGGGACGCGATGCGTTCATCGCGAACAAGCGCGCGGTCGGTCGGCCCAAGGATCTCGCGGACATCGAAGCGCTCCACGAGTCTGGCAGCGGGGATTGATCGCCTGGACTCTGGTGGGTTCCTGCTATCTTAGTGTTTTCCGGCCATGCTCGGCCCTTCCTTCGACCAGCGTTATAGACTCGGGCGCAAGACGGTTCGCGGACGCTTTCTGATTCCCTCGGGGATCCGCTGCACGCACGCCGCGACTATCCGGAAGTGTTTCCTGGAAGTACCCTCCATCGGGGTTGTCACCACCAAGAGCATCAGCGCGCGGCCGCGGAAAGGGTATCGCGAGCCGATCTATGCAAGGTACGCCCCCGGCTGCTACATCAATGCGGTCGGCCTGGCCAATCCGGGCGCCGCGCAGTTCCTCGCCGAGCTCGAGGGCCTCGAGATCCCCGACGACAAGTTCCTTCTGGTCTCGATTTTTGGCTCCGATGTGGAGAGTTTCGCGGAGGCCGTCCGCACCCTGAAGCCGATCGCGGACGGCTTCGAGCTCAACATGTCGTGCCCGCATGCGAAGGGTTACGGAGCGGAGGTGGGCCAGGACACGGAGCTTCTCCGGAGGATCACGGAAGCGGTGGCGCACATCGCGGAGGCGCCCGTGTTTGTGAAGCTCTCCGCAACGCTTCCGAACCTGGGCGGAACCGCCGCCGCCGCGGTGGCCGCCGGGGCGGCTGGCATCACGGTCACCAACACCATCGGCCCGGCCATGGCGGTCGTCGGCGCCGACCCGATCCTTAGCAACAGGCTCGGCGGGCTGTCCGGGGATGGCATCCGCCCGCTGGGCTTGCGCGCCGTCGAGCAGGTGCGCAAAGCGGTGGGAGACGAGCCCACCATCATCGGGATGGGGGGAATTGCGTCCGCCGAGCACGTCCGCCAGTACGCGCTAGCCGGCGCGAACCTGTTCGGCATCGGCAGCGCGCTCACCGGGTTGGACAGCGGGCAGTTTCGAGAGTATCTGGCTCAGCTTCAGAGTGACATCTGTCGCGAACACGGCGGGCAGACGTGCCGGCGCTCGTGCGAATCCGCCGTCCCGATGGACTACGTGAAGACCCGCATCAGCGCGCGCGTGGACTACAGCGGGTCCCTGCTCAAGCTGGTTTTCGAGAGCTTGCCGGAGGACTACCGCGACGGCGATCTCGCGGGGAAGTTCTTCTTCTTGTGGTGTCCCGGGGCCGGCGAGAAGCCCTTTGCGATTTTTTCGGCTTCCGAGAAGAGCGTCATCGTTCGTGTGGCCGGGGAGTTCACGCAGCATCTGGCCGGTCTCTCCCCCGGCGCCGAGATTCTGCTTCGGGGGCCGTATGGACGCGGTGTGCCGCCCTTCGAGAACAACACTCTGGTTTACGTTGGCGGTGGCACGGGAACCGCCTCCCTGTTGGAGATTGCGCACCGGTTGGCGCCAGGCAACCGGCAGGTGTTCCTGTTGGGCGCGAGAACCCGCGAGCACTTTTTCGACGTCGAGAGGTTCGAGCGGCTCGGCCCTGTTTTTCTCTCGACCGACGATGGGAGCCTGGGGCGCCGCGGCTTCGTTCCGGAGTTGCTCCCGGAAGTGGTTGCGGGAATCCCTGCAGCCGAGAGGCAGCGGATCGCTTTCATCAACTGCGGCCCGGAGCGGATGGT
Organism: Bryobacteraceae bacterium; assembly: GCA_050008465.1. Taxonomy (GTDB): domain Bacteria; phylum Acidobacteriota; class Terriglobia; order Bryobacterales; family Bryobacteraceae; genus Fen-330. The sequence goes on from JBEKMO010000046.1 coordinate 22,076, forward strand.
CTGGCGGTGCTTCGACATCCAGCGGGAAATGGTATCCGAGGACTGCATCGTCGGAGCGATCGAGTACATGACCAGTTGCGGTGTCGGGATTTGCGGGAAGTGCTCGAGTCCCTCCGGCGCGCTTTCCTGCATCGACGGCCCGTTCATGCCGTGGCGCGAGTTCCAGCCCGGCGCTCGACAGGAGGTCTGACGGAAATGGTCCCGCAGACGATGCCGTTGCGGTTCATCCCCCTGGGGGGAAGCGGCGAGATTGGCAAGAACCTTTACGTGTACGAATACGGCGGCGACATTCTGGTCGTCGATTGCGGCTTGACGTTTCCCGACGAGGAAATGTTCGGGGTGGACGTGGTCATCCCCGACATCACCTACCTCCTCGGCAAAGCCGACTCCGTGCGCGGCATCGTCCTCACCCACGGGCATGAGGACCACATTGGCGCGCTGCCGTGGGTGTTGAGGCAGATGAATGTGCCGGTGTGGGGCACCCGCTTCGCCCTGGGGCTGGTGCGCCGGAAACTGACCGACCATCCGCACCTGGCGAACTGCGAGCTGAACGAAATCGATCCGGATCGCGACCTCACGCTGGGCCAATTCACGGTCTCCTTCTTCCGCGTGACGCACAGCATCCTGGACGCGGTCGGCCTCATCATCGATTGTCCGGCCGGCCGCGTGATCCACTCCGGCGACTTCAAATTCGAGCACACGCCGCTGGCCGGACCGAGCACCGACATCCACAAGATCGCGTTCGCGGCCCGCTCCGGCGTGCTGGCGCTGATGACCGAGGTAACCAACTCCGGCGACCCCGGCTGGGTGCCGTCGGAGACCAATGTCGCGCGGACCTTGCACGATCTGATGTCGACGGCGGAGGGCAAGGTGGTGGTGTCCAGCTTCGCCACCAACATCGCCCGCATCCGGGAAGTGTTCCACCTCTCCGTCGAGCACGGGCGGAAGATCTGCCTGATCGGCCGCAGCATGCGGGAGAACGTCGAGGTGGCGCACGACCTGGGGTTCCTGCAGTACCCGGAGGGCGAGTGGTTCGTGGACATCGACGATGTCGCCTCGGTCGAGGACGGCAAGGTCACCATCCTGGCGACCGGCAGCCAGGGCGAACGCACCTCCGCCCTCAGCGTCCTCTCGGCCGGATCTTACCGAAAGCTCAAACTGGGTCCCGGCGATCTGGTGATCATTTCGGCCGACCCGATTCCGGGCAACGAACGGCAGTTCTACCGCATGGTGAACCGCTTGTGCCGGCTGGGCGCGGAAGTGGTGTTGAACGACGAGGCGCAGGTGCATGTTTCCGGACACGCCAACGTGGAGGAGCTGAAGCTGCTGCTTTCGCTCACCAGGCCGCGTTTCGTGGTTCCCGTCCACGGCGAGTTCCGGCACATCGCGCGCTACAAGAAACTCGCGCTGGGCATGGGGTGGCCCGGCGAAGACATTTTCACGCTGGGCTCGGGCGACGTTCTGGAGCTTTCGGCCGCGGGCGCCCGCCTGGCTGGGAAGGTGCCTGCCGGCCGGGTGCTGGTGGACGGCTTGGGCGTCGGCGACATCGGCAAAGCGGTTCTGCGCGACCGCCGGCATCTCTCCGAAGAGGGCGTGGTGGTGGTGGTGGTCAACGTGGACGGCCAGAGCGGGGAACTGGTGGGGCGCCCGGACGTGGTGGCCCGCGGTGTGGTCTCGGCCGAGGACGCCGAGCCGTTCGCGGAGGCCGTGCGCAAGGTCGTCTGCGCTGCGGTTGAGGAGGCCGAAATCTCCGGCCCCGACGAGCTCGAGTCCGCCCGGGCAGCCATCCAGAGCGCCGTCAAGCGCGTCATTCTGGACCGCACCGGCCGCCACCCGATGATTATCCCCGCCATCACCCTGCTGTAACCCGGTTCAGGTAGGATAGAGGCTCTGCCATGGCGCACCTGCTGATCGTCGACGACGATGCCAACACGCTGGCCTCGCTGGCGCGGGCCTTCCGCCTGGCCGGGCATGAGGCGACAGTGTGCGACCAGGCCGCCCGCGCGCTCGAACTGGCCCGGGCGCAACGCTTCGACATGATCTTCTCCGACGTGGTGATGCCCGGCAAGGACGGCCTCGCGCTGCTCGAGGACTTGAAGGCGGCGGGCGTTTCGAGCCCGGTGGTCATGATCTCCGGACAGGCCAACGTCGAGATGGCCGTGCGCGCCACGCGGCTCGGCGCGGCCGACTTCCTCGAAAAACCGCTCTCCACCGAGAAGCTGCTGCTGACCGTCGACAACGTCCTCAAGCTGGCGCGCCTGGAGGAAGAGAACCGGCAATTGCGGCAGCGCGTGGGCCGGCACGAGATCGTCTGGGCGAGCGAGGCGATGCGGCGCGTGATGGCGCAGGTCGAGCGCGTGGCGGCCAGCGAAACGCGGGTCTGCATCCTGGGCGAAACCGGCACCGGCAAGGAGCTGATCGCGCGCACCCTCCACGAGCGCAGCCCGCGGCGCGCCGGCCCCTTCGTCACGCTGAACTGCGCCGCCGTTCCCGCCGAGCTTATCGAATCCGAGTTGTTCGGCCATGAGAAGGGCGCCTTCACGGGCGCCGCCGTCCGCCACGTCGGTAAGTTCGAGCAGGCGCACCGCGGCACGCTGTTTCTGGACGAAATCGGCGACATGCCGCTGGCCATGCAGGCCAAGCTGCTGCGCGTGCTCGAAGAAGGCGAGGTCGAGCGGGTCGGAGGCGGCCAAGCCGTCGCCGTCAATGCCCGCGTGCTGGTGGCCACGCACTGCAACCTCGATGAGCTCGTGCAGGGCGGCAACTTCCGCCAGGACCTCTACCATCGCGTCTACGTCTTTCCGCTTCGCCTCCCGCCGCTGAGAGAACGGCTCGAGGACATCCCGGTCCTGGTGGAGCACTTCTCGCGCCAGATCGCGGATCAGAACGGCTGGAAGCCGAAGGCATTCGCGCCCGAAGCCATCGAGGAGCTGCGGCGCTACCCCTGGCCGGGCAACGTTCGCGAGCTGCGCAATGTGGTCGAGCGGCTCCTGCTGCTCTCCGATTCGCGGGTGGATCGGGACGCGGTCGAGCTGGCTCTGCCGGCGGCGGGCCGCGGGTCGGGTGGAGCGCTTGCCGAACGAGTCGAAGCCTTCGAGCGGGAGGCCGTGCTGGCCGAGCTCGAGCGCCACAACTACCAGATGACCGAGACCGCCAAGGCCCTGGGCCTGGAGCGCAGCCACCTCTACAAGAAGTGCCAGCAGCTCTCAATCGAGTTGAAGAAACCAGCTCGTAGCTCGTAGCACGCAGCTCGTCGTCGGCGCGTGGTTGTTCAACCGGGATCCCGTGGCCCCCCGAAGAATCGACGACGAGCTACGGGCTACGAGCTACGAGCTTTCTCACCCCGCCTGCTCCATCAACTGCTCGAAAACCACGCGGGCCGCCTTCTGGCCGGCGCCCTTCTTGGAATCGCCTTCGGCCTGCGCCACCAGGTCCTCTCCGATGCGTACCTCGACGGTGAATCGCCGCGAGTGCGCCGGTCCGTGTTCCGACACGACGCTGTAACGCGGGGACGGCAGGTTCAGCGAACGGGCGATCTCCTGCAACGCGCCCTTGAAGTTCGTGAACGGCGCGTCCGTGTTCTCCTCGCCTTCCGGGCCCGTACCGAGAATGTGCCGGACGACGAACTCGCGCACCGCCTCGACGCCGCCGTCCAGGTAAATGGCCGCGATCAGCGCTTCCACCGCGTCGGCGAGAAGTCCTTTCTTTACCCGGCCGCCGCTCAGCTCCTCGCCCCGGCCCAGCAGCAAGTACTCGCCGAGTTCCAGCTTCTGAGCGGCCTCATGCAGGTGCGAGGCGCTGACCAGGTAGTTCTTGATGATCGACAGCCGGCCCTCGCGATAGGCGGGGTAGCGGCTCACCAGGCACTCGCTGACCAGGAAACCGAGCACCGCATCGCCCAGGAACTCCAGTTGTTCGTTGTCGTTGAGCGGTTGCTGGCCTTGTTCGTAGGCGTGGGAGGTGTGGGTCAAGGCGCGGACCAGAATGTCGCGGCTGCGGAAACGGTGCCCCACCGCCTCCTCCAAGATCTCCAGATCCGCGCGCATCCACCAACGATATTACGGCTTCTTGGGCTCGGTCGGGGCCGGGGCTGCCGCAGGAGCCGGGGGCGTAGCAGGCGCCGGAGTTGCCGCCGGAGCCGGGGGCGTAGCAGGCGCAGGCGGCTTGGCGGGGCCGCCCTTGGCCTGGATCGCGCGCGCCCGCTCGGCTTGCGCGATTGACCTCACCTGTGGGTGGACGTCGGGCGCGGCCATCACTTGATCCAGGATCGCGATCGCCTCGTCGTACCTCTTTGCCTGGTTGTACGCCGCACCCAACCGCACCTGCGTGGCAGGGTCTGGCGGTTTGGACAGTTCGACGGCGGTTTTGTACTCTGTGATCGCCAGGTCGTAATTCTTGCGCACCGCCGCCGCGATCCCCAGCGCCTCGTGCGCCTGAGAGTTGAATATCGCCTTAGCCTGCGTCCACTGTTCGTCGCTCATCTGCGGGTTGGGCTTGCTGGCGGTCTTCACAAGCTCAATGGCCCCGTTCGCGTATTTCTCCACCCGGCCCAGTTTCTCCTCCCGGTCGAGGTCGTGCTCGCGGGTGTGCTGCGCGATGCCGCGGGCCAGCATCAGCATGGCCATGTAGTATGCCGGATCGGCCTCCAGCGCCCGTTCGGCGAAGATGACCATGTTGGCATAGTCGTTGCTGTTTTGATATGCATCTGCCGCTGCCAGCAGGGCGAGAGCCTTGAAATCCGAGTCCGCGAACTTGACCATGAAATCGGTGGCCGCTTTGATGCGTGTCTCGGCGTCCACGGCCCGGAAGATCGCCTGCAACGCCTGTCCCTCGGCCGGCGACTTGACGCTGGGCTGCTTGGCGGGCGGCGCAGCGGGCTGGCCCTGCACCGCGGCGAATGCCATCGAGACGGCTACGAGTGCCGATAAGGCGCGAATCACTCTCCGGTTGTTCATCCACTGACTCCTTCTTTGGGTGCTCTGCTGATTGTATTCTTTTCCTGCCTATGGCTGCTGCATCTTCCGGTTGAACGCTTCGCCCAGGCCCTGCTGGGCGGCCTTGCGCGCGGCCTCCGAGCCTCCCGGCACGTTCAACGCCGCCTGGTAGTGCCGGGTGGCCTGCTCACGCTCCCCGGCCCCGTCCGCCAGCCGGCCCAGGTACACGTAGGCCCAGGCGGCATCCCGCGGATCCGGCGCCGACTCCAGCGTCTTCTGGAACAACTGCACCGCCAGTTGCGGGTCGCTCTGGAGCGCCGCGATCCGCGCCAGTCCGTAGTAAGCCTTGGCGTGCAGCGGCTTCTCGTCGCTTTCCTTCAGCACGCGCAGATAGGCGGCCCGGGCCTTCTCCAAGTCGCGCTCCCGATATCGCTGCTCCGCCTCTTCCAGCGTCTTCCGGGCGCCGGTCGGCTCGACTGGCTTCTCCGCGGGCACCACTTTGGCCTTCCGCGCCGGACGCTCGGCGAGGAACTCGACCTTTGCCAGCCGCTCGTCCTCGCGCTTCAAGCTGATCGCATTCACCAGTTCGGGGTAGTAGAACCGCAGCGACTGCTCCTGTTTCTCGTAGGCGGGAAGCGACTCGGCAAACGCGGGTGTCAGGACGAAACCCTCGCGGAACGCCTGGTCCACCATCGCCTGCCGCTTCCCAGGCGGCGCCAGCCGGCTCTCGATCGCTTTGATCATGCACTCGGTGGCCAGCAGCAGGAAATCCGACTTGTAATAAGGTTCCAGCGCCGGAGCGGGCTGCGCGTACTCCAGCAGCGCCCTCTTCTTGTTCAACTCCTCGGAGTACCGGACCGCCAGCGGGTCCAGCACGTAGTGCAGATACGCGTGGCGCACGTCCTCGCCCTGCGGCTCGGCGGAGGGCGTCACCACCACGAAGTAGTCGTTCTTGTAGCTCCGTGTCTGGATCTGGTTCGGCGGCGCGAGTAAGTCCACGTAAATCTGGAAGCGCGAGCCGAGGGCGGGGCTGGTCGATGATCGAACGTAGGCGTTCACCTTGAGCAGGGCCTCCATCGCCGGCCGGTGATACCGCGCGATCGCCTCCTCGAAGGCCCGCTGCGACCCGCGCCACAACTGCTCCACGCCCGCTTGCTGGTAGAACGTCCGGATCAGCGCCTGGAATCCATCCAGATCCAGGACGTCCGGGGGGAGTTCGTTCGACCTGTACCGGAACTCGAAATCCGGCGGGCCGCCCACCGACAGGGCGAACGAGATGTACTGGCTCAATTCGGCGGTCGCGTCTTTCTGATGGTGGGTGGCGAAGAAGGTCTTCAACGCCGGCAGGCAAGCCGGATTCCTCGCCGCCACCTCCCGGCGCACCATCGCGCGCAGGGGGGCATTGGACGGAGCATCGAGTTCCGCGTCGTAACCGGCCGCGTTGATGGCAGCCATCACCGTGAATAGCGCCGGGCTGGCGTCGAGCTGCCCGTGCTCAATGGGCGTCTGAGCCACCAACATAGCCCAGCAGCCTGTGAGCAAAAGAACCGAGAGGACGCCACGATTCAACAGAGAACCCACCTTATCCATATCAGTGTAGCCCAGAACCGCGCCCGCGGGCTGCCTCAGCCAGTGTATAAAGTAGAGATCCCGATGCGCGTCGCCTTGGTGAATACGAACCGGATGCAGCCTCCGATCGCCCCCATTGGATTGGACTATCTGGGCGAGGCGCTGCACGCCGCCGGACATCGTGTGGAACTCCTGGACCTGTGCTGGGAGCCGGATCCCCACGCGGCGGTTGCCAGATTTCTGGACTCCGCGGACTTCGGATTGGCCGGCATTACGTTGCGTAACACCGACGACTGCGCCTTCACGAGCGGCCAGTCGTTTCTGGCCGAGTTTGCCGGCCTGGTGGGTGCGGTCCGCACGCATACCGACGGTGTGATCGTGTTGGGCGGCGTTGGGTTCTCGGTCATGCCCGAGGCGGTTCTGGCCCTGTCCGGCGCCGCTATCGGGGTGTGGGGGGAAGGCGAGTTTGTGCTCCCCGAGCTGGCCACCAGACTGGAGCGCAATCAGGAGTGGCGCGACCTGCCCAATCTGGTCTGGCGTTGCGGCACGGCGTGGCAGCGCAACCTACCGTCTTTCCCGCCCCTGGCCGGTCTTCCCCCCATGAGCCGGAGCTGGGTCGACAATCGGCGCTATTACCGCCAGGGGGGACAGGCCGGTTTTGAGACCAAGCGCGGCTGTCCGGGCGAGTGCGTCTATTGTGCCGACCCAGTCGCCAAAGGAAAACAAACGCGGCTCCGGCCGCCCGAGGCGGTGGTGGACGAACTCGAGGAGCTGCTCGCACAAGGCATCGACCACCTGCACACCTGCGACGGCGAGTTCAACTTGCCGGTGTCGCACGCTTTCGATGTTTGCCGCGAGATGGTTCGTCGCGGTCTCGGCGACAGGCTGCGGTGGTACGCCTATTGCTCGCCCGCACCGTTCTCGCCCGAACTGGCTCGCGCCATGCGCCGCGCGGGGTGCGCAGGCATCAACTTCGGCGCCGACAACGGCGACCACGAGATGCTGAGGCGTTTGGGGCGCGCCTTTGCCCCCTCCGACATCCGGAACGCCACCCGCTGGTCGAAAGACGCGGGCATGGCCGTGATGCTGGACCTGCTGCTCGGCTCGCCGCACGAGACCAGGGAAAGCCTCGTGCGGACCGTGGAACTGATGAGGCGGGCCGACCCAGACCGGGTCGGCGTTTCCGTCGGCGTGCGGGTCTATCCGGGCACCGAACTGGCTGCGCGGGTGACACCCGCGGAGCACACCGAGCCGCTCTTCTATCTCGAGCCGGAGATCGCACCCTTCGTCTTTGCGTTGCTCGACACGCTCATTGGCGACGACAAGCGGTTCTTCTTCTTCGACCCATCGCGGCCCGAGCGCAACTACAACTACAACGCCAACCAGCGCCTCATCGACGCCATCGGGCGCGGTTGCCGGGGAGCCTACTGGGACATCCTGCGCCGCTACGAATGATCGAGACCCCGCGGCCGGGCAACAGCGGCTACTTCGATCCGCCGGCAGTTACGCCCGGGCGGCGCGCCAGCGCAGGAGCGGCTCTATCAGCGCACGCCCGGCAGTCTCGAGTTCGGCCACGCGCAGGACGCGGCACACCGTGCCGAACACCGCGACGCCGAGCGGAATCGAGATGGCCAGCTCAGCCAGGCGCGCCAGCCGGGAAACCCCCAGCCAGCCCTGAATCCCGGTGCTGGCCAGCGCGATCGCTCCTCCCATGATGGCGGAGGCCAGTCCGATCTTCAGCGTGCTGCGCAACAGCGCCCGGCCGTGAATGCCGCCCATTCGTCCCCTCAGGATCCAGAACAGAGCCACCGAGGCGAATAGCGCCACGCCCGAGGTCGCCAGCGCCAGCCCCGCGTGTCCCAGGCTCGTGTGACGCGTCATCGACCACGCCACCAGGTAGTTGATCACGATCGAGGCAATGCTCACCAGCATCGGCGCCCGCGCGCTCCCCAGCGCATAGAAGGCCGGCGCCAGGATCTTCACCGCGGCGTACCCGGCCAGCCCGATGGCGTAGCACGATAGCGCCACCGCGGTCTGTTGTGTGTCGTAGGCCTCGAACTTGCGGCCCTGGTAGATCAGCCCGATCATCGAATTGCCGAGAATGATGAGCCCGACCGAGGAGGGAACGGTCAGCAGCAGAACCATCCCCACCGAGCGCGACACGGTCTTGCGGAACTCCTCCAGGTTGCCCGAGGCGGCGCTGCGCGAGATGGAAGGCAGCATGGCGGAGGCAATGGCAACGCCGAACAGACCCAGGGGAAGCTGCATAAAACGGAAGGCGAACTGTAACCAGCTCACCGGGCCGTTCACTCCGCGCAACGGATCGACGATCGTCGAGGCCAGGTTGGTGTTGACCGCCACGTTCACTTGCACGGCTGCGCTGCCGATGATCGCCGGGCCCATCAGGTAGATGATGTGGCGCAGGCCGGGATGCGACCAGTCGAAGCGGAGGCGGAAGCGGAACCCGAGCCGGCGCAAGCTGGGGAGCTGCCAGAAAAGTTGCAGAGTGCCGCCCAGCACCACTCCCCAAGCCATCCCGGCGATGGGAGTGATGCCGAGGTGCGGGCCCAGCCAGAAGCCGAGCGTGATGCCGAAAACCACCGAGCCGACGTTGAAGAAGGTCGAGGCGAGCGTCGGCACCGCGAACCGGCCGCAGGCGTTCAGAATCCCCATCGCTTGCGCCGCCAGCGCCACCACCAGCAGGAACGGGAACATGATGCGGGTCATGCTGATGGCCAGCTCGAACTTGCCTGGGTCCGCCAGCTCCCATCCGGGAGCCAGCAGGCCGACCAGCGCGGGACTGAACACCGTCCCCAGCACGCACAGTGCGCCCACGATCAGAATCACGGCCGTGCCGACCAGGTTGGAGAGTTCGGCCGCCTCCTGCTTGCCCTTGGTCGCGAGGTACTCGGTGAAGGTCGGCACGAAGGCGGAGGAGAGCGCGCCCTCGGCGAACAGGTCCCGCGTCAGGTTGGGGATGCGGAAGCCGAGGGAGAAGGCGTCGTAAATCCGGCCGGCCCCGAACAGGTGGGCCATCACGGTCTCGCGCAGCAGGCCGCTCACACGGCTCAGCAGCACCGCCGCCGATACTACCCCCGCGGTGCGGACGAGCTGCTCCTCCCTGCTGGCATCTTCGGAACCGGGGGTCTCCGTCATCAGTGCTTCTCAGGCCCGCTGCCCATACTGCTCGAGAAAGCGGGCGATAGTCACGATGCCCCGATAGTAGTTCTCGAGGCGGTACTTCTCGTTCGGCGCGTGCAGGCCGTCGTCGGGCAATCCGAACCCCATCATCACGCTGGGAATCCCCAGGTGCATCGCGAAATCCCCGACGATCGGCACCGAGGCGCCGTCGCGGATGAACACGGTGGGGCGGCCGAAGACTTCGCCGAACACGCGCGCGGCCACGCGAATCGCCGGGTGCTCCGGATCCACCAGCACCCCCGGAGCGGCGCTGAGCACCCGTACCTCGGCGCGTATGCCCTCGGGCGTGTTCTCCGCGACGAACTTCCGGAAACACGCGATGACCTGGTCGGGGTCCTGCTTCGGCACCAGCCGGAAGCTGACCTTGGCGGTGGCGGTGGCCGGAATTACCGTCTTGGCGCCCGCGCCGGTGAAGCCGCCCGCGATGCCATGCACCTCGAAGGCCGGCCGGGCCCAGATGCGCTCGAGCACCGAGTAGCCGCGCTCGCCCGTCAGTTTGTCCGAACCGACCTCGGTCCGCAGGAACTCGCCTTCATCGAAGGGCAGGCCCTCCCAGCTTGCCTTTTCGGCGGGCGCGGGGGGCTGAACGTCGTCGTAGATGCCGGGGACGCGGATCACGCCCTCGGCATCCTTGACCTTCGCGAGCAGTTCGATGAGGCCGAAGATCGGGTTCGGGGCAGCGCCGCCGTACAGGCCCGAGTGCAGGTCACGCGCCGGTCCGCCCGCCTCCACTTCCAGGTAAACCAGCCCGCGCAGCCCGACGCACAGGGTCGGCATACCCTCGGCGTAGAGCGCGGTATCGGACACCAGCGCCGCGTCGGCCCGCAGCTTCTCCGGGTTCTCTGTTACGTACCGAGTGATGGACGCGCCGCCAATCTCCTCTTCGCCCTCCACCAGGAACTTCAGGTTCACGGGAAGCGTTCCGTGGACCGCGCGCAGCGCCTCGACCGCCTTGACGTGCATGTACATCTGCCCCTTATCGTCGGCCGAGCCGCGCGCGTACAGGTTGCCATCCCGCACGCTAGGCTCGAACGGGGGGCTTACCCAGGCTTCCAACGGATCGGGCGGCTGGACGTCGTAGTGCCCGTAACACAGGACGGTGGGTTTGCCCGGCGCATGCAGCCAGTCGCCGTAAACCAGAGGGTGCTTCGCGGTGTCGATCAGCTCGACGTGCTCGAGGCCGGCCTCCCGCAGGCTCGCGGCCACAAACTCGGCCGCGCGCTCGATGTCCCCGCGGTGTTCCGGCGCCGTGCTCACGCTGGGAATGCGCAGGAACGCCGTCAGTTCTTCCAGGAAGCGGTCTTTGTTGCGCTCGACATAGTCATCGATGGGGTGTGCCATGGGGTCTCCCGGTCCGGAACAACCATTATAGAAGCGAGAACACTCCGCAGGCCGCTACATCGCCTGGGGCAGTGGCTTGGGTTCGCCGCAATCGTTGCGGACCGGCTTGGTGCAGGCCTGCGAGCAGGCATGGGCGAGGATGCGCCGAACCTCCCCCTCCTCGAACGGCTGCGCCAGGAGGTCGTAAGCTCCAAGATTCAGTACTTCGGCCCAGAATCGGTCGTCGGCCAGCCGGCCGGTCACCACGACGGCAGGGAAAACGCCAACCTCGTGAGTCAGTTTCAGGGCGTCCGTCCAGTCACCGTCCGGAAGCTGAGCCTCCACCAGGATGGCGCCATAGGAATCCCGCGAAAGCCTGTCGCGCGCTTCCTGGATGCCGTGGGCGTGATCCAGACGGAGGGCCGTCGATTGAAGCATCGCCGCGAGGGTTCCAGCATCCGCGTGGCGGGGAGAGATGAACAGTATGGTGCCGCTCATACACACCACCTCCCGTTCCTGGTAACTCATGGTAAACCCGATCGCGGTTTGAGGCAAGTAGCTTGTGGCTCGTGGCTTGTAGCTTGTCGCCGGCGCCCCTGGAATTGGCGCTACCCTGCTTTCGCGGGCGAGCCTCCGGCGCGGTGAGGAACCGAACAACGGCACGCAACCAGGCGCCGCCGACGGGCTACGAGCTACGGGCTACGAGCTCTTCTCGTGCTTCATCACGGCGATAAAGCCCAGGTTCCGGTAGAGCTGCTTGTAGTCCAGGCCGCAGCCGATCACGAAGCGGTCGGGGATCTCGAAGCAGCGGAAATCGACCTGAATCTGGACGATCCGGCGGGAGGTGCGGTCGAGCAGGGTGCACAGCGCCAGCGTATTCGGACCGCGCGCGGCCAGTGTGCGCAGCAGGTAGCGGGCGGTGAACCCGGTGTCGACGATGTCTTCCACCAGCACCACGTCCTGGCCTTCGATGCTGTCGTCGAGATCCTTGGCGATGCGCACCAGGCCCGGGGCGGTGGGTTGCGTCGAGAAACTCGAGATGGCCAGAAAATCGATCTTCACCGGAATGTCGATCTGCTTGGCCAGGGCGGTCAGAAAGAAGACGGATCCCTTCAATACCCCGATCAGCTTGAGCTCGCGGCCGCGGTATTTCTCGGAGATCTCGGCCCCCACTTCGGCGATCCGCTGGGACACCTGCTCTTCGGTGTACAGAATCCGCTCGATTTCCGGCGCCGGCGGCTTCATCGCGCGGCCAGCCCCTCGGGTTGTTTGCCGAGCCGCTCGGCCAGGCCGTACTTGAAGATCAGGTTCTCGAAATCCTTCTGGTAAAACACCTGGATGTTCACGTTGGGATAGATCATGCGCAGCAGCTTAACCTTGTGGTTCTTCTTGGTGACCAGCGACTGCTTCATGGTGGTCAGCTCGACATACAGGTCGAACTCGGAAAGGTAGAAATCCGGGGTGAAGGACTCCAGCACCCGGCCATCCTTGTCCCACTGGATCGGAAAGCTGCGCGGTTCGTACTCCCAGGCCACCTGGTAGAAGTCCAGCAGGTTGGCGAAGATCTCTTCGCTGGGATGCATGAAAGCGTCCTTCTTGAGGCTGGCCTTGGCGGGCGCCACGATGCCGTACTTGGACAGCTTGAGCCGCGCCTTGAATTGCAGGTGGGCCTCGGCGGCCGCCGACAGCAGGCCCTGCTCGACCAGCCCACGGGCGTTGACCGCGCCGCGAATGAGCTCGGCCACGCCCTCGGCCTCCAGAAACTCCATGTTCGACACCAGGTCGAAGGAGTCCACTGGGGAGGAGACCTTCCCGAGTTTGCGCTTGCGGTAGTCCTTCCGCTGCCGCTCGAGATCGCGGAGCAGCGCGCGGGCCGCTGGCCGGTCCAGGCGATGCTCGAGCATCAGCGTGCCCAGGCGGCGCGACTCCGGCGCCACCACCTGGACGCGCAGCACCCCGGGAAGACTCCTGAACAGCAGTTCGGCGCCTTCGGTCGAAACCACCAGGTGATGCTCGGTGGCCAGGCGCGCCACCAGCGACAGCACGGCGTCCGGAAAGGCCTTATCGGGAATCGAGGCTTCGCCGCCGAACTCTTGATCGATCATCCCGCGCAGGCGGGAATCGGTCACCAGCTCGAAGCTCAGCATCTGCGCGGTCAGGCGTGCCACTTCTTCGTGCCGGCAGCCCGGCTGGCCGGATATCGTGATCAACCCCATCGCGGATGGCTGCGAACCGGATCTTCATGCTCATGATATCGTACCTACATGCCGGTGTTAGGAGTCGCTCTCCGCGCAGCCGATGCCGCCGCCGCGCTCACGGTACTTCTCTGGATCTACCTGTTGCTGGGGCGCGGCTTTTTCTGGCGCATGCGCGAGTTGAGCCTCGGCCGCGGGCCGGTGCCGCCGCGGCGCGTTGCCGTCGTGATTCCGGCCCGCGACGAGGCGCGGGTGGTGGGGCCGGCGCTCGCCTCCGTCGCCGCGCAAGAGTACGCCGGCCCCTTCGAAATCTTTCTGGTGGACGACCACAGCACGGATGGCACGGCCGAGATCGCACATCAGGCGGGCGTGCGCGTGCTGAGCGCCGCGCCAGTACCGGACGGCTGGACGGGGAAGCTCTGGGCGCTCTCGGAGGGCGTTCGCGAGGCCAGCCGGCTCAGCCCCGACTACTTCCTGCTCACCGACGCCGACGTCGTCCATGCGCCCGGCAACCTGGAGGGGCTAGTGGCGCTGGCCGAAGAGGGCGGGTACGACCTGACCTCGCTGATGGTGCAACTGCGCTGCGAGACGCTCGCCGAGCGGGCGCTGATTCCGGCCTTCGTCTTCTTCTTCTTCAAGCTCTGCCCGCCGCGGTGGATCGCCAGCGCGAAGCATTCGACCGCGGGCGCGGCGGGCGGCTGCATCCTGATCCGCCGGGAAGCGCTCGAGCGCATCGGCGGGATTGCCGCCATTCGTGGCGAACTGATCGACGACTGCGCGCTAGCCAAAGCGGTGAAGCGGACCGGTGGGAGGGTTTGGCTCGGGTTGACCTCGGCGACGCACAGCATCCGGGACTACGGCTCGTTCGCCGCGGTCGGGCGCATGATCTCGCGGAGCGCCTTCACGCAGTTGCGTCACTCGGCGCTGTTGCTCGCCGGAACCCTGCTCGGCATGTCTGCGATCTACCTGCTGCCTCCGGTTCTGCTGTTTGGCTACGGGGCATGGCTGGCAGCGCTGGCGTGGCTGATGATGATGGCCGCGTACATGTCCGTGCTGCGCCTCTACCGGCGCTCGCTCCTGTGGGCGCCCGCCCTGCCGCTGGTCGCGCTGTTCTACACCGGCGCAACGGTACACTCCGCCCTGCGCTACTGGCGTGGCCGCGGCGGCGCCTGGAAGGGCCGCGCCCAGGCGGCGCGGAACTGAGCGCTAACGTAACTCACGGTGGAGAACGGGCACATTTCCCAGATCCACGGTTTTCTCGACGAGTTGGTTCGTAGAGTCGCGTGTTCAGGGGGATCCGTCCAGGCTTGTCGTTCCTATCGCTGCATGTTGGTGTGACGGGGACATCGCGGGACCTATGTCGGGTCTGACAGGGAACCAGCGTGTTTTCAGGAGGCTAGGGCGTTGCTCGGGCGTAATTCGGTCCGGCCGGCGCAGCCGATTGAGCGCAAGCGAAAACAAGATCAACGCCTGGGCACTACGGCCGAACAGTGATGCTGCCAGAGATCTCTAAGATAAATCGTTTCCGCCGAACACGAGAAACAGCCGCTGTGTGTAGAATGGTTGCGTCAGGCACCGCGATTGACTGCCGCGACGATACGGTAGCCTACCGAAAGGAGGGCAGCGTTATGCGGCACGATTTCTTTCTGCGTCTCCGCCAGGCACCGTTGCCGGGTGCGTTTCTCTTCGGTCTGCTCTTCCTGCTTGCCGCGACCGCAGGTACTGCCAAGACATTTCTGGCCATCACCAGTCAGCCTCCGGGTGCGTCGGTGGAACTTGACGGCATTGTGGTCGGCACCACTCCTTACAGCGCGGAGATCCCGAGCAGCTACGTCCGGGGAGGCAGGTCTGTCTTTACCAAGTTCCTTCGCCATCAAATTCACTTACGATTGACCCTTAGTGGCTATCTGCCCAAAGAAGTCGACCTTGCAAACGGACCAACGCCATTCATCACGCTCAATGGAGTTAATCACGGAGATATCTGGATCTTAAAGTCAGACACTTTTAACTTCATACTAGAAAAGGCGGCAACGACATTCACCGGCAATGTCCAAGTGACTCTTTCAAACGTCGCCTCGGCAACGCTCAAGCCGGCCATCACCACCGAGGAGATCGTTCGTCTTGCAGGCCCCGCGGTGTTAGTGCTTCGAGCTGCCGGAGGAAGTGGATCAGGATTTTTGGTGGGAAGTAGCGGCATCGCAGTGACAAATGCACACGTTGCGAGGGGACAAAGCGAATTGATTGCGACTTGCGGTAACGGTCAGAGTTTCCAGGCGAAGGTTGTGTACGTGGACACCGCTCTCGACATTGCATTGCTGAAATTGGAAGGCACCGATTTCCCGCGTCTTCAACTGGCTGACACAGGTTCGATTCAGCCAGGGAGCCCAGTCGTCGCCATAGGCACACCGAGCAAGGGGTTTCAGAACTCTGTCACAAAGGGGGTGGTTGGAGGCATAGGCCCGATGCCTGGTGAACCGGGAACCTGGATTCAAACAGATGCCTCGATCAATCCGGGGAATAGTGGGGGTCCTTTGCTAAACAGTGCTGGTGAAGTAGTTGGAGTCACTACTCAGAAGCCCTTTGTGTCGAACGATGGTTGGCCACTGCAGGGCATCGGATTCGCCATCAGTTCCAATGACTTGCTTTCAGTGCTTGGCCGCTTTTATCCGAACATGACCGTCGCGGGCACAGCGCAGGCATCCGACCATCGTGGCAAAGGAAAGATCTCAATCACTGCCGATCTCGATGGCGCGGACATCTTCATCGATGCTAGGTTCGTTGGGAATGCTCCTGCAGTATTCAGCCTCCCGACGGGCCTTCACAGAATTGAAGTGAGGGGCCCAAATGGAGCAGAGTGGCACAGGGATCTGGAAGTGCTTGAGGACAGCGATGTGAGTTTGAGGGCCTTGCTCCGGAAGTAGAGCGTTCGGAGCCGTGTGGACCGCGCACAGGCCAAGCCGTGGAGAGAAGGCACATCTACGAGACGATACGACCGTGCGGACGCGATACGCGGTTGCAAGGGCGTCTGTCGGGATCGATACGGCAAAGAATTCCTAATACGGCCCCAGTAAGGGTGGCGACGATCCCGTGCGCGTTGTGTTGTCCTGAAACCGTGCAGCCGGAAATCAACAACTGGGCGAGCTTCACGCAGGCCATGCCCGAGTTCGTAGATGTGTTCCACACGGCGTTTCGCACTATCCCGCAACTCGTGCTCGACACAACGCCGGCCGATAATGACGACGCGGGGCTGCTGGTGTGCCAGCTGATGATGGCATCCCTGCACGACCTTGATGACATTATGCTGCTGTGCTGCAAGGACCGGCATTGGGGCGCACTCAAGCTGTTGCGCAGCGTGTTCGATCGCACGGTGACGGTGAAATACTTGGCTCAGAACCCGAAAGAGGTGCGAGCCTTCGTCGCGTTTGACGCCGTGGACTGGAAGGCGGTACTGAGCGGTATCGAGAAGCGGTATGGGATAAAGGCCGAGGCCGAGACGTTGACGCGCATCGAGGCAGCGGTCAAGGACTTCCGTGACAAGTTCCGGCAGGAGCCCTGCGACAAGTGTGGGATGCGCAAGCAGACAAGCTGGACGCCGCGCTCATCGCTGGAACTGGCGCAAAAGACGGGGTTGGAGTATCTGCATTTCGAGGCTTTCGTGCTGCCGTCGAAGTACATCCATCCCACCTATTTCGGCACACGCCACTTGTCCCGCGAGTCGCCCACGCCCATGCACAACACGCTCAAGGCGACGCACGCGCTCGCGGTCGAGACGATTCTTGTGCACCAGCGTTTTTTCAAGAATGATCCGTTAGCCTCGCCACTGGCGCTTGAAGCGGTGCAGGGCTTCTTCCGCGTGTGGAAGTACGCGGATACTGACTTCGGGCTCGGGGAGCACGCGGCACGGGTGGGTTTGCAGTTCGTCCCGCTTCCGGTCAAGTCAGAGAGCCGTGATCCTTGAGCAGAGGCGGGCAAACTCTCAAGATCGAATCACTCCCCATAAGTCGGCTTGTCTCCGGCCATGCCTCAACCAGAGCCCGATGCGGATCACTCCCGTGACACGCCGATCACCCAAAGAAACACCCGGGCCGAGGATTTGCTGCGACGCCTGGCGTAACCGGGACTATTGGGCGCAGGCCGCGACCAGGCGGTCGCGCAGGGCGGCCTGCTCGGCGGCGTCCAGCTTCTTGCCGTTCGCGGTGACGTAGAACACGTCCAGCGCCTTGTGCGCTTCGGTGTCGATGAGCACCAGGTCGATGTTGCCGCCCGACGAGGAGATGGCGGAGGCCAGGTCGTAGAGCAGTCCGGGGCGGTCCTGGGCCACCACCTGGATCAGCGTGGCGACTTCAGAGGCTTGGTTGTCGAACGAGATGTTCGGCCGGATGTGCGCGCGGCGGCTGGGCGGGGCGGGCTTGGGCCGGTTCTGGAGCAGCGTCTTGATGTCGAGTTTGCCCAGCGTCACCCGTTGCAGCATCAAACGGAGGCGGTCCACCTCGCTGGGATTCAGCTCGAGCGTGCGGTGCGGGTCCGCGAACACGAAAGTGTCGAGAATGGTTCCGTGCCGGTTCGCGAAGCCCTCGGCCTTGAGGATGTTCATCCCAAAACTGGCCAGGGCGCCGGCGATCGACGCCAGCAGGAACGGGCGGTCGCGCGCGACTAGCGTGAGGCGGTAAAAGCCGTTCTCCTTGCGGATTTCGAGCGCCACGCCGCGCTCGCGGCTGTTTCGCTCCAGCTCCAGGTGCGCGGCGATCTCGGCCTCCGAATGGGTGCGCAGGTAGCGCACCGGAAAACCCTCGAGAAACGCGGCGCGGTCCGGGGCCTCCGCCAGGCGGTCCTCTTCCAGTTCGCGGGTCAGTTCGTTGTAGGCTGCCACGTACACGCGCCAGAGCTGCTCGCTGCGCCAGGGAGTCAGGGCGGTGGGGTTGACCGCGCCAATGTCCACGTAGGTCAGCACGGCCAGCTTCTTGGC
>JBEKMO010000047.1:0-39232 GCA_050008465.1 Bryobacteraceae bacterium
GTCGTCGGCTTTCTTCAGATCCCGCCTTGCGGACGGACACCCTTGCCTAGACGGATGGTTCCGGTCATCACGGTCCATGGGGGACTTTCACCCCTTGAATACAAGTCATACTGAGCACACCAGGGCTGGAGCCCTATCCTACGGGGCCAGCGCGAAGGGACGCACCGGCGAACCGGTGGCGCCGCGGATCTTCAGGGGCGCCGCGACGAAGACGAACGTGTAGACGCGCTCGCGGGCGATTTCCTCCAAGTTCAGCGCCTCGAAGATGTGGATGCCGCACTCGACCAGCAGGTGGACATGCACGGGCAGGGAAGGGGTCGGCGCCTTCTCGAAGGTGGCGGTGTCCGACCCTACGGCGAAGACGCCGCGCTCACTGAACCAGCGCGCTCCCTCGATTTCCGGCCCGGGGCCGCGCACTTCGGAGAGGTAGCGTTGCGGATCGTTCCAGTATTGAGCCCACCCGGTGCGGAGCAGGACGATGTCGCCGGGTTCGATGGTCACCTGCTGGGTTAGCGCGGCTGCCTCCAGCCGATCCGGCGTGATCGCGTAATCCACCGGAAGCGCCTCGACTCCCTCCATGCCCGCGATATCCAGCAGTACGCCGCGGCGCAGCAGCAGGCCGACGGTGTCGATCGACAGGTGGCCGATGCCGCCGCTGTAGGACTGCACACCCGCGACCTCCACGCCACCGTGCAGCTTCCCGCCGCGCGAGAAGTGGCACAGCGCGTCGACGTGCGTACCCAGGTGTCCTCCCATCCCGAGCGCTTCCGCGGCCGAGCTGACCTCGCCCGGCATCACGTAATCGCCGTGCTTCCGAGTCAGGCTGAACAGGAACGGCGGATGCGTGGGATAGTGCGGCATTCCCACGAAATACGGCTGGGCCAGGTCGTACACGCGCGCGGCCCGGAGCAGCTTCAGCAGTTCGGTCATGATTATTGGATGGGGGCGTCCTTGGCCAGGCTCCACTCGGAGAAGGAGCCATCATAGAGGCGCACGTCGTAGCCGAGGTGTTTGAGGGCGAAGTAAGTGTGAGTGGCCTGAACGCCCGTGTTGCAGTAGGCGACGATGGTGCGGCCGTGCGCCACGCCGGCGGCCTGGTAGATGCGCTCCACCTCGGCCAGCGGCCGCAGCGTGGGCAGCTCCTTGCTCGTGATCGTATCCGGCCAGAAGACGTTCACCGCGCCGGGAATGTGCCCCTTGCGGAAATCGGCCGGCGCGCGCGTGTCGAGAATCACGACTTCGGACGACGGAACGTTCACCGCCACCCAGGAAAGATCGCGCATCTGCTCGAGTCCCACCAGCGCATCGGGCCGAATGCGCGGCATGAGCCGTCCCTGGCGCGCAACGGGCTCTTCCTTCGAGAGGGGGCGCTCCTCGGCGCGCCATTTTTCCAGGCCGCCGTCAACGAGCGCGGCGTGCCCGCCGTGGCCGAGGTAATCGAGGGTGAACCACGCTCGGGTGGCGCTCAGCAGCAAGGTGTCGCCGTACAGCACCACGCGGGAATCGTCGCTCACGCCGCAGCGCTCGAACAGCCGCTTGAGGTCCGCCACCGGCGGCAGCTCATTGGCGACGCCCTCGCGGGTCGTCACCAGCTCGCTCCAGGGGACGAAGCAGGCGCCGGGGATGTGCCCCGCGTCATAGTGTGCGCGGTCGCGCGCGACGTGTAGCACGACCACGTTCCGGTCGTTCAAGTGGCCCGCCAGCCAGCCGGTCGATACCAGCATCTCCAAACGCGGCCCGGCGGCGGCGCTCGCCACGAGCACTCCGCCCGCGCCCGCGATCGCAAGCAATTCCCTTGGGTTCATGGTTTCCCTATAATAACCTGAGCCACCATGACCAATCGACGGGAATTCCTGATGACGGCGACGGCCGGCGCAATCGCCACCCGGCAGGCCTCTGCCCCGGCGGCCGACCAACCCCTGATCCGCCCCGCCGCGCTTCGCCCGGGCGACACGGTTGGACTGATCACTCCCGGCACGTACGTTTCCGACCCCGACCGCCTGGCGCTGGCCGTTCGCACCGTCCAGTTCTTCGACCTGCGCATGAAACTCGGCAGGAACGTCAGCAAGCGTTTGGGCTACCTCGGCGGAACCGACCAGGAGCGCCTCGACGACCTTCACGAAATGTTCCGCGATCCCCAGGTCAAAGCGGTGTGGGCCATTCGCGGCGGCTACGGCTCGACGCACCTGCTGGACCGCATCGACTACGGCTTGCTGCGAAGCAACCCGAAGATCTTTCTCGGTTACAGCGACATCACCGCGCTGCACCTGGCTATTCACCGGCACGCCGGTTTGGTCACCTTCCATGGCCCGATGGTGCTGGCGGATTTCAGCTCCTATACCCAGGCCGGGTTCCGGCGTGCGCTGTTCGACACCAAACCGCTGGGCGCGGTGACCAATCCGCCGGAGACGAATCCGCTGCGGTCCGCGCATCCGCTGCGCACGGTGCGCCCCGGCAAAGCGCGCGGTCGCCTGATCGGCGGCAACCTCAGTCTCATCTCGAGGACGATGGGCACGCCCTACGAGATTGATTCGCGCGGCCGCATCCTGCTCCTCGAAGACGTTGACGAGGAGCCATACCGCATTGACGGCATGCTCACCCAGTTGCGGCTGGCGGGTAAGCTCCAGGCGGCAGCCGGGATCGTTTTCGGCGAGTGCCGCAACTGCCGCCCGCGCGAATTCCAGCCGTCTTTTGATGCCACGCTCTCCTTGGGCGAGGTACTCGACGACATCCTCGGAAAGCTCGGCGTTCCGGTGCTCTCGGGCCTCACCTTCGGCCACACCGAGGACCAGCTCACGCTTCCGCTCGGCGTGATGGCGACGCTCGATGCGGACAAAGGTGAACTGGTAATCGAAGAGGCTGGAACCGCTCCCGCGTAACAGCCGGGATTACCGAATCAGCCTGCGGCCCTCCCAACCGCCCGCTGCTTCTCGACCGCGCCGAGTTGCTGCATCAGCCCCAGCGCGTCCCAGTTGGAGTAGGATTCCACGAACTTCCCGTTCGCGACGCGGGCAGTCGTGGTCCCGGTGATGGTTACTTGCCTGCCGGTGGGAGGTACGCCGCGCAGCTCGCCACGGTGAGTGGCGCGAACCGTCCAGCGGATGACGCAGTGGTCTCCTTCGGCAAGCAGTTCCTCGATGCTGAAGCGCGTGTCGGGGAACGCAGTCACGTAATAGTTGACCCGCTTCCTGACGGACTCCGGACCCCTCCCGAAGTCCGGGCTGCTGGGGTCATGGTCGATGAAGTTGGCGCCGAAGAGCTCGTCGATCGCCGCCATGTTGCGGTTGTTCCACACCTCTTCGATGTAGCGCCGACACAATTCCTTATTGCCTTCTGACATGGGATTGCCTCCTCTGACGGACTTTTCTGAAGCGCTGCACGCCCAGTGCATCGCTGGCTTCGATTATAAGCCGAACCGCGCCAGGTGAGCGTGTTAAATCTGCCTCCGCTGCGATTCTCAGCGGATGCGAAACTTCACGCGGCGTATAATGGCGAACAGCGGGAGGTGGTTCGGAATGCGCAGGTTCGGCGTTTTGGCGAGATGCTTGCTCTTGCTGCTGGCGGCGGCCGTCGCCGCGCGCCAAGCGGCATCCGACCAGCGCCTGAACCGCGCGGTGCGCCACGCCCTGCACAACGGCTGGATCTATGTGCACATCGAGGGGTCTCCCCGCATGCTCGGCTTCCAGCACGGATACCTGCTGGCGCCGGAAATCCAGGACGCCCAGCGGGTGATCGCTCTGGTGCTCGAGCACGACACCGGCAAGCCCTGGAAGTTCTTCCGCGACACCGCCAAGGACACCTTGTGGCCGCGCGTCGAGACCCAGTATCGCGAGGAACTGCAAGGCATCGCCGAAGGCCTGAACGCGCGCGGCATCCTGCTGGACGTCTGGGACGTCACCGCGCTCAACGCCTGGCTCGAGTTCTCTCCTTACTACCTCAAGTGGTGGGAGAAGGAGCACAAGGTCGCGGAGCCGGCGGCGGTCACCGCCCGCGAGCATTGCAGCGCCTTCGTCGCCACCGGAAGCTACACCAGGGACGGCAAGGTCATCATCGGCCACAATGCCTGGACCGGCTACATGGAAGGCGCACGCTGGAACATCATCTTCGACATCCTGCCGCGGCAGGGACAGCGCATCCTGATGGACGGCTTTCCCGGCCTGATCCACAGCGCCGACGATTTCGGCATCAACGCCGCGGGAATCATGATCACCGAAACCACCATCTCGCAGTTCAACGGGTTCGATCCGAACGGCGTGCCCGAATTCGTTCGCGCGCGCAAGGCGATGCAGTACGCCGGCTCCATCGACGACTTCGCGCGCATCATGAAGGAGGGCAACAACGGGGGCTATGCCAACAACTGGTTGGTGGCCGACCGCAAGACCAACGAGATCGCCAACCTCGAACTGGGCCTCAAGAACGTGAAGCTCCTGCGCACCAAGGACGGCTACTTCGCGGGAGCGAATTTCCCGGTCGACGACAAGCTGGCGCGGGAGGAAACCAGCTTTGACCGCAACGACCTCTCGCTCAGTCCCAACGCGCGCCGCATCCGCTGGGAGCAGTTGATGGAGGAGAACAAGGGCAAGATCGACGTCGCTGCGGCCGAGCGCTTCCTTTCCGATCACTATGACACCTTCGACCAGAAGGTCGCGCCGAACGAGCGGACGCTCTGCGGCCACAACGACCTCTCCCCGCGCGGGATGAGACCCTGGCAACCCCCATACGGGCCCGCCGGAGCCGTGCAAGCCAAGGTGGCCGACGCGACGCTAGCCGAGCGCATGTCGCTGGTGGCCGCGATGGGCCACTCCTGCGGCATCCCCTTCAAAGCCGCCCCCCACCTCCGAGCGCACCCCGAATTCGCCTGGGAAAAACACTACCTCCGCGACCTGCTCGCCCACCCCTGGACCGAATTTCGGGCGGGGAAGTGACGATCCGCCCAAACGGCGGAGCACTTGCGCACGGCGCTATACTGCGAATGGAAGGGTTCCATGGCAGCGGACGGCTTGATCGAGATCGTCAACAAGCTGACGGCGGAGGAGCAGGCCGCCGTCCGGGAGTTCGTTGAATTCCTCAGGCACCGGACTGCACCGCAGCAGGGTCTGTTCCTCAAGGCCATCGACGAGTTCATCGACGAGCATCCGGAGCTCCTGCGCCGCCTCGCTCAGTGACTTACTATCCCACCGTTGAAGAGGTGATCTCAGCCCACGCCCGTTTGATCGCTCGATTTAGCGGCTCAGTGGGCCTGCGTGACTTGGGGGCTTTGGAATCGGCGCTGGCGCGTCCGCGGACTGGCTACTACGAGGACCTGATTCAGGAAGCGGCCGCTTTGTGGGAAAGTCTCTCTCAAAATCATCCTTTCGTGGACGGGAACAAGCGCGTTGCGGTCACCGTCACGGCTGGGTTTCTGCGGGTGAACGGTTACCGGCTGGAGCTCGAGGACGATGCCGCCTTCGACTTCCTCCTCGATTTGTACGAGAGCGGCCGGTTCCGATTCGCAGAACTGGAGAGGTGGCTGCGACAACATGCCGTCCGGTGACTACGGCGCCTCGCCCTGGAACCCGCGAATCGCCGCAGCCTCGTCGTCATACGACTCGAACATGCTCTCCAGCTTCGTGACCTGGAGCAGGTCGCGAATCTTCTGAGGTACGCTGGCGAGTTTGAGCTCGCCCCACGGCGGCTTTGAGATTCCCGAGGTCCAAACGGCTCTCGGTCGGAGGTGCCTGGGGTCGGTCTGGCACTTCGGGCAGACGCGATCCTTGCCCTCGCAGAATCTGGTGTCGCACCTCGCGCAGATCACCTCGATCACGGCCGCTATGATCGCGCCCAGTCCGGCGCTGTCCATGTAGGACACGTCTTTGAGATTCAGAAGAATCTTGTCCTTGCCTTTGCCGACGCAGTCCCGGATCGTCTCCAACAGCAGGGCAGACTCGCCCGCGCTCGTGATCCGTCCCGGAAGATCGATCACCGTCACATCGCCGATCTCACGAAGTTCTAATGACATGCACCCTATTGTCACACCAACCAGTCCCCTTGGAGTTTCGGGGGCAACCGGGGGACAGCCTGGGCCGTCCCGACAGCGGACGGCCGAGGCAGTCCCACGGTTGCGGGCGCCCCCGAAGCTCCAAGTCTTAAAACATTAGTTGACAGCCGCCCAGATCTGCGGTACAAAGGAATTGAGGCAGGTCTTAAGGAATTAAGAATTGCCGGAGGGCCAGGATGCCAAGAAAACCGTCGCTGACTTTGACCGAGGCTGAGCTTCCGCTGATGGAGGTGCTCTGGGAGAAGCGCGCCGCAACCGTCAACGAGGTGGCCGAGGGCCTTCCCAAGGACAAGCCGGTAGCTTACAACACCGTGCTCACCCTGCTGCGAATTTTGGAACGAAAAGGCTACGTGCGGCATACCAAAGATGGGCGCGCTTTCGTCTATCAACCTGTGGTGGATCGCGGGCAGGCCAGCCGGAGCGCTGTCCGGCAGCTCCTGAGCCGCTTCTTTCACGATTCGCCGGAGTTGCTGGTGCTGAATCTGCTAAAGGACGAGGCCATCGACGAGCGCGAGCTGGAGCGGCTAAAGAGGATGACCGGGACGGAGTGAGGGGATGGCAAACTGGATAGCTGCGGCGGCGCTGGGACCGTTGCTGAACGGAATCGTAATCGGATCGGGGCTTGCGGCGACGGTGTGGCTTCTGCTGCGCCTGCTGCCGCGAACCAACTCGACGACGCGCTACGCGGTCTGGTCGGCGACGCTCGTCGCTATCGCGTGTCTGCCAGCCCTGATGGTGGAGGCACCGAGCCACGGAACCGCTGTCGCCGGTGGTGCGCTCGTGACCGTGCCGGCTCCCGCTGGATGGGTCCTCTGGGCGCTGGCCGCCTGGCCCCTCATCAGCGCGGCGATGCTCGCGCGGCTGGCCTGGGCCTACGCCTCGATGCGCAGGCTGAAACGCCGCGCCCAGCCGCTCGAGTTTGAGCCCTCGTTGAACGCCTACGCCGGCCGCCGCCGCGTCCGTCTCTGCGCAACTCCCGAGATCGGCGTCCCCATGGCCGCCGGCCTGTTCAATCCGGTGATCCTGATCCCGGAATCGCTGCCCAGACAGTTGACCCGGGAGGAGTTCCGGCAGGTGCTGGTACACGAACTGGCGCATATCCGGCGTTGGGACGACTGGACCAACCTGGCGCAGAAGGTGCTGGAAGCGCTGTTCTTCTTCCATCCGGCGGTTCTGTGGATTGCCCGGCGGCTGGACCTGGAGCGCGAGATCGCTTGCGACGACTGGGTGGTCTCGATGATGGGCGCGGCTCGCCCGTACGCGGTCTGCCTCACTAAGCTCGTGGAGCTTGGGGCATTCTCGCGCGGCCCGCAACTGGCGCACGGCGCGGTGGCGCGGAAGAGGCAGGTGTCGCACCGCATCGAGTCGCTCGTGAGCCGGAAGCGCGCGGGGAGCACGCGTTTTTCGAAGATCGGCGTGCTGGCGGGATCGGGCGCGCTGGCGATCGTAGCAATCCTGGCGGCCCACGCGGCGCCGATCGCCGTCGCCGGACCGGCCATCGCCGCTCTGCCCAGCGCAGCCAGGCCCATTCCGGTTGTCCAAGCCGCTTACGTCAAGCCGGCGGCCAGGCCGCCCGCGGTGAAACGCGTGGCGAAAGCGCGCCAGGAGAATGCGCGCTACGTCGTGGTCCAGCAGTGGACCTACGTGGTCTATTTCAGGGAAGGAGCACAGGTCCAATGGATGACCATTCTGTGGACCCATCCCGAGCCCCCGCGAAAACCCTTGGGCCGGACCTGACAGAGGAGAGACAACATGAACATTCTGAAGAATCGCAAGACCGTGGTGGCCCTGGCATTGGCCGCGGGTCTGCTGCTGGGAACCTGGATCAATTCCGGCGTCCGAGCCGCGAGCGCCACGGCCAGCCCGGCCCCTGATGCGGCGCAACTGACCATTCCGAACCCGGTGCAGCTTTCCACCGCGTTCACGCAACTTGCCAAGCAGCTCGAGCCTTCGGTGGTCCAGGTGACCAGCACCATCGAAGAGAAGCAGGTTCGGTCCCGCGGTCGAACGGCGCCCACGCCCTTCGGCGAGGATGGGCCTGACCTGTTCCGCCGCTTCTTTGGCGGCGATCCGTTCGGCGACCTGCCGCAGCGGCCGCGCCGCGCCGAGGGCACGGGTTCGGGCTTCGTCGTGGACAAGAACGGTTACATCCTGACCAACAACCATGTGGTGGACGGCGCCACGCGGGTGAAGGTTCAGTTGCACGACAACACCACCGAATATACCGCTAAAGTGATCGGCACGGACCCCGAGCTGGACCTGGCGGTGCTCAAGATCGAAGCCGGCCGGCCCCTCACCCCGGTCCGGATCGGCAATTCCGACGGCGTCCAGGTGGGCGACTGGGCCGTGGCGATCGGTTCGCCGTTCGGCCTGGAGGCCACCGTCACCGCGGGCATCATCAGCGCGAAAGGCCGCGCCATCGGAGACCGCGACCACCAGCTCCAGCGCTTCCTCCAGACCGACGCCGCCATCAACCCCGGCAACAGCGGCGGGCCGCTGCTGAACATCAACGGGGAGGTGGTCGGCGTCAACACGATGATCGCAACCAGCAGCGGGGCTTATCAGGGCGTCGGCTTCGCGTTGCCCATCAACCTGGCGGTCAATTCGTACAACCAGATCATCAAGACCGGCAAGGTGTCGCGGGGCGCGATCGGAATCCAGTTCGATCCCAACCAGAAGCCAGAGCTGCTGAAGGCCTATGGCGGCGGGGCAGCCGGGGTCTTCGTCAGGCAGGTGAGCCCGCATACCCCCGCCGAGCGCGCGGGTTTCCGCGAAGGCGACATCATCACGGCATTCAATGGGAAGCCGGTGAAGGATGGCGAGGAGCTGGTGGGCCTGGTCTCGCAGACCCCCGTCGGCTCGCACGTCCCGGTAGCCGTTCTGCGCGACGGCAAGACCATGGACCTCACCATCGAGGTCGGCGACCGCGCCGAGATCGTCGCTGGCGACTCACGCCGCCTTGGGCGGGGCTCGGGACAGAGCGGGACAGAGGAAGGCACGCCCGTGAAGTTGGGCCTGTCGGTCCGCAACCTGGGCGCCGGCGAGCGCGACTCGCTGAACTTCCAGGAGAAGGGAGGCGTATTGGTGACCAGCGTCGAGGATGGCGCCTTCGCCGAGGACCTCGGCATCCGCGAGGGTGACATCATTGTGGTCATGAATCGGCAACCGGTGGCTTCCGCCGCCGATCTGAAGCGCATCGCCGCCGAGCTCAAGCCCGGCGATGCCGTGGCCTTGAAGGTGATGCGGAATGCTCCGGGCGCCGAGGGGCGCCGCTCGGCCAGCGACTGGCAGACCTTCTTCGCCGCCGGGACCGTGCCTCGCGACTGAAGATTCAGGCGTCGCCGGGGCCGAGCCAGCCCTTGCTGCTCTCCAGGAACTCCGCGCCGGCCTGCTGGCGGCCGGCCTCGTCGACCCCGGTCCATACCAGCCGGGCCCTGACCAGGATCAGGTCGCCGAAGGGCCTCGCCAGGTGGATCAGGAAGTGATGCTCGGCGCCCTGGACCAGGGGCGCGTCGGTGGAGAAGCACATGCCGCCGTATGACAGGTTCGAGAGGGAGCAGGAACGCACCCGAACGTCCGGCTCCCGGATCTCGACCGCGGCTGCCCGCGCATCCACCAAGCCAGCCAGGAAGCGCCGGTGGCGCCGTTGGTCGGCGTCGGGCTTCGTGGCGTGCGAGGCGCACTTGACTGTGAGCACCATGACTTCCGTCTTGGTTGCGAGCACCGGAGACAACCTCCTGTACCGATGAGCGTACCGGGAAAACTGGAACCCGCAAAGGGGTGTCTTTGACTCCCCAGTTCCCACCCCGGGGGGATCACGCCAACCCTCCGGAAACCCGGCCCGTAAGAAGCTGGGAAATAAACCTGGGAACACGCCTGCGCACCTCCGCAAGGCAAAGATTCTCCAAGTCGAGCCCGGAGTGTCCCCGGTTTCTTTCACAGCCTCTCAGGACGCGTTCTGGTACGGCGTGTCGTCGTCCAGGTATTGCTGGGCGTACATGGCGGTGCCCAGGCGGTCCTGGAGGCCCAGCTTGGAATGCAGCCCGCGGATGTGCCAGCGCACGGTCTCATGGCTGATGCACAGCCTCTCGGCGATGGCCCGGTTCTTATAGCCGCGCGCGATCAGCTTCAGGATGTCCTTCTCCCGCGGCGTGAGTTTGGGAGAGCGGTTGGCGAACAGCAGTTGCTGAAGCACACGGGTAAGCAGCCGCCGGTCGATCCACATCTCGCCGCGGGCCAGCGCGCGTGCGGCCTTCTTCAGAATGGCCGGGGAGGTGCCCTCGGTGACAAAGCCCATGCAGCCCATGCGAACCAGGTTCTGGACCACGCGGTCGTCCCGCGCCGGTCCGTACGCCAGTACCTGGACGGAGCGGCCATAATCGACCATGCTGGCGAATTCAGCCGGATCGAACCGCTCCAGCAGCGCCTGATCGGCGATTACCACGCAGGGCGCCATCCGCTGGCAGTGCACCAATAACTGCTCGGGGGATTCATAGCCCTCCACCAGGATGAAACCGTCCCTCTGCGAAAAGCAACGCCGGAGGCCCTTCCAATTCCAAAGTTTGGAATTGGCTACCACCACCGGAGTCAGAACCTGGCGCGGAGCGGGATCGGTGCTATCGGAGGGAGGACTGATCTGAGCGTGTAGTTGGGTCTTCGCCATGGCACCTGCAAGCTCGACGACGTGCATGCGCCGCGACCGTGAGCGCGGTCCAGCCCCGCCACCCCCCTCGGAGGGGTAGCCACTCCTTCCAGTAGTATAGTACCGGCAGTGGGGAACCGAATCACAAGAATCGGGTATCAATATGGGCAAAGCTGGGGGAGTACTAGCCCGGCTGGAATTACAGTATGGGACGCTCCGCACTTGGGACTCGCCACCTCGTGGCCGGGTGGCGCGCCTCCCGCGTCGTCCATTCGGACGCGTGAGTCCGTTTGCTACACATCGCCATAGGGAAGTGTTCCGGAAAACCGGATTTCCGGGCGTCTGGTTGCGTTGTAAACCGACGAAAAACCGGGTATTCTTGAAACTAAGCCATCCGGCGTTAGGCTGGCACCGAACGTGCTAGCAAGAATCGTGGGAACGTGTAGAGGTTGGGGTGTGTGGTTGGTAGAGGTTAGCCGATGAGTGGTCTCAGGTTCCAGCTCCTGAACGCCCTGCTGCTGATCCTTACGGTGGCTGCGGTGGTTTCCGCCCTCATCAACCTTCAGCAACAGAGCAGGTTCCGCCTCCCCGACGATGGAGTTCTCTGGTCGGAACGCCCTGGCGGGGTCACCGCGCTCCACGTGGTCTCGGGCGGCCCGGCGGCTAACGTCGGTCTGCGCTCCGGGGATGTTGTGCTGAAAATCGCCGGGGTGCCCATCAAGAAGGCGACTGACGTTGCCAGCGTCCTGCTGAGTCCACAACTGGGCGCCTGGAGCAAAGCCGCCTACCAGGTGCGCCGCGCAGACGTGGATTTCGAGACCACTTTGATTGTCGCTCAGGCGCCACGCGACTTCGCCGCGCTGTATTACCAGTACCTGGTTGGCCTGGCCTACCTGGGAATCGGCCTGTTCGTGTTCTTCCGCCGCGGGCACGCGCCGATGGCGCTGCACTTCTACGTGCTCTGCCTGGCGTCGTTTGTGCTTTGCTCGTTCCATTCCACGGGCAAGCTGAACCCCTTCGACACGGTGATGTACTTCGGGAATCTGATCGCCGGGCTGTTCGCGCCCACCATCTTCCTGCACTTCTGCCTGGCCTTTCCCGAGCGGAGCAGCTCCCTCGGCCGGCGCCTGAGGGTCGGCCTGGTGTACCTGCCGGCGGTCCTGCTGCTGGCGATCTACCTGGGGGTGACCTCGGGCCGGGTGCTGATCTCGATCCCGCCGGTCGAGCTGAACTGGCTGCTGGACCGGGTGTGGTTGGGCTTCCTGACCGGGATGTACCTGCTGGGCGGTTTTGTGCTGACCCGGGCCTGCCGGCGCGCCGAGGATCCGATCGTGCGCAATCAGATCAAGTGGCTGCGCAACGGGGCGGTCTTTGGGGTGGTGCCGTTTGCGGTGTTCTATGTGGTTCCCTACCTGCTCGGCGCGGTGCCCTCGACCTTCATGGACCTGGCGGTGCTCTCCCTGCTGCTGGTTCCGGTGGCCTGGTCGTACGCCGTTTTGCGCTTCCGCCTGATGGACGTCGACATCATCTTCCAGCAGGGCTATGTGTACACCCTGGCCACCATCTGCGTGCTGAGCGTGTTCTACGGCTTGATCTTCTCCCTCGGCAAGTTCGGAGACCTCGGGCCGACCGCCGCGGGAGTCCTCATCCTGATCGCGGCGTTCATCTTCCAGCCCATCCGGAACTGGATTCGGGAGTTGCTGGACCGCTACGTCTTCTACAAGGACCGCTACGACTACCGCCTCACGCTGATCGCGTTTGCGCGCGAACTGAGCTCGGAGACCGACCTGGACGCCATGTTCCACTCCGCCGCCGACCGGCTGATCCGGACCCTCTCGATCCAGCGTTTGGCGTTCTTTCTCAGCGACGAAAGCGAGACCCGGTTCGAGCTGAGCGCGGCCTTTGGCGCCGACCTCCGGCCCGCCCACCGCGGCGAGACGGCGCTGGACCTCAGTTTCCTGACGCCGGAGGCCCCCAATCCCTATTTCTTCTTTGAGCGCACGCGGCGCCCCCTGGACGTGACCGCCAAGAACTGGCCGCAGCCGGTGCGGCAGACCATCGCGGAGCTGGACCTGACCTACTACGTGCCCTGTACCGTGCGCGGCCGCACCATCGCCTACCTGGGCATCAGCCGCAACGATAAGGGGGACTTCCTCACCAGCGACGACGTCGAGCTGCTGGTGACCGTCTCGGGCTACATCGGCATCGCCATCGAGAACGCCCGGCTGTACCACTCGCTGGAGCTCAAGATGGAGGCTTACGAGCGGCTCAAGGAGTACAGCGAGAACATCGTCGAGTCGATCAACGTCGGCATCCTGGCGGTGGACCTGGAAGACCGCGTGGAGAGCTGGAACTCGCAGATCGAGCAACTGACCGGCATCGCCAGAGACCAGGCCGTCGGCCACCAGCTCGAAGAGTTGTTCCCGCCCGATCTGGTCCAGCAGTTCACCGCGACCCGCGGGCAGGAGGGCATCCACCACATCTACCGGTTCGAGCTCCAGCCCGGCCCGGTTCCCAAGGTAATCGAAATGCCCCGGCCCGAGAACGGGAGCGGCGGCACGGAGGCGCCCGCCGAGGAGCCCGAGCCGCGGCAGACCATCGTGAACATCGCCGTCGCGCCGCTGGTCTCCAAGGACCTCAAGCAGATCGGCCGGCTCATTATTCTCGACGACATCACCGAGCGCGACGAACTCGAGCGCCGGCTGGTCCAGGCCGACAAGCTCAGCTCGATCGGGCTTCTGGCCGCTGGCGTGGCGCATGAAGTCAATACGCCCCTGGCGGTGATTTCCACTTACGCCCAGATGCTCGCCAAACAGGTCTCGGGCGACGATCCCAAGACCCGGCTGCTGGAGAAGATCGCCAAGCAGACCTTCCGCGCCAGCGAGATCGTCAATTCGCTGCTCAGCTTTTCCCGCACCTCACCAACGACGTTCGATGAACTCAACTTGAACCGCGTCATTCAGGAAAGCCTGGTCCTGATCGAGCACCAGATGGAGAAGTCTGGAATCAGGGTACAATTGGACCTGGAAGAGCACATTCCATTGATCAAAGGCAATTCCGGGAAGCTCCAGCAGGTCTTCTTGAACCTGTTCTTGAATGCGCGGGATGCGATGGGGGCCGGCGGCTCCTTGACTGTGCGGACCCGCCAGACCGCCGATTCCGTCGGCATCGACGTGATCGATACCGGGCACGGCATCGACCCCGAGAACCTCAATCGCATCTTCGACCCGTTCTTTACGACCAAGGCAGGTCGCAAGGGAACCGGACTGGGACTGTCGGTCACCTATGGCATCGTGCGCGAGCACAATGGCGTGATCGAGGTCGACAGCCAGCTCGGGGAAGGGACGCG
The DNA here is from genome assembly GCA_050008465.1 of Bryobacteraceae bacterium. Lineage (GTDB taxonomy): Bacteria > Acidobacteriota > Terriglobia > Bryobacterales > Bryobacteraceae > Fen-330. Next base: position 14,029 of record JBEKMO010000047.1, read on the forward strand.
GTTCCACTTGGAGTTCCCGTTGGCGAGGAAAGCAGTGCATGCCTGAGACCGAAGGCCCCGCCCCGGTTCTGCCCAAAGGGAAGGTACTGGTTGTAGACGACGAAGCCGACATCCGCGAGAGCCTGGAGACCCTTCTGAGCCTGGAGGGCTATGCCGTCGACCTGGCTGCCAACGGCGGCGAGGGTCTGCGGGCGGCCCAGGATCGTGACTATGACCTGGTGCTGCTCGACCTGATGATGCCCGACCGCTCGGGCATGGAGGTGCTCCGCGAGATCCGGCAGCGCGACCCCGAGCTGCCGATCTTCTTGATCACCGCCTACGGATCGACTCAGGTGGCCGTGGACGCGCTCAAGGCCGGCGCCACCGACTACTTCCAGAAGCCCTGGGAGAACGACAAGCTGCTGCTGGAGATCGAACGGATCATCGCCAGGCACCGCCTGGAACGCGAGAACACCCAGCTCAAGCGCACCCTCAAGCAGCGCTACAGCTTCCCCAACATCGTCGGCCGCAGCGAACGCATGGTGCGCATCCTGGACCTGGTGACCCAGGTCGCGCCCAGCCGCTCCACCATCTTGATCACTGGCGAAACCGGTACCGGGAAGGAGTTGATTGCCAAGGCCATCCACGCCAACTCCCCGCGTGCCGACCAGATGTTCATCGCCGTCAACAGCGGCTCCCTGCCGCCCGAACTGCTGGAATCCACCCTGTTCGGCCACGTCAAGGGATCCTTCACCGGCGCCATCGCTTCCCGCAAGGGCTACTTCGAGATCGCCAACCGCGGCACGATTTTCTTTGACGAGGTGGGTACCATCGGCGTCGAGACCCAGGCCAAGCTGCTGCGCGTGATCCAGGAAAAGGAGTTCATGCCGCTGGGCTCGACCGAGGTGATGCGCGTGGACGTGCGCATCGTCGCCGCCACCAACGTGGACCTGCGGAAACTGGTCGAGGAGGGCAGGTTCCGCGAGGATCTTTACTACCGTCTGAACGTCATCAACATCCCCCTGCCGCCTCTGCGCCAGCGCCGCGAAGACATCCCCTTGCTGGTGGAGCATTTCTTCAATAAGTATTGCCAGGAGAACGAGAAGTACCTCGACGGCAGGGGACGGAGTGTGCTGCGCTTCGAGGAAGATGCCATGCAGACTCTCAAGGAGCATCCTTGGCCGGGCAACGTGCGGGAACTGGAAAACGTGGTCGAGCGCGCGGTGGTGCTGGCCTCGCAGCCAACGGTGACCGTCGACGTTTTGCCCGAATACTTGCAGCAAGCCGCCGGCATCCGGCTGCGGCGCGACGAGGGTGCGGGTCTGCCGGCGGACGCCTCGCTCTTCGAGATCGTGGCCGACCACGAGCGCAAAGTGATCATCGAGCACCTCGAGGCCTCCAACTGGAGCCAGACCGATGCCGCCGAGGCCCTCCGCGTGCCTCTGTCAACCCTCAATCAGAAGATCAAACGCCTGAACATCGAGGTCCGTCGCAAGTCCGACTTGGCCAAGGCGGAGAAAGGCATCTGATACCCTCATTGGGGGGGACGCAGAATTCCCTCGGTGGGGCATTGACACCCGCCCGCCAAACTGGTACAGTTCCAAGTTCGTAGGGTTTTAAGGTTCTTATAGCGTGGTTCTGCGGGTGGAGTGCCTGCGCGTACGGCCCGCACCGGTATTGCGAAAAACTCCATGAAGCAGCAATATTATATTCTCGTACTTGCTCATTCCCTCCACGGCAAGCTACGCAGAGTCCAGATCCCTCAGCGCGTCATCTACGGTGTCCTGGCGCTCGCGGTCGTGGGAGTGTTCTCCGTGCTCGGCGCTGTTACTTCATACGCACGGATGGCTTGGAAGGTTGCCAATTATAATTCGCTGCGGCAGGAGATCTCCTCGCTGAGGGTACGCTACCAGAAACTGCAAAGCGAGACCAGACAGACCCACGACCAGCTCGCCAACCTGCAATTATTCGCCAGCGAGATCTCGATGGCATACGGCCTCAAGCAGAGGCTGGAGGGGCCGGCGGACATTTCCTCCGAAGGCCGACTGATTCCGACCATCCAGCAGTCCATCGAGGAATACGACCTTCTGCGCACCGCCAACCTCACCAGCTACTACCATCGCTATTCCCGCTCCTGGCAGACCAATACCCGCCCCGCCCTGTGGCCACTGGACGGCCGCCTGCAAGGGGCTTTCGGCAGGCGCACCGACCCGTTCTCGGGTGAAGGCGCGATTCACACGGGAGTAGACATCACCGCGCCCATTGGGACGCCGGTCCGCGCGGCGGCCGACGGGGTGGTGGTGCACGCCCAACTGGTGAGCGGCGGGTACGGCCGGCTGGTGGTGATCGACCACGGCGATGGGTATCAGACCTACTATGCGCACCTGTCGCGCTTCTCGGTGATCCCGGGCCAGGAAATCCGTCAGGGCGAGGTGGTCGGCGCCGTCGGCGCCTCGGGCCGCGTCACCGCGCCGCACCTGCACTACGAGGTGCGCCGCAACGGCAACCCCGAGAACCCCGTGCGCTACATGGGCTCGACGCGAATCGCCCAAGCCGCCAAGCGCGACTTTCCGTTCTGACGCAACCCCTGAGAAAGTCCTGCACAGACTGAAGTCCGTGCCACGGGCTCCTGCGACTCATTGATTCTGCATCGTGGCACAGGCATTCAGCCTGTGTATGCTACGATTCTGAGTTATGGCCGCTGGGCAGGGGTGGACGCGGCGGGCCATGCTGTCTTGTGTGGCCGCGCTCACGGCTCGTGCCGCCGCATCGGAGAAGGGGCAGGCGTTTCCGCCCGAGCGGGTGCGCTTCGCCGACCCTGCCACCGAGTTCCTGGTTCTGCGTCTGACCGATCCCTCCCACTCCAGCTTTCTGCCGGCCCGCTACCTGCGCCCGGTCTCGCGTCACGGCGCCTTTCTGCTCTACTGGAGCGACCGCACGGGGTCCCCCCAGGGCTTCCGCATGAACCTGAGGACGGGAGAATCCCAGCAGGTGACGGCGGCCGGGAATCTGGACGGTTCGTCGCTGGCGCTGCTTCCCAATGACCGCGGGTTCTGCTACTTCGATGGCCCGTCGCTGCGCCTGGTCACGCTCTCCAACCTGCGGGAGAGAGAGGTCTACCGCGTTCCCGACGGCTCCACGCGCGGGTCGGGATTCAGTGTCGCGCCGGACGGTTCGCGCGCCCTGCTGGTCGAGTTCCGGGATGGCATGTCGCAGCTCCGCCAGGTCAGTCTCCCGGGCGGTGGAGCGAAGACGCTGCGCGGTTCCTCCGTCCCGCTGTCAGACCCGCTGGCCAGCCCCCGGGGCGACGCCGTGCTGTGCCGCGAGGGAGCGGATTCGCTGTCTGTGATCCGCCAGGATGGCCGCGAGGGCCGCACCCTGGCGGTCGCGCCGGGCAGAACGGGGCCGGCCTTCTGGTCGCCGGATGGCCGCACGGTGCTGTACCTGAACTTCCCCGCGGAACCCGGGAAGTTGAACTCGATTCGCGAATCCGACCCGCTGGCAAACACCGACCGGTTGGTTTCCGTCACCAGCCAGTTCGCGGACTTCTCACCGAACTCCGATGCCTCCGTGTTTGCCGGCGCAAGCGCCAGCCGCGCCTCGCCTCACGTGCTGATTCTGCTGCGCCTCACCCGCCGCGAACTCACGCTCTGCGAGCACCGCGCCAGCGACCCGGCGCGAGTGGCGCCCGAGTTTTCGCCGGACAGCCAGCAGGTCTATTTTCAAAGCGACCGCCACGGCAAGCCGGCGATCTACTGCGTCCCGGTCGAGCGGCTGGTCGAACCCACCGGGAGCGGGTGACCCGGACGGAGGCGATGCGCGCTGGTAAACTGGGGGTGTCCATGAAAGCGGCGCCATTCCTTCTACTGGCAGTTCTGGCCGCCCCCGCGCGGCCCGCGACGAAGGTGCTCGTCACGGTGGTCGAGCAGAAATCCGGCAAGCCGGTCACCGACCTCAAAGCGGCGGATTTCACCGTCCTGGATGACCGCACGCCCCGGCAAGTGGAGGCCGCGGAATTCTCGCAAGGTCTCATGGATGTCATGCTGCTGCTCGACACCAGCCTGGTCGGCGGAGTCGTGCAGCCTAAGGCCGTCAACCTGATCGACCAGCTCCAGCCCAAGGAGCAGATGGCCATCGTATCGTTCGACTCCTCGGCCGATCTGATCCAGGACTTCACTTCCAGCCGGGAGCTGCTGCGGCGCGCTGTCGCGGGTGTGAAGTACGGCAACAGCCCGTGTGTACTCGACGCGCTATACGCGGCTATTGACGGCGGGTTTCAGGGCAGCAGCTTCCGGCGGGTTGCGCTGCTGCTGACTACCGGCATCGAGGGGCCGAGCCGCACCTCCGAGCGCGAGGTAGTCCGCCTGGCCCGCCGCAACGGAGTGTCCATCTACCCGGTATACATGGCGGGTGCGGAGCGCTCCATGCTCGAGAACCTCGCGCGCCGGACCGGCGGCGCTTCGTTCAACCTCCGCGATATGGGCAAGACCCTGAACGGGCCTCCGGGCGGGCGCATCTTCGAGGTGCTGCGGTCGCATTACACGCTCACGCTGAGCGGGAACCTCTCGCTCGGCGAGAAGCTCAAAGTCGAGGTTGCCCGGCCCGTGAAACTGCTGGTCTCGGCGCTGCCCCTGGAATGATATGAGCCGAAATGCGCGAGTTGGGATTTGTGCAGTAGCGCTGGCCAGCGCCTCCGTGGCTTGGGGCCAGTTTCACGCAAAAATAGTCACCGAAGGCGGCACCCCTCTTCCCACGACGCCGCTGATCACTCCCGAGCTGTCGGTACGGTTGTTGCCAATCTGCCGCATCCTGAACGTATTTGGCAACGGCACCGTGATGTACCAACCCGATTGGCGCTCTCGCCCTTACGATAGCGCCACGGCCGACGTCTGCCCCGTCACCATCGCGCTGGCGGGTTACCGGAGGGCGGACGTCACTCTCCGCGATGGCGCCGTGATCGTGCTGAAGCGGCTCGGAGACCACGAGGGTTCCACCGTCTCCATGACCGCTCTCAAGGCGCCCGAGGAAGCCAGGAAGGCTTACGACAAGGGCGTCGCGGCGATGTCGCGGAAGAAATGGTCCGCCGCGCAGACGGAGTTCGAACGCGCCGTTGCCGTCTACCCGGACTACGCGGCCGCGTGGAGCGATCTCGGAGAGGCTTTCCGGGAGCAGTCCAAGCCCACCGAGGCGCGTGGCGCGTACGAGCGGGCGCTACGGGCAGACCCCAGGTACGTCAAGCCCTACCTGCAGCTTGCCAGGCTGGCCCTGGGTGAGGGAAGAATGCAGGACGCGGTTGGCATCGCGGAGCGCGCGATCGAGCTGAACCCCATCGAGTTTCCGGGAATCTACTTCTACCACGCCGTGGCGAGTTTCAATCTCAAGCTCCTGGACGCCGCCGAGAAAAGCGCCCGCCGGGCTATCGAGCTTGACGCCAACCACGAGCTTCCGCGCGCGGAACACCTGCTGGGGACTGTGCTCGCCGCCAAAGGAGACCGCCGCGGTGCGATCGAGCACCTGCGCAAGTACCTGGAAATCTCGCCGAAAGCGACGGACGCCGCGGAGGTGAAGCAGCGCATCGCCGAGCTGGAGCGCAGCGCCGCGGACTCGAAATGAGCACCCCGCTCTACCGCGCGGTCTGGACTTTGGGTGCCGCCAGGTAGCCGGAGATCTCGTCCTTCCCCACTTGGTTGACCACCAGCTCATACGCCTGGTTGGACTTGGAGAAGACGTAGAACTGGAGCGGCTCGTTGACGCCCTTGTCCTTCTTCTCCACCGGCTTCTTGTCGTCCGCAATCACATCCAGCGAGTACCTGCCCTTGCCCGGGTCGGTCCTCTTCAGTAGGATCGCAATGTCGCCGAGCTTCTGCGGAGCCTTGGTCTTCTTGAGGTGGTCGAACTTTAAGTAGTTGCGGTCGCCCCTGGCGATCAGCGCGGTCAGTTCCTTGCCGTTGGTGGCGATGAGCCCGCTCATCTCGCCCATGTCGCCCCGAACGTGTTTCAGCTCGGCGATCGTCTTGTCCAGTTCCACCTTGGTGGCGCTGAGGTCGGTCTTTACGCCGCCAACATCGGTCTTGACTTCCCCGATCTTGGCGGTTGCTTCGCTAGTGGCCTCCTTGACTTCCGAGATCTGGCTGGCCACCTGAGCCGATTGCCTTTTCTGCTCCTCGGCGAGCTGTGCGTTTAGTACCTCGGCCCTCCGGAGGAGCTCGGTCTTGGCCTGGCCCACCGCCATCGCCGCTTGCCGCTTGGCGGCCTCCAGTTCGTCTTTCATGGTTTCGAGGTTCCGGCGATTGGTGGCCGTGGTTACCGAGGAGCTCTCGCGCAAGGTCGTGAGGTCCTTCTGGAGCGTTTTCTCCAGGTTTGCGACATCGGTCTGCAGGCGGTCCACTTGGACGAACAAATAGACAGTGGCGGCTAACAGGGCGATGACGGCGCCGAACAGCACCGCGGTACTCAGGCGAAAACCCGAGCCGCTGGAGGGAGGGTTGTCGATATCACTCACGGCAAAGTGCTCCTTTTCTGAGATTCACCTGCATTCTATCACTCAAGAGCGGGCTGGGTGTGCCGGGCCGCTCCTCAGCGCCGGGCGCGCGAAATCCAGGTACTCCTGTTTGGAGACTCCGGGCTCAAAGCAGCGGCGGCAGCGCGCCTCGTACACACCCGCCGCGCCGACCACGATCAGCTCGTCGGATGCCACCAGGCGTTGCGTGTGCTTGGCGGGATTCCCGCACCGCACGCAGATCGCCAGCGTCTTGGTAATCGCCTCGGCCAGGCAGAGGATCTCCGGAATCGGCGGAAACGGCCGCCCCATGTAGTCGGTGTCCAGGCCGGAGAGGATGACCTGCTTGCCGCTGTCCGCCAGCTTGGTCGCCACCTCGACCAGGCCGCTGCCGAGGAAATTCGCTTCGTCGACGCCGACTACCTCGGTGCGCCAGTCCAGCTTGGACAGGATGTCCGCGGCAGCCTGGACCACCTCGGACTTCATCCGAATATCGCCGTGGGAGACGATCTCGTCGGGCGAATAGCGGTCGTCCAGAGCCGGCTTGAACACCTGAACCCGCTTGCGGGCGATCATGGCCCGGCGCAGGCGCCGGATCAACTCCTCGCTCTTGCCCGAGAACATCGGGCCGCATATCACTTCGATCCAGCCGAGATTGCCAGTGACCAGGTCCATCGTGAATATGATACCGTGAGGCGGGCCGAAAACGTGGAAGGGAATCGGGGCGCAAGAATCAGGAAAGAGGCGCCGACAGTGCTGCCGTCGCCTGCTTCTCGGCCAGCATCGCGCGCAGGGCGTGCAGCACGAAGTCGCGCCGTTCGTCAGTCAGTATCCCCCCGAAGGTGACTCGGCGCTCCCCATCCAGCACGATGATTCGAGTGTCGCGCCCTTCGGGGCTGCTTCGGTCTTCCTCGTAGACCGTCTCAAAGCTGGACCACCGATACTCGGACGTCCAGCCAACCGTTCCCACGCCGGTGAAAACGGTTAGGCGATCGCCGTGGCGCGTGATTCTGAGCTGCCCCGCGACCGGCACCAGACACAGCGCGGCCGCCGCGGCCGAGAGCACCGGGATCGCCAACAATACAAGAGGCCCAAAAACAGGCGCGCGACCCGGCGGCGGCGTCTGCATGCCGGCTGCGAGCAAGCAGCCGCCCGCAACGAGCACGAACAGCCCGCAAAGTACTGTGAGAATGGCCAGCTCGGAATGCATGCTGACCGCGATGGTGAAGCCATCGGCCAGGCGCTCCAGCCGGGCCCCCGGAGGAGGAGTCTCGAGGTCAATCGCGCGTGGCGCAGCCGGCAGGAGCGAGGAATAGCGGTAACTCCTCCAGCACTGAGGGCACCAGACAGTGTGCCCTAAGAAGGGCTTTTCCAGCATCAACCCGCAGGCGGGGCATCTGAGAGCGTCTTGCTTCGGTATTGCCCCGGCGGCGATGGCCCTTCTTCGCTTCCTCTCGTTCAAGAAATAGGCGGCGATCACGACCGCGGCAAACCCCAGTGCTTTGAGAAGGCCGGTCGGCACACCTAGTCGTATGTCCACGTAGCTACCCCTACGTGGAGACAATCATATCGCATAGAACTAGCGGCTCTGCGTGGCTTTGAGCGTTGGGCTCTCGACCTGCTTGAAGCCCGCCGGCACCTCGAACTTGGAAGCGTCCGCCGCAGCCGAGGAGAACCCGCTCAATTCGGAAGTCATTTCCATCATCGAGGGAGGACCTCCCGCGGCCTGGGCCTGGGGCTGGCTCCCCGAAGTCTGCTCCGGCGTCTGCTTCTTCTTGCCCAGTCCGCCCAGGCGTCCGCCCAGCCGGCCGAGCGCGCCGCCGACCGTCGGCCTCTCGAGATCCACCTGCTGCTGCTGGGGCTGCTGCACCTCGGGCTGCGGCGGCGGAGGCGTAGCGCCGGCGGCGGCCGGTTGCTCCCCTTGCGGGATCGCCCCGCCCATGTTCATTTTGGTGAGTTGCAGCACCGGCATCCCATTCAGCTTGCCCATTTCCTTGTACATTTCGGCCATGCCTTTGGCGGATTCCTGTCCTCCCCCCATCATGCCGCCGGCGCCGGGGACCCAGTTCAACTTCCGCGCCATGCGCTGGTGAAACTCGCGCACCTCCGCGTATCCGGGCACTTCCGGCGCAATCCACATGTCGGCGACCATCACCATCATGGTGGCGCGCTGGTTGGTCTTAGGGTCGGTTCCCTCGAATTCCAGCGTCATCACGATCTCGCGCGTGCTCATGCCGTTGATCTCGCGGGTCTGCCCGGTCTCCTTCACCGAAGGCTTGATCGTGTAATCGGACTTGGCCTTGGTCTGCATCTGCCGCATCGCCTCCGCCATCTGGGCGAACGTGATCACCGAGTAGGTTCTCTTTTGGAAGTTGATTTCCGTGATGGTCTCGGCCCCCAGGTCGATGACGTGCCCGCTCTGCGGTGAGATCATCGCCAGGCGGTCTCCCTTGAGCGCCACCGTGCTGCGGATCGGCTCGCGCATCTGCTTGGAGAGGAACGATACGGATTTCAGCATGCCGCCGGTAATCGTGGTGGTCTGCTCGTAGCTGAAGTCGGCGTACAGGCAGGCCGAAGCCAGCACGGCAGCACTAAAGAAAATCAAGATTCGTTTCCACATTGTGCATCCCTCGATGTCACATGATAGCACCCGCGCGCCGGGCGCTGTAGAATAGCCTGGAGGAGTCATGGCGGACCTTGAAGTTCAACCTACCAGAAAGTGGATCCGGTTCCAGTACACCACGGTGTTCATCCTGTTCTGCGTCGCGGTGTTCCTCTACGTCAACTACTTCCCCGGCGCGACTGCCTGGGTGCTGATCTTGCCGGCGTTGCTGTTCCTGTATCCGATCGCCGGGAGCATCCGCCGGCACTTCACCAGGATGACCTTTGCCGGCGACAAGCTGCGCTACCAAGTCGGCATGCTGTCGAAGACCACCCGCACCATCCAGATCTCGAAGATCCAGGACGTGACGGTGATCCAGTCCCTCGGGCAACGGCTGATCGGCGTCGGCACGCTTTCGATCGAAACCGCCGGCGAAACCAGCCGCCTGACCATCGAGAACATCGACGAGCCGCGCGTGGTGGCCGAGGAGCTCCTCGATGCCGCGCAGGGGCACCCGCCTCTCGAGGAGCGCCCCGCCGCCGGAGGCGGCAAGCCGGCCCAGGCCGGGCCCAAGAAAAAAGGTGACCGCGGGTGACTCCCGTGATCACGCTCTCCGAATCCGAGGCCCGCGATTTCGGCCGGCGCGTGCTCGAAGCTGCTGGCGTGGCCCCCGAGAAAGCCCAGCTCGTGGCCTCCGTGCTGGTGTATGCCAATCTGCGCGGCGTCGACTCCCACGGTCTGCAACTGCTGCCGCACTACGTCGGCCAGATCGACGCTGGAGATGTGAACCCCGCCGCCGACGGGCACGTCGTGACCGAGAACCAGGCTTGCCTGCTCTACGACGGCGAACACGGCCTCGGCTCCGTGACCGCGGAGATCTGCTGCCGGCATATCGTCCGATTGGCCCGCCAGTATGGCATCGCGATCGTCCTCACGCGTGAGACCAGCCATTTCGGGCCCGCGGCGTTTTGGACCCAGCGCATCTCCGCGGCCGGCCTGATCGGCATCGCGATGTGCGACTCATCCCCGCAGGTCCCGCCCTGGCAAGGGAAGGCCAAGCGGGTGGGAACCAATCCGATGTCGGTTTCAGTTCCTCACCCGGGAGGCCGGGGATGGCTGCTGGACATGGCCACCTCTACCGTTGCGCTTGGCAAGCTCGAGCAGGCCAGGCTGAACCAGCAGACCGAGATCCCCTCCGGTTGGGCGTTGGATTCCGAGGGCCGGCCCACCACCGCCCTCGACGCGGCGCTGGCCGGGTTTCTGATGCCCCTGGGCGGTTACAAGGGCAGCGGACTCGGGCTGATGGTCGAGATCCTCGGCGGCGTGCTGGGCGGAGGCGGAATGGCTCCGGACATCGCCGGCATTCGCGAGCACGGGCGCCTGGCGCGCGTCAACCACACCTTTCTGGCCATCGATGTTGCGCGGTTCCTGCCCCTCGATGCCTTCTACGCGCGCATGGACTGGCTGGTCGACCACATCAAATCGGCTCCCCCCGCCTCCGGTTTCGACGAGGTCCTGGTGGCTGGCGACCCCGAATGGCGCATGGAGGACCAGCGCCGCGCCGCGGGCATCCCCATCCTGCCGGGTGCTTGGGACGCGCTGGCCCGCACCGCCCGCCGCCTGGGCGTTACCCTGCCACACTAACCGCGCGGATCGCGACTTCAGTGGCGGGATAGAATGGGGGCATGTACTGGCCCGCCGCTGCGTTCGTGCTCCTGCTCCTCCAGAACCCCGATTTCAGCGCGGAGGGCCTGAAAGCCCTGGAAGCCCAGAAGTACGAATTGGCTGCGCAGTACTTCGCCAAAGCCGTCCAGGCGGATTCGAGCGACTACGCGGCCCAATTCCACCTGGCGCTGGCCAACAGTCTGACCGGCAAAGACGAGGAAGCCATTGCCGGCTATCGGAAAGTCCTGGAGTTGAAGCCAGGCCTCTACGAGGCCGAGTTGAACCTCGGCATGGTGCTGCTGCGCCGCAAGCGGGCCCCTGAGGCGGTCCCTCTCCTTCAGGCGGCCGTCGACGCCAAGCCGAAGGAATTCCGGCCCCGGTTGTATCTGGCGGATGCCCTGTTCGACTGTGGGGAGTTCACCAAAGCTGCCGCGACTTACCGGGCGGCTCTCGAACTGAATCCGAAATCCGCCCCCGCCGAGTCGGGTCTGGCGCGCTCCGAGGTGCGCGCCGGCAACCTCAAAGAGGCCGAGGCGCACTTCCGCAAAGCCGCCGAACTGGACGCCGCCTGGAAGGACGCAGTGCTCGAGCTCGCGCCTCTCTACGAGAAGAACGGGCAGCCTGCCGAGGCGATTGCCCTCTACCGGCAGTTCCCCGACAATGTAGCCGCGCGGGAGCGTCTGGGACAGTTGCTGTTGGAGTCGGGGAATCCCGCGGAAGCGATCCCGCTCCTGGAATGGGCTGTGGCGAAGTCTCCTACCGCCGCGAACCGCCTGGCGCTGGCGCAGGCCTATCGCAAGAACCACCAGCCCGAGAAAGAGCTCCCGCTCCTGGAGCAGGCAGTGACGGCCGAGCCGGACAATCTGGACCTGCGCATGGCCTACGGTCGCGAGCTGCGCGACCAAAGAAAGTTCGCGGAGGCGGCCAGCCAGTTCCAGCGCGTGATTCAGGCGCGGCCGGCTTCCGTGGAGGCCTGGAACGAGTTCACCGCCATGTTGATCTCGCTCGAGAACTTCCCTCAGGCGCTGGCGGCGCTGGATCGCATCAAGGCCCTCGGGGCCGAAGGGCCGGGGCACCACTATTTGCGCGCCATCATCCTGGATCGGTTGCACGATTTGAAGGGCGCCCTCGCCAGCTACCAGACCTTCCTCGCCACCGACCAGGGCAAGAGCCCGAACGAAGAGTTCAAGGCCCGGCAGAGAATTCGTATTATTGAGAATGAGCTCCACAGGAGGTAGCGCCGCGTGATCCGCCTGGCCGCGTGGCTGGTCTCGTTGTCGATTCCCCTTGCGCTCGGGGGAGCGGACCTCGCGGCCGTTAAGGCGGAACCCAACCTGGAGAAGCGCGCCCGCCGTGCCCTGGACAACGCCGTTGCCGCCTACAAGGATGCCGAGGAAGCCTACATGAAGAAGGGGGATCCGGAGCAGGCCAACGCCGCCCTGGACGAGGTGTCGCAATCGGTCGAGTTGGCCTACGCGTCGCTCCGCCAGACTGGCAAGAGCCCAGTCAAGAGCCCCAGGCAATTCAAGGCCGCGGAAATCGGAATTCGCGAGCTCCTGCGCCTGCTTGCCGACCTGCGCGAGGCGATGAGCGTGCTCGACCGCGACCACATCGACAACGTGCGCGCGGCCATCCAGAAGATCCATGACGACCTGCTGGCAGGGATCATGGGAGGGAAGAAGAAATGATTTGGTGTGGAACCACGACATGCTAAAACCTTGCCTTGCGTTGGTGATATTTGCGGCCCTCCCCGCCTTCTCGCAGCGGGACTTCCTGACCCCCGATGAGGTCGATCAGGTCCGCGAGGCGCAGGAGCCCAACGACCGCCTCAAACTCTACGTGCACTTCGCCCGGCAGCGGCTGGACCAGGTCCAGCACTTGATGAAGGAGGAGAAGGCGGGGCGGTCCGTGCTGGTGCACGATCTGCTCGAGCAGTACACCCAGATCATCGATGCCATCGACACCGTGGCCGACGACGCGCTCCAGCGCAAGGTCAACATCGAGGCGGGCATGAAGGCCGTAGCCAGCGCGGAAAAGGAGATGCTGCCGGTCCTCGAAAAGGTCCGCGACGGCCAGCCCAAGGACCTGGGACGCTACCAGTTCGTGCTCTCCCAGTCCATCGACGCGACGCGCGACAGCCTCGAGGTGTCCTCCCAGGACCTGGACAAGCGCGGCGCCGAGCTCCAGGCGCGCCAGGCGCGCGAGAAGAAGGAACTCGAATCGGAGATGCAGCCCAAAGACCTCGAGGAGAAGAAGGCCGCCGAGGCCAAGGCCGCGGCTGAGGACAAGAACAAGCGCAAAGCGCCTACTCTCTTGCGCCCGGGTGAAACCGTGAAGAAGCAGTAATCGGGTTACAGCGGCCAGGGCCGGCCGGGCGTCGGAAGCGAATTGTGCTTGCCGGGCTGGGGACCGGAGCCGGAATCCGCCGTGGGCGCCCGGCTCATCGAGTGGCTGAAATCCAGTTCGTTCTCCTCGAAGCGGACCGGGCGGTCCAGGACCATTTCGAGGGTGGAACCCTTGGCCAGCACGGCATCGGGGCCGCGCGTTAGCAGCACGCTCATGAGGCCCGCCGCGGCGCCGGCTGCCGCGCCGATTCCGGCGCCCATGCCGTAGTGCCCCGTGACGCCGCCGGCGATGGCGCCCACCGACGCTCCGGCTGCCGCCGCCTCCCCCACCGTCCGCGCGTCGCCGCTCTTGTTGCCCTCGCTGCGGATCTTGCCTTCGTCTTTATCGAGTTCCTCGCTGGCCCGCCCGTCGATGCCGCCGATCCGCGCGCGGAAGTCGCGCGTCACGCCGTTGGGCAGGGTGAGCGAGTCGAAGCGCAGGTACAGCTCCCCGCGGCCCTTCACGCGCCCCGGCCGCTTCACCTGGGTGATGGTCCCCGCCACGTAGCTGCCCGGCGGAATCACGACCCGCCCCTTCACCAGGATCGGGAACACGGTTTCCAGGTACACCCGATCGCCCTCTCCGGAGTGCTTCGTGCTGACGCTGTTGATCAGGCTCAGCGGGATGCGTGTGCCGGGATCCACCACGTATCCGCCCGCCGCCGCATCCTCCTCCTTCGGCCAGGCCTGCCCGGCCGGAATCGACAGGGAACCCGCCACGAGCACAGCGATGATCCTACCCAGCAGCATATGCACTCCTCTCCCTCATTCTACTCCGTCATGTGCTTAAACGCGCCCCAAAGGGCCTGCGTTACGGCCACTTACTGAGGCTGCACCATCAGGTGGACGCCGGCCCGGCTCGTGGAAGTGCCTAGCCCCAAACGGATTTCCGGAGTGCTGCCGGCGTTCACCGGCAGTTTGAGGTTGATCTGGATGAGCCCCCAGTAGTTGACCACGCTGCCGACGTACTCCACCCGGCGGTCATCCACCGGGACGCCGTCCAGCAGCAACTGAAATGCCGATCGCCGCTCGATCAGCATGGCGGTCGGCGGAGGCTCGTAGTCGCCTACCGGCATGGCGTAGTTTCCCAGCCCGGTCGCGTACAGGATCACGTACTCGTCCGGCCGGGCCGGCGACTCGGTCGTGGCCAAGGAGTAGTCCGGCATCCGCTGCGCGATCACCCACTGCGGATTTTCGAGGAAGCAGAACAGCGCCGGCGCCACCTCGAGCAGAGTGACCTTCACCGCCGGCCCGTACTGGCCCTCGCGGGTGAGCTGGAGGGTGGCCTCTCCGGCCCGCACCGAGGCCGGCACCAGGAAATTCACCTGGGTCGGGGAAACGTAGAACACCATCGAGATGATTCCGTTCACCAGGACATTCACTCCGCCAATGCCGGGCAGCGAGTCGGCGGCCGTGCGGCCTCGCTCGGCGAACGCAAGGTTGGTGCCATAGACGGTGGCGAAGGTATAGGGGGCGAGGAAGCCGGTCTCGCCGCTGGCGGAGTTCACGACCCCCGCCGCGGTGTAGCACGGCGCTAGAGGTGCGCAGCCGTCCTGGGCCCAGACAATAGACGCTAGGCCCATCGCGACCGCCCAGAGGGTGCGGGCGCTGATTCGCATTGCGTAATGGTCTGTGCATAGAAAGTGCTCCCAGCCCGAAAGGATTCTCAACGAATTCCAGCCAGCGCCTTCCGGCTTGCGGTGCTCAGAGGAATGCGGCCAAGCTCCGCCGTCTCAATCCACGAGAAGCCGCGCGGAACTCGCCGAAGGGTTGCACTCACGATGGTCAGCCGGTACCGGTAGTTGGTAATGGCATGCGCCACGGTGGTAATCCTTTCCCCCAGTACTGCGCGCGGGAGCAGTTCCGCCTCGGGCAATTCCCAGAAGCCGGCCATCTGCGACGAGGCCGCGTCCCGCTGGCGCAGCAGGATGCGATCCCTCTTGCGAATCACGAGCAACGTCTTCGCGACACGCACCAACTGCACGCCTCGCCGCTTCACCGGCAGTTGGCGCTCGACGCCCCTTCGGCGCGCCTGGCAGGACGCGGAAAGCGGGCAGCGTCCGCATTGCGGACCGCGTGGCAGGCAGATGGTGGCGCCCAGCTCCATCAGCGCCTGGTTGAACTCCCCCGGCCGTTCGCGGTCGAGAAGCCGCGCCGCCGCCTCCGCCAGACGCTTCCGGGTTTTCGCCGAGCCGGTGTCGCCCCGCTCATCAAGCAGCCGCGCCAGCACGCGGATGACGTTGCCGTCCAAGGCTGCCCGCGGCAGGCCGAAGGCGATGCTGGCGATGGCGACCGCCGTGTAGTCGCCGACCCCAGGCAGCTTGCGAATCGACTCGTAGTCCCGTGGGAATCCGCCGCTTTCGACAATCAGCTTGGCGGCACGCAGCAGGTTCCGCGCACGCGAATAGTAGCCCAGCCCGCTCCAGCAGGCGAGGACCTGATCTTCTTCGGCGGCAGCCAGCGTCTCGACGTTCGGGAACCGCTCGAGGAAGCGCTCATAATACGGGATGGCGGCCGCCACGCGCGTCTGCTGAAGCATAATCTCCGAGATCCAGATGCGGTACGGGTCCCTGGTTCGCCGCCAAGGCAACTCCCGCCGCTCCCGCTCATACCACCGAAACCAGGCACCACCACGCAACCCGGAAAACCCGGGGACAGTCACCATGTTTCCTATTTTACCGGCAACCTCGGCTACGGAACGCTCTTCAGCACGCGCCGGAAAACCGGAAACATGGTGGCTGTCCCCACATTCTGGTAGGATTTCCAGGAGATGACGATGTCCGCCGCGGGAGCAGCCCTTGCACTGTGGCTGGCTTTCCCGCAAACCGCGGCTGCGAAAAACAATCCCAGAATCACCGTGCTCTTCTTCACCGCCTCCTGGTGCGAGCCCTGCCGCGCCGTCGACCTGGTACTGCAAAAACTGCAACGCCGAGACCGGAAATACGTCAGAATAGTCGCTGTGGATTTCGACGCCGCAGCGGACGAGTGTACCCGCTGGGGCGTC
The DNA here is from genome assembly GCA_050008465.1 of Bryobacteraceae bacterium. Taxonomy (GTDB): domain Bacteria; phylum Acidobacteriota; class Terriglobia; order Bryobacterales; family Bryobacteraceae; genus Fen-330. The sequence goes on from JBEKMO010000047.1 coordinate 30,162, forward strand.
GGCCAGATCCCTGTGGTGATTGTGCTCTCCCGCCAGGGAAAGATCCTGCTGCGCGCCGATGGGGCGTCGCGGCAAACGTTGAACGCTTTAGAATCCGGGCTGGCGGAACTGGTCCGTCGGCCCCGGAAGAGGAGTCCGCCATGAGACTCTCGAGCGGCATCGCGGTCCTGCTGGCGGCGTGCGTCTCCGCGCGCGGTGCACCGCCGCAGAATCCACCACCCAGCGGTGAACCGCAGAAATGGGTAATCGAGGCCACCGGCGTCGAAAAGGCCGTCCCCGACGTCTTCCACGTCATGATGAAGATGGAATACGAAGCCGGGCGGGCGGCCGACGCCACTTCCCGGGGCGAAAAGCGGCTGCGGGAATTCCTGGACGCGGCGGAAGCCCTCAAGGCTCCCGGCCTCACCTGGCGGGTGGCGAACAATGTCCTCACCGAGTCCAACTCCGGCTACACGCCCGGCATCGTCTACACGCGAAACATCGTGTTCACCGCCGCAGGCATGGAACCCGCGGAGCGCGACCGGCTGATCGCCAAACTGGAGGACCTGGGCGCCCGCTACAATTCGCATTGCGTCACCTGCATTGGCAGCGGTTGAGCCAGCCACGCCGAAGGCGTGGTCTTCTCGGTCCGAGAAGCAGAAACAGATGAGCTTTACCGGCGAGCCGCCGAAAAGGCCTGGCGCGAGATCGAAACGCGCCTGCGCCAGTTGGCTGCGGCAGCTCCCGGCAAGTCGTTGGAAGTGGTCGAGGTTAGTTACGATCCGCTGCCCGGGGAATCGGTCATCGAGGAGCTCCCCGAGTTGCCTAAGTCGTCCCGGCCTCAGGCCGTAGAGGTTTCCGTTCGTCTGCGGGCAACGTATGTCCTGCACTGAAAAGTTGTGAAAGGAGCTTTCTCATGCGTACCACTGGGATATTCCTGACCGCTCTGGCGGGTCTGCTGGCGGCCGCTGTTCCCGCCGCCGCGCAACCCCTGGAGCCGAGGCAGACGATCAGCGTCGGTTCGGTCGGAAAAGTGACGGCGAAGCCGGATCTGGCGATCGTTTTCCTCAGCGCGAGGAGTTCGTCGCCGCTGGCCGCCGACGCGCTCGAGCAGAACAAGAAGAAGATCCAGGAGGTCAAGGCCAAGCTGCTCTCCCTGGGCTACAAGGAAGACCAACTTCATTTCTCGGGCAACCGGTTTTCGCCCGCCGGCGGGGGCATGTACTACGTGGGGCGCGACCGGCCCTCCGGGTTCGACGTTTACAATAACATCTACATCTACCTGGGGGGAGCCGACCTCAAGAACCTCGACGAATTCAACGCCCGCGTCAGCCAGGTGCTGGACGAACTGGGCAAACTCGGCGTTGGGTCCACCACCATGCCCATCTCCAGCGTCTCCATGGGGGGAGCCTCCGTCGTGGCGTTCGTGGTGAAGGACCCGACGGCATACGAGAATCAGGCTTACACCCAGGCCATGGACAAGGCCCGCCCCATCGCCGAGGACATCGCCAAGCGCATGAACGTCCACATCACCGGCATCGCATCGGTGAATCCATCGGTCATGTCGCGCTCGGTAAGCATGGGGGGCGGGTCAGCGAACCCGCTCGACGAAATCCCGTACGAGTACGTGTCCTCGTCCATCGACGAGGTGCCGGTCCGGGTCCGCCTGAACGTTGTGTTCACCTTCAAGTAGGCGGCGCGCGCTCATTGCGGGCCGGCATCAACGAACGGATTGGGGCGAAAGCTTCGCTCCCGGTAGTCGAAGTAATCGAAATCCGCCGTCCGGCCAGTCCCCGCCAGGTCCTGACAACACATCCCCACGAAAGCACCCGTGAAATTGGGGTTTCCAGGGGGGCCGGCCTCATCCGACAGGATGCTGGCATCGAATTGCTCGGGCAACCAGCGCCAGTCGCCTTCGTCCACCCGGTACGCGAAATGGAGGCGCTCGTAGTCGACCTCAACCCGCAGCTCGACGGGCACACCGCTGGGAATCGCAATTGGTGGCGTGAAAACGTCCGGCTGAACCTGGTCGGGGAGCGAGGACATGACGCGTACGTGCTTCCCCAAACTCTCGTCATGCGAGATGTGGAAGTAATGATATTTGACGCTGTTGTAGTAGCAGACCAGGCCAGCCATCTGCTGGAAGCGTTCCGGCTCGAAGTCAACCACTGTGGCGGCGCTGAAGCAGTGCGACTGCTGCCGCCGGGCAACCAGCGCCTGGCGAAACAGGCTGCCCAGCGTTTCCCGGCCGTACAGGCGCAGGTGGCCGGGACGCTCCGTCAGGCTGAAGAGCTCCTCCGGCCAGGGCGACCGCAGCCACTGGAAGTCCAGCGGAAGCCGCGGCCCGTCGAAGTCCTCGCGCAGGGGCGGCACGGGGAAAACATGAACCGGCAATGCCGGAGCGGCGACCTCGGAGTAGGGCAGTCCTTGGCCGTCGGTCGTCCGCAGCCAGCCGTCCGCCGACCACGCCATCGGCTGGATCGCCGTTTCGCGGCCCAGCGTGCAGCGCCCCCGGTTGCGAAGGGGCCGGCCGCACAGGTGCACCAGGTAGGTCTCCCCGTTTTGAGTTTCGACCAGATCGGCGTGTCCAGCGCGTTGCAGCTCGATGTCCGGGCGGTGGCGCGAAGTCAGAATGTGCACCTCCGGATGCAGCTCGTAGGTCCCGGTCAGCTCGCGCGATCGCGCCAACGTGACGGCATGCCCCCATCCGGTGCCTCCCTCCGCCGTCAGCAGATAGTAGTAGCCGTTGCGCTTGTAGAGATGCGGGCCTTCGGTGAAGCCCAGTGACGTGCCCTGGAAGATCAGGCGGGGGCCTCCGACCAGCTTGCCTTCTTCACGGGAGTATTCCTGCAATGCGATCCCGGAGAAGCGATTGCGGCCCGGCCGATGGTCCCACACCATGTTCAGCAGGTATTTCCGGCCATCGTCATCGTGGAACAGGGAAGGATCGAAGCCGCTGCTGTTCAGGTAAATCGGGTCCGACCACTCGCCGTCGATGCGCGGATTGGTCACCAGGTAATTGTGCATGTCCCTGAGCGACGCGCCCGCACTGGCCCCTTGGGTGGTGCGGCCGTAACGCTTGACGTCGGTGTAGATCAGGTAAAACAGGCCGTCGTCGTAGCTGAGGCAGGGCGCCCAGATGCCACACGAATCCGGGTCGCCGAGCATGTTGAGCTGGCTGGCCCGCGCCAGCGGCCGCGTCAGCAGACGCCAATGGACCAGGTCCCGCGAATGATGGATCTGAACTCCCGGATACCATTCGAATGTCGATGTGGCGATGTAATAATCGTCGCCCACGCGGATAATGGATGGGTCCGGATTGAACCCCGGCAGGATCGGATTGCGGATTGTCAGTGTCGTTTCCGGCATGTTTTCACCTACGCTCGCGAACCAGCGTCCAAAGAGCGGTCGCGCCAACCAGGTCGAGCACGCCGAGGCAGACGAAGAACGGCGTGTAGCCGATCCTGGCGACCAGCGCCCCAATCAGCAGAGAGAAGATGAGCAGCCCCGCATTGCCGTACGTGCCGGCCATCCCGGCGACGGTTGCCACCTCATTTCTCTTGAACAGATCGGACGCCATGGTGATCACCGTTACCGAGAGAGTCTGGTGAGCGAAACCGGCGAGACTCAGGAGGGCGATCGCGGCATAAGGGCTCTCGACGAAGCCGACGAACCCCACCCCCATCATCAGGCAAGCCCCCAAGGTGAACGCGCCGCGGCGCGCGTTGATCAGGCTGACGTTCCCGTATTTCTGAAGCGCCATGCTGACCACACCGCCAAACATGCAGCCGAAATCGGCGGCCAGGAATGGCATCCAGGCAAACAGCGCGATGTGCTTCAGGTCCATATGACGGACGCTGCTCAGGTACAGCGGCAGCCAGAACGTGAGAGTGCCCCAGGTGGGGTCGGCGAGAAAACGCGGCAGGGCGATTCCCCAGAAGTTGCGCTGCCCGAGGATCTTCACGACCGACGGGCGGATCCCGTCGCTCCGCAGGTACTTCTCCTGTCCCGCGGCGATGTAGTCCCTCTCCTTATCCGAGAGCGCCGGGTGCTTTTCGGGCGATTGGTAGAGCAACAGCCACAGCGCCACCCAAACCAGGCCCATCCCGCCGGTGATCACGAACGCCGCCTGCCAGTTGTACCTCAGGATGGCCCAAACCACCAGCGGCGGGGCGACCATCGAGCCCACCGAGGCGCCTATGTTGAAGACGCCGCCGGCCAGCCCCCGCTCCTTGGCGGGAAACCACTCCGCGGTCGCCTTCATACCCGCCGGGTTGGCCGAGCCCTCGCTGAACCCCAGCAGGCCCCGGAGCCCCGCTAGCGCCTGCCAACTGTGGGCCAAGCCATGCGCCATGTTCACCAGCGACCATGCGGCGGCGAATATGGCGAAACCGATTTTCAGGCCCAGCACGTCCAGCACGTAGCCGCAGATCGGCTGTGCCATGATGGCGCCCTGGAAGGCTCCGACGATCCAAGAATATTGTTGCGTGGTAATGTGCAGGTCCTGGAGCACCTTCGGGGCGGCCACCGCCAGCGTGCTGCGTGTCAGGAAGTTGAGGATCGAGCCCAGCATGATCAGCCCGATCATCCACCACCGGAGTCCTCTGATCTTGGGCATCGCCGTGTTCAACTCTAACAGGAAACCGGGGACAGCCACCATGTTTCCGGTTTTACCGGGAACCTCCGCGACGGCGCGCCCATCATCTGGCGCCGGAAAACCGGAAACATGGTGGCTGTCCCCGCATTCCGAACAATTCAACAGTCGGGAGCGAGTTCCGCCAACTTGACCCAGAAGCCGGGCTGCGACAGGCGGCAACGCGCCGAGGGTTCGGCGTAGAGCGGATGCGCGGACATCGACTCCCAGATCTCCTTCAGCGGCTGCTTCTGGATATTCCCGAACGAGTAGGGCGTGAAATCGCAAGGACAGACGTCGCCATTGGCGCGCAGATGGACCTGCACCATTCCGGCGGGGCAGCCTTCGGCCACGCAGGGATAGGCGATGCTCGAAAACATGGTTTGGTGGATGATGCGCGGGTAGTCGGGCTTTTCGGTGTACTTCGCGCGGAACTCGACGAGGTGCCGGGCGTCTTCCTCGCTGAGCATGCAGTCGTGCTGCGTCGACAGGCGCCCGGTCGGGATGACGTCGAACAGGAAGACCTCGAGGACCTCCAGAGAACGGGCGAGGTCCATCATGGCGTCGAGTTCGCCGTTCCGGATGTTCTCCTTGGTGGCGTAAGTGGACACGCCGGTCAGGATGCCGGCATCCTGACACAGTCTCAGCCCGCGGTAGGCCTTCCCGGCCAGACCAGGGCGGCGGCGGTGGATGTTGTGCCGCTCGGGGTCGAAGTGGTCCAGGCTGACGAACACGCCGTAAACTCCCGCCTGTTTGAGCCGCGCGACGGTATGCTTGAGCAGGAACTCGCCGTTGGTGAAGATGGTGCAAACGCTGCGGTGCTTGTCGACCGCGGCGATCAGGTCGTAGATTCTCTCGTACAGCAGAGGCTCGCCGCCGGTGAGGACCACGCAAGTCGTCCCGAGATCGAGGGTCTGGTCGATGACGCTCTTCAGTTCCTCGAAGGTGAGGGCGCTGTTCTCTCGCCGGGTCTTCTCCTGGTAATCGGCCGCCGAGCAATGCAGGCAGTCGCACTGGCAGTTATACGTAACCGCCATGGTGATGACATGCGGAGTGCGTCCGACCGAGGCGAAACTGACGGGGCCAGCGGCAGCGCTATTGGGCCGCAGCATGTTCTCCATGATCAGCTTGACCCTGCGCCTGGCCGCGGGAGAGCCAAGCGGTGGGGTGAGCAGGGAGAAAGCCTTATAGCCGTCCTCCAATTCGACTAGCGGCTTCCCGCCGACGTAATAGTTGTCCTGGGCGCGACGGTAGTTGGCCATGGTGTTCCGGATCGCGCTCCGTTGCCACGCTTTCAGGTCAGAATTCACAAGATTCACCGGCTGGGTGCTCACGGGAAGGACACAACTTGGCTAGGAACCGCAACCGACGAAGGTAGCGCATCGCGGTCGATTCGTCAAGCAGCAGGGTGCACGGCGCCAGTCGCTCACGGCTTGGTCAGCAAGGCGGCGTCGAACTCGCCGGCGGCCACGTGGGCCTTCTCCGTGCCGTGAGCGATGATCAGCAGACTCGACCCGGGCTTGCCAGGCGTCTTGACCTCAATCTGACTGGCGGACCAAACGCCCTTGGATTGGCGCAAGCCATAGTAAAGGAACTCCTTGGTGGCCCCCGAAGACCGCAGTGTCTTCTCCACGCGCACCGGACAGAGGCTTTCGCGGTCCAGCCACGAGGTCACGGCCGCATAGTGCGACTGGTCATCCCCATCCGGCATGCTCTTCACGAGGTAACAGGTGCGGGCTCCGTAGCGCGTCTCGCCGGTGAGCACCTGCTTGCGCCACTGAAAGTGGTTCTCCAGCAAGTCCTCGTACGTGAAGGCCGTCTCCAGCAGGGCCTCCCCCCAGCTTTCGAACGGCACCGTCGCCGGCCGGAGGTCGCCGGCATGGCCTTTGCGAATAGAGGCCGGGCCCGCCGCGGGGCTTTCCAGCAGCAATCGGACCCGGGCAGGCGCGGGATCGGTGATCTCGCAGAACATCTTCACGCTCCCCGCGAACCAGCGCGCGCGCAGGGAAAGGTGATAACTGCGGCGTTCGCCCGATGCCGCCACGCGAACCAGCCGCCCGCTCGCCCGGAAATCCGTCGCCGCCCGGATCGCCTCCAGCCGCGCCCTCAATTCCTTGATGGTCATCGCCGTTTGACCCCGTGCCCCGAGCGCCGCACAGAGAAAAACCGCCACGAAGATACTCCCGCGGAGACGCATGGAACCTGGTCTCATCCCACCACCACTCGCCCATCCTTCAAGTGGATGTTCCGGTGGCCCATGCGGGCGACCTCCGCCTCGTGGGTCACCACGACAATGGTCATGCTCCGCTGCGCCTGAATGCCGCAGAGCAACGCCATGATTCTCGCCGAGTTCTCGCTGTCCAGGTTGCCCGTGGGTTCGTCGGCGAGCAGAATCTCCGGATCGTTCGCCAGGCTGCGCGCGATCGCCACTCTCTGCCGCTCGCCTGCCGAGAGCTGGTTCGGATATTGCCGGAGACGGTGCGTCATGCCCACTTCCTCGAGCAGCGCCTCCGCCTTCTGGCGCCGGTCACGGGCGCTGGACAGGCCTTCCAGCATGGGGATCTGGACATTGTCCAGGACGCGCAGCGCCGGCAAAAGGTGGAATGCCTGAAACACGAAACCGACGTGGCGCGACCGGTAGGTGTCCAGGTCGAACGGGCCCGCGAGACTCCTGCCGCGGTAGAAGACCTCGCCGCTCGAGGGCTCGTCCAGTCCGCCCAACAATTGCAGCAGCGTCGACTTGCCGCTTCCGCTCGGCCCGCTGATGGTCAAAAACTCTCCCCGTGCGACCTGCAGGTCAACCCCGCGCAGCGCCTGGATTCGGCCTTCGTCGTACTCTTTCTTCAGGGATCGCGCCTCTAGCATGGGTTCGTCAGTCATGTCGCAACGCCTCCACCGGAGAAAGCCGGGCCCCGCGCCATGCGGGCAGCGCTCCCGCAGCAAGTCCGATCAGTACGGCAATCACCAAAGCCTTCCCCGCGTGAGGCAAGGAAATCGACGCATCGGCGATGTTGGCGGTCATCGGCAGCGATGCCAACAGCCGCAGCGCGCCCCATCCACCAACCAGTCCCACAATCCCGCCTATTGAGCCCAGCGTGGCGGCCTCCAGTTGGATCAGCAGAATCACACGCCAGCGCCTCCAGCCCAAGGCGCGCAAAATGCCGATTTCCCTGGTTCGCTCGAACACCGCCATGGCCATGGTATTGGCGATTCCGAGCGCTCCCACCAGCAGCGCGATCAGCGACGTCCCCCAGGCGATCGAGCGGGCAAAGGAAACGAACTGGTTGTTGTGCGCCCGCTCGCCGGCCGGCACGGCCTTCAGCCCGGGAATCGCTTCCTCGATGGCCGCGCGAGCCTGGCGGATATGTTCCTCCGCGGTCCGCCCGGCCGGCGCCGGCCGCAAGCGCACGTGAAATGCGGTGACCTTCCCGTGCAGATCGGCCAGGTTCTGCAACTGCCCGATGGGCATCATCACGGCCCCCGTCTCCAGGGCCGAACCGCCGCGAAATACACCCACCACCCGGAAGGAGGCGCCCTGGATCTCCATCGTGTCGCCGGCTTTTTTGCCGAGGTTGCCCGCCAGGATCTCCCCCAGGATCACCTCCGCCTCCTCGCCCCGGAACTTGCGTCCCTCCAGGAAGTGTAGAGGAGCCATTTCGTAAGAGTCCGCCCGCAGTCCGTAGACCAGCGCGTTCACCTCGGGCGTGAGGTCCATCAGGTTGAGCACAATGGGAGAGGCGTCGGCCACCGCCGCGATCGAGCGGATCCGGTCCCCCACTCGTTCGTCCACAGTGGTATTCAGAAATGTCTTCTGAACAACGGCCAAGTCCGTGCCTTCGCTCTCGTAGAGCTTCAGCCACTCCCGCTCGAACGACTTCGAGAAACCCACCAGGGCCACAAAGGCAGCGATGCCCACGGCAATGCCGCAAACCGTGAGGCTGGTGCGCAGCCTGCGGCGTGCGATGTTAATGAGCGCAATCCGAAGCAGCGCCACTCCACTCCTCCACTTCACGCTGGCCTAACCACTGCGGGGAGCAACGATTGTATCGCGCGGCGGCGCGAAACCGCAATGCGGAAACCAGGGGACAGCCACCATGTTTCCGGTTTTCCGGTATTCCGACGCCTGCTGATGAGCGTGCCATCGCGGAAGTTCTCGGTAAGACCGGAAACATGGTGGCTGTCCCCTGTTTCTTGTATCCTGGATATCGCCGCCTGTGGAAGACTCGATCGTAATTCGGGGAGCGAGGCTTCACAACCTGAAGAACATCTCGCTCGAGATCCCGCACAACAAGCTCACCGTCGTCACCGGTGTCTCCGGCTCCGGCAAATCCTCGCTAGTCTTCGACACCATCTACGCCGAGGGCCAGCGGCGCTACGTCGAGTCGCTCTCGGCCTACGCGCGCCAGTTCCTCGAGCGCATGGAAAAGCCCGACGTGGATGAGATCGACGGCCTCGCGCC
>JBEKMO010000048.1:0-38867 GCA_050008465.1 Bryobacteraceae bacterium
CGGCGCGCCGAGCGTCTGGGCCTGGAGGCGCGGCGGAGCCTGGCGGAAAACGATTCGTATCACTTCTTCGAGGCTTTAGGGGATCTGCTCAAAACCGGCCCCACCGGCACCAACGTGATGGATGTCAGGCTGGTGCTGGTAGGGCGGGACGGCTAACCGATTGGCGCCTCAGAGCGGTCGGGACAGAACTCCTCGATCGCGTCCAGAAGCTCTTTCGCCTGGACCGGCTTGGAGACATACCCGTCCATTCCAACCTTCAGGCAGCGCTCGCGATCACCGGTCATGGCGTGAGCGGTCATGGCAATGATCGGGATTCTGCCGCGCGCGGTGAGTGCTTCCCGTTCACGAATCGCCGCCACGGCCTCGAAGCCGTCCATCTCAGGCATTTGCACATCCATCAGGATCAGATCGAATGGCCCACTTTCGAACACCTCCAGGGCACGGCGGCCGTTGTCTGCCACCACAACGGTGTGTCCTTGTTTTTCCAGAGTGCGTCGTGCCACAGTCTGGTTGACGGGATTGTCCTCCGCGACGAGGATTCTCAAAGCGCGCCCCAGCCGCCGAAGACTCGGGCTTTCCGGCGTGGGGCGCCGGGGCTGGCGACTGCGCTCGGATTCGCCGGACCGCTCCAAGCCGCGGCTGCACACTGCCTGAATGGCTTCGAGGAGATCGGAGGGCTTGACCGGCTTAGACAGGTACGCGCGGATGTCGAGGCCCCGGCAGCGATCCGCGTCACCGCGCTGACCGATTGAACTCAGCACCACAATCTTCGTCCCCAACCGGGGCCAGCGCTGCTGGATGCGCCCGGCCACCTCAAAGCCGTCCATCTCAGGCATCTGGATGTCCAGCAGCACCAGGTCAAAGGACCGTTGTTCCAGCAGCCGCAGCGCCGCCTCGCCACTCTCGGCGGGGGTGGGATTCAGTTGCCAGCTCTTGGCCAGTTCCACCAGGATGCGCCGGTTGGTATCGTTGTCGTCGATAACCAGCACCTTCAGACCGCGGATGTCGACGGGCTGCTTGGGCTTCGGGAGTTCGCTGGGCGCCTCCGGCTGCCCGAATTCCGCGGTGAAGTGAACGGTGGTGCCCTTTCCAACCTCGCTCTCCAGCCAGACGTGGCCGTTCATCATGCCGATCAGCCGCTTGCAGATGGACAGGCCCAAGCCCGTTCCTCCATATTGCCGGGTTGTGGATCCATCGGCTTGGGAGAACGCCTCGAAGATGATCTGCTGCTTCTCCGCGGGAATGCCGATGCCGGTATCGCGGACAGAGAACCGCAGCCGGACGGTTTTTTCAGTCCCGTTGTCCAGCCGCACCTCCACCACGACTTCGCCGCCGTGGGTGAACTTGACGGCGTTGCCAGTCAGGTTCAGGATGATCTGTCTCAGCCGCCCCGGATCTCCCAGCAGATAGTCCGGGACTTCGGGGGCAACGTGATACGCCAGCTCCAGTCCTTTTTCGTGGGCGAGCGCGGCGCAGGTACGCAGGGCGTCGCCCAGGCAGTCGCGCAAGTGGAACGGGATGGACTCCAGGTCCAGCTTTCCCGCCTCGATCTTGGAGAAATCCAGGATGTCGTTGATGACGGTGAGCAGAGCCAGCCCGGAGCTCTTGACGGTTTGCAGGAATTCTCTGTGCTCGCTGCTAGTGGGATCGGAGGTCAGAGCGAGCTCGGTCATTCCGATGACCCCGTTCAGGGGAGTGCGGATTTCGTGGCTCATATTGGCCAGGAATTCGCTCTTGGCCCGGCTGGCTGCCACGGCGGCCTCGCGAGCGCTGGAAAGCTGCTGGATCAGCCGCCCGCGGACGCGGTAGTGGTGGAGGGCAAGCCCCATCAGGTAGACAATCGTGCCCAGCGCGACGGCCATCAGCATCAGGAACGTCGGGGAACGATACCAGGGCGGATGCACGGCGAAGTCGAGGCGCGCCGGCGTGGGGCTGACGTTGCCCTGGCGATCCATCGCCAGCACTTCGAACCTGTACTTGGCGGCCGGAAGGTTCTGGAAGGTCGCGATCGCACTCCGGGCAAAGGGGGTCCACTTACCTGCGTTCAGCCGATAGGAAAACCGCAACAGGTCAGCCGGAGTCCGGTCCCATTTGTCCCTTCCCGAGAAGATGACCCGGAACTGCCCGGAGGGAGCGGCTTCGCTGGAGTTCTGATCGGCGCGGATGGTGGCCTCGGGCGGGTCCTGGTCGACGTCCGGCTGGTAAACCGCCGGACCTTTGTTTGTGCCGACCCACAGGCGTCGCTCGGAATCCTCGAGGATCGCATAGACCGCGGTCGACGGCAGCCCGTCGGTGACGTCGTTTTGAATCCATTCATCGCCCGCCTCAGCGCTTCCGGAGCGCCCTGGCCCCAGATTCCGGAAGACCCCGGAACCCGCGGCCACCCACAAGGTACCGGATCGGCTCCGGATGATTTCTCGCGGAGTCTGAATCCCGACGGTCACCAGCTCCAATTTGCCGCCGCTCCAGCGGTATAGGGTGTTCCTGGCGCCGACCAGAATCGGCCCGCTTGGTTCCGCAAACAGGGAGAAAACGCCCGCGAACCTGGTCTTTGGTGCAGGGATCGCGGTCGGCTGCGCCCACTCGAGACGCTCGTAGCCGCCCTTGCTCAGGCGGAACAGGCCGCTCAGGCCCCCCAACCACACTTCGCCGTTGCCGTCTTCGAGCATGGCGCGCGGAGTGGGCATATCCCACTTGGTCCGGATGGAAGTGAATTCTCGAATCGAGGCGCCGTCGAGAACCGCCAGGCCGTCGGCGCGCTCGTCGGAAGCGGCCAACGCTACGAGAAACCTCCCGTCAGCCCGGCGGCAGAACATGATGGGGTGGTAACCGGCCGGAGCCTCGACCGTGGACAGTTTCAACCGATCGGGATCGAAGAGGACCAGGTAGGGCGCCTGGTTGAGCTGAATCAAGATCCTGCCATCGGGCAGTTCTCCCAGCGAATTGGCGCAGTTGGTGTCCATCTTGTGCTGGACTTCTTCGGGAAAAGGATGTTCATCCCACTGGCCCCGGTGAAAACGAAACAGGCTTCGTTCGCCGAGAAACCACAACCGCTGCCGCCGGTCCTCGAGCATGGCGCTGATGTGGGTGCGGAGCTCGATGGTTTTCCCGCGCGAGTCCACAGCATGCTCGTAGGTTTTCCAAGCCGGATTGAGGTGCAGGGCGAGACCGCGCGTGGTGGCCACGAAGAAGGTCCCGTCGGGATTGACGAGAACCTGCTTCAACCTTCCGGACAGGACCTCGTTTCGTTGCTCGACCTCTTGCCAGTCGCTTCGCGCATCGGTGGCGGATTTCCATCGCAGAACGTCGCCTTCGACCGACCACAAGTCGCCTCCGCCGTCGCGCCAGACGAAAAACTGGCCGGGCTTTCGCTGCTGCGCAACGACCTCCCACCGGCCATCCCGCAACCGCAGCCCAACGCGAAGATTGGTGCCCCTACGGATGGCCGTGACGAACAGCTCCTGGTTGGGGCAGGCGATGGGGTATCTCAGATCCTCGAACGGCAGGTTCCCAAGCGGGTACTCCTTCCAATCGCGCAAGGCACTGGCCGAGGCGTCCCAAGAGAAGCGCGCCACCCCGTTTTCGCCGATTATCCATGCCCCGCCATCCAATGCTGGTTCAAAGGTCAGAAGACGGCCGAGCTTGGAATGCGGCAGCGGCAACGTTTCCAGCCGCCGGGACTGGGCGGAAAAGCGCGCCAGCCGGTCTGGAAACAGCAACAACGCGCGCGAATTCCCAAGATCCAGCGCCCGGAAGTAGCGGGTTTGGTAGATGTCCTGGAACCAGGCGGACATGCCCACTTCGGGGAAGGAATCCCACCTGCCGTCCTGGAGGTGATGAAGGCCGTTAGTATCCGCAATCCAACCGCTCTTCCCGTCTAGGGAGTCGAAGCGGTTGTAGCGGGCGGGAGAGGGAACTCTGGTAAAGTCGCGCCCATCAAAACGGGTGAGGGCCGGGGTATCGCCATGAACCACCCAAACCACGCCGTTTCGATCGCGACTGATGGCTTCGATGTTGGAATCGGCGAGACCTTGCTCAACCTGCCAGGAACGCCACAGCGCGGGGTTGGTCCCGAACAAGTTCGAGACCGACAACCCGAACCAGGCGAGCGACGCCGGGAGCGTACCAGCACGGACATTCCTCCCCTTGGCCAGCGCGCGAGTCGACAAGTCTTCCAGCCTCTACCTCGAAGTATCGGCTGCCGCGCCTCCATCTTTACCCCTTTGTTTCTCCGCGGCGGAAATCCCTCCAACCTGCCATCGCGCGGTACTGCGCAGGGCGCCATCCCTGGGAATGAAAATGTACTCGGGGGGGCAACCGGGGACAGCCTGGGCCGTCCCCACTGCGGACGGCCGAGGCAGTCCCTCGGTTGCGGAGTGGCGCGGGGGGGGCAACCGGGGACAGCCTGGGCCGTCCCACCAGCGGACGGCCGAGGCAGTCCCTCGGTTGCGAGTGGCGTGGGAGGGCAACCGGGGACTGGGCTGGAGCCCTATCCTACCGCTGATCGCTGTCAGTGTCTCTCGATCTCGATTGAAGTGACGCCCGGGGCTTTGGGCGGCTTGGGAGGACGCGGGGGCGGGGGCGGACCGCCGGTGTCCTTGCGAACGGTGACCGTGCCACGGTCGGTGGTCACGGTGATGGAGGGGCCTTGGCCGACGCTGCCGAGAATGCTCCCGCCCGCCTCGTGACGCCGGCCGTTCTCGTAGTCGGTCCTGAGAGCGGCGCCGTATTCGTTGTTCAGGTCGCCACGGCTGGTGGTGGCCTTCAACTCGAATTTCGCCGATTCGGGGAGCGCCAAGTCGATCTGGCCGGAGCGGGTGCGCGCGTCGATCTTGGCCAGCGGCATCTGGGCCGGACGCAGAGTGATGTCGCCGCGATCCAGGGACAGCTCGAGCGCCTGGGTGAACTGCTCGAGCTGCACGTCGCGGGAGCGGTTGGACCTCAGACGGATGGGGCCGACCAGGTTCGAGCCGCTGAGCGAGCCCAGGTCCAGGTGAATCTGGCCGGGCAGCTTCTCCACCTTCAGATCGGTCTGCGGGCTCTGGAACTTCAACTGCTTCGCGCAGTCGCGGAACTGGAGGTCGCCGGAATAGGAACCGTCGATGGTGACTTCGCCGCCGATGGTGTCCAGTTCGACATCGCGGCCGCGGCCGCTCTGGAGCACGAAGTCACCCTTGACGCTGCCGGCGCGAACCAGTTCGCTCTTGCGCAGGTCGAGCCGGACACTGGAGGCGATGTTCTGGAGGCGCACGCTGGCGTTGTCGCTGGAAACCTCGACGGAACCGTTGAGGTCGCTGATGTCGAGGTCGCCGCTCCGCCCGCGGATTTCGACGCTGGCCGTGCGGGGAACGGTCATCTCGAGGTCGGTGGAGATGCGCTCGTCCCCGGTGACGCGGTCCTGGTTGGTGCGGACGACCACCTGGTCGCCCTGGGTGGAGATGTCAACGGAGGTCTGCTTGTGGGCGTTGTTGGCGTCGCTCTCCTGGAGGGAGCGGATGGTCTTGCGGCCGCTCACCTTGACTTCCTGGGCGTCGGCGCCCACGATGCGGACGCCTCCCCGCAGGTTCTCGATCAGGATGCGGGCGGCCTTGGGAGCGGGCGCGGTCTGTTCCGGGATCGTGAAGTCGTACGGATGGCCGAAGATCTCGACGCGGCTGCCGGTGATGAAGCCCCATTGCTGCCAGGGCCGGTGGCGGTTGACCACGTAAAGGAAGGATCCCATCAGGCAGATGAACACGACCAGGGTCCACTCGCCGTGCGAAACGCCGGCGCGGGGCAGCGTTCTTCCTTGCGCGGCCCACAGCAGGATCTCGGCGAAGCGCAGCACTCCCCAGCCGATGAGCACGAACGGCCAGAAGCGGGCGGCCAGGTCGAACAGCGGAAGGTCCGGCCGCAGGCTGCTTATCAGGAACCACACGCCGATCAGGATGACCAGCAACGGTCCAACCAGAGAGCCTCTTCGTCTCATGCGGCGCCTCCCGCAGGCGAGCCTGGCCCGGGTTCACTTTCGGGCGCGATGCGCTCGAGCAGCCAGAGCGCGCCGGCAACGATGAGCAGGATCGGCCAGGTCCGCGAAAACGGATACGGGCCAAAATAGTCCACCGCGAAAAGCGACCCCAGGGCGATCAGCAGGATCGGCCCGCGGATCGCCCGGACGAGCATCTTAACGCTGTTCATTGTGGGCCTCCCCTTCGGGGCTGCCGTAGCTGGCCAGGCGGCAATATAGCATGTAGGCGCCCAGGACGATCAGGATGACCGGCCAGTAGCGGATGACCTGCCGGAATTCGAGGTACCCCAGATTGGTGACCAGGAACAGCGCTCCCAGGGCGATGAGCAGAACGGGACCGATGGGCAGGCCGGGCCGGCGGGTCTTCAGCGGCAGGAGGCTGGAAAACTCATCGACCTGCTGGCCGAGTTGGCGCTTGCTGGCGGTATGGAACGCCTCGAACGGCATATAGAAGTACCAGATCGCGATCAGGAGGCCGAACAGCGGCTCGTACCCATCCGCGGCGCCGGAGCTGACGAGGCTGATCAGCAGCCCGAAGATGACCACGTGAACGATCCCTTTGGCATATTGCCCGTTATAGATGGCGCCGACGCCGGGGATCAATCCGAGCACAAAGGCGAGGCCGGGCGAAGTCCCGGAGGCCGGAGGCGCCGGAGGGGGCGTTACGACCGGCTGTGGCGTGTGTTCTTCGCATACGATCGTCCCCTGGACGGCATGCTGGCAGGCCTGGCAAAGGGGCCGGCCGCAGGTCCGGCAGAATGCCACCGCCGAAACTTCAGAATGTTTGAAGCAGTTCATGGCCTTCGTCTCCTGTTCCTCTACTTCGTGTTACGCACTTCCGGCCCGTTAGTTCCGCCGCGGTCCTTGGCCGCCGGACGTGTAGCTTCCGGCGTCCTCTCGGGCGAGGCGGCCTGCTGGTCGTCCGCGCTACCCGCGCGGCCTTTCAATTCCTGTTCCTTCTGGGTCCATTCCCGGAGTTGGGTCTGGACCTCGTAAACCAGGCGCAGATTCCCGTAGAACTTCACCGCGCGCTGGTAACCGCGATAGACCTGCTCGTCGAGCCGGCGCCAGATATGGGCGGGCTTGAAATCCTCGGCCTTCAATTGCCCCGGCGAGATGCCGGCGAAACGCGCCAGCAGAGAGAAGGAGAGGATGGTCATGGCGAAGCCCATGGCAAAGCGCGGTTGCAGCACCGGCTGGAGCCATCCGCGAAGCAGCTTGCGGATTCCGCCGGGCTGCCGGGCCCGGGCGTGATGCGCGGAGGGGAGCTCGAACAGAATGCGCGTGAGCAGCTCCGGAGGGGGCTCGACCTCCGCCGCGCGCTCCATGAAGCCGACCGCGGCCTGGACGTCGCGCGCCATTTCCGCGCAAGCGGCGCACTGTGCCAGGTGGCGCTCCAGGTCGGCCTTCAGGCCGGCGGCCAGCGTGCCGTCGACGTAGTCGCAGAGCAGGATTTCCAGATCGGCGCAGTTCATACCAGCACCTTCTGTCGGCGCAAGATGCGCGCCAGTTCGGCCCGGCCCCGGTTCAGCCTGGACTTCACGGTTCCTTCCGGCACCTTGAGGACCTGGGCGATTTCCCTATATTCCAGCTCCTCCAGGTCACGGAGGATGACGGTCTCACGCAGCTCGGGGGAAAGCTTCCCGAGCGCCCCTTGCAGGATTTCGCTGGCCTCGCGGCCGGCGAGCATGCCGTCGGTCCGCGCGGCGGCGGTCCCGCGCTCTTCCAGGACCGGGAGCTGGTCTTCAATCGAATCGGTGGCGCGCTCCAGGCGGGTGCGGCGGTAGTGATCGATCAGCAGGTTGCGCGTAAGGCGCGCCAGCCAGACCACAAAGCAGCCCTCGCCGGAGCGGAAGCTCTTGAGCGAGCGGAACACGCGCAGGAAGACTTCCTGGGTCAAGTCCTGCGCTTCGGAGTCCCTTCCCGTGAACCGGTAGCACAGCCCGTAGACGCGGCGGGAGTGGGCTTTGACCATGTCCTCCCAAGCCGCGTCGTCTCCCTTGAGGCAGCGCTCAACCAGACTGGAATCCGGATCCACGGTGTCTCCCAATCTCCTCACGTATCCGGCCAGAGCGGGTCGAACACCCGCGGCCACGGATCGGACGGTTCCCCAGGCGCGGACCGGCGCCGTCCCCGGTCTGCCGGGGAAGAAGCGCGGAATCGTGAACGCAACGGCGGCCATGGGTTTGCCTCGCACTCTCAGCCTTTCGCGGCGCCTGCCGCCCACCCTTTGGGGCGGGGCGCCTCATTTCAGGCTTCCAGTTAGAAGAACGAGGCATTATGATAAGAAGTTCGCTCGAATCCACGCCCGCCGGCATGCAAGGTTCCATTCTAGCCCGTTTTGGGGGATGGACGAGGTACCAACACGCACTCGAAGCGGAACAAACTCGGACGCCTGGGAAAATGGAAGTGGCAGTTCGCGCTGCTGCTGGTCGCCGCGCTCGGGGTCCTGGCCTGGTGGTTGCACGAGCGCTGGCGCGAGACGCAGTTTCAGTGGGGGGCCTTCACCTCGAGTTTTCTCCAGATGGACTGGAGATGGGTGCTGGCAGCGACCGCGCTCTCCATCCTGACCTACTACGGGAGGGCGCTGCGCTGGGGGTTGATGCTGCGGCCCCTGGTGCCCGTCCCGAGCCACTGGCGGCTGTTCAAGGCTACCGCCATCGGCTTTGCGGCCGTGGTGCTACTCGGACGTCCCGGGGAGTTTGTGCGTCCGTACCTGATTTCGCTGCAGGAGCGGGTGCCCTTTTCCTCGCAACTGGCTGCCTGGTTCCTGGAACGGATCTGCGACCTTCTGGCGGTGCTGGTGATCTTCGGGTTTGCCCTGACGCAGTTCGATCCCGCCCGCACGCACGTGGGACCAAAGCTCCAGTGGGTGCTCGGTGTGGGCGGCTACGTGCTGGGACTAATGGGGGCCATCTGCCTGATTGTGCTGGTGATGTTGAGCCGGTTCTCCGACACCATGAGACGCCGGCTGATCCAGGGGCTGGGCTTCCTGCCACCACGTTACCACCACCGGGTCGAGGGCGTCGTGACCGCCTTTCTGGATGGCACTTCGGCGACCAAGACGCAAAGTTCCGTGTTCTGGCTGATGTGCTACACGGGACTGGAGTGGGCCCTGATCGTGCTATCCTTTGTGTGCTTGTTCCAGGCCTTCCCCGCGACGGCCGGGTTTGCGCTTCGGGACATCGTGGTTTTCATGGGTTTTGTTGCGTTTGGGAGCATACTTCAGATCCCGGGGGTGGGTGGCGGGGTGCAGATCGTCTCGATCATCGTGTTGACGGAGATGTACGGCGCCAAGGTTGAGCTGGCTACCAGCATGGCGGTGATGATCTGGGCTGTTACAGTTGTAGGAATTGTGCCCCTCGGCCTGGCCCTGGCCTTCCACGAGGGACTGAATTGGAAGCGCTTGAGACAACTCGAGCAGGATGCAGTGGCCAGCGCCGAGGACGACGCCGAGGTGGCGGAGCCTCCAGGAGATTCTCCCGCATGACCTGTCCATTTTGCGGCCATTTGCAGGACAAGGTGGTAGATTCGCGTGAAAGCAAAGAGGGGGATGTGATCCGGCGGCGGCGCGAGTGTCTGGCCTGTGAGCGCCGTTTTACCACCTACGAGCGGATCGACGAGGTCCCTTACATGGTCATCAAGAAGGATGGCCGGCGGGAGAAGTTCGACCGTCAGAAGGTGCTGGCGGGGCTGCTGAAGGCATGTGAGAAGCGGCCGGTGGCGATGGGGAAGCTGGCGGAAATCGTGGATGAGGTGGAAAGTCGGCTGATGGAGAGCGGTGATCGAGAGCTTTCTACTACATCTATAGGAGAATTGCTCATGGAGCGGCTCCGCAACCTTGACAAAATCGCCTACGTGCGCTTTGCCTCGGTTTACCGGGATTTTCAGGACGAGGAAGCCTTCTTCAACGAGCTGAAGACGCTGATCCGGCAGAAGAGGGGTTGAGGAGGGTGCGTGCCGGGGGGCGCCAGGGGGGGCTGGCTACTCGGGGTGAGAAAAGACCCGCGGGAGCACCACTTGATAGTGAGGCTGCTATCGTCCTGATTTTGATGTAACCAAACGCGTTCAGCGACATCTTCAAGATTAGGGCTTAACTTCTCAGAAGATCAATGATATGATCGAAGACGCCGCCGAACGCCGCAGGTGTGACCAGAGCGACGGGGAGTGGCCGACAAGTACACGCTGGAGATTCGCCCCGAGACAAGTTCCATGTTTGGCTTGGTTCATGCGGGGAGGTGAGTCAAAAAAGTGGACCAATTCGAAGATCAGTTTCTAACTGACAATCACGAGACCTTGAGCCTTCCCTTCGATGAGGAAGCGGCTAAGTTCTTTGATGCCGAGGCCGAGGATTTCCATTCGGTCCAGCAGGCCGAGGAGTCGATCTACACCGACGATCCGGTGCGCGTGTACCTCCGGGAGATGGGGGCGGTTCCCCTGTTGACACGGGAGGGGGAAGTGGACCTGGCGCGCCGGATGGAGCGCGGCAAGCTTCGAATGCAGAAGGCGATCAGCCGCTCGGCGCTGGTCCAACTGGCGGTTGTGAGTCTCGCCGAGCAGATCAAGAGGAACGAAGAAGAGGTTGGGAATGTAGCAGATCTGGGGGACGTCGAGGAAGGCAGTCCAGCCGACGAGACCCGCCAGGCCGAGGTCCGGCAGTTGTTCGCCGAGGGGGCCGCGCTACACCGGAAACAGCAGCAGTTGGCGGAGAAGCTGGAAACCATCCCGCTGACCAACAAGAAGGCGCGCAGGAAGTGCGCCGGGAAGCTGGCCCGCTCGAAAGTGGAGACTTCGCTGGCCATCCGTCAGATTCCGTTCCTGCTGCCGAAGTGGAAGGAGTTCAGCAAAGAAATCGAGCGGGCGGTGGAGGAACTCGGGCAGTTCGAGGCGGAGCTGAAGCGGATCCAGGAGCGGAACGGCCAGGCCAGTCAGCCTAGAATCAAGGAGTTGCGCCGGGAGATCCGGAAGCGCGAGGCCGTGGCGGGCGCCAGTTTGGACGATTTGAAGCACACTCTGGCGGTGATCCGCCACGGGGAAATCGAGGCTGAGCGAGCCAAGAAGGACCTGGTGGAAGCCAACCTTCGGCTGGTGGTGTCGGTGGCCAAGAAGTACGTCAACCGCGGCCTGCACCTGCTGGACCTGATCCAGGAGGGCAACATCGGGCTCATGCGCGCGGCCGACAAGTTCGAGTACCGGCGGGGTTACAAGTTCTCTACGTATGCTACGTGGTGGATCCGGCAGGCAATCACCCGCGCCATCGCCGATCAGTCGCGGACGATTCGCATTCCAGTGCACATGAACGAAAGCATGAACAAGTTCCTGCGCGCCAACCGGGAGCTGGAGAAGGAGCTGGGGCGCGCTCCGACTAATGAAGAGATCGGCCGGCGAATGGACATTTCGGTCGAGAAGGTGCAGAAGCTGAAGACCATCTCGCGCGACCCGGTGTCCCTGGAGACGCCAGTGGGCCGGGACGGCGAGTCGGCGCTGGGCGACCTGATCGAGGACCGTTGGGTGGGTTCGCCGGTGGACTCGGTGATCGAGTCCAACGTGCGCGATGAGACCGCCAACATCCTGAAAACTCTCTCGCCGAAGGAAGAGAAGGTGATCCGGCTGCGGTTCGGAATCGGGTGCGAACGCGAGCACACGCTCGAGGAGATCGGGCAGGAGTTCGACGTTACGCGCGAGAGAATCCGCCAGATCGAGGCGAAAGCTCTGCGGCAGTTGCGCTCGCCGGAGCGGGCTCGGCACTTGCGGGCCCTGCTGGCCGCGCGGTAGGTATTGAAAGTCTGCCAATCCGAAGGCCGGGGCCTTGGCGCCCCGGCCTTTTTTGCGCTGACCGCGGGGCAACCGGGACAGGGCTGGAGCCCTATCCTACCGACGGCCTAGGCAGTCCCTCGGTTGCAGAGGCTATTTGAGGGCCCGGTCAATGAATGCTTCGCGGTTGTCCCTCGTCCAAGCTGCCTGAATCTCGCCTTCCGGGACGCCGGCGACGCGGCCCAGGAGCAGGAAGGCGGGCAGGGCGTGATCGAGGGTTTTCCAGCGGGCCATTTCCGCCAGCGAGGGCAGGGCGGTTTCCCGGATCTGGTCCAGGACGTAAGGGCTGCGCTGCTCGGTGAGCGACACCAGCGCCGCGGCCGCGCGGGTGCGGTCGCTCCAGACCAGCGAGTTCAGCATCTGGATGAACCAGGTAGGCTCGATCCGGATACCCAGGTCCTTGTCCCGCGCCCCCAGCACGGCGATCGCGGCGAGCGAGCGGATGGCGCCGGCGCGGACGCTCTCGTCGGGGTCCCGCATGGCCGACTGAAGGTCGTCGACCACCAGACGTTTGGTGGGGGCGTAGCCGATGACGCAGGCGGCGGCGGCGCGTTGGGAGGCGTCTCCGGACTCCCGCAGGACCCGGCGGATGCGGTCCAGGTGATCGGCCGCCAGGTATTGGAGGCGTTCCTGGATGGCGCGCACGGCCGGGTCGCTGGAAAGCGCATGGCCGTTGAGGAGGCTCTCGGAGACGGGTCCTGCGCGGGCGGCGCGCTCCAGGGCGGCAAGCAGAAAGCGGTAGGAATCGGCGACGGGCTCGGGCAGGGAGGCATCCCCGGAGGGCGCCGGCTTGAACTCGAAGTGGGGAGCCTCCTTCGCCTCGATCCCCACGTACAGAATGACGCGATCACCTTCGCAGCAGACCGCCTCGAGGCGTGCCTGCACCACGCCCCCGACGTGCTCCAGGCGTTCTTCGACAGCGCCCTTGGAGGCGGGAAGAGGATCGCCCTCGCCCACGGCGAGCGCTTCGCGCAGGCGCTTCTCGGACACATGCCGCAGGCCGTAGAAGTCGATGACCCCGATCCGGGGCGCCTGGACGGCCAGCAACCCGGGCGCCGCGAGGCAGAGCACAAGGAACGCGCGCACCTCTGTTAGACGCGCCCGGGCCGCCACTCCGCTACGCCTGTTTTTCGGCCAGCGGACCGATCACGGGAATCACCAACTTCTGGTTCTGATAAGCCTTCACCATCAGCAGAATCCACAGAACCAGGAACGCCAGCCAGACCACCAGACTGATCAGGCTTATGAGGAACCAGAGGCTATAGGGCAGTACCTGGAGCATAACCCTGAACAGGATAGCGAGGACGATCTCGACGGCGATCAAGACCACGCTGAGGAAGATGGACTGGAAGGCGTGGAACCGAACCGTCCGGTTCTTGTTGTAGGGCTCCAGAACCAGGAATAGAATGCCCGAGATCAGTCCAAACAGGTAACACAAGGCGGCAGCAGCGTTTTCCGTGAGCCCGCCGCCTGTCGCGGGCGGCGGTGGAGGCGGCTGGCCGGGCTGCTGGTAATACGAACCAGGTGGCGGCGGCGCGGCCGGCGGCTGGTAGTATTGGCCGGGCGGCGGCGCGGCGGGCTGCTGATAGGGCGGCGGTGGTGGTGGCGGGGCTGCCGCGGGGTGGGCGGGAGCGCCGACTGGTGTTCCACACTTCTGGCAAAACTGGCCGTCGACTTGCGAACCGCATTTGCTGCAAAAGGACATATTTCCTCCCGAAGGTCCAACTCTACTTCAAGGCCGAGGATTTGGCAAGGGGGCTGCAAAGGCAAACCTCAACCTCGCGACGCGCCCTATACGAGGACGCCAGGGAGGGCGCAGCTTGCCTACCAGCGCCCCACGGCTCACCGGCGGGTGTTCCGGGCCATGTCTCCCGTGTTCTCCGCGATGCGGAACAGCACGATCATGACCTCCAGCCACATCCGAGCAAGCAGCAGGTACAGGAAAGCTCCGATCGGCGCGGCAATCACCATCACGAGGCCCATTGATCCCGCCTGCAAACCCAGGTACACCACGTACAGGGTCCCCAGGAGTATCAGGATCATCAGCAGCACGTAAAGGAACTTGATGATCTTGGGCGCGACGAAGCTGGTGAACGACAAGTCGAACAGCGAGGCCCAGAATCCCCTGGTTGGTGGACTCGGCGGGGCGTAGGCTGGCGGCGCCGGGGCCACCGGGGGGTACGAAGGCGGCGGTGGGGCCGCATAGCTCGGTGGCGGCGGCGGCGGGGCCGCGTAGCTCGGTGGCGGCGGCGGCGGGGCCGCTGCATGGCCCGGGGCCTGGCCAACCGGAGTTCCGCATCTCCCGCAGAACTGGCCTTCAAATGGGGAACCGCAATTCTTGCAAAACTGCATAAATGCCTCCCGTCTCTAGAACCTGGGTAAGACCGGACATCCAACTTTCGAAAACGGAGGTCCGGCCACTGAATGTACCAGAATCCGCACCTCACTTCCAGGAGATTCTTGCGAGCGCGCCCCGAGGGGCCTCCGGGAGCCCTTCCGAGCGCCGGGTCCAGCGGTCAGGCAGCGGGGCTGAAGCCCCGCGCGGGGTGACCCCCGCCCTCCGAGCGGCGACCGCGCGGGAGTGGTCACTCAGACGTGCGGAAGGACCGCTTGCTAGCGCGCGCGGCTCGGAATCAGGGATCCGGGGGCATCCACAGGAATGTCGGGCGGCGCAGAATTCAGATGGCGTTCCTAATGGCCGATATGGTATAGTAGGAGTGAGGTAAACTCGGCGGGTCTCCGACCTGTCGCTCTCCAGCGCCTCGGTATTTCCGCAGAATCCCTTCGGTGATCCTAGGCTCGCTGTAACTGGGGTCATATCTGCCTGGGTCGGGAAGGTCTTCTGCCAAACGCCGGGTTGCCGTGAAGCAGCCGCGCGCTGATCCGAGAGAAAAGACTCCAAAGGAGTGGTGAGTCTTCCATGGACGACGATCGCAAGTACAGACAAAGGGGCTATATGGACTCCGACCGTGATAACCAGGGCCGGAGGATGGACGAAAAACCGCGGCTAGGTCCACGCCCACCCATCGATGTAACCGGCCCCAGGCTTCCGCGGCTGGTCCAGGCCGTAGTGGCTTCGCGGTGTTACAACTGCGCCACGACCCTGCCCAACGGAACCGACTTCAAGAGCGTCTGCCCGAAGTGCAACGTGGCCCTGCACTGCTGCAAGCAGTGCGCACACTTCGAGCCGTCCACGCGATTCCAGTGCCTGAAGCCAGTGCCGGCCCGCCTCGCGGTCAAGGACCAGGCCAACGAATGCACCTGGTTCGAGGCGCGGGTCACCGTGGCCCGGGATGCGACTTCGTCCAATTCGACGACGGCTTCGAGTCCCGCGCCCCGCAACTTTTCCGACGCTCGGGCCGCCTTCGATAACCTGTTCAAGAAGTAGGCCTTAGCAGGCTCCGCCATGCGCGTCGCCGAGCTCTACCAACGGCACGAATTCCGCCTCGTCGAAACGCCGGTGAGCGATCCCGCTCCCGGCGAGCTGCAAGTTCGGGTGGAAGCCTGCGGCGTGTGCGGCTCGGACCTCCACTATTTTTCGGAAGGCGGAATCTGCGGCACGCCCTCGGTCTACCCCATGGTGATCGGTCACGAGCCGGCGGGCGTCGTGGTGAAGTCCGGCACGGGTGTCACCGGATGGGCTCCCGGAGATCGCGTCGCCCTCGAACCCGCCATCTATTGTTACCACTGTGAACAGTGCCTCACCGGGCATCACAACCTCTGCGCGCGCCTGCGCTTCCTCAGCACGCCCCCGGACCCCGGTTTCTTCCGCCAGTACGTCAACCTGCCCGCCGCCAACGTCCTCCCACTCCCCGCCGGCATCAGCTTCCAGGAAGGGACGTTGTTCGAGCCGCTGGCCGTGGTGCTGCATTCCTTGCGACTGGCGAAGCTTCAGCCGGGAGAGACAGTCGCCGTCTTCGGGGCCGGTCCCATCGGTCTGCTGACCGTCGTGGCCCTGAAGCTCTCCGGCGCCTCCCGAGTCTGGTCCGTCGAACCTGTAGCTGCCCGCCGCGACCTGGCCCTCCGGATGGGCGCGGATGCGGCCATCGATCCCGGCGGAGCCGATCCCGTTCGCCAGATCCTGGCCGACACCGCAGGCCGCGGCGTGGATGTGGCGATTGACTGCGCCACCCGCGGGGCTTCCCTGGGCAACTCCATCGAAGTTGCCCGCCGCGGTGGCAGGCTGGTGGTGACCGGAATCCCGTCGGAGGCGCACTCGAGCGTCGACTTCCACAGCATGCGCCGGAAGGAACTGGTGTTGTTCAATGTCCGCCGCTCGAACCACGAGTCTTCGAGCGCCCTCGATCTGCTGCGCGAGCAGCGCGCCCGCCTGGCCCCCATCCTGACCCACGAAATACCGCTGGAAGACGTGCAGCAAGCCTTCACGAAGCTGGAGAGCTACCAGGACGGCATGGCCAAGGTCGTCATCAAGCTGAGCTGAGCCGGGCCCGGCCCGGCTGTGTGTACTGCCCAAGGAGGATCGCGTGCAAAGCGGGACGCAGGCAGGGTAGCGTCACGCGGCTGCCGGACGTCGCAGCAGGAGGGCCTTCGCGGCCAGGTCGCGCAGCCTGGCCAGCAGCTCGAGAGTTCGTGGGCTGGGCGCCGGTTTGGCCGACAGGCGGTCGAAGTACAGGCAGCCGCCGAGAACGCCCTCTGCCAGGATCGGGTAGACTCCGAGACTGACCGCGCCGACCGATTCCAGCGCCTCGGCCTCCGCATAGGAGTTCCGGGCGGCCACGAACAGGTCCTGTCGCCTCACCAGCGTGGCTCCGATGAGCCCCCCGCGTACCGATATCGGCACCCGGAAGGTGTCCCGCAGCTCCTCGATCCTCTCTCCCAGCCCCAGGCGGCCCTGCATGACCTGGTGAGCAGGGTCGGTCAGACAGAAAAGGACCCGGTCGAACGGCCCGCCCCGGTAGGCCGCCTCCAGAATCATCAGCATCAGCCGGTGGAGGTCGAAGTCCGCCGAAGCCTCGATCATGGACTCGATGTCCCGAGTGAACTGGCGCAGGAGCTCCTCCCCACGGGCGACCTCCTCGGCCGGCCTGGCCGGTTCCTCGAATGGTTCCCCCGCCGCAACGCTAGCCACCGCCGCCTCTGCCTGCCTGCGCAGTCTCAGCTCATCGAGGGGCACCGAGAGTTCCGAAAACGTACTCTTGGTCTCGACGATCCCCGTCTCCAGCACCCCGCTGACCTGGTCATGGCGCAGGCCGAGCGCCGGGGAGTAGTCCAGAACGAGCAGATTCACCCGCGCTGCCGCGCCCTCCGGATCGCGCCGGTAGACCGCCGTGGTCAGAGCATGGCTGAACGCGGTGGCCGCTTTCAGCGTTGCCAGTTCCGCGTCGTCCGCCCCCAGGCACAGCGGGCCGGCGGCGCTCATGCACTGGCTGACCCGATCGGGCAGCTTCCACTGTTTCGCCATCGCCTGTCCGAGTTCCTCGAAGGTGAAGTGCAGCACTCGCGTGCATACCTCCCTCTGGCCCAGGTTGCTCTCCTTCATCTGCGACAGGATCCCGGCATATTGGCGCGGGAAGTAGCCGGCAATCAACAGCTCCCCCAGGTTACGGAACATCCCGCAGAGGTAGGCCTCTTCGGGCCGCGGGTAGTCGACGGCGGCCGCCACCGCTCGCGTCTGGTTCGCGGTCAGCAGCGACAGCAACATCAGCTCCTTCAGCCCGGGCGAGATCTTCCTGTAATACTCGAACAAAGCGGCGCCGCCGGCCAGGCTGCGGATGGTTTCCGTCCCCAGCAACGTGATGGAGTGCGCCACGCTCACCACGGGCCGCCCGGACCGGTTGTAGCACATTGAATTCGCCACCCGCAGCACCCGCAGCGTGAGGCTGTAGTCCCGCAGCACCATGTTCGTGAGCCGATGCAACGAAGCGCTTTCGTCCTCGATCAGGAGCGTCACCGCCTGGATGTGGTGCAAGAAAGCCGGAAACTCCGGCTGGCTGGCGATCACCTTCAGGCAGGCTTCGATCCGTTGCTCTCTGGTCGGCTCCTCGCTCACTGGGGCGCTCCACGAGGGGAGGCGGCGGGTTGGGATGTCGTCTGCGCGTATCCAGGCCCACCGGCCCTCATCTCTTAATCGCCCAGTTCGGAGGATTACTTTAGCAGGTTGAAGAACCCCCGCACGCTCATTGCGGGAACAGTTCGGCCAGCAGCTCCTGGCGGCAAAGGAAGTTGGGAATGATGAAGTCGGCGCCCACCCGGATGAGCCGCTTGCGCTTCCACTCGTCCACGGTCAGACACTCGGGCTCGGCCGTCGCCACGCCCACCGCCACCCCACCCACTTCCTTCACGTTTTCGATTTCGACGTACCCATCCCCAAAGCCCAGAAACGCCGCCCCTTCGCACTCCGCGGAGGCGATGAGCCGCTGGATCAGGATCTGCTTCGAGAAACTCTTGTAGTCGTCCAGCGCGCCGTACACCCGGCCGTCGAAGTACTGGCTGACGCCCACCAGGTCCGCCTCCTGGCGCATGTAGGGCTGATCCGTTCCGCTGGCCAGGTACATCTTGAGGCCGCGCTCTTTCAGCGCCTCGAGCAATTCCCGCGAGCCCGGCACCAGGTACTTTTCCGGTGGCGCCTGGCCGCGGCGCAGTTCCTCGAGCCGGTGGGCGATCTTGGCGTGGAGGAGGTCGAGGTACATCCTCTTGTAGACCAGGGCGTCGAGCGGCTTGCCCCCGCGCAGTTCTACCTGGTTTGCCAGCTCGATCATCTGGTACATGGTCTGCTTGCCGGTGAGCCGCGCGACGAAATCCTCCACCAGCGCGCGAAGGCTTTCTTCGCTTTCGCCGGTTTTCAGATCCAGCAGGATCTCCAGCATCATCGGCACCATCACATCCACCCACCCCGCCCGAATCAGCGATATGGTGCCGTCGAAATCGAAGAGGACCACCCGGGCCTGCCGGGCCGACACCCCCGGGCGCACGCGTTCAACCATTTCTCCTATTCTAAGGGACCGCACGGCCCGAAATCGTTTTCGGATTGACGGGAGGGCCGGCCCGAGGTCGCCCTTCTCACACAAGATCTACTGCGGCGCGCGATGAGCCCATGTCTACTTCGTTGGGCTCGGGCGACGTCCTCGACGTACTGTCAAGTACGTCTCCGGGCGTCGCGTCTCGCGCGCCTCGTATCCACGGGCTCCTCACGCGCCTCGTCACGATCCTGCGTGAGAAGGGCGGGCTAGAACTCGACGCTGAGGCCCACGCTCGGGATGATCGGCAGGAACGTCCCCCGACCCGCCGCTACGAACCCGTACGGGCGAACGTAGTCGGGGGCGAATCCCCAAAACTGGTAATTGGCATGATTCGTCAGGTTCGTGATTTCCGCGTACAGGGTAGTCTTGGAGCGCTTGCGGTAGAACGCTTTGTTGACTCGCGTGTCGAGCCGGAAGTAAGCCGGCATGCGGAGCTCGTTCCGCACGCTGACGATAGGGAGGCGGGCATTTCCCTGTATGACCGGCTTACCGAAGTAGCCAGCGACGGGGAAATTGCTGCCGTACCTGGCGCTGGCACTCACATTGATGGTCTTGCTCAAGCGGTAGCTTCCGAATACGTTCACCGTATGGCGCTGGTCGAAATCGCTCCAGAAGTGCGCGTTGGTCGTCGTGTCGGCGAAGCGCGCGTATCCGAGCGCATACGAGACCCAGCCGGACAGCCGGTTGGCGCTGCGCCGCTGGAGAGTGACCTCGATCCCGCGCGAGTAGCCGTTGAGCGAGTTGGCGAGGATGGGGCCGAGTTGCGGGTACAGAATGGGGCCTGCCGGACCGGCGGCACGGAACTCGCTCGCGGCGGAGTAGACTCCATCCCGTATCCGGCGGTTGTAGGCCTCGACACGCACTCGAATCTTCTCGCCCAGCGACTGCTCGAGCGCCGCGGACAGGTGGGTGGATCGCTCGGCCCGCAGCGTGGGCGTACCGAACTGGCCGTACAGCTCGACCAGATCGGGGAACCGGGAGTACTGGCCGGCGGCCAGGGTCAGCTTGGTGTTGCGAAGCGGCGAGAGGGACAGACTGAGCCTGGGCAGGAAGGTGTTCTGACCGTTCTGGCTGAAATGATCCCAGCGCCCACCCACGACCATTGTCAGGCGCTTGCCGGCCAAGGAAACCGTGTCCTGGATGTACGCCCCTGGCTGGGAGACGGTTCGCGAGAATAGCGCACTTTGAATCAGGGTGTTGGAGAACTGCTCCGCGGCATAGTTCCAGGGCTCGTTCTTCAGGAAGTCGCGATCGAGCCGCCGGAAGATCACCCCTGCCTGGAACTTGTTCCAGGCCCCTGTCTGGTGCGTGACATCCTCCCGGAAACCAATCTCAACGCCGCTCGAACGCTCCAGCAGGTCCAGCGCGAGATCCTTGTCTCGCTCGGAATCGGTCGAGGAGTAGACCTGAGCTTGCGAAAGGGTGGCGGCATTCGACCAGGTCCATCGGAGGCTGGCCAGTTCGCTGCGGCTGGTTCCGTCCTTCAGCCCGTCGACGCCAAAAACATTCTTGGTGTCTTTGGAGATTGCCATCGCGCCGTGAATGGCGCTCAGCGAAATCCGGTGGTGCTCGGTGGGACTGTAGGTCAGGTTTCCGTGCACGTCGTAGAAACTCACCCCCAGGCCGCTGCTGCGTCCCATGATCAAGCTGACGTAGTCCTTGCGAGCCGAGACGAGCCAGGTGGCCTTTTTCGAAGCGCCCAGCGGCCCTTCCGCGCTGGCCGAGGCCGCCACCAAGCTCACGTCGAAGCGATAGGTCACGCGATCGGCGTTGCCCTCGCGGCTCTGCACGTCCAGAACGGAGCCGATGAAATCGCCGTACTGCGCCGGGAAATTCCCGCTGAGCAGGGCCATCGAGCCCACAAACCCGCTATCCAGGAGGCCGATCGAGAAGCAGTCGCCCCGGTCGTCGAGAATGCCGTGGAACGGGGCGGTCATCAGCGCCCCATCCACGAACACCCCGATGTCCGCCGGCCCCGAGCCGCGAACGGAAAACTGAGCGTACCAGTCGTTGTCGGCGGTCACTCCGGGCATGGTCTGGACCGCGCGAATCGGATCGTCGAGCATCACCGAGGAGAGGTTCTTCAGTTCCGTGCCGTTGATCGAGTGCTCGACGGGAGCTTCCGGCTGGACCGGCGCAAACGGCCCGGAAGTTACTGTCATCCGCTCGCTGTGCTTGAGAGCCTCCTGGCCGAGGAGGAGTTCCAGTTCCCGAGCTTCTCCGGCCTCCACCTGGATGCGCTGCTTCAGCAGACCGTAATCGATCGTGCTCACGTAGAGCTCGGCTTCACCTGGCGAGACGTTCGGGAGCTCGAATCCGCCCTTCTCGTCCGTTACCGTCTGGAGATTCTGACTGCGGATCGACACGAGAGCCTTGGCAATGGGTTCGCCCGTTCTGAAGTCGATCACCTTTCCCCGCAGGGTGATCGAGTGTGCGCCGGCAGCATCCTTGACCGGAACGCCGCCTTGTGCCGCGTATGCCGTACCGGCAGCGCATAGCAGAATGATTGGCAGCAGCCTGTTCATTGATAAGAACCTATGGCGCGACGGTCAGGTTCACCGGCGGGCTCGAGACGCCGTTCACCGTCACTACGAGCGGCTGAACGCCCGGTGTCACGCCCGGCGGAATCGTAAAGTTGATCTGCGTTCCAAGCAGCCCGCTGGGGATGCCAATGAACTGTATGGCGGCCTGCAATCCCCCGACAGTCACGGTCACCGGGAGCACGGGCTTGGGCAATTGGTCCAGCGGAACAGTGCTTGGGGGCGTGCGGTTGGTGCCGAAGAAAGGCGAAACGTCGCCCTCTCCGGTCATGAACAGGGGAAGCGTGTCCCCGGGCCGCCCGCTCGCCGTGGGCACCAGCGCACCTTCCCACGCGAAGATACCCGGAGCCGAGGGCGCGATTGTAAACTCATGGAAGGCAACTTGTCCATTGAAGTTGATTCCCAAGACCGCGCGTCCGGCACCGGCCTCGTAAGGAATCTGGATGTTTAATTGTCCCGGAGAAACGTAGAGCAGAGGAGCCGCGATGCCATTGATCGTTACGGAAGCCCGGTTCATCTGAAGCGGCAGAGGAATGGCGGAGGGCTGGCCTGGCGCGGTTGCGAGTTGGTATCCAAAAACCGCGGCCATCATGCCGGGCGCGGCAGCCAGTTGGAAAGACGCCGCATTGGTTATCCCGTCGATACGCACTGCCGCCGACGCACCGGCCACCAAGGTGACCGGCACTTCGAGAAACTGCGGAACCGTGTTGGTCCCCCGCAGTATGAGGGTGGCCCTGTAAACTCCGTTCGCGAAACCGGATGCGTTTGCCGTAAGGCTCAACTGGCCCGGCCCCGTGCCGGAAAGCGGACTAACTTTCAACCAGTTGGTTGTGGCGTTGGATGGGAATACCGAGACTGTCCACGCCCCGCCCGACACGGCAATCGACCCTGTCCCGGATCCGCCCGAGTCCGGGACGCTGATGGTCACCGCGGGCGGCGAGGCCGACAGAGTAGCAGGAGCGGACGCAGGACCCGCGAACGATCCTTGGAGTGTCGCACTCGTGGGCGCCCCCTCTTGATCCGTCCCATCAATCTCGTAGCTCAGCGTTTGCGGAGGGCTGATGCCGGTCTCGCAGATGGTCGCCTGCAAGCTGCCAAATGCCGCCAGATGGCTGGTCCCGAAAAGCTGGTCGAATTGGCCGCTCAGGTCCACAGCGCCCTTCTTAAAGCGGGTGAGTTGCACGGGAAAGCCATTCTGTTCCTGTAGCAGCAACTGCTGGGACCATTGGCAGGAGGGATCCGCGGCCGGATTCTGCTGCACCGTCCCGGGCGCGCTGGAGAGTGTGATAGCCGGCCCTTGAAGCGGTGGCAGGATGGTCACGGTCACTTGCCGCGACCATTGGCGGCCGTTGGCATCCACGCCGCCCAGGCCGACCAGCACTGTGGCCGGCAGTACCGGTTCCGGAGGGGTGATCCCGGTTACCGACAAGCTCCCAAATGGTGCGATGATGCCGCTGCCGAATATTGAGGGTATCTCCGCGGACAGGTCGGAGCCATCCATGGTGAGGGTGGTGAATGTTGTGCCCACCCCGGCCTGCTCGGTCAGCGTGAGCGTGATTGGTTCCCCGGCGTGAGCGGGATTTGGAGAGATCGAGGCAAAGACAGCCGAACCCGTCGCTTGAGTTTGTGGCGCTACCGCGATGACGGCGGAGCCCGCCGAGGCATTGTACGCGCTGTTGCCGCCGTAGGTCGCGGTAATCGTGTCCGCGCCCACCGGCAACTGCGATCCGTCGGCGTCGAGAGCGGCGATTGCAGTCGCGCCGGAAGCCGTCAGTGCCGCGGTTCCCAACATCGCGTGGCCAGCCGTGAAGGCGACCGTCCCCGAGGGCGCCGGACTGCCGCCGGAGACCGCCGCCACAGTGGCCGTCAGCCGCACGCGGTCGCCAAGAGTAATCGACGGGGGGCTGACTGCCAGCGTCGTCACGGTCGCGGCGGCCGGGATGTTCCAGTGTGTGACCAACTGGTAGGCGTCGATCGATCCCAGCCCGGTTACAGGATCATATCCGGCGCCGGCGCTATAGCCCAAGAAACCCGTCGCGCAGTTCGGACTTCCGGGTGCGCACGGAACAATGTTGTTGCCCGTGGTGATGTCGTGAAAGGCGTTCGGAGCGATCTGCGCCAGCTTATACAGGGCGGGATTGATGTTGCCCAAGCCTGGTTGCGCCTGAACGCCGGTCCGGACCAAGTAGTGGTTCAGCAAAGCCACCACGCCCGCAAAAGCGGGCGAGGAGGCCGAGGTTCCGCCACCGGTAAGATTCAGTGACCCTCCCCAAACCGTCGCGTATGTGGAGGATGCCCCGAGCAGGGAGACATCGGGCACGTCGCGAGCGTGGTCGTCCGGCACGCCCGCACCGGCTTGCCAGTCGGGCTTGGCAAACAGAACACTCGCGCCGCCTCCAGTGGCCACCAGCATATCGGCCGTGGTCTCGTTCCAGCTCGTCTCCGGAATGTAGGAGATGGCCGAGTACCCGGTCGCGCTACCGGACCTCGTCCAGTAGCCACTGACGTTTCCGTCGAACTGTGTCCCTCCCACTCCCGTCACCTCCGGGAAGCTGGCCGGAACATTGACCACGAGACCACCGCGCGCGGGCGGAGTGGAGTACATGCCAAATGGATCGCATCCCGCCGCCCCGCTATCGCCTGACGAGGCCAGCCAGGTTATCCCTTCTGCATTGGCCTGCTGGGCCACGGCCCGGCCGGTGAGGAAACCGTTTGTTTCGCAGTAACACACGCTCGTCGAGACGATCTGGGCAAGATCCTGATCGATGGCGGCCAGCAGACCATCGACAAGATTGGCCGAGTACACATAGATGAGGCTCGCGTTGCGCGCCACCGCGCCCGCCGTTTCCAGATCCAGCAATGCTTCGCCCTCCCAGGCTTCAAACGTCCCCGGGCTCGGTCCAACCAGGACCAACTGCGGATCGTTGGCGGGCAGATGGAACAGCGTGCGGAAGGCTCGAATATCGGAGACCGGGATTTCGGACGCCCCTATGATCGCGAGTTTCACGCCCGTACCGTCGATCCCGCTCGCATACAGGGGGTTGACGTCGTAGATGGTGGCGAAATCGTCCGGCGTAAGCGCATGGGAGCCCGTCGTAGTGGCCGCGGGGGAGGAAGCCAGCGCGCGCTTCCGGATGCTGCCCGCCGGCTTGGGATGGAAGTCGTGCAGTCCGTGAATGGCGCTTACGACACCCTCGAGCGCCTCGGGGATGGAGACCTCCGTGGCATTGGCGAAGTGCGTTTCGCCGTCCACCTCGTAACGATGAATCTCGGTTCCAAACGCGCCGGCTACTTGCTGCGCCGTGCCGCTGAAAGCGACCCAGTTGCGCGCCCGGGCCAATTCCTCCACGTGGAAGCCTTCCGACTCCAACCACGAGACGATTTTTCCCAGGTCGGTCGCACTGAGACCGAAGCGATCGGCGAACTGCCCCGGCGTGAGCCACCTGTGGTAATTGGGAGACGAAGGGGTCTGCTGCTGCTTCAGCAACTCCTCGAGGTCCGCTTGCTGGCCGGGCGAAAACTTCGCCAGCAACGTGATACGGCCGAGCCTGGCCGATGGATCGACGGGGCCCCGGTCGTATCGCGGTTGAGCTTTCGGATGAATGCTGTCCGGCAGCTTCACCGTCCGGAGGCCGTCGATCCGCCGCGCAACGCGATCCTGTTGCGCGGGCAGCGCGGCCAGTGAGAGCAAGGAGGCGCCGATGAGACGGAACATCCGCTGGTTCATGGTTCGTAACCCGCAATCCCGGATGGGAATGTATTATTCACTTCTACAGGAGGAAGTATAGATCGGCTTCCTATAGAAGTGCAAGGGGTAGACGCGGGCCAGAGGGCTCACTCGCCGCGCAACGCCGTTGTGGGTTCGATTCGCGCGGCCCGGAGAGCGGCCAGAAAGCCCGCCAATGCCGCGGCCGCGGCGACGACGATCGTGCCGGCCGCGAGCGCTGGGTACTCTTTCCCCCATTCCGGCCCCCCGCCCGCTGGGAACAGAAGCCCGCACCCGATGGTCGTCAGGAGCACACCGGCGACGGCGCCTGACGCAATCATCCAACCGACTTCCTTCATCACCATCGAGAGCACGCCCCCGGCCGTCGCGCCCAGCGCCATTCGGACGCCAATCTCGGGCGTGCGCCTGGTCACCACGTAGGCCGTCACTCCGTAGACCCCCACCACCGCCAGCGCCATCGTCAGGAGGCCGAACGCACACAGGACAGCGGTCATGACGCGTTGGGAACGGGAACCTTCGGCATACTGGGCATCGATGGTCTTCAAGTCGTATGAGGGCGCTCCTCGCGCCTCCCTCTCGACGAGTCCCTTCACGGCGGAAAGCAGGTGCTCGGGCGGCCGGTCCGTTCGCACGTAGTAGACGACGGTGGTGGCTCCGGAATATGGGTAGTACACGGATGGCAGGCGGGAGAAAAAATCGGGCGATCCCTCCTCTCGCACCACTCCAACTACCTCAGCCCACCTGTTCAAGCCGTAGAGCCTCACGCGTTTCCCCACGGGACTGTGGCCGGCGAACAGGCGCCGCTTGAGAGTCTCGTTCACCACGACGGCGCGGGGCGGCCATTCTCGCTCCGGCCCGAAATCGCGGCCCTCGACCACCGAACAGCCCGCCGCACCGAACCAGCCCGGCGATACCTGGAACCAGAAAGATGCATTCTCCTCCGGCGTCTCCAGCCTTCGACCTTCCACTTCGAACCTGGACATTCCGCCGGCCCAGAATCCCACGCCGCGCGCGCCGGGCATGGTGGAGAGCCTTTGTTCCAGGCGCTGGAACAGGCGCGCCGCCTGCGGGGAATAGTATCCGCTGGCGCCGGCGTCGATGGTGAATGCGATCGCGTTTTCCTTCCCGGGCCCTTGACGCCACATCCGCTCTTTCAGCAGGTTGCGCGAGAACGAGAAGGCCCCGAACATCAAGCCGACCGAAAGCGTCACTTGCGCCGCCACCAACGCCTTCCGGAAGCTCGCCTGGCCCAAGCCGAGCTGGGCGATGTTTCCGGTGTTGAGCGCGCGCAACGGCCGGCCCAGGGCTGGCAACAGCGCCGGAGCCGCGCCGAACAGGATCGCTGTCAACACCGGGACCGCCAAAATAAGGAGCAGCACACCAGGGTCCGGGGCCGACGAGAGAGTCCGGGCCCGCTGCTGGTCGAACAGAATCCCCGGAACGGCGCCGGCAACTCCTAGAGCGATGAGCAGCCCCAGCAAGCCGCCCGCGACCGCCGGCAGCAGGAATTCCGCCAGGAGTTGCCGTGCAATGCGGCCGCGTCCAGCGCCGAGCGCCGCGCGAATGGCGATCTCCTTCTGCCGGGCCGCCGCGCGGGCCAGGCAGAGCCCCGCCAGGTTGGCACATGCGGCGATGAGGACGCAGGCCGCGATTGCAGAGAGGCTCACGAGCATCCCGTCGACATCCGGCTCGATGCCCCGCCGGGCGGGAATGAGTTCCAGCCGCCTGGAGAGGAATCGCTCGCGGTCGGGCCACGACGCCGGGACAGCCCTGGCCTCCTCCTCAATCAGTTGCTGGTATACGGGGGCCAGTTCCGCTTGCGCGCGTTGCCGTGCGATTCCCGGCTTGAGGCGGCCGACAATGTTCATCGCGGAGTAGGCCCGCGACGACAACATCGGGTACACCGGCAAGAGCGTTTCTTCGATCTCGATCGGGACAAGCACGTCGGGAGACCGGCCCGGTATCAAGCTGTGCAGACCCCGGGCGGAGACGCCGGCGATGGTCACCTGGAGGCTATTCAGGACGATTCTCTGCCCGACGACGGCCGGGTCGCCTGCAAAGCGGCGAGCCCAGTACTCATGGCTCAGCACGGCGACCCGCAGTGCGTCGGGCTTGCCATCGTCCCCCGGGCTGAACAGGCGGCCAACAGCGGGTTCAACGCCCAGCAGCTCGAAATAGTTCCAGGAGACCAGTTCCAGCGATACGCGCTCGGTCCGCTGGCGAAAGGTCAAGTTCGCGGGCAGGCCGGAGCGGGCGAGAACCCCGCTGAAGACAGTGTTCCGATCGCGAAGGTCCCGGTACATGGCGTAGGAAAAACACGTCGAGTCGGAACCGCCTGCGCCGGAGCAGAAACCTAGATGCGGACCGGGACTCCGGAAGGCCACGAGCTGTTCGGGCGCCTTCACCGGGAGCGAGCGGAAGGCCGCCTGGCCGAGCAACCAAGACGCCAAGGTGCTGCTGCCGACGCCTACGGCCATTGACAAGACGGCAGTCGCGGCAAAACCCGGAGTCTTGGCCAGCAGGCGCGCGGCATAGGGAAGATCCTGCCAAAGCGTATCCAGGAATGAAATGCCGCGTGCGTCGCGGCACTCCTCTTTCACCTGCTCGAGGCCGCCGAAGAGCAGCCGTGCCCGGCGGCGGGCTTCGTCGGGGGGACAGCCCTGCTCGATGAAGACCTCCACCTGGCGCTCGAAGTGGAACTGGAGTTCCTCCGAGAGTTCGCTCTCCATGCGGCGGCGGCGAAAGATCGCACGAAGGCGATATGCGAGATCGCTGAGCATCCAGGCCCGCTAGACGGTACCGAGAACCTCGGAGACGGCTGCCACGAGTCTTTCCCAACCGACCTCTTCCGCGGCGAGGCGTTTTCCGCCAGCCGGGGTGAGTTCGTAGTACCGGGCGCGGCGGTTGTTTTCCGAAGCGCCCCATTTGCTTTTGACCCACCCGCGGCGTTCCAAACGGTGCAGCGCCGGGTAGAGGCTGCCTTGTTGGATTTGAAGCGCATCTCGTGAGAGTTGTTGAATCCGCTGAGCGATGGCCCACCCGTGCAAGGGACCGAGGGCCACTGTCTTGAGGATCAAGAGATCGAGAGTACCTTGGGGCAGATCGAGCCTTCTGTCGGACATCGTCTTTCGCTTCTGGGGCTAAGGAAAGGATAAGGCTTTCCCTGTGGAAGCACAAGGGGAGCGCCCCCCTTGAACCCCAGCCCGCGCTTTTTCGTATCCCCCTCTGTAAGAATTCCCAGAAAATGGAGTCTCCATGGATGAGAACAGGAGGCGGGAGGACGAAATGAGCGCCGGCGCTCCAGCGGTTTCCGCT
Organism: Bryobacteraceae bacterium; assembly: GCA_050008465.1. Taxonomy (GTDB): domain Bacteria; phylum Acidobacteriota; class Terriglobia; order Bryobacterales; family Bryobacteraceae; genus Fen-330. Next base: position 28,384 of record JBEKMO010000048.1, read on the forward strand.
CCCACCGGGGAGCTCGAGCGGGTGTTCCAGGCCCACCACGGGCGGGTGTTCCGCGCGGCCTACCGCATCACCGGCAACGCTGGCGATGCGGAAGACGTCCTGCAAACGGTCTTCCTGAAACTGCTGCGCCAGGGATGGACTACGGCCTCGGTGGGCTGTCTGGAGGGCTACCTGCACCGCGCTGCGGTCAACGGCGCCCTGGACCTGATGCGCGACCGCGCGACCGCCCGCAGCATCCCGCTGGAGGAGGCCGCGTCCGCCGCGGACTCCCGCCTCCGGCCCGACCGGCGGTATGGCGCCCTCGAACTGCGCGCTTGCCTCCGCCAGGCCATCGCACGACTGACGCCGAGGGCAGCCGAGATCTTCGCGCTGCGGTACTTCGAGGACTACGGCAACCAGGAGATTGCTGGCCTGCTGGGCGTCTCGCCCTCCGAGATCGCGGTCAGCCTGCATCGCAGCCGCAAGCGCCTGCAAGAAGAGATCCGTTCCTATCTAGGAGACAACTATGAGCAACGACGAGAAGGGTCCTGATCCCATTCTGGACCGGGCTATTTCCGAGATTCGCAACGAACCCGTCGACCCCGCCGCAGTGAGCGCGGCCGCGGACCGGGTCTGGGCCCGCGTGTCCGAAGCCGTGGCCTGCCAGCCGTCCGAGGACGTTGAGACGATCCGTACCTGCGCGGACTTCCAGGCCCTGATTCCCGCCTGGCGCGAGCACCGGCTGCCGGGCGCCCGCGCGCTGCTGGTCGAAGACCACCTCCACGAGTGCCCGGCCTGCCGCAAAGCGCTCAACCGGCGGGCGCAGCCCGAACCGATTCCGATCCGGAAAACCATGAGCCCCGTCTGGAAGTGGGCCGTCGCCGCGGCCATGGTCGTGGCGGTGGGTTTGAGCGGGTATTTCGCCTACGACCGCTTCGGACCGGCCCCCAGCGGGCCCCGCGCCACGGTCCGCTCCCTGGACGGCGTCCTGTACAAGACAGGCGCGGGCGCCTACACACTGCTAGCTGCCGGCGCCCCCCTCGAGGAGCGCCAGGCCGTCCGCACCGACAAAGGCTCCGGCGCGCTGCTCCAGCTCCGGGACGGTTCGGTGGTCGAGATGCGGGAGCGCACGGAACTGTCGCTCTCCGAAGGCCGCGACGGCGCCACCATCCAGCTCGCCGCCGGCAGCATCATCGTCCAGGCCGCCAAGCAGCGCAAAGGACACCTCTACGTCTCTACGGCCGACTGCCTGGTTTCGGTCACGGGCACGGTTTTCTCGGTCAACAGCGGCCTCAAAGGCTCGCGGGTGTCCGTGATTGAAGGCGAAGTCGAGGTCGCCCAGGGAGGCCATACCAGTGTGCTGCACCCCGGCGATCAGGTCGCCACCAGCGCCGCTCTGGCGCCTGTCCCGGTCCAGGACGAAATCGCCTGGAGCCGCAATTTCGATCGATACGTCGCGCTTCTGAACGAGTTCTCGAAGCTGCGGAAGAAGCTCGAAGCCGCGCCCGGCCCCGGCCTGCGCTATTCCAGCAAGCTGCTTCCGCTGGTTCCGGAGGGCGCCGTCTTCTACGCCTCGATTCCCAACGTCGGCCCCACCCTGAGCGAGGCGAACCGGCTCTTCAAGGAACAGCTTCAGCAGAGCGAGGTGCTGCGCCAGTGGTGGGCCGAGAAGATGAAGACGCCCGAGAACCAGGCCAAGTTCGACGACGTGCTCAACCGCGTCCGCTCCTTCAGCGACTACCTGGGCCCGGAGATCGTCGTCGCACTCGTGCCCAAGACCGGAGGCGAACCTCAAGCGCCGCTGGTGATGGCCGAGGCGTCCCGGGCCGGCTTGCGCGTTTTCCTCGAGAAGGAAATCGCCAAACTGAAGGCGGAGCCCAACGCCGATGTCCAGATCCGCATCGTCGATGACCCCGCGCGCGCGGTTTCGGCCGGCAAGGAAGCTCTAATTTACCTGGGCGGCGGCATCATCGCCGTCTCGAACGACCCGGCCCAGCTCCGCCAGGTCGCGGCCCTCGCGGTCCAGCCTGGCGCCGGGGCTTTCGCCCGGTCCGATTTCCACGCGCGCATCGCGGCAGCTTACGGCCGGGGCGTCACGTGGCTGTTCTGCGCCGACATGCAATCGGTCGTCGGCAAGGCCGCAAAAGGCAACCCGAACTTGCAGCTCAGCGGGTTCGGGGACGTCCGATATCTGATCGCCGAGCGCAAGAACGTCGCCGGACGCGCCGAAAGCAGCGCGGACCTGACGTTCGCCCAGCCGCGCCGCGGCATCGCATCCTGGCTCGCCGCCCCAGCCCCCATGCGCGCCCTGAACTACATCTCGCCCGACGCGACGTTCGCGGTGGCCGTGCTGGCCAAGAGCCCCGCCAAGATGCTCGACGACGTTGCGGCCATGAGCCCTCCCAATCTGGCCTCCGGGCTGGCCGAATTCGAGGCCAAGACCGGCGTTAACCTTCGCACCGAACTCATCGAGCCGCTCGGCGGGGAGGTGGCGTTCGCCCTGGATGGCCCGGTCCTGCCGCAGCCGTCGTGGAAACTGGTGCTGGAGGTCAACAATCCCGAGCGGTTCGCACAGACGCTCGACAAGCTCGTGGCCGCGGCCAAAGGCCTGGTGCGGCTGGAGAAACAGACCGCCGACGGCCGCACGTTCTATACGCTGACTGGCCCCAAGCCCGGACTGGAGGCGCACTTCGTATTCGACGACGGGCTGGTCATCGCCGCGCCTTCGCGGGATCTGCTGGTGCGCACCCTTCAGTACCGCTCGACCGGCTACACCCTCTCGCGCTCCCCCAAGTTCATCGCGCTGTTGCCCCACGACGGCCAGGTCAACTTCTCGGCAATGGTCTACCACAGCCTGGGATCGCTGATTGCGCCGTTCGCCGCCCAGATGCAGCTCACCCCCGAGCAACGCAAGTCGTTGGACGCGCTCGCCCCGGCCAACGCGCCGGCCCTGGTGCTGGCCTACGGCGAGGCGGACCGCATCCACGTAACCTCCAGCGGCAGCTTCTTCGGGTTGCCGCTGGAGCAGATGCTGGGTCTGGCAGCCAGACATCACAGGTGACGGGGCCGGGTAGGATAAGCCTCTGGCTTGTCCGGCACCCTACCGGGACAAGGCTGGAGCCTTATCCTACCTGGGGCGCGATTTGCATCCGGCCCGGCCCTGGGATAGCATGTGATCGCGCCCCATGAGAACCGTTCCCAGTTGGGATGAATACTACTTGCAGATCTGCCGGGTGGTCGCCTGTCGCAGCAAGGACCCGAATACGCAGATCGGCTGCGTGATCGTCGGCCCGCACCACGAGATCCGATCGACGGGCTACAACTCGTTTCCGAGGGGGATTCGCGACGACGTGCCGGAGCGGCTGGAACGTCCCACAAAGTACCTGTGGATCGAGCATGCCGAGCGCAACGCCATCTGCAACGCGGCGCGCGCCGGGACGGCCACCGAAGACTGTACGCTGTACGTCGAGATCATGCCCTGCATGGACTGCGCGCGCGCCATGGTGCAGGCGGGCATCACCGAGGTGGTCATCTCGGCCGAGCGCATGGCCCAGTACTCCAGCGAATACTACGACCAGCACTTCGGGATGGTAGAGGTTCTGTTCGGGGAAGCGAAGGTAAGGGTTCGGCGCGTGGGCTGACCGCTTGCTCGCGCGCGCGGTTCCGTAAGCGCACGCAAGTAAGGGACATCATAGCCGAACCGCGACCGTCAGGGAGCGGACGCTAGAAGCTGCGCACTATGGTGGCCCGGAAGGTGGCGTTGATCGGGTCCATCGCGGCGCCGGAGAGATTGCATACGCGGATCGCGATGGTGTCCGCCGCGCTCACGCGCATGATACCCAGCAGTCCCGGCTCGAACGCGCCGGGCCAGCCCGGCGCCACGCTGTCCCCGACCACCGCGCCCAGCAGCGAAAAGGACTGATCGGCGGCGCAGGCTCCGTTCGCGATGAGCGGGAAGTTCAGGGTAACCGTGGTGGTCAGGTAGGTCGGCACCACCGCGGTGTCGATCCCCACCGTCGTGCGCCCGCCCGAATCCATGGTCGCGATTCCGGTTCCCGCCGAGAGGTTCTTCTGGCCGAGCCAGCCGCGGAAGTCCTTGCCACCGGCCACGTCCCAGGTACCGCTCGTCGCCGTCCAGTTGTAGAGCGGGATGGAATCCGCCGGGAAAGCCGTCACGCTCGGCTGCGCAAGGCACCCGGCCGAGGCCGCCAGCGCGAGATTGTGCCCGATGGTCAGCGTGCCGCCTCCCGCCACGTAGACGAAGGCAGTACCGGTCCCCGCGCTGAGCGTCGCGGTGCAACTGTGCGTGAACGAGTACACCGTGCTGCCGAAGCGCGCGTTGCAGGGGGTGGTGCTGGAACAGTTGGCCCCGATAGTCAGCAGGTTCGGACTGCCGCGGACCACCGCGAAGTCGCCGAGCTGCGCTCCCATGCCGGCGCCGCCGCCGGAAACCGTGCCCGGCTGCCACGCGCTCGATCCCGCGCTCCAGACCAGCGCCTGGCCGTCGGCGGGCGCGGAAGAGGAGACCGAGAGCGACTGGATTTTCGTTACGGTGGCGCCGGCGGTGGTTCCGCTGAGGTCTCCGCCGAGTGCGTGCGAGTGGGCCGTGGGCGCCTTGCCGTCGAGCTGGGCCTGCACGTCCGAGCTCACGTTCGCCAGGCGCCCCCAGACCGTGTTAGTGACCGTGCCGTCTCCAATCCTGTTGGCGTTGATTCCAGTGGCCAGTTGCGCGTCCGCCACCGTGCCGGCGATCTGGGAGAACGAGTAGTCCCCGACCTGCGCGCCGACGGCGCCGGTCCGTCCGAACACGCTCGCCACCGGCGCGTTCCCGCTCATCTGCGTCCAGGTGTTGGCCGCCGTGCAGAAGTACAGGTTCTGGCCCGCAGCGGCGTTGGTTTTGAAGAACTGGTCTCCGGGCGAACAGGAGGCGGGCGGAGACGTGCCGGCCTTGGCGGGCGCGGTGCGGTCTGAACTGGTGGCCACTAGCGCGCCCTGAAACGTCTGGGTCGTGCCGCTGGCGAACACGTTGCTCGAGTCAATCCTGGCCGCCAGCGCCGAGCCCGATCCGTTGATCACGCACCGTCCGCTCTGCGAGTTCGTGAAGGCAACCGTGACATCGAAAGTGGAGGGATCGACCGAGATCGAATCGGCCTCGATCCTGCGAGCAGGGCTCGCGTTGTTATAGCAGTCCACGATCAGGTTCGCGGTACCCAGGCCATGTGCGCTCCCCAACATGGACACGCTCGTTTGCGAGCTGAAGGTTTGGGAGTAGTTGACCCCGCCCGCCGCCGGCGCCAGCGCGGGTTTCCACTGGCCGTCCGCATTGCTCCACCTCAGCACCTGGCCGTCGGCAGGGGCCAGCGAGCCGATCGGCCGCCCCTGAATTCCAGTCACCGTCGCGGCCTGGGGCGCGCCGTTGAGGTCTCCCCCCAAGGCTCTCCAATCCGCCGTGGTCCCATCGGTGGACAGCACCCGGTTCGCGTTGCCGGGCATCGACGGAATCCCGCTGGCCCCGCCTTCGAGAGTCCAAGTGTTGGCGGCTGTGCAGGCAAATAGATTCTGGCCCGCGGCCGCGTCGGTCTTGAAGAACGTCTCCCCCACCGAGCAGGTCCCCGGCAACAGCGTCCCCGTTCGGAAGGGCTTGGTTGACGTGGCCGCGGAGAAGTCCACGTTCTTCGCCTGGGTTCGCAAGTCGACCTGGGTCTGCGCGCCAGCCTGGGCCGCCAGTGCAACCGCGAGCAGGCATACCGCCAAAGAGGTGTCTTTCATGTCGGCCTTCTCGAATACCTCACGCCCCAGTGTAGGCAGCCGAAGCCGGGCTCCAGGCGCGCGCGAGCCCAGATCTGGTTGAAAAGCACTGGGATATATTCCGGCTCGCGTGGTGATTGCTAAAGGTCGCATCGGCTGGGCGGCGCCTCAGACGAACTTGATGCGCCGCGAGGCCGCGAACTCGTCCCAGTAGCATTGCCGCGCCCGGGTGTAGCGGGACTGGCCGGCCCGGAATGCCTCATCCGATCCCGGCGCCTGATCTCGATCGGCGGCGTTTGGGATCTGCATCTCCACGGCTACGGAAGCACCAGCGACGACCCCGGGGGGGCGCCGGCCTCCCCCTGGCCCGCGTCGATCTGCTGGCGCAGGGCATCCAGAAAAGCGCGCCCGCGCCGCCGCCCGTTGTTCAACTGGAGCTCCAGGTGCTGCAAGAACACCAGCACGCCCAACACGTCAGAGTCCCGTATCGTGGACACGCCGAGGCGCTCGGCGGCGGTCTTGCGAAACTCCTCCAGCCCCTTCTGCATGAGTTCGTGGATCCGCGCCGCCAGCAAGTTGGGCGGCTTGCTCTCGTAGTACAGACCACTCTCGCGCGTGCGATAGGTCCGCGTCAGCGAGTCCAGCGCCTCGCGCACATCCAGGTCCACCACTCCGGGCAGGCCCAGCGCCGAGGTGACCAGCCCGTGCATCACGGCGCTTACCAGAGCAGCCTGCTTCTCCAGGAACTCTTCGGTGACGCGGATGTCGCGATTGGGGACGCTCTCCGGATCGATCTCCCGCGGCTGCTCACGCCCCCGCGCCTGCTGCAGGTACTCGCAATCCAGCGGGCAACTTATGGTGTTCTCGCGCTCCGTGCCGCAGCATATCGAGCAGATCTCGCCCCCGACTCCCGGGCACAGCCGGCGCGCGCGGCGCGTCTGGCAGAGCTTACAGGCCATAATGGGTAATCATCGCATATGCCCCGCACCGACCTGTTTCTCAAGGTTCAGATCGACCACGATCCGCGCGAGCCCGCCGAGCGGATCGCCGAAGAGATCTGCCGCGCCATCCGCAAGGTCTACGGCGTACGCTCGGCCGAGCTCTCCAGCTTGGTTTCCCACCAGGATTTGCCCGACGGGCAACCGGGGACAGCCTGAGCCGTCCCCACAGCGGACGGCCTGGGCAGTCCCTCGGTTGCGGATGGCACGAGGGGCACCCGGGGACATCCTGGGCCGTCCCCACAGCGGACGGCCGAGGCAGTCCCTCGGTTGCGGGTTGATTCAGGGCCGGCGCAGCGTCTGCTCGTAGGTACGGCGGAAGAACCCGTCCGTCATCCCCGCGATGTAGTCGCAGACCACCCGGTGAGGCGGCTGGCCTTCCGAGGCCTCCCGATAGGAGTCGGGCAGGCGCCCGGGCTGATCGAGGAAGAGCTGGAACAGTTCGGCGATCATGGCAGCCGAGTGCCGGCGATCCTCGGCCAGGGGCTCGGAGAAGTACACGCGCCAGCGCAGGAACTGCTTGAGGGCCGCGCTGGTTGCCGCCGCTCCGGGCGTGTACCGCGCCAGCCGCGCCGGGTGCCGCCGGACCGCGGCCACGTCGTCCGCTCCCGCTTCCTCGACCGCCTGCCAGGCGCCCTCGATCAGTCCCGACACCAGCAGGTCGATCAACCTGCGCAGGCCCTCGTTGAACCGAATCCGCTCGGGCGCGCCGGGGAACTGCGTTTCGACCCCCGCCTGGATCTCGGCGTACTGCGGGATGTCTCGAACCACGGCTTCCAGGTCGAAGAAGCGGGCCGAGAAGGCGTCGTCCAGGTCCGCGGTGTTGTAAGCCACCTCGTCGGCCAGGTCGATCAATTGCGCTTCGAGAGGCGGGCGGAGCCCCGGCAGGTACTCCTCCAGCTCGGGCCGCTCGCCGGGCTGGAAATCCCGCGAGTGCTTCAGGATGCCCTCCCGCACCTCGAACGTCAGATTGAGCCCCGGGAAGCGCGCGTAGCGCTGCTCGAAGCTCTCGACGATCCGCAGCGCGTGCAGGTTGTGGTCGAAGCGGTCCCCGAAGCGCGTCATCTGCCGGTCCAGTTCCTCCTCTCCGGAATGGGCGAACGGGGGGTGCCCGATGTCGTGGGCCAGCGCGAGCGCCTCGGTCAGGTCTTCATTGAGCCCCAGAGCGCAGGCCACCGTCCGCGCGATCTGCGCGACCTCGATGCTGTGGGTCAGCCGGTTGCGGAAATGATCCGAGAGGCCCGCCGTGAAAACCTGCGTCTTGTCTTCCAGCCGGCGGAAGGCGCGGGCGTGAACGATGCGGTCGCGGTCCCGCTGGAACGCGTTGCGGTAGGGATGGGAAGGCTCCGGGTAGCGGCGGCCGCGGCTGTTTTCCACCGGGAACCGCGCGCCCAGGGCTTTCATGAAGCGATCCGCTCTATTGGGGGCGAGGCAATTGGCTTAGCACCTCCATGGCCGCGCGGCCGATCGCGGTCCGGCTGGTCGTGCTAAGCGGATCCAGCAGCTTGCGCGCTTCCGCCGGGTTGCTCGGGGCCAGCAACTCCGCCAGCGCGATGGTGGCCTGCTCCTTGGAGACGAACTCCGTGGGCTTGGCGATCAGAGAGCGCAGCAGCTTCTCCGCTTCCGGCGCCCTCCTCTGCCACCTGTAGAGGTCGGCCAGGGTCAGCTTGGCCAGCGACGCATAATTGGCGTTGCCGGATTGCGCAGCTTCCTTCAACCACTTCTCGGCCTCCAGCATCTTGTCCTGGTCGGCCGCCAGCGTGCCCAGGTAATACTTGGCGATCATGGCTTCGCCGCTGCCGGGATACTTCGTCACCAGGTCCGTGAAGGCCTTGGAGGCCGCGCTAAAGCGTTCCTGCGCGGTGGGAAAAGACCTGATGAACTCGCTGGATGGCGGGCCGATCGGGGACAGGTGGATCTCGACCGCCGCGGTCAGCGCCGTCTGGCGAGCGTTGTGCTGCTGCTTTCGATAGTAGACCAGCCCGAGCACCGCCGCCAGGACCGCCACCCCCACAACGCTGTAGCGGATGGCCTGCCTGCGGTGCTCGCTCAAATACTCGACCGTGAGCCCAACGTCGCGGGCAAACTTGTCGCCTTTTAGCTCTTTTCGGGTAATTCTGTCCACGGAATCCTCAGGAGCGCTTTGATTTTATCACATAGGCCGTGAGGCAGGCGGGCCAGCCTGCCTTCAAACGAAGCTGCGAACGGCCGCCGCTTCCTCGTCGTAGACCTCGAATACCGTGTACAACTTGGTGATCTGCAGCAGATCCCGGACTCGCTTGGTCAGGTTCAACAGCTTCAACTGGCCGCCCTGGTTGGTAACCGAAGTGAACCCGGACACCAGCTCGCCGATCCCCGAGCTGTCGATGTAGGACACCTCCCCGAGGTTCAGCAGAATCTTCTTGTTCCCCTGCGTCAGCAGGCCGCGAATGCCCTCGCGAAGGTTGCTCGAACCCTCGCCCAGAGTGATCCGGCCGGAAACATCCACCACGATGACATCCCCAACTTGGCGGGGGCTAAGTTTCGCACTCACAGAATCGATCCTCCTCCGACAGATTGTCGGCTCATTGCTTCTTCTCCAGATACTTCACCAGCCGCACCTCGGTTCCTCCCGGAACCCGGCGGCGAACCTCGAACTCATCCATAAAGGCGCGGATCAGGAAGATCCCCCGGCCCGATTGGTGGAGCAAGTTTTGCTCGGCCAGCGGATCGGGCAGCGCAGCCAGGTCAAACCCTTCGCCCTCGTCGCCGATGGTAACCGCGAGGTGGTCCTGGCCGCTGGTCACTGCCAGGTGCACCTTCTTGTGCGCGTTGTACCGGTTTCCATGCACCACCGCGTTCACGATCGCTTCCCGGACCGCCATCCCGATCTTGTGCTGCTCGTCATCCGGAAACCCCAACTCCCGGGCGGCTTTCAGTGCCACGCGCTCGGCAGCATCGGCGCTCTCCAGCACCGAGTCGAGCAACTTCTCAACTCTCCGGGTCTCGCTGCTCGTGTCTTCGCCCATGCTGTTCCGTCAGCCGCCGCTGCATCCCGGTTCGCCGGCTCTGGGCGGAAACAGTGCAACTGCGACGCGGCTCAATCGAACCGCTACCTTAGCAAAGTCCGCGAAAAAAGGCAAAGGGCAGGGCGTTCACCCCGGAAACCCCTCCCACGGCGGTACAATCCGAGTCTTCGGCCACGAACGGAATGAAGCGAATCCTGGTTCACTGTTTCTGGGCCGCCGTGGCGGCGCTGGCGGCGTTTTGCCTGGGGGGCGTGGCGCTCCACCGGGGCGAGCCAATCAACAGCATCTGGCTGGTGGTGGCCGCGGCCTCGACCTACCTGGTGGGCTTTCGTTTCTACGCCAAGTTCATCGCCGCGCGCGTGATGGCGCTCGACAACCGCCGCGCCACACCCGCCGAGCGGCTGCGCAACGGGCACGATTTCGAGCCTACCAACAAGTGGATCCTGTTCGGCCACCACTTCGCCGCGATCGCCGGGCCGGGGCCGCTGGTGGGGCCCGTGCTCGCCGCGCAGTTCGGGTACCTGCCCGGCACGCTGTGGATCATCGTCGGCGCCGTGCTGGGCGGCGCGGCGCAGGATTTCATCATTCTGTTCGCCTCGATGCGGCGCGACGGCAAGTCGCTGGGCCAAATGGCGCGCGAAGAGATCGGCAAGGTCGGCGGGTTCACCGCGCTGCTGACGGTGCTGCTGATCATGGTGATCATGCTGGCGGTGATGGCGCTGGTGGTCGTGAACGCGCTCAAGGGCAGCCC
>JBEKMO010000049.1:0-38729 GCA_050008465.1 Bryobacteraceae bacterium
CGCGTGAGTTTCAGGCGCTCCCCATCGCCTTGGAGCAGGTAGCCGGCCAGTTCGAGGTAGCGCCGCTCGCCGGTGGTGCGGTACAACTCGACCAGCGCCATCTCCAGTTCCGGATGGCCGGTCAGCAACGGATGCTTGGCGGGACCGAAATCGCGGCAAAGGTAATCTACGAACTGGATGCCGCCGTCGAGCAGACGCCGGCCTCCGGTGGCGCGATAGTAGGCGATGGCGGCTTGCAGCAGGTGGCCCAGACAGTACAGCTCGTGCCCGCTGTGCATCTGCTGGAACCGGCTCGCCGCTCGTTCCTCGACGAAGTAGGTGTTGAGGTAGCCGCTAGGCTCCTGCGCCGCCAGGATCTCACCTGCGAGCCGGTCGATGGCGGCGCGCAGTTGCGGGTCGTCGCCCGACTGGAGCACGAACGCCGCGGCCTCCATCCACTTGTAGACGTCGGAATCGGTGTAGCGCGGCCCGCGCCGCGCGGCGCTCTTGCGGCCGGTGAGCCTACGGAAGTTGTCGACGGCGCCGTGCTCCTCGAGCAACTCGAGCAGCGTGGGGATGCTTTTCTCGACGTTCGCTTTGCGGCGCGGCGCCCAGAAGCCGTCCCCCATCTTCACGGCGCGCACCGGGACGTTGCGCAGCTTGGCGTACGGCGATTGCTCCAGGCACAAGACGCCGCCATCGCGCTCCCGCGGCGCCTGCGCGCGCAGCACCGGAAGCAGCGCGATCCCCGAACCGAACAGCTCGCGGCGTGTCATCATCATTTTGTCCCTTTCGAGCACAATTATGAAACGGATCGCACTCGCCCTGCTGCTGGCCGCCGGCGCGGACCTTCTCGCCGCGCCCTGGACGGCCCGCTGGATCTCGGTGCCCGGAGCCCCGCCGTTCGACTACGGCGTGTACCATTTCCGGCGCACGTTCGGGCTGGCGTCGAAGCCCGCAGCGTTCCCCATCCACGTCACGGCCGACAACCGCTACCAGCTTTTCGTGAACGGCGAGCGCGTGGGTGCGGGCCCGGCGCGCGGCGACCTCAACCATTGGCGCTACGAGACCTACGACATCGCGCGCCTGCTCAAGCCCGGCAAGAACGTGCTGGCCGCGGTGGTCTGGAATTTCGGGACCGAGGCCCCGATGGCCCAGGTCACGCATCAGACCGGGTTTCTGCTGGCCGGCGAAATGGTCGAAACCGGCCCGGCCTGGAAGTGCATCCGCGACGAGGCCTACGAGCCGGAGCCGGTGACCCGCAAGCTGCTCCCCGACGGATATTACGTGGCCGGCCCGGGCGACCGCGTCATCGCCGCGCGCTATCCCTGGGGTTGGGAACAGCCCGGCTTCGACGATTCGGGCTGGAAAGCACCGCTGGTAGGCGCTGCCGGCGGGCCGCGCGATTCCGTCGACAGCCCCAGCCGCTGGATGCTCGTGCCGCGCTCCATTCCGATGCCCGACGACAGGCCACAGCGGCTGGCGCGGGTGCGGCTGGCGCAAGGCATCACGCCTCCCGCCGGATTTCCGGCCGCCGTGGCGGCGTTCACGATTCCCGCTCGCACCAGGGCGGAACTGCTGCTCGATCAGGACTACTTGACGACCGCGTATCCGGAACTCGAGGTCAGCGGCGGCGCGGGCGCCGTCATCACGCTAGGCTACGCGGAAGCGCTGTTCCTGCCCGGCACGAACCGGAAGGAGAACCGGAACGAAGTCGAGGGGAAGCAGTTCCAGGGCTACCAGGATGTCTTCATCGCCGATGGCGGCGCCGGGCGCGTTTTCCGGCCGTTGTGGTGGCGCACCTACCGCTACCTGCGGCTGGTGGTCGAGACGCAGGCCGACCCGCTCACCATCGCCGACCTGCGCGGCGTCTCGACCGGCTATCCGTTCGTGCGCAAGGCGCGCTTCGACGCCGGTTCGGAGGAGCTCCAAAAGATCCTCGACGTGGGCTGGCGCACTGCGCGGCTCTGCGCGCACGAGACCTACATGGATTGCCCGTACTACGAGCAGCTTCAATACGCGGGCGACACGCGCGTCCAGGCGCTGGTCGCGCTCTACATGACCGGGGACGGCCGCCTCATGCGCAACGCCATCGAGCAGCTCGACTCGTCGCGGACCGCCGAGGGCGCCACCTACAGCCGCGCGCCTTCCCGCCTGCAGCAGTACATTCCGCCGTTCTCGCTGTGGTGGATCGGAATGCTGCACGACTACTGGATGTACCAGGACGACCCGGTCTTCGTCCGCCAGATGCTCCCCGGCGTGCGCGCCGTGCTCTCCTTCTTCGCGCGGCATCAGAAGCCGGACGGATCGCTGGCGCACCTGCCGTGGTGGAACTTCGTGGACTGGGCGCGGGAGTGGCCCCGGGGCGTGCCACCGGCCGGGCCGGCCGGCTCCTCGGCCCCGCTCGATCTCCAGCTTCTGCTCGCTCATCAGTGGGCCGCGCGCCTGGAGGCCGCGCTCGGCTCGAAGGCGCTCGCCGCCGAGTACGACGCCGCGGTCGCGAAACTGCGCGCCACCGTGCGCAACCGGTATTGGGATTCATCGCGCCGCCTGTTCGCCGACACTCCGGACAAGTCGCATTACTCGCAGCACGCGCAGGCGCTGGCGGTGCTGGCGGGAGCGGTTCAGGGCGCGGAGGCGCGCGAGTTGATCGATCGTGCGGCCGGCGACGCGTCGCTGGTCCAGTGCTCGATCTACTTCCGCTACTACCTGCACGCCGCGCTGGCGGCGGCCGGCTCGGGCGACCGCTATCTCGACATGCTGGGCGAATGGCGGGGGCAACTTGCGCGCGGCCTCACCACCTGGGCCGAGAGCTTCGAGCCCTCCCGCTCGGATTGCCACGCCTGGGGCTCCAGCCCAAATATCGAGCTGTTTCGCACCGTGCTGGGCATCGATTCCGCGGCGCCGGGATTCCGGCACGTGCTCATCCAGCCCTCCCTCGGCAAGCTGACGCGGGTTTCCGGCGCCATCCCGCATCCGAAAGGCGAGGTCGCGGTGAGCCTGGCGCTGCGCAACGGCAAGCTGGAAGCGGAGATCACCCTCCCGCCGGGAGTCGACGGCGAGTTCGTCTGGCAGGGCAAGCGCCACCCGCTCGCCTCCGGTTCGACCAAGCTCAGTCTCTGACGCGGCCGGCTATTGGGCAATCGCGATGGCGTCGATCTCGACGCGCACGTCGCGCGGCAGGCGGGCCACTTCGACCGTCGCGCGCGCCGGGGGGTTCTCCGGGAAGTGGCGCGCGTAGACTTCGTTCATGCGCGGGAACTCGCCCATGTCTTTCAGGTAGACGGTGGTTTTCAGGACCTGCGCGAGCGAGGAGCCGCAGGCTTCCAGCACCGCCGTGAGGTTGTCCAGCACCCGCTCGGTTTGCACGGCGATGTCGCCTTCCACAATCTGACCGGTCGCCGGATCGAGCGGGATCTGCCCGCTCAGAAACGCCAGCCCGTTCCAGGTGACGGCTTGCGAATAGGGCCCGATGGCCTTGGGCGCCTGCGCGGTCGCGATGGTCTGTTTCATAGGCTCCGGATCAGCTCCCATGCGTACTCGACGTCCTCCCGGGTGGTTGCGATATTGCCGATCGACAGCCGGATGACAAACCGGCCATTCAGAACGGTGTGCGAGAGGAAGAACTTGCCGGTCGCGTTGATGCGCTCGACGAGCGCCTGGTTCTCCTGGTCGCTCCCCTTCGAGCGGAAGCACACCGTCGACAGGGGCGCGGGCGCGACGCGTTCGAAGCGCGGATCGGCGTCCACCATGGCGGCGAACTCCTGCGCCCAGCGCACGTGCGAGCGAAGCAGTTCGATGAGGCCTTCGCGCCCGAAGTAGCGCAGCACGAACCACAGCTTCAGCGAGCGGAACCGCCGGCCCAGCGGCACCCCGTAGTCCATCAGGTTCACCGCGCGCGGATCTTTCGCGGTGCGCAGATACTCGGGCACCAGCGAGAAGGCGCGCCGCAAGACGTCCGGCCGCCGCGTGAAGAACGCGCTCAGATCCATGGTGGTGAACAGCCACTTGTGCGCGTTCACGACCAGCGAGTCCGCGCGCTCGATGCCCGCGAACAGCGGCCGCAGTTCGGGCACGATGCAAGCCGCCCCGGCGTAGGCGGCATCCACATGGAGCCACATCCCGTGCTTTTCGGCAATCTCCGCAATCGCCTCTACCGGATCGATGCTGGTGGTCGAAGTAGTGCCCACGGTGGCCACCACGCAGATCGGTTTCTTGCCCGCGGCGAGGTCCTGCTCGATGGCCGCCGCCAGCGCCTCCGGGCGCATGCGGAACTCGGCGTCGCTGGGGATCAGGCGCACGTTGCGCCGTCCGATGCCCAGCGCGATCGAGCCCTTTGCGATCGAGGAGTGCGCCTGGTCGGAGGCGTACACCACCAGGTCCCGCCGGGCGCCGTTTTCGCGCGCCTCCGGATCGGCCATCTCGCGCGCCGCGGCGATGGCGTGCAGGCTGCTCACGGAGGCGGTGTCGAAGATGACCCCGAAGAACTCCTCGGGCAGGCCCATCCATTGTCGCAGCCAGCCCAGGCTGACCTGCTCGAGCTCGGTCGAGGCCGGGGAGGTCTTCCAGTGGATGGCGTTGGTGTTCAGCGCCGCCGCCAGCATTTCCCCGAGGATTGCCGGCGTCGAGCTGGCGCTGGGGAAGTAGGCCATGAACCGCGGATGGTTCCACAGCGTGGCCGCCGGCACGATCAGCTTGCGGAAGTCCTCGAGAATGGCCTCGAAACTCTCGCCCTTCTCCGGCCCCGAGCGCGGCAGCGCGTCGATCAGTTCCCCCGGCTTGATCTTCGGCAGGACCGGGTAGTCTCTCGTGTTCTCCAAGAAGTCGGCGATCCAGTCCACGGCCTCGTGGGCGGCGCGCCGGAAATCGTTCACATACTCGCTCATTTGACCGGGAAAATTCTCTCCCTCTCCCAGCTTTCAGGATACGACAAGGTGTATACTTGAACCACGCCGGGAACACAGACTTCCCGGATCAGAGGGAACTCAAGGAGGATGCGAATGGTTCGTAAGGCGTTTCTGTTGCTTTCCAGTTCTTTGGCTGTCTCGGCCATGTTCGGCCAGGACATTGTCAAGCTTGCTCCCGATCGGGTCACAGTGGAATTCGAGAACGCTCAGGTGCGCGTGCTGCGGTTCAAGGAACCGGCCGGCAGCAGCTTGCCGATGCACTCTCACCCGGCCTATGTCGCGATCGGATTCACCGACGACTATTCCAGGTACACTTTCCCGGATGGGAGAACCGCGGAAGAACGCAGCAAGGCCGGGTCCGTGGACTTCAGCATTGCCGTCACCCATGCTGCCGCTAGCCTTGGCGACAACCCTTCCGAATCGCTCATGATCGAGTTGAAGACCCCGGCGGCGGGAGTTTCTGTCTCCGGCCCCTTGGATTCAGCGACCGTCGATCCGAAGCACGTCAAGGTGGAGTTGGACAACGACCTGGTCCGCGTGCTGCGCTTCAACGTGGGGCCGCACGAGACGATCCCGATGCACTCGCACCCCGCCTATGTTTTCGTGAGCATGTCCGGCTCGCACCTGAGAACGGCCTATGCGGACGGCAAGACGGAAGAGAGCAGCGCCGCGGCCGGGCAGGTCAGGTTCTCTGGCCCCGTCAAACACACGAATGAGAACCTGAGCGACAAACCTAGCGAGGTCATCGTGGTGGAGCTGAAGACCGCCGCTCAGTAAGCGGCGCGTCGCCCCCTTGGTTCCCGTCCAGGCCCGCGCTATTGGTGTGCCTAACTGATTAGGTGCACGCCAGCCGAAGGAGCTACAATGGTGCGGACCGAGGTGACGGAGCCATGCAGACCGAGGCGCTATCCCGAAGATCGTTTCTGAAGAAGTCGACGGTCGCCGGCGCGGGCGCGTCGGCCTTCACGATCGTGAGGCCGGAGCTCGTCCGCGGCGCGGGGAAGGAAACGCTCAGAGCCGGGGTGGTCGGGTGCGGAGGCCGCGGCACGCAGGCGGTTGAGAACCTGCTCACGGCTTGCCCGAACGTGGAGGTGGTTGCCATGGCCGACCTGTTCGAGAACCGGCTCCAGCGCTCCCTGCATACGCTGAAAGAGAACCCGCGCAACGAGAAGATCGCCGGCCGCGTGAAAGTCGACGCCGAGCACCGTTTCATCGGCTTTGACGGCTACCAGAAAGTCATCGCTTCCGAAATCGACATCGTGATCCTGGCGACGCCGCCCGGCTATCGCCCAGTCCATTTCGAGGCGGCCGTCGAAGCCAAGAAACACGTCTTCTGCGAGAAGCCGTTCGGCACCGATCCGGTCGGAGTGCGGCGCTTCATGGCGGCGGCGAAGAAATCCGAGGCGCTGAAGCTGACCGTCAAGTCCGGGGCGCAGCGCAGGTCGCAGCCGTATTACCTCGAGCAGTTGAAGCGGGTGAGGGGCGGCGAGATAGGCGAGATTGTGGCCCTCAACGCCAACTGGGTCGGAGGTCCGGTGCTCCCGTTCCTGGCCCGCATATGGCCTGGGCCCAAGGGCAAGCGCGATCCGAAGTGGAGCGACATGGAGTTCCAGAACCGCAACTGGTACTCCTTCGTGTGGCTCTGCGGCGACCACATCGTCGAGCAGCACCTGCACAACATCGACGTGTGCAATTGGTTCATGGGCGCGCACCCGGTCGCGGTGGTTGCCTCCGGCGGCGCCGCCTGGCGGCCGCCCCAAGAGGAGTACGGCAACATCTACGACCATCTCTTCGCCGATTTCGTCTACCCGAACGGCGTGCATATGGCCAGCCACTGCCGCCAGTATCGGGATGCCCCCGTCAACGTGAGCGAGCTGATCGTGGGGACCAAGGGCCGGATTGACACCCTGCCGGCGCGCGCCACCCCGCGCACGGGGGTCGACCCGTACGTGCAGGAGCACGTCGACCTGATGAACTCCATTCTCGGCACGGGCCCTTACGTCAACGAGGCGATGGAGGTGGCCGAAAGCACTATGACCTCGATCATGGGCCGCGAGGCCGCCTATTCCGGCGAGAAGATCACCTGGGACCAGATCATGAGCTCGCAGCTCGAACTGGTGCCCAGAACCTTCGACATCAACGCCTCGCTGCCCGTGCCGCCGCTGCCGGTCCCGGGCGTCTACAAATTCATCTGACCGGCCCGCCCCACCCTGATGAGCCTCGCAAAATACGGTGGCTGACTTCGCTGTCCCAAGGCGCGTTTTCCGCGCCGCGTGGACAGTGCTGTCTGTCACCGCATTTTGCGAGGCTGTAAGCTGGAAGCATGGGCAACCGGGTCGGCCTGACATTTCGCTTTCCGAAGAAGGCCGAACCCTACGCCGAGGCCGTGCGCCGCGCCGGCGTGGAGCCGGTTCTGATCTCTCCCGATGCGCCCATCCCGATCGCCGGGCTCGACGGGCTGCTGATTTCGGGTGGTAGCGACGTCGACCCAGCGCGCTACGGCGAGGAGCCGTGCGCGACCACCGACTCGCTGGACCGGGAGCGGGACGCGATGGAGGCGGCGTTGATCGAGCAGGCGCTCCAGGCGGATCTGCCGCTGCTGGCGATCTGCCGTGGCCTCCAGTTGCTCAACGTCGTCCGCGGCGGCACCCTCATTCAGCACCTCGAAAACACCGAAATGCACCGGGTGAAGAATCTCGCGGAGGTGCACCTCATCGAGGTCGTCCCGGGCACGAAGCTCGCCGCGATCATCGGACCAGCCTCACAAGTCGTAAACTCGCGCCACCACCAGGCGGTCGGGCGCCTCGGCCAAGGCTTGCAGGTCTCCGCCACCGCGCCGGACGGTGTCGTCGAGGCGCTCGAAGATCCCTTCAAGCGCTTCGTCGTCGCCGTCCAATGGCACCCCGAAGAACGAATCGAGACCAGCGCTCACGACCGGGCCCTTTTCGCAGCGTTCGCGGACGCGCTCCAGCCGGGTTCCTGAGGCCCGCCCGTCCGCCGGAGGCGGCCTGCCGCGCGGTTAGCGCGGAATCACCGGTAGCAGGACGTGCGACGGGTACAGCTTGCTGTGGTAAATCGTCTGCTTCGCGGCGACGTACGTGGTTTCGGTCTCGTTGTGGCCTCCGGTGTTCAGGTTTCGCGAGAACACCGGGAAGGCGGCCGAAGCCACCTCGACCCGCAGCCGGTGCCCCGCAGGCAGCGTGATCCCCGTTTGCCACAGATCGAGCCGGTATTCGTAAACCCGCCCCTTTTTCAGCATCTCGGGCTTCTGGGTTGAGCTTCGGAACCGTGCGCGGACCTTCCCGGTGGCGAGCCCGAACAGTTTCCCATCCTTATCCACCTCGTAGAGGCTGACGAACCAGTCCGTATCCCGCGCCGACGAGGATGCGTACAGCACTGCGGAAACCGGGCCGGCGAAGGTGAACGGTACCTTGAACGGCTCGCTCACATAGACCAGGATGTCGCTCCGCGCGTCGGTCACTTTGTTGTGGAACGCCTCGCGCTCCGACTTACGTTCGTCGGCCGAGCGGACCTGCTTCTCCTCCTCTTCGGTCAACTCGCGGAAATCCGGGTCGGGCGTGGGGTCGCCGGGGTCGTAGACGTACCTATCCACGGGCGCATTGCCCGGCTGCGGGTCGGTCGTCAGCCGCCCATCGCCTTTCGTGGTGTTGGCCTTCCCCGCACTCGCCAGGTACCACTTCTCGAAGCGCGTCTCCGGCAATGGGTACACGTCGCCTTGCAGCCACTTGTTCGAGCCCATCGCGAAGATCTTAACCAGCGGCTCCTTCGCGATCCCGTTGTCGATTCCCTTGAGCCAGTAGTCGAACCAGCGTAGGTAGTCGCGCTGCAGGTCGATGATCGCCTGCGGCCCGAAATCGCGCTCGCCGACGCGGCGCATGGCGGTATCCGTATGCCCCCACGGACCGAGCACGAGCTTCTGGTTCGGATGCCCGGATTCCTTCATGCGCAGGTAGTTCAGCTTGCTGCCGATGCCGTCGCCGTCGAACCAGCCGGATTGGTGGAACACCGGGATGTTGACGTCTTTGAGGCGGTCGAGGAAGTTCGCCTGGTCCCAGTAGGCATCGTTGACCGGGTGCTGGATCCACTTCCGCCAGTATGGGTTCTCCTTGCCGAGGATGGCCTTGTCCAGGTCGATCACCGGCAGCGGGCGCAGCAGCGTCCTGTACTTCTTCTCGCCGATCTTGCTCATGGCGACGCCCGAAAGGTCCGCCGTGGCGTTGCTCTCCAGAACGTCCGCCCACCAGATCGAGCCGAGGATGAAGAACACCCCGTGCTCGTAAGGAATGTTATAGAACGGATCGGGCGGCGCCACGTTGGGGATGATCGTCACCAGGTGCGGCGGCCGCTGGCTGGCCGCCCACCACTGCACCCATCCAACGTAGGACCCGCCGATCATCCCCACTTTCCCCGACGACCACGGCTGCCCGGCCAGCCACTCGATGGCGTCGTAGCCGTCTTTGGGCTCGTTGATGAAGGGTTCCCAGACCCCCGGCGATCCGAACCGCCCGCGGCAGTCCTGCACCGCGAAGGCATACCCGCGCCGGGCGTAGTAGCGCGCTTGCAACTCCATCATTTCCTTCTTGTAAGGCGTGCGCACCAGAATCACCGGGAGCTTGCCCTCGGCTTGCGGCAGGTAGAGGTCGGTGGAGAGCTTCAGGCCGTCGCGCATCGGCACGCCCACGCCGTGCTCCACCTTGACCTCGAACTTCGGCGCCGAAAGCAGCGGGTCCGCTTCGCCGGACTTGCGGAGAGCTTCATACCCCTCGCGAACGTAGGTCACGTGCTGGGCGGGCACGTCGGCGAAGTACACCTTCCCGACAGCGTCCACCCAGACCGTGACGTCCACCCCCGGCAGATAGTAGATGTAGCGCTCGAACTGGAGGTCCTTCCCGGCCACGCTCCGCTCGATCTTGTCCTTGAATTCCAGCGACGCCTCCATGGCCATGCCCGGGATGATCACCAGCGGGAACGTCTGCTTGCCCCCTTTGGCCTTGTCGTACAGAAGGATCGCGTGGCTGATCAGCACCGGGCCGAAGTTGTGCCACAACCGCGCCCCGGGCTTGACGTCGATGATCTCGGTCTTGTCCTTGAACGTGCGCCGGGCCTTCGCTCCGTCGCGGACGGTGGTCACCGTTCCGGTCGGGGCCTTCTGCACGATGCTGGTCCACAGGCCGTCTTTGTC
This sequence comes from Bryobacteraceae bacterium, assembly GCA_050008465.1. GTDB lineage: Bacteria > Acidobacteriota > Terriglobia > Bryobacterales > Bryobacteraceae > Fen-330. The sequence goes on from JBEKMO010000049.1 coordinate 10,090, forward strand.
GATCGCGATGGTGGTTGTGGTGGTGACGCTCTGACCCGCCATCGCGATGATGTTCTCCACCTCCAGGGAGCCGTCCGCCTGCCACTTGCACTTCATCGTGATAATGCGGTCTTCGTCCTTGTAGAGCAGAAACGTGCCCTCGTCTTTGATCCCGGCCAGCGAGGCCGGTTGCGCCAGCGCCGTGACTGCCGCCGCGGCGATCAGAATGCCTGGAATCAGGAGTTTCATCGTTTTGTCCTCGCTTCTCCGAGCAGTCTACAAACACGATGTTACCCAATCGTTACGCCGAAGTCCTTTTTTGGCTCGGCGCCCCGCGGTACCCTGGAAGGTTGATGCCACCGGATCCGCCAGCCATCATCTCTACTCCGCCCGATCCCAGATGGAAGGTGCTGGCGCGCGCCTCTCGTCCCACGCTCAATTACTGGATGGAGACCGAGGTGCACGTCCACAGCTTCTCGATCGCCGCCAACGTGCTGCTCTCCTTCTTCCCGCTTCTCATCGTGATCTTCTCAGCGTGCCGCTACCTGCTCGGCTGGCGCGGAGCGATGGGGGCGGTCGGTTTTGTTCTGGACGATTACTTTCCCGGCGATCTGGGCAGCCATGAGACGATGGTGGGCTTCATCCGGGACAACCTGCTGGCGGCCGTGGAATCGCGCGGCGCGTTGCAGATCTTCTCGCTTCTGCTGCTGCTGTTCACTGCCAACGGCATTTTCGAGCCGATGGAGATCGCGCTGAACCGGGTCTGGGGCATCCCCAAGAACCGCAGTTTCCTCAAGAATCAGCTTGTCAGCCTGGGGTTGATTTTCGTCTGCGGCAGTCTGGCGCTGACCTCGACCATCCTTACCGGAATCAGCCTGAAGCACCTGGGAACGGCCTCGCTGCTCGCGCGAATCCTCGAACTGGTATTGTTCAAGATGGCGGCCCTGCCAGTCTCCATCCTGATGCTGTTTCTGATCTACTGGCTGCTGCCCAACGCCCGCATCCCCTGGCGCTCGGTGCTGCCGCAGGCCATCCTGGTGGGCATCGCTCTGGAGGTCCTGAAATACCTCAATCTGCTCACCTGGCCGCTGTTGAGCAGGAAACTCAAAGCCGAGTACGGACCGTTCTACCGCTCCGTCACCATCATTCTCTGGAGCTTCCTGGGCGCGATGGTGATCCTGGCGGGGGCGGAGTGGGCGGCGCGGCGCGCGCGACAGCAAGCCGAGGCGGCCTCCACGATTGCGTCCCCTGACGCCTAGCTCCTATACTCTAGGTTGCGGTAATCCCTGTCATCCGAGTGTCCGGATTCCGAGAGGACTGACTGTATGGCCAAATCATCCGATCTGACCCGCCGCGATGTGCTCAAAACCGCCGGAGCCGTCGCTGCGGCAGCCGCCGCGGCTCGCGTGACGGCGCCCGCCATCCGGAAGGTGAAGGCTGCAAACAACCAGGTCTCCTACGCCATGATCGGCACGGGCAGCCGAGGCCAGTATCTGCTCAACCACCTCAGCAAGATCGACGCGGGCCGGTGCCTGGCGGTCTGCGACATCTACGAGCCGAACCTGAAGAAGGGCGCGGCGGCGATCGGCGGCAATCCCAGGACGTATCTCGACTACCGGCAATTGCTGGACCGGGAGAAGGTCGACGCGGTTCTCATCGTCACCCCGCTCTACGAGCATTTCCGGATCACGCGGGACGCCTTGCTCGCTGGCCGGCACGTCTTCTGCGAGAAGAGCCTGGTGTTCAAGCCGGAGGAGATCCACGCACTGCGAAAGCTGGCCGCCGAGCATCCGAAGCAGATCCTGCAAGTGGGTCTCCAGCGGCGCTACAGCCAGTTCTACCAAACCGCCAAGCAAATGATCGACAAGGGGCTCCTGGGCAAGGTGACGCACCTCAACGCCCAATGGAACCGCAACCCGGGCTGGGTCATGAAGCCCGACCCGGTGCGCCAGAAGGAGCTCAACTGGCGGCTCTTCCGGCAGTACTCCGGCGGCGCGGCCGCCGAGCTGGCCTCGCACCAGGTCGACGTGGCGGACTGGATGTTTGGCGCCCGCCCCGAGTTCGTCACCGGCGTCGGCGGTCTCGACTTCTCCAAGGACGGCCGCGACGTCTTCGACAATATCCAACTGATCCTCAAGTACCCCAAGGGCCAGAAGATGATGTACCAGGCGGTCAGCACCAACCGGCACTTGACCCTTTTCGGCGGCTCGCGCACCGAATTCGGCGAGGTCATCATGGGAACCGAGGGTACCCTCGAGATCACGGTCGGCAAGGACTACGAGCCGGCCATCGGTCTCTGGTTCGTCGAGCCGGGCCCGGCCCAAGCCACTTCAGCCGCCGGCAAGCAGGAGAAGGCCGCCATCGCCAGCGCCTCCCTCACCGCCGCCGCAGCGGGTTCGCGAGGCCTGCCCATCATGCTCTCGCGCGACCTGGTCAGCGGCAGGGAGTCGTTCCTCCAGCGCGAGCTGAAGTTCGCCCGCCTGTGGATGTACCGCAAGGGCATCATGATGCCGCGGGAGGACCAGAATCCGGTCGACACTCAACTGGAGGCCTTCCTGGACTCCACCCGCACCGGCAAGAAGCCCCTCGCCGACCTCGAGCTCGGCCTCGCCGATTCCACCATGGTCATCCTCTCCAACCTGGCCATGGACGAAGGCCGCCGCGTCTACTTCAACGAAATCGACAAGATGGGCGTGTAGGGCAAAACCCGTGACAGTACTGTCACGGGTTTTCCAACCTCGGGTTTTCATAGCCCCTGAAGCACCTCGAAATCGACGTTGCCGCCGGACAGAATCACTCCTACGGTTCCGACATGCGGCGGCAATTTTCGGAACAGCACTGCGGCCGCCGGCACTGCACCGCTCGGCTCCACCAGGATCTTCATCCGCGACAGCAGGAACTTCAACGCCGAACGGATTTCCTCTTCGCTGACCAGGAGGATGTCTTCGGCCAGCTCCCGCAGAATCGGGAACGTGATCTCGCCGGGACACGTCGCGCGCAGTCCGTCCGCCAGCGTTTTGGGTGGAGGGATCTCGACCCTCCGGCCCGCGCGGAATGACAGGAACGTGTCGTTGGCGTCTTCCGGTTCCGCGCCGAAGATGCGGATGTTCGGGTTGATGCTCCTGGCTGCGATGGCGCACCCCGAAAGCAGTCCGCCGCCGCCGACCGGCGCGATCAGCGCGTCCAGTTCGGGCGCCTGCTCGAGCAGTTCCAGAGCCACCGTGCCTTGCCCGGCGATGGTCCACGGATGATCGTAGGGCGGAACCAGCGTGGCCCCGCTTTCCTGGGCGATGCGCGCGCCGATGGCTTCGCGGTTCTCCCGCAGGCGATCGTAGGCGACGATGCTCGCGCCGTAGGAGCGGGTGGCCTCGACTTTCGAGCGCGGTGCGTCGGCCGGCATTACGATCGTCGCTCGCGCGCCCACGTGCCGCGCCGCGATGGCCACCGCCTGCGCGTGGTTCCCCGACGAGTAGGCAACGACGCCCCGGGCCAGATCCTCGCGGGGAATTGAGAAGATGAAGTTGGAAGCCCCGCGGATCTTGAACGCGCCGCCCCGCTGCAAGTTCTCGCACTTGAAGTGCGCTTCGACTCCGGCTGCGGCATCGAAACTACGCGAGGTCATCACCGGCGTGCGGTGCGCGATGGGGCGAATCCGCTCAGCGGCCTTTCGGATCTGCTCGGGTTGAATCCCAACGGGCACGAAATCATTTTATACTGGTGGCAACGGGCTTAGCCCGTTCAGAAAGAGGGGAAAATGGCACAACCAATACCAAAGGGCTATCACTCCGTCACGCCGGGCCTGGCCGTGCGGGACGGAGCTAAGGCAATCGAGTTTTACAAGCAGGCGTTTGGCGCCACCGAGATATCTCGCATGGTCACGCCTGGGGACAAGATCGGCCACGCGGAGCTGCAGATCGGCGACTCACGCATCATGTTGGGGGACGAGTTTCCGGGCGGCGCGCGCTCGCCGATCTCTCTAGGCGGAACCACTGTGAGCCTCTACGTCTACTTTGGGGACGTAGATTCGGCGTTCCAGCAGGCGGTGGCGGCTGGCGCGAAAGCCGACATGCCGCCCACCGACATGTTCTGGGGCGATCGGTACGCCAAGTTGACCGATCCCTTCGGCCACTCCTGGGGGCTGGCCACCCACACCAAGGACGTTACCCCTGAGGAGATGCAGAAAGGCGCCGAGGCCCTCTTCGCGCAGATGCGTACGCAGCACGCGTAGCCCGGCCTGTCCCGTGGGGTGGATAGAATGGTTCCACGGCCTTGATCCACCCCATTCACATCATCGGTGGCGGACTTGCGGGCTGCGAGGCCGCTTGGCAGGCGGCGCGCGCCGGCTGCCGGGTCATTCTCTATGAGATGCGCCCCGTGCGCCCGACGCCCGCCCACAAGACGAACCGTCTCGCCGAGTTAGTGTGCAGTAATTCGCTCAAGACCGAGCAGGAAGGCTCGGCCCCCTGGCTGCTGAAGCAGGAGTTGCGCCGCCTCGGGTCGCTGCTGCTCGAGATCGCCGCGGAGGCGCGGGTCCCGGGCGGCCACGCACTCACTGTGGACCGCGAGGTCTTCGCCGAGCGGGTCACCGCCGTCATCGCCTCCTATCCATCCATCGAGATCCGGCGCGAGGAAGTCACGGCAATTCCGGACGGTATCGTGGTGATCGCTACCGGCCCGCTGACCAGCGACGCCCTGGCGCAGGAAATCGCGCGGCTCACCGGCTCGGACCGTCTGTTTTTCTACGATGCGATCAGCCCCATCGTCGAGGCCGATTCGGTGGACCTGTCGATTGCCTTCCGCGCTTCGCGCTACGGCAAGTCGCTCGACTCGACCGGCGACTACCTGAACTGCCCCTTCGACAGGGAGCAATACGAGCGCTTCGTCGACGCCCTGCTGGCCGCCGAGAGCGCCAGCGCGCACATCCCCGAGGACGTTCCATATTTCGAGGCCTGCCTGCCCATCGAGGAGCTCGCGCGCCGCGGACGCGACACGCTGCGTTTCGGCCCGATGAAGCCAGTGGGCCTCGCCGACCCGAGAACCGGGCGCCGCCCTCACGCGGTGGTGCAATTGCGCCAGGAGAACCTGCGCGCCGCGAGCTACAACCTGGTCGGCTTTCAGAACCACATGCGCTTCAACGAGCAGGCGCGCGTGTTGCGCCTGATCCCGGGACTCGAGCGCGCCGAGTTCCTCCGCTTCGGCCAGGTGCACCGCAACACCTACATCAATGCGCCATCGTTACTGAACGGCGCCCTCCAATTGCGCAATAAACAGGCGTGCCTGTTCGCGGGGCAGATTTCGGGGGTGGAGGGTTACGTCGAGTCGATTGCCACGGGATTGGTCGCGGGGCGCAACGCCGCCGCGCTGGCGCAGGGACTCGAGCCCCGCCTCTTCCCTCCCGAAACCGCGCTGGGTTCGTTGTGCCGGTACATCTCCGGCGCAGATCCGGCCCATTACCAGCCCGCCAACATCACCTTCGACCTGCTGCCGCCGCTCGACGAGGAGACGCGCCACCGCCTCCGCCACGACCGGCGCGCGCGCCACGCCGAAGTGTGCCGCCGCGCGCTGGCCGCGCTGGAAACCGCTCCCTGACGGTCGCGGTTCGGTGCTGAGGGCCGCGCGGCAGCACCGAACCGCGCGCGTCAGCAAGCGGTAGGCATTCTAGTCGTTGCTTGAATGCACCGCACGGTGTCGCGGCCGATGAGCAGTTCCTCGTTGGTTGGAATCACCCAGACGCGAGTGGCCGCGCCGTCGGCCGAGATGTCCGCTTCCACTCCCAGCGCGGCTCCGTTCCGTGCAGGGTCGATGCGAATTCCCAGGGCTTCCAGAGACTCGCACGCCGCGGCGCGGATGGCCGGCGCGTTTTCCCCGATGCCCGCCGTGAAGACCACCGCGTCCGCCCCGCTGAGCGCCGCGAAGTACGCCCCGATGTATTTCCGGATGCGGTAGCAGAACACGTCAATCGCCAGGCGGGCGCGCCCGTTGCCCTCGCGCGCGCTCTCGAGCAGGGTCCGCATGTCGTTCGAGACGCCCGAGATCCCGTGCAGACCGCTCGCGTGATTCAGCAGCGAATCCATTTGCTCGACATCCAGCCGCTCCCACTGCATGAGGTGCAGCACCGCGCCAGGGTCCGTATCGCCGGAACGTGTGCCCATCAGCAGGCCCTCCAGCGGCGTCAGGCCCATGCTGGTATCGACCGAACGGCCCCGGTCGATGGCGCACATCGAGCAGCCGTTGCCCAAGTGGCAGGTGATGAGCTTGAAGTCCTCCGGCGGGCGGCGGTGGATCTCGGCGAAGCGCAGCGCGACGTAGCGGTGCGAGGTGCCGTGGAAGCCGTAGCGCCGCAGCTTGTACCGCGCGCAGACCTCGTAGGGCAGCCCGTAGGTGTAGGCCGCCGGCGGTAGCGTCTGGTGGAAGGCGGTGTCGAACACGGCCACGTGCGCGGCGCCGGGCATCCGCTGCCGGCAGGATTCGTAGGTGCTCAGGTTATCCGGGTTGTGCAGCGGCGCGAGCGCGATGCATTCCCGGATCCGCTCCACCACCGATTCGTCGATCCGCACGGGCTCGCTGAAATAATCGCCACCGTGCACGATTCGATGGCCCACCGCCTCGATCTCATCGAGTGTCCGGACCGCGCCGCGCTGCGGGTCCGTCAGTTGGTCGAGCGCGATCTCGACCGCCGCGGCGTGGTCTGGAACAGCCTCGCCGATACGGTCGACGATACCGCGCTTGAGACTCCGGTCCTCGTTTGCCGCCATCAGCTCGAGGCTGGTCTCGAACAACTGGTACTTCACCGTCGAGCTGCCGCTGTTGAGGACCAGGACTTTCATTTGCCGTCGCCGCACTGCGTCGCGGTGATGACCGCAACGCTGTAGACCTCTTCGGGCGAACAGGCGCGAGAGAGATCGTTAGCGGGCTTGGCCAGCCCCTGGAGCAGCGGGCCGATGGCCGCGCCGCCCGCCATCCACTCGGTGAGCTTGTAGCCGATATTGCCCGAAGCGAGATTGGGGAAGATGAGCGTGTTGGCGCGGCCCGGCACGCGGGAGTCGGGCGATTTCGAGCGGCCGATCGCCTCCACCAGCGCGGCGTCGGCTTGCAGTTCCCCGTCCACCTCAAGCTGCGGCGCCCGCGCTTTCACCAGCTTGAAGGCCTCCACCACCTTGGTGACCTCCGGGTGCCGCGCGCTGCCCTTGGTCGAGAACGACAGCAGTGCCACCACCGGCTTGGTCCCGAGCAGCGCCTCGGTGCTGGCCGCGGTAGCGATGGCGATATCGGCCATCTGGGCCGCGGTCGGGTCGACGACCACCGCGCAATCGGCCATGAGGAACAGGCCGTTGTGCCCCCAGGCCCGGTTCGGCAGCGCGATGACGAAGAACCCGGAGACGGTGTGGACGCCCGGAGCGGTCCCAATCGTGTGCAGCGCGGCGCGCACCGTCTCGGCGGTGGTGTTCGAAGCGCCCCCGACGGTGCCGTCGGCGTCTCCGGCCGCTACCATCAGCGCCGCGAAGTATAGCGGACGCCGCGCCGTCCGGGCCGCCTCCGCTTCGGTAATCCCCCGACCGCGCCGCCGCTCCGAGTACAGCGCGGCGTACCTGGCCGCGTTCGGCGACGTCCCCGGGTCAACGAATTGGAGCACCGAGGAAGCGCCCGCCGGCCGCGCGCCGATCAGGATCGGCTCGACCAGCCCCTCGCGCGCCAGCCGCTCGGCGGCCGCCAGCACGCGCGGATCGCCCCCCTCGGGAAACACAATGCGCTTCTTCGGCTGCTGCCGGCGTACCCGCTCGACATGTCCGGCCAGAAACGCGGCCGCGGATTCAGGATTCGCCACAGACCTCCAGAGTAGGATAAGCCTCCAGGCTTGTCCAGAGCCCGCCGTCCTGTCTCCGTTCCCGAGAGCGCCCGAAATGCCACGTGATTGGCTTCAGCTCCTGTATTTCGACGTGCAGAACCACGATGTACGGTACGGATCCGTGAACTTGAGGAACAAGACTATGAACATGACCGCGCTCCAATTCAGGAAGCAACTCACCGCGCATCTTCGCCGGGCCAATGAAGAAGGCCGCGCCTCACAACGGATCGTTCGTGCTCGTCTCCGGTTGCTAGAATGGATACTGCCAGGCTTCACTACACGATAGGACGGGCGCGACAAATCAACATTACGTCCCGCAATTCCTTCTACGGAACTTCGCGTCCGGCAGGGGCAGCCAGATCTTCGTATTTGACATGGCCAATGAGAAATCGTTCAGCGCATCGATTCAGAAAATTGCATCCGCCAAGGCCTTTTACGACTAAGAAGTTGATGGCGTCTCGCAGTCGGTTGATCCGCTGCTGACCAACATGGAAGGTGTGACCAGCGACATCATCAAGAAGATAGTAGCCGCGCGCAGCGTTCACGGTCTTAGTGCCACAGGGAGAGCGATGGTGGCCCTATTCCCTACTGTGCAGATGCTCCGAACGGACGCGCGACGCAAACAACTGAAGGGCCAAGTTGACCGCTTGCACGACGTCATCAAACGCGCTGGTTGGGACCCCAACAACGTTGAGGGATTCGAATTCCTCGACGAGGGATAGCCTCGCGCCGCGTCGATCACATCGCCTCGCGAGCTGGCGCGAGACCTAATGCCCCATCTGCTGGACAAGTCTTGGATTCTGTACAGTACTTCGCAAAAACACCCCTTCTACATCTCGGACAACCCGGTCACGCTGTTCAACGTGAACCAAGACCCTGTGAAAGGAACCCTCGGATTGCGCGTTCCTGGCATCGAGATTCACCGGCCGCTGACCGGCACTTTTTGCCTGGGCGTTATTTGTCCCACTATCGAGGCCACTATCAGGGAGAGCTATGAACTTGCGCGCAGACTGGGTCATCCGGTGCCTCTGCGTGTCATAGGTGCCAGGGAAGTACTCCGCTTGGCCTTCCACTCTGCCGGCGCCTTCCGCTTCCGCTCCCGTTCGCGGCAGGCAACCAATGCGACATCCTCTTCAACCTCACGCCTTGCCTAGCGCCGGTTCGCGTCCATCGCGCGAAACTCCTTTGAATGCGTTCTATGCCCAAGGAAGCAGCGATCACGACACTTAGGTCTACGTCGTCGGTGATGTTCACACGAGCGGCATGGAGTACTTCTGGTGCCTCTTGGGACGGTGCCTAAACGGAACCTACGTCAGTGTCCAGCCGTTCCACCTGCTCCGGCATGTCAACGCACAGACCTTCCGGTACAACGAGCGGCATGGCGTGGATTCTGATAGATTCAGGTCTGTACTGGAGAATCCTCGCGGACGCCGCTCGACGTTCGCTGAAGTGAAGGGGTGAACAGCTTGCGAACCGCAAACAAAGCAGCCCTGATAGTCGCACTCGGCATCGTGGCGTTTGCTCAGAATGGCTTTTCCGCCTGGAAGCGCATCAAGGTCTTCAGCGACAGGAAGACTATCATGAATAGCGTTGACGTGACCGATCCATCATGGAAGCGCCTTCAGTTTCGATGGAAGGCTCCGTGTTCTGCAACGCGTACCTTGCTATTGATCGCCAGCCCGAAAGGAAAGGGGGCAAAAGCACTGGGCGGTCAGCGCATGGAGAACATTGCCGAATCCGGGAACTATCTCTTTCCGATTCCGCAAGGAACGGCATCGGTGACGCTCTTGGTGTATGGGGATTAGTGCGTTTCGGACCTTCGAACGGAAGTGTTGGCTCCGTACGCTCCATCCAAGGCAGCAACCGAATTCGACTTTCGGCAGACAAGATGGGGCATGACGAAAGAACGGCTCTGGGCAGGAATTCGATGAAGTGCCTGACTGGCGGGGGTTTGAGTATCTGAGGTTGTCGGCTGCGGTCGGGGGTTTTGCTGCCCCGGCCTTTTCAGCGGCGGACTGCCCGACGGCTTGCCAAGACCACATTTCTTTCCAAGCAGACGCCGCATCCAAGATTGGTGAGGTAGGGCCGCGTGCTACCGGAAACTATTCATCTGGGATACCCCTTCGAGAATTCCGTCCTCCGAGTCTGGCACGGCTCTGCGGCGGTGAACCCGCGCACGCCTGTTCTCCCGAGCGTGGCCGGGAGCAGAGCACTCGGCAAAGCGCCGGGCGCCGTGTGGCTCTGGCCACGCCCCGGCAGGCGTGGATTCCCTTGAAACCCCTATCAGCATTGCCCCCAGGGCGGCCCGGCCGCCTGTGGCCGGCGCACGGAAGCGGGAACCCACCTTCCACAGAAACCACATGAAACCGGGGGTCTGTCAGATTCTTACGCAGAGGCCATTTTGGAGGCTGAGTTGATTTCGTCCAACTCCGTGTGGTAATAATACCCTTCCGACACCCAGAACACGTCCGTGTGCCCCAACAGACCATGGAAGCGAATGCGCCCCCAGCGATCTCCGAACAGGATGCTTCGCCGAATCCTCCGGCTCATCTCGGGTCATCTTTTGCTGCAGCCTTCGGCATCGTCCTCCTAGGGCTTACTCTGTGCTATTTCCTTCTTGCCATCGTATGTAATCCACGACTCTACTTTCCGACCCGCTTTCTCGCCCCGGTCGTTCTCGATTCTCGGAACACAAAAGCGCATCTCTTCTCCTCATACGCATCTCAGGGTCCTGTAGATGGCATAATCTTAGGGTCGAGTCGCTCTATGAAACTCCAGCCGTCCTATCTAAATGCAACCTTGGGAAAGCGGTTCTTCAACTTCGCGGTCGACAGTGCCCACGCCGAGGACTATCTCGCTATCTATAACTTCGTTCGCTCCAGCGGATCGCGCCCGTCGATCCTTCTAATCGGTCTTGATGTGGAAGCACTCCATGGAGACGATTCGTTCGACGACCGCCTTTTGAACACCCCTGAATTGCTCTCTCACCTGCCTGTCGATGTCACAGAGTCTCCCGCGATACTGCGTCCGCTTCGGCGCCTCAAAGAGGTATTCAGCATTCAATACACCCTGGACATCCTCCGATCGTTGCAACACGCAACACAGACGCACCCAGCCCTACAGACTTCCTTTGATCCCGATGGGTATTTACACTATCCTGCTTGGGAATCTGAAAAGCAATCAGGTCGATTCGCCCTCGAGACTCATATTAGAGCCTCTTGCCCCGAGTATCTAAGGCGTTTTCAAACAATGCGCTCTATCTCGCCTAAACGCAAACAATATCTCGAGATTCTCCTCGCCCAGGCGTCTAAGGACGGTGTCGCAACTATACTCTGGATCTCACCCATTCACCCCGATGTCGTTCAGTATATTACGTCGAAGACAGAATACCTCGCCAGACTTCTCGAAGTTAGACGATTTCTAATGCTGCTGGCACCTCGATACAGAATAGCAGTGCGTGACTTTAGTGATCCGGCGTACTTCAACGCGCTGCCGGCTGGTTGGTACGACGGCGGTCACATGGATGAAGTCAACACCAAGCTGATGACGGATGGCTTGCTCATCTCACTTGACGCTCACTAGCTGATTATGGTCTTCAACTCCAACATTTTTCTTTTCGCTTTTCTCCCTATCGTCTCTGTGTTGTTTTGGCTCTTCGCAACGAAACAACAACGTTATGTGCTCCTTACTCTGAGTGGCTATGTGTTTTATGGCTATTGGAATTGGCGGTTTTGCTTTCTGTTGTTGTTTTCTAGTCTGGTTAGTTTCTTTGCCGCCATTCTTGTTGACCGCGCACAGACAAAGAGCCGGGCGAGGCTATGGGTATATGTTTCCGTTGGGGTAGACTTGACCCTGCTTGGCTTCTTCAAGTACTACAACTTCTTTGCAGAGACAGCCACGGCTATTTTTCCGCGCAGTTTGTTGCCGCATTTGGAGGTTGTTCTGCCGATTGGGATTAGCTTCTACACGTTCCATACGATTTCATACATAGTTGACGTGGCGGCAGGCCGAGTAAAAGCGACGAAAGACATCTGGGAATACTTCACCTACGTCTGTCTGTTCTCGCAGCTAGTTGCCGGACCTATCGTGCGTTTCCGTCAGATCGAGAGCGACCTTGAGAATATCGACCGGTCCCTGAATTAGGACTACGTGGTGCGTGGTATTGCTTTCTTCTCCATTGGCATGATCAAGAAGGTCGTAATTGCTGACCTCCTTGCGAGATGGGTCAACCCGGCACTCGGGGCATTTGAGTCTTTAACATTTGTTGGAGCTTGGACCGCAGCGCTGGGATACACGTTTCAGTTATATTACGACTTCTGTGGGTACTCTGATATGGCTGTCGGGCTAGGCTATCTGTTTGGATTACGAATACCCCAAAACTTTGACGCTCCGTACAAGGCTCTCGGCATACGTGATTTCTGGAGGCGGTGGCACATCAGTTTATCCACTTGGTTGAGGGACTATCTCTACATCCCGTTAGGTGGTAATCGGCATGGAACGATGCGGAGGTATATCAACTTATTTGTGACGATGCTCTTGGGTGGACTCTGGCATGGTGCGAACTGGACTTTCGTTGTATGGGGCGCATACCATGGGTTTCTTTTAGTGCTGGACCGGATCGCCGAGCCTGTGACAGAAAAGCTGCCTGCATTGGTATTTCGGTGGTTGACGTTCATTCTTGTTGTCGCGGGGTGGGTGTTGTTCCGCTCCAGTGATTTTCATATGGCGTCAGTGTGGCTCGGGAAAATGATCGGCATCGGTGCTGCGGGGACAGCCGTTGTGTCGTGGATACCAGTTGCTGGAATCATTGGTTGCTTCTTGCTCGCCAATTTTGTGCCTGAAACGTGGGATATTAGGTTTTCTCGAAGGCGTATATATGCCGTGGCTTATGCCGTTGGGCTTTTTGTGGCGTTTCTGTTGATGAATGGCAATGAGACGGTTTTCCTTTATTATCAGTTTTAGCCGGATACCGAAAGGCTGTCTGAGAGGAAATAGTGAGGTGCGGTCATAAGGTGGACGGAGGTTCTGGCGACTTGGCGATCAATGATTTTGTGTTCTTCTGGGACATTACAGGGGAATTCCGGCCTTGTAGTGGGAAGGCGGCCGGTTCTGCATGGGAAAATGAAGCTCCATGCAAGACCGACAACTGTACGCAGAGATTCTTGGAAGCAAGGCTCCCTGGTTTGTGGGGCGGGTGGAAGTGAAGCTAGCCGAGGGTGAGGTCCACGTCCATCTGGATCATCACGATGTGCGGAGTTGGCCCTGCCCGGAGTGTGGCGAGTCGTGCCAGCAGTACGACCACCAGCGGGAGCGGCAGTGGCGGCACCTGGACACCTGCCAATACCGGACCATTCTGCATGCCAAGCCACTCCGCGGGGAGTGCGGCGAGCATGGGGTTCGGGTGGTAAAGCTGCCCTGGGCGGAACCGGGCAGCCGGTTTACGGCGCTGTTTGAGCGGTTGGCAATCGACTGGCTGACCGCTGCCAGCCCTGCGGCAGATGGGAGTGGACAAGTTCCAGGTGATGCAGCACGCCAACGCCGCGGTCGACCAAGTGCGGCGGGCCGAGTTTTTCCGTAAGGGGGCCGCTGGCGGGGACTGGTCAAATGCAAGCGCTGGCTGCTGCTGACGCGGTGGGTCAATCTGACCAGCGGCAAGCGGCGGGAATTGAATGCGCTGTTTGCGCTGAACCGCCGGCTGCTGAAAGCCTACCTGCTCAAGGAAGGCCTGGACCGCCTGTGGGACTACCGCTACGAAGGCGCCATGCTGAGGTACCTACAAAGCTGGATCGACCAGCTTCGCTGGCAGCGCCTGCGACCGTTCCAGAAGCTGGCCGAGATGCTGCTGGACCACCTCGAGGGAATTCTCAACTACTGCCGGACGAAGGTTCGGTTGGGAGTGGTGGAGGCGGTCAACGGCAACATCAAGGCGCTGTTACGGCGCGGCCGCGGATACAAGAATCTACGCTACCTGCTGCTCAAGGGTCAGCGGATGGCCGTGACCAAGGCCGAATTCATCGTTTTGCAGAAAGCCGCGTAAAATGGGCCTCCCGTCAAATCGTTGCGCAGAGCCTTTTTTGTAGACGCTAACGGCTCGATTGCTCTGGATGAGTGGATTGGGTGAGCAACGGTGTCAGCCAGGATGAGCGTCTCACGACATAAGCGTTGCTGCCATATAGTTCCCTGAGTTTGCGTGGCACGCTACTCGTCCTCGCAGACTGCTCTCTGCTTTCTTTTCAGTGGACGGGCGGTGACGACCCGAATTTGTGTGTTCAGCATTTGTTCACCACTTGGCCGCATCGTCTCTCGTCAACCGTTTATGTCCTCGGACAGACCACACTGCCGTCCAGACTATTTCCCGGAGCTCACGCCGCAACGGTTGCCAACGACCGTGTTCGCCGCGAGCGACACCCCCGGCGCCGCCACGATGCAGTGCTGCGCGATCCCGTAGCCTGACACTTCATTAGCCTCGATGCGGTTCGCGCGTGCCGGGTCGGGACGCGCGGCGCCGCGCGCGAGATAGATGCCGCTGCGCAGGAACTCCGGCTCGGTGGCCAGCAGCCACGTGCACCGCGCCCGGTTGTCGTTGCAGCGCGCCAGATTCAGGTTGCGCAGGCGGTTCCGGACAATCTTGTGATTGCTGCCGATGACCAGCATCCCGCTGTACAGCGTCCCGTCGATCTCGTTGTCGGCGATGGTGATCCACTCGGACTTCATGTCCGGGTTGGCGTTGTTCATCACGATTCCATAGTTGCCGAACGGGTAATCCTCGGGCCGGCCGCGGTTGATGCAGACGTTGTCGCGCACCTCGCCATGGTGGAAGCCGTCCAAGTCGATGCACTTGCCGTCGATCTCCTCGAAGTGGTTGGCCGAGTAAAAGGACCGCTCCACGTTGCCCGCCGTATCGATGGCCACCGGAAACCCGCCGTTCTCGACGTCGACTTCCCCGGCCGGGTACCCGATCCGCTTGCCGGTATTGTCCGTGACCGTCACCGCCACCGCGTGGCCCACCTGGATCGCGTCCCGCCCGATGTTCTCGAACTGGTTCCCGGCGATGCGCCCCCGCTGGTTGCGCGGCGACTTGTAGAGGGAATGCGTCCAGATGCCGTTGCCCCGCACGTTGCGGATGCGGCAGTCCTCGACCCGGAAATCGGTCGTCCCCTCCTCCAGCAGAATCCCGCCGGTGGTGTTGTTCTTGCCCTTTTCGTTCCGCGAGCCGCTGTCCTCGATCACCACTCTCTGGATCAGCACGTCCTTGGAGGCGGCCACCAGGATCGGGAAACTCGCGACATTGCGGAAGCTCACGTCCTGGATGGTCAACCCAGCCGCCTGTTCCACCAGGATTCCGTTGTTCGAGTAGAAGCCGGCGAACGCCACGTACGGCGGCAGGCCGGCGCGGCGTTCCAGCGAGGCGCGGTTGCCATCCACCGTGAAGCGCGAAAACCGGATGCGCGCGGCCGACCGGCAGCTCAGAATGGCGCGGCCTTGGAACGAAGCCGTGGCGCGCAGCACGGTTCCCGCCGGGTCGCCGGTCACCTCGAGATCGTGCGCCCCGCGCGGTATCGCGAGTTCGACCGGGACTTCGATGATGCCCGCCGGCAGCCGCACCGTCCCCGTCGTGCGTGCGAGCGCTCTGCGCACGGCCCCCTCGCTCGCCCCCTCCAGCGCCGCCGTCCAGCCCGCCTGCGTTCCCACCGCCGCCACCGTCGCCGGCATCAGCGGAGAGTGGGTGTGTTGGATGGGCATGCGCGCCGCCCAATACGGCCGCCACTCGAGCTGCCCCGAGTGCTCCATCCGCAGCCGGCTCATCGCGATGAAATTCCCCTCAGTCGAACGCGAGCTGCGCGTATACTCGCACCCGAACAGCTTCAGGGAGACGTAGACATTCAGCCCGAAAAGAGTGAGGACACACACCGCGCCAACAAGAACTCTCCGGGCAGCGAACTCGCGGAATCGCATACTCAGCAGCGCTGCGCTCCCACTATACCCCAGGGCGCCACCAGCCAACTTTTTCATCGCGGCGGCAGCTCTGCAACCTCGGTCACGAAACAAGAGCCGCTTGAGCCGGCCAGCAGGCCGTACACCGCGATCGGGCCTGCACTCGTGGTCCTCAGGTATCCTTGCCAGCCTGCGTCATCCAGGAACCGCCGGTCGATTCTCCCCTCCAGGTCGGGACGCCGCAGGCCGCTCCTGGCAATCCCGGCGATGATGCCGGAACGGTCCGCGAAGACCAGATCGCGCGGCGGGCGCGCGGCGACGGAATCCACGACCCAGCCGGTCACGCGAAAACTGCCTTCGCTCACCCGCACCACGGCTCGCGCCGATCCCTGACAGCGGCCCTCCCGCGGGACTCCGGCGACCGCCGCGAAACGCGCCCCCGCCAGGTACGCACGCCGCTCTTGGAAGATCGACAACCGGTCCGCTTCCAGCCACGCCCGAACCCGCGAGCGCAGGCTCACCTCCGGATATATCTGCGCCAGCGCCTGGTTGCCCGGATCCTGCACATCCATGAGGAGCGCCGTCGCCGCCACATCCAGCTCCCGATAGAAGGCCCTCCAATTCGCTGCTTCGCCGCTCTGCCAGCAAGCTGTGCCAATCGAGAGCAGCAGCGTGACCGAACCGAGCACGGCGAGTTGCGGCCACTGGCGCCGGTTCCTCGCCACCAGCCACATCGAGATCCCCAGCAGGCAGGACCACAGGAAGAACGGCGTCGAAAAGTACCGGCTCGGAAACACCAGCAAATGCTCCCGTACTCGCGAAGCGGCGAATTCCGGCGTAATGCGCCCACTCACCACGGCCGCCAGCGAGAGGAGCGAGAACACAACCACCGCTCCGTACACGCTCAGAAGCGCCGGCGGCCGGCGCTTCGGCCGGAAGGCTTCGAAGAGCGCGTACAGCGCCGCCAGGAGCGCGGCGCATCCGATCACCATCCCGAGCCGGAGCGAGACCACGCTCAGCGGTCCCACCAGCAGCGCACCCAGCAGGGGAATGCTCTGTTCCGGGTGCAGCATCGCCCTTCCTGCTCCCATGCCCACGGGCGGCCCGGCCTTGTATCCCCAGAAATAGGCGGCGATCGCCAGGCCGCCGGTGCACGCCAGCAGGAGGCGGGCTCTGCGGCCGGCGCCCACCAGGCCCGCTTGCGCCACCAACAGGGGCCAGACCAGCGCACCGTTGGCGCTCGAAAGCGTGCTCACCAGCGCCGACAGCATCGAGCCGCCCAGCAACACGCCCTTCTTCAGTGGTCCGCTTTCAGCCGGCTGCAGCGAGTACAACGCCAGCAGCAGGAAGGCGGCACTGGCGCTGGCCGACACCAAAACGAAACCCACCTGCCCCGCCCACATCAGGTTCTCGAGCTGCAATGCCGACAGGCACAGATGAAAAGCCAGACTGGCGACGGCCAGGAAGACCGCCTTGGACATCCGGGCAAACAGCCGCCATGCCACGTAAGCCAGCATCGCCGCGTGCGCCGTCTGAATCGCCAGGCTGAGCACGAGGATTGGCGTATTCAAGCCGGAAAACAAGCGCACATCGAGCAGGGTGATGAGCCGGGTCATCACCAGGCGATTGCCCCAGTAGCTGTACCAAAGCCGCGGCCACGCGCCTCCCAGGATCGACTTGGCGTCCTCCAGGTAGGTCCACTGGTCGCGCCACGGCACTTCCGACCTGGCAGTCCAGACCGACCACACGGTGATCCCGTTCAGGTACAGGGTACTCGCCGCCAGCACACCGGCCCCAGCCCAAATCCAATACCGGCGGCTCGCCTCGGCGGCCCGCTCGGTCACCTCAGCCTCGGCATGATGGATTCAGGCTACCACAGGCCAACCGCGCTGCGACTTTCCCGGGCGAGATCCCACTATACCCCAGGGGGAGAGTGTGCCCGATCCGCTGATTCCGCCGCTGGCGGCCTTGGCCGCGGGCCTCGTGCTCGTGCGATTCGTCCCGTTCGGCGCGCGGGAACTGCTTTGGGCCATCGGCGTTCTCGGCGTCCTGGCGCTGTTCGCGCTGTGGAAGAGCACGCGCCGCGCCGCCATGGCCGCGTGCCTCGCGGCCCTGTTCTTTGCCGGGGCGCTGGTCGGGGTGGCGCACCGGCCGGGGCCCGCGCCGGAATTGGACACTGCCCCGCGCGAAATCGTGATCCTGAGCGGCTGCGTGGTCGAGCCACCGGTCTTCTCCGAAGACCGCGAGCAGTTCCTGCTGGAGTTGGGCCAAGGGGCGCGGGCGCAGGTCAGCCTGTTCCTGAAGCCCGGTCAGCGGCCGCCCGACCTGCGCTACGGCCAGAAGGTCGAGATCGAGGCGCGCCCGCGCCGCACCCGCAATTTCCGCAACCCCGGCTCCTTCGACTATGCGGGCTACCTGGCGCGCAGAGGCATTTATTGGACCGCCTCGGCACGCCCCGGCGCTCCGGTGAAGGTGCTTCCGGGCGACTGCGGCACCCTTTTTGGGCGCGCCATTTTCGGCTTGCGCGTCGCCGCCCTCGAGCGGCTCGAACGGCTCTACCGCGGCGATACCTACAAGACCACCATGATGCAGGCCGTCCTGGTCGGCGAAACGACCAACCTTGAAAGAGTCTGGACGGAGGATTTCCGCCGCACCGGCACCTATCACACACTGGTGATCTCCGGCCTGCACGTCACCGTGCTGGCGGCCTTCTTCCTGTTCTTGTTGCGCCTGTGCTTTTTCCCGGAGGCGGCCGCGCTCACCCTTACCACGCTGGTGGCCTGGACCTACGCGCTGGTCTCCGGCTGGCATGCGCCGGCGATTCGCGGCGCGGCTGGCTTCACCATGTTCGTCGTCGTGCGCTATCTCTACCGCCGGTCGCGGCTGCTCAACCTGCTCGCGGCCATCGCGCTGGCCTTTGTCGTCTGCGACCCCGAGCAGATGTTCGAAGCCAGCTTCCAACTCTCGTTCCTGGGGGTGGCGACCATCGGCGCGTTCGCCATGCCGTTGCTGGAGCGCACCTCGGCGCCGCTGGCGAGGGGCCTCGCCGGGCTGGGCGAGCGCGACCGGGACCTGCGCCTGGCGCCGCGCGTGGCCCGCCTTCGCCTCGAGCTGCGACTGCTCGCCGAGACGCTCTGGCTCTGGACGCGCATTCCGCAACGCGGGTGGCTGGCGGCGATCGGCTTCGCGTTGCGCGCGGTGTTCTGGGCCTATGAGATGGTAGTGATCTCCACCTTCATGCAACTCGGGCTGGCGCTGCCCCTGGCCCTCTATTTTCATCGGCTTTCGGTGAGCGGCTTGTCCGCGAATCTGCTGATCGTTCCGGCGATGGCGGCGGTTGTGCCGGCCGGCTTCACCGCCATCTTCACCGTGTGGAAGGCGCCTGCCGCCATCGCCGGCTGGTTGCTGTCCTTTTCCCAATGGGCGGCGCAATGGCACATGCGTTGGGAGCCGGACTGGCGCATCTGCGACCCGCCGCTCTGGCTGGCGATCGGCCTGACCGCGGCGCTGCTCACTGTGGCCGTATTCCGTCGCCGTCGCGTGGTTTTCGTCTGCGCCCTCTGCGCCTGGGCGGGTTTGCTGCTGCTGATCGTCGTGCACCCGTTCCCGCCGAAAGTCGCGTCCGGTTTCCTCGAGTTGACGGCCATTGACGTTGGTCAAGGCGACGGCCTCTTCCTTGCCTTCCCGGATGGCCGGCGGATGCTGCTGGATGGCGGCGGGATTCCCACGTTTGGCCGGCGCCGGCGCCCGCGCCTGGATATCGGCGAAGACGTCGTTTCGCCGTACCTGTGGAACCGCTCGATCCGGCGGCTGGACACGATCGCGCTCTCGCACGCGCACGAGGACCACATCGGCGGGCTGGCGGCGGTCATCGAGAACTTCCGTCCCAAGGAGTTGTGGACCGGCGCAATGGCGGACAGCCCGGAATGGCTGCGGCTGCGCGAGGTGGCGCTCCGGCGCGGGGTGAAGATCGTTCCGTTGCACGCTGGCCAGGCCTTTCGCTACGGGGGCGTTGAGGTCGAAGTTCTGGCGCCGTTCCCCGACTATGAGGCCAGCGAAGTCGCGCACAACAACGACTCGCTGGTGCTGCGCCTCAGCTACGGCCGGCATTCGTTTCTGCTGACCGGCGATATCGAGCGCCAGGTGGAGCGGCAGTTGGTCGCCCGCGGCGCCTCGATGCGCGCCGATGTGCTGAAAGTGCCGCACCACGGTAGCCGGACCTCTTCCAGCGTTCCGTTCCTGGATGCCGTGCGGCCGGCGTTTGGCGTCATCTCCGTAGGCTTTGAGAACTCGTACAATATCCCGAACGCGGAGGTGCTGAAGCGGCTCGAGCAACGTCATGCCGAGGTGCTGCGAACGGACCTTGAGGGGCTGATCTCGATCCGCAGCGACGGCCGGCGCCTCGAACTCGATACCATGCGCTGGCTGGAGCCGGGCGGCCTATACTCCGCCTTCTGAGCCGCCGCTCTCCGCTTCCGACTCCCGCTCGCCCTCTTCCGCCGCCGCGGGCCCCGCCTCCTGCGCTTCGACAATCGCCTGGCGCGCTTCCTCCAGGCGGATCTTCGGAACGCGCACTTCAAAGGGCAGGCTCGGGAACATCGACCCGCTCGTCAGCACCGAGGGGATGTCGCGCGCCTCGAGGATGCTGCGGATCTGCGTCGCCAGCATCTCCGCTTCGGCGGCATCCGAGGCGAACACCGGCACCATGTCGAGGTCGGGCGAAAGGTCGGGCGGTTCCCCAGAAGGCTCCCGCTGGCTATCGATCAGCCGTTCGGCCTCGGCCTGCTGCTCGGGCGGCACGCGGACTTCGAACGCGCCCGCTGGCACTCCCGGCGTCGAATCGTCGAAGGTCTCCGCGGAAAGGCCGGCTTGAGTCAGCAGGTCCCGCGCCGCGGCGGCCTGGTCTTCGGCGTCCGAATCAGCCGATCGAAAAACCGTAACGAGTTCCCGTTCATCCGCCATGGCTCCAGCATAGAACAGGTTGCGGTTCGTTATCCGGCCCCTTTAGATAGAATGGAGGGGGGGACCCAACATGCGTACCACGGAAAAGGCAGCTTGGTTTCTGATCGGGGCGTCGATCGGCGCGGGCCTTGCCCTGCTCTATGCCCCGCAATCCGGGAAGGAGACGCGGAAGCTGATCCGCCGCAAGGCGGAAGAGGCAAAGGACTCGCTGGTCGAAGCCGGTGAGCACATCAAGGACGCTCTGGTCGACAAGGGCGAGCACATTGTGGATGCGGGAAAAGAAGCCTACAAGAAAGGCGTGAGCGCAGTCGCCGGTGCGGCAGAGAGCGCCGCGGGGCGGATCGGCCGCACTCGGGGGTAAGCTAGGAGTTAATGGAGCCACTACCCGTTTTTCACAACGAACCCTACACTGACTTTTCGCGGCCCGAAAACCGCGAGGCAATGAAACAAGCGCTCGCCGGCGTCCGCGCCCAATTCGGACGCGAGTACGACTTGTGGATCGGCGGCGAGTCCGTCAAGACCGAACAGAAGCTCGAATCTCGGAACCCTTCGCGGCCCGCTGAAATCGTCGGCGTCCATCAGAAAGCGACGCCGGAGCTGGCCCGCCGCGCGGTGGAATCCGCGTTTTCCTTTTTCCCGGAGTGGAGCCGCGTCCCCGCCCAGGACCGCGTGGCTGCGCTGCTTCGGACCGCCTCGATCCTGCGCCGGCGCAAGCTGGAATTCGACGCCTGGCTGGTTTACGAGGCCGGCAAGACCTGGATCGAGGCCGAGGCCGACGTCTGCGAAGCCATCGATTTCTGCGAGTACTACGCGCGGGAGATGCTGCGCCTCGGCGGCCCGCAACCGGTCGTCCAACTGCCCGGCGAGAAGGACGAGTTGGTCTACCTGCCACTCGGCGTAGGCGTCGTCATCCCGCCCTGGAATTTCCCGGCCGCCATCCTGGTGGGCATGACCACCGCGGCCCTGGTCGCCGGCAACACCGTGGTCCTCAAGCCCTCCAGCGATACGCCAACCATCGCCGCGAAGTTCGTCGAGGTGTTGCGCGAGGCCGGCTTCCCGCTCCGCAGCTTCTGCCTGCTGGTGGGTAGTGGCGCCGTGGTCGGCGACGTCCTGGTCCAGCACCCCAAGACGCGGTTCATCTCCTTCACCGGCTCCAAAGAGGTGGGCCTGCGCATCAACGAGCTGGCGGCCAAGCCGCAGCCCGGCCAGATCTGGATCAAGCGCGTGGTGGCCGAGATGGGCGGCAAAGACCCCATCATCGTGGACCGCGAATGCGATCTCGACCGCGCCGTGGACGGCGTGCTGGTTTCCGCCTACGGGTACCAGGGGCAGAAGTGCTCCGCCTGCTCCCGCGCCATCGTCGATGAAGCTGTTTACGACGAGTTCCTGGCGCGCCTCGCGAAGAAGGTCGAGGCCATCCGGGTCGGCCCAGCCGACGACCCCGGGAACTACATGGGGCCGGTCATCAACGCGAGCGCCCAACGCTCCATCCTCAACTACATCGAGATCGGCAAGCGGGAGGGCCGGCTGATCGCGGGCGGTAATCCCTCCGAGGGCGACGGCTACTTCATCCGCCCCACCGTGATCGCCGACGTCTCCCCCGACGCCAGGATCTTCCGGGAGGAGATCTTCGGCCCGGTCCTGGCCGTGACCAAGGCCAAGGACTTCGATGAGGCGCTGGAACTGGCCAACCGCTCCGAGTACGGCCTTACGGGCGCCGTCTTCACGACCAATCGCGAGAAGATCGAGAAGGCCAAACAGCGCTTCTTCACCGGCAATCTCTACTTCAACCGCAAGTGCACCGGCGCGATGGTGGGCGCGCACCCCTTCGGCGGCTTCAACCTGTCGGGCACCGACTCCAAGGCCGGCGGCCCGGACTACATGCTGCTCTTCTTGCAGGCCAAATCCATCGCCGAGAAGCTGTAGCGGCTTGTGGCCTGTGGCTTGTGGCCTGTGGATCACAAGCTACGGCGCACCTGCTATCGCCCCAGCGAGCGCCAGCCCGACCATCGCCGCTGGATCAACAGGCCACAGGCCACAAGCCACAAGCCGACAAAGCATGTGCGAGGCACTGTAACTGGGTCCCCGATGTGCTAGCATGTTATTGCCCCGATGCGAAGGGGACCAAGAAGTCAACAATTCAGGGTCAAATCCTTTTGACGCGGCGAAGAAGGGCACGCTCCGGCGTGCCCTTCTTCTTTGGCGTATCCTGGTTGGCTTATGCCCAGAAAGAACCTGGCTCTCCTCATCTGCCTGCTGCTGGCCTGGCCGCTGGCCGCCCAGAGCAAGTTCGAGTTCTGGCCCGGCGCGAGCTATGACCCCCGCATCCCCACGTTCCGGCAGGTCCTCGGATACGAGCCGGGCGACCACATCAGCTCCCACGCGCAGCTTCTGAAGTACCTCGAGGCGCTGGCCGCCGCGTCCGGCCGGCTGAAGATCTTCGAGTACGGCCAAAGCTGGGAAGGACGCAAGCTGGTCTACGCCGCCGTCGGCTCCGAGGCGAACCTCGAGCGCCTCGATGAGATCCGCGCTGGGATGCACCGCCTGGCCGACCCGCGAACCACCCCGGAGGCCGAGGCCCGAAAGCTGATGCCGCAGTTGCCCGCGGTCATCTGGCTGGCTTACGGCATCCATGGCAACGAGATCTCTTCGCCCGAGGCGGCGCTCCTGACTTCATACCATCTGCTGGCCGCGCGCAACGACGAGATGGTGGACGGAATCCTGAAGAACGTGCTCGTGCTGATCGCGCCGCTTCAGAATCCCGACGGCCGCGACCGCTTCGTCCACAACTTCGAGCAATCGCTCGGGCTCGAGCCGGACGCGAGCCCCGCGGCCGCCGAGCACAACGAGCCTTGGCCCGGCGGGCGTGGCAACCACTACCTCTTCGACATGAACCGCGACTGGTTCGCCCTCACCCAGCCGGAAGTCCGCGGCCAGGTCAAGGTCTTGCAGGAGTGGTACCCGTTGGTGTTCGCCGACCTCCACGAGATGGGCTCGGATTCCACCTACTACTTCGCGCCCGGCGCCGACCCCTACAATCCCCACCTCACCGCGCAGCAGAAGGAAGCTCTCGCCTGGTTCGGCAAGAACAACGCGCGCTGGTTCGACAAGTTCGGCTTCGACTACTTCACCCGCGACGTCTTCGACGCCTTCTATCCGGGCTACGGCGACTCCTGGCCGGCCTTCTACGGCGCCATCGGCATGACCTATGAGCAGGCTTCCGCGCGCGGGCTGGTCATGCGCCGCAGCGACGACACAATCCTCCCCTATCGCAACACCATCCGCCAGCACTTCACCGCCTCGCTCTCCACCGCCGAGGCCGCCGCGCGCAACCGCGAGAAGCTGCTCGAGAATTTCTACCGCTACCGCAAGTCGGCCATCGAGGAGGGCGCGAGCGGTCCGCCGCGCGAATACATCCTCATCCGCAAGGGCGACACCGCGGCGGTGGACAAACTGGCCGCCCTACTCGACGAACAGGGGATCGAAATCAAGCGGGCGCGGGCGCCCTTCCGCGTCTCCGGCCGCGACATTCCGGCGGGTAGCTACGTCGTCTCGCTCGCCCAGCCCGCCAAGCGGCTCATTCGGACGCTGCTCGACCCGAACGTGCCGATGGATCCGGCCTTCGTCAAAGAGCAGGAGCGGCTACGCCAGAAGAAGCTGCCCGACGAAGTCTACGACGTCACGAGCTGGTCGCTTCCGCTGGCCTTCAACATCGAGGCCCTGGCCTCCGGCGAGGTCTCGAAGGGGGATTTCGAGACCGTGCGGCCGGGGCGCATTCCGCCCGGGACGCTGGCGCCCTCCAGCGCAAAGCCGATCGCCTACCTCGTGCCCTGGGCCACGCAGGCCGCGGGGCGTTTGCTCGCGGCCGCGTTTCGCGAGGACTTGCTCGCCTTCTCGAGCGACCGCGCCTTCACGCAGAACAGCCGGAAGTATCCCGCCGGGACGCTCATCTTCAAGGTGCAGGGGAATCCGCTGGACCTCGCCGCCCGGCTCGCGCGCCTCGCCAAATCGACCGGGGCGGACGTCCAGCCCACCGAGAGCGGTTGGGTGGACGAAGGGCCGAATTTCGGCAGCCGTTACATCGTCGCTCTTCGGAGGCCTGCCATCGCGCTGATTTGGGACCGGCCGGCATCCTCCACCTCGGCCGGCTGGACCCGTTTCGTCCTCGAGCGCCAGTTCGAGTACCCCGTGACCGCCGTTCGCGCCCAGTCGCTCGCCGCCGCCGACCTCAGCCGCTTCCACGTCCTGATCCTGCCGGACGGCTCCGGCGAGGGCTACTCCCAGGCGTTTGGCCCGAACGGCGCGCGGCGTCTGAAGGAGTGGGTAGTAGCCGGCGGCACCCTCATCGGGCTCGGCAACGCGGTGTCGTTCCTCGCCGACCCGAAAGTGGCGCTGCTCGCGGTTTCCCAGGAGAACGCCCCGCGCCCCGCCGACGCCAAGAAACCCGACGCCCCCAAGCCCGAGACCGCCAAGCCCGAGGCCGCCGAGCCCCGCGTGCCCGGCAAGCTCCTGGCCTCCGAAGAGGAGTACCAGAAGGCCATTCAGGCCGACTCCGAATTGCCCGACCGCGTGCTCGGCGTGATGCTGAAGGCCCGTCTGGACCCCGATCACTGGATGACCGCCGGCCTCGGCGAGACCGTCAACGCACTGGTTGCCGGCCGCGCCGTCTTCACGCCCATCAAGCTCGATAAGGGTGTGAACGCCGCACTGTTCCTCGGCCCCGATCAGCTCGTCGCCGGTGGCCATATGTGGGAAGAGACCCGCAAGCAGTTCGCCTACAAGCCGCTCCTCATTGTCCAGCGCGAAGGCCGCGGCCAGATCGTCGGCTTCACCGCCGACCCCAATTTCCGCGCCTACCTCGACGGCATGAACCTGCTCTTCCTCAACGCGGTGCTGCGCGGCCCCGGCCACACGCGAGGAGGCGAGTAGCTTGTGGCTTGTGGCCTGTAGATTCCGCGACGATTCACTGGCTGGCGCTCCTACTGTGCCCCAAGGTGCGCCAGCGGGTGCGCCGTGGCTTGTGATCCACAGGCCACAAGCCACAAGCTACAGGCCCTCCAACCAATGCCCCAGCTTCTCTTTCTTCGTCCGCAAGTAGATTTCCGAGGTGACCGAGGGCTCGACTATGCACGGGACGCGCTCGGCCACCTGGATGCCGGCCCTCTCGATAGCCGCGATCTTGTCCGGGTTGTTCGATAGCAGCCGCACGCTCGTCAGGCCGAAATACCGCAGGATCTCGACTGGCAGCTCGTAGCTGCGGTGGTCGGCCTTGAACCCGAGCAGCTCGTTCGCTTCCACCGTATCCGCGCCGCCGTCCTGGAGTTCGTACGCGCGCAGCTTATTGGCGAGGCCGATCCCGCGCCCCTCCTGGTGCTCGTAGATCAGAAGCCCCCGGCCCTCCTCGGCAATGGCCGCCAGGGACAGCTCCAGTTGCGCCCGGCAATCGCACCGCAGACTGTGGAAAACATCCCCGGTGAGGCACTGGGAATGGATTCGCACCAGCGCTGGCGTCGTGCCCGCGAGGTCGCCCATCTCGAGCACCACGGCTTCCTCGACCTCTCCCCCGTAGCGCCCTTCAAAGCCGCGGATCCGGAAGTGCCCGAAGCGAGTGGGGAAGTCCGCCTCGGCGACCTTGCGAAACCCGGATTGACCACCATTGTGCGACATAAGCCTGAATGTGCTTTATTTCCTTCATTATAATGGACTCTGAGCCTCGATGCCGGAAGAACACCTGTTCGTGCTGATGATCCGCCTCGGCGTGGTGGCCTCGTTGGCCAGCATCCTGGTCCGCTCCGGACGCTTTAAGCGCATGCTGCTGCGCGAGGAGCGCACCCTCAACCAGCGGCTCCTGCTGGCCCTCAGCTTCTCCACCATCTTCGGCGCGGGAGTGTTGATCCGCGTAGTGCAGCAGTACAAGGCGGTGGACCTCGGGCTGGAAGGCAGCCTGGTAGCCGGGCTCCTGGGGGGCTATGTGACCGGCCTGGTCTCCGGCGCCCTGATCTCGCTGCCCGCCGTGTTTCACCACGAGTACCTCGCCCTGCCCCTGCTGATCGGGGTCGGCGCCATGGGCGGCCTGCTCCGCGACGGCGCGCCGGACACCGAGGAGATCTGGCGCTTCTCCCCGGTGTTCGACCTCAGCCTCTACCGCATGTTCTCCCGCCGCCACGACCATTACCGGGCCGCTTTCCAGCTCCTGTTCCTGCTGGCGATTCTGTTTGCCGAGTTCCTGCGCCTCGGCCTGGGCCATGTCTGGCCCAAGCGGCTGTTTTCGATCTATCCCTCCTGGCCCCACCCGCACCCGCTCTACTTCGTGGCGGTTTACGCGACCACCGTAATTGCGGTGATGCTGCCGCTAAAGATCTGGAACAACACCCGCAACGAAACCAAGCTCGAGGAGCAACGCCGCCTGCTCATGCAGGCGCGCATGGACGCCCTGAGCCGCCAGATCCACCCCCACTTCCTGTTCAACACCCTGAACACCGTCTCCTCGCTCATCCGCACAGACCCCCAGCAGGCCCGCGCCGTGGTCTACAAGCTCTCCAACATCCTTCGCCGCCTGTTGCGCAAGCAGGAGAACTTCAATCCGCTCGCCGAGGAGTTGGACTTCATCGACGATTACCTCTCCATCGAGATGATCCGTTTCGGCGACAAGCTGCGCTTTGAGAAAGAAGTCGACCCGGTGACGCTGGACCGGCTGGTCCCCAGCATGCTCCTCCAACCCCTGATCGAGAACTGCGTCAAGCACGGGCTGAGCAGCAAGGTCGATGGCGGAGTGGTCCGCTTTCGCAGTAGTCTAAGAGAAGGCCGGCTGCTTTTGCTGGTCGAAGACGACGGGGTAGGCATCCCGGAGGTGAAACTGGGCACGTTGCGCGAGCAGGGCATCGGAGTCAGCAACGTGGACGAAAGGCTCAAGGTCCTGTTCGGCGCCGATTACAGAATGCGGATCGACAGCCAGCCCGGCCATGGTACCCGCATCGAAATCGAGATCCCCGAGCTGCAGTCCAGCTTGGCGCCGGCATCCTAGACACTGAAAGGCGCTCTTTTGAACCATTCCGAATCGTTGGCCCTCGAACTCAGTTCCCACGGGCTTCCGCGGACCATCGCCAACCGCACCCGCCGCGTCTACGACCGGCTGGCCGAGGTCTATCCCCTCTCCGCGCGCCTGTTCCACGCGCGGGCGCACACCTGCGCCCTGGAGGCCGCCGAAGTGCGCGACGGCATGCGGGTGCTCGAGGTGGCCACCGGCTCCGGCGAGTTGTTCCGCCGGGTGGTGCGCGCCAACCCCAACGGCCACTCGGTGGGGGTCGATCTCTCGCCCAACATGGCTCGGCGCACCCGGCGCCGCATCTGGCGCGAGTTCCCCGCCGCCAGCACGCTTTGCCAGGCGGTGGACGCCCGCTACATGCCCTTCCGCGACGAGAGCTTCGACGTCGTGTTCTGTTGCTACCTGCTCGAGCTCCTGGCGGTGGAGGACATCGTCCGGGCGCTCGGCGAGATCCGGCGGGTGCTGCGGCCCAGCGGCCGAATGGCGCTGGTGTGCATCGGCCAGAACGTCAAGCACTTTAACCGCATCTACAAAGTCGCGGGCGGCATCGCGCCCGCCTTCTGGGGCCGCCAGGTCGCGCACCACGTCCCCGCGCTGATCGAAGCCACGGAGTTCCGCATTCTCAAGGACTGCGCGGTGCGCCAGGGCTTCTATCCCTCCCGCGTCCTGGTCGCCCGCCGGGATTAACCCCAGCACTGTAGGGCGGACCTCCAGGTCCGCAGGCCGACGTCCACGTCGGCCCAGCATCGGGCTGATCTTCCCCCTGGGCGTTTGAGGTAACGCCTTCACCCGTCAGCAATTGGCAGCGCGGCGGACGTTTTTGTGTAAGCATGTAATAGTCTATATTGTGCTTGCGCTATATAGATAGGTGTG